>NZ_CDRUHA020000071.1:0-652005 GCF_977063405.2 Legionella stuttgartensis
AGCTGATCAAGAAAAAGAGGAGGAAGAGGAAGAAGAAGATTGTTATGATACTGCTGCTAAGATTATTTTAGGACTTTAATAAATGCGGCTTCGTTGCAGGGGAGGTAGCCGCAAACCTCAGAATTTTCGTGCGCCGTAGCAACATAATTGGGTTTTAATGATTATGTGTGAAGCTAGATTAGAGATGGTGGTGTGCCCACTGTATTCGGTCAGGAGCTGATTACAAAACACCCTCAAGCTGCTGTTGTAAAGAGCAACGGTGGTGAGCGTTGAGGGGAAAGTCCAAGGCAATCCTGGAGTATGACAAACTCCTTCTTAGCATTTATACCCTCAAGTATTTACAAGACAGAAAACTACAGCGCGATATCCATCGTTGAGAGAATCGTGTGGAATCGTATCATCAATTACGCGTAGCCATTGTAACAGCGTATGGGAAAAAACAATTATCTGGCAAAGGAGTGTATGAAATTGAGATCAGCAACCAGTGTGGCCGACTTATTGCCAATGCTATTATTCACTATAATTCTGCAATATTACCTAGCTCAAGCAGAAATATGAAGCTGAAGGCGATGAAAAGGCGGTGTCTATGTTAAAGAAAATATCCCCTATAGCTTGGCGGCACATTCATTTTCAAGGACACTCATATTTACGGATGATATAATCATCAATCTTGATGAGATAATCGGAAAGGTTCTTTGGCGGAGGTTAAGAAAAAGCAAGGTGACCAAAAAATGCCCGTAAAATTCTGGGGTTTGCGGCTAGAGCCCCTATTAGAAGATTGTTATTTTTTTAGGAACATTCCATACTTGAATTACTACGATCTTTAGCAGAGGTTTCCTCGTCAGCAGGACTAAGGTCAACATTTTGCTTATTCTCTTTGCTTCTCATTGCATCAAGCTGATCTTTCATTTTTGATTGCAACGCCTTTCGTGAAGTAAGCTCCCACCCCGAATTAAATGTCGCCCAACCTCGGGATGTTAGATCAGATTGTATGTCTATTTTTCCCCCAGACACCGCAGATAATACAGCTGAAATTGCATCCACGACTGTGCCAGCAAATACCTTCATTAACCCTCCCAAAACTTTGAGGTCTGGGTAGTTTATGGCAAGTTCTTTATTCAGTTTTTCGTATCGGTCCAGGTTTGGTGCCTGAGTATGAGGGCTAATGGCCATTGACGTAGTCATTACAGCGGTTTCCAATAATAGACGTTTACCACTAACGCCTAGGGCTCTTTGTTTTTCTATTTCTATTAAAACCTGATTTCCTTGCGTAAGTGCTGCTAATTTAGAAGCGCTCTCTACTTGTTCGGAATTGTTTATTAGGTCTTGGAGGTGTTTTTCAATTTCTTCCTTACCCTCTTTTATTCGTTGATCTAATAATTTTTCGACCCGTTGATGAGGACAATTAAAGTCTCTCCATTCGATGAGCCAGGCTTTTTGGGAATCATCTTTTAGTTGTTGATAGTTTGCATTAACATAAGCGTCAACAGAGTTCCAGATTAGCTTTATATGATGATTCATACCTCGACCTTTAACCATTGTGGGTGCGGCATGTAATGCTTCTTCGAACTCTTCTCGACTCATTGGGATTTTTATAACTCCATTTTCCTGCTCTTTTGGTGTTAATTCAAATGATTTAACGAGGTTATAATAAGCAGAGGCTACTCCACCTCGGTCAATTGCGTCTTTACAACTGAAGTTAATACTTTTGGGGTTTAATGAATCAATAATATGATTTGTCAGTTGATATTTTATAAAATGAAACCAGACTGCTTGTCGTTCCGCTTCGGTCAATTCATCTTTATTTGAATATCCCAATGCCTCGAAGCTCTCATCCAGTAGTCTTTTTAGAATTTTAGCCTCAGTTTCTGGTGAATACCTGGCTCCATCCTTAAATATTTTTCTACGAATTCGTTCACTAATGTGAAAGTCTTTTACTTCCATTAGCCCAGGAGGAGTGTGGTCTGGGCTTGCAAGCAAGCTCTTCGCCTGGGCATCGGTAAGATGTATTGGGTCGGTTTTTTGCTTGTTTATATCATTTAGATTCTTCTCAAATTGAGGAAAGTTATCAATTGGTACTTCGTCAGGTTCACCATTTGAATTAATATAGAAGAGCTTGGTGGGACTGTTGTCATCCTTGCAATATATATAGCTCCCTTTATATTGAGAAATATCATCAGGTAATTTATCTCTCAAATGGACATCATACCCTTTAGATTCCTGGGCGATCCGTAAAAAATCTTCTCTTACATTTTTAGCATTATATTTGGTTGTAGTATCTGCATACGCATGTTGACTCATCAATCCCTTGTCCGCAGGAAGCGTAATAACAGCAACATTTTTATGGCCTATTTGTTGAACTCCATCTTCTTTTGTGTGTAGTTCAAGTGCCTCTAATTGTTCGGTTAACGCTTTTTCCTTTGACCCTTCAAGACCTTTTCTATCACGACCCAAAAGATTAAAATAAATATGAGTTATTCTATCTTCGTCTATCTCTTCAACATCGTCATTGTCTCTTTGTTCTACAATGTTACCAAGTCCGATTTCTTCCTGAGTCTGCTTTTTGGCATTCAAGCGTTCCGCTCGTTGTTGTTTTGCTAGCTCTACTCTTTCTTGCTCTCTTTCGGCTTCAATTTTTAAAAACCGTTCGAATAAAGGACTTACACGAGCTTCACCTTGGTGACGTTGTCCCTGTGTACCAAACCGGTATTCAATAGGACCATTAACATTGGAGCGGTAATGTCTTATTGTGGACAAGCTAGTCCCATGTTGTGGTTTATAGTCCTTAGACATCATGGCAGTAAATCGACCTACTGCTGAGCCCTCATATGCTGGTGATGAGGATTTTTGATTGATTGGAGTTTCTTTATCGCTTACATGATGTGAAATGGATTTTTCAATGCCTGATGAACTTGGATTCTGTTGCAGAGTGATTTCTCTAATATTCTCAAAAGTATCCTTCAAAATATGATTATCATTAGCATAAAGGGAAAGAATGAATTCATCTAATGCACGAGTCTCTTCTTTAAGTCGTTCGGCTTTTTGATCCATCATCTCTTTTAAAGTGATTCTCTTAGCATTCTCGTTAGGATTCATTGCCCCAATATCTTTTATAGAGGGTAAAACCCCTAAAGTCGAAATGTATAGCCTCTGCACTTGAGGAGACATAAATGCGACGTTAGATTGTCTAATTGTTTGATGAAGCCCAATTATCTCGTAGTCTATAATCAACCTAATCTTGATGTTGTCGTAAATAGAGTCAATATTTTCTTCTAGATGAGCTAAGAACTGGGTGTATAAATCAGCATATGGAAAGGAAGGATCGTATGGAATGTGACCTCCATTTTCAGTTATTAACGTTTCAACTTGGGTGGTTGTAAGATTAAATTTATCCGATCCCTGTGTATTAATTTGTGTGAGATTTTGATCAAATTGATTAAAATCATCAATTTTTACTTCTTGAGTTGCCCCATTGGATTGAATGTAATACAGCTTTTTACTGTCGTTATTATTACAATATATATAACTTCCTTTATATTTTGACAGATCTTTAGGGAGTTGTGACATCAAACGGAATTCAGGTTCTTGTAAAGATGATATTCCCTTAACAATAGACTCTGGTAGTAAATTTAAATCAAGAACTGCTCGAGGTAACTTCACGTTCCTCAAATAGCTAAAGCAGTTCTTGTTATGTAGTTTATCACTGGTTATTGATTTAATTTTTTGTTTTGAACCAGACATAATATTCTCGAATGGTAAATATAAAACTTCATACTTATAGTCTAGCTCTAATTTATTAAATGAGTATTAACTTTTAAATATTTATGTTGTTATTTTTAAAAGGATAAAAAAATGTTGCTTCATGCTTGTTATAAAACATATTGGTGAGAAAAGAGTTAGGTATTTTTTGAAATTGTCTTATTGTAGCTAACTCAATTTTACCTTGTAGTTTTATAGTAAAAATCAGTTGCTTAGCATTTCCAGACTCTATCCATTTCATGATGAGTGCATAAGCTCGCTCAGGATAACAGGCGACATCAGACAAAACCCAATCATAACTATGTTCCAACTGCATTGGATCTATAGCGAAAGCACTTTGTTGTAAGTAGTTAATGCGCGGTAATTTGGCAATTTTAGGGTCTAATAACGCTTTATCAACAGCGGTTACGGAAGTACCGAGAGATTGCATGACATAAGTCCATCCTCCTGGAGAAGCGCCTAAGTCCAGAACTTCATCATCGGGTTTTGGGTATTTACCTAAAAGAGTAAGTGCCTCCCAAAGTTTTAAGTAAGCTCGATTGGGTGGATTTAGTTTATCTTCAATAAAATAGCATGCTCCATTGGGCCATTTTTTCTGTCGTTTTGTGCTATAAATCAAAGTATTTTTATCTAATAAGCAAAATGCACCTATTGATGGAATTTCATCTTCAATTGGAAACTGGCGCAGAAGTGGTGGAGTCTGACGTAATTGTTCTTCAATTAATCGAGAGCGCCTTACATGAGAAACAGGATGTAAGTGCCAAAATTTTCCCGCTTGACGAAGAATTTTCACAGCCTCTGATATGGATTGAAAAGTTACTGTTTGTGGTTCTAACCAAATATCCTTAGCAAAGCATACATCCATTTTTTTATGAGGAGAAAAAACCAAATCCTCTATAATATGGGTAACTTCACCTAATTCTTTAGAAAGCAAGGTAATAAATTCGGGTTTAGCAACATAAACAGCAGCAATTTTATCCATAATTTGAGTTTAAAATTAGGTTTAAAAGTACGTTATATTATCATCATGCCCCTATAAGAAACGAGTCTTGGCAGATAAAAAATACTTGCTCAACCACGACAATGATATTTACGCCTGATTTGTAATATACTGAATGAGGTTATAGAAATTTTATATGGACTAAAGGGAATTAAAATGGAAAAGCAAACCGTTCTTATTACAGGCGCTCTTAGCGGAATTGGTAAAGCAACCGCTTTTGCCTTTGCTCAGGAAGGTGCAAATATCGTAATTTCTGGGCGTAAGCAAGAAGTAGGGGATTCTTTGGCAAAAGACCTGCGTGCTCTTGGCGTGGATGTCCTATTCATTCGAGCCGATGTTCGTTATGATGATGAAGTGAAAGAGCTTGTAGATGGTACAGTAAAACGTTTTGGTCGTTTGGATGTTGCAGTCAACAATGCAGGGGTCGAAGGAATAGTAGCACCGTTTGCTGAGCAAACGATTGAAAATTATCATTCTATCTTTGATACAAATGTATTTGGTGTCTTTTTATGTATTAAGCATGAGCTCAAAATCATGATACCTCAAGGATCTGGATGTATCGTTAATCTTTCATCAATTGCTGGTCAAAAAGCGGTTCCAGGAGGGGCAGTTTATTGTGCCTCAAAACATGCCGTTGAAGGGTTTACAAAAGTCGCAGCACTTGAAGCCGCAGCTGCTAATGTTCGCGTCAATGCAATTGCTCCAGGCCCGATTAGTACGGATATGTTCGAGCGTTTCGTGGGCACCGAAGAAAACAAAACAGCTTTTCTGGAAAGTGTACCTCTAAAACGAGCCGGTCTTCCTGAAGAGATAGCGCAAACCATTGTTTTTCTAGCCTCAGATAAAGCTCCCTATATAACGGGTAAAGTGATTGGAGTAGATGGGGGTATCGCCTAAACATGTAATGGAGTCTTTCTGGCATCCGCTCATGTTGGTTAACGTGCTACTATAGGCATTTCCCTAATTCTCATTATTAATGAATGGGTTTTAAAAAAGGGCGATCTATTTTAGAGCGATTTGATGAAAAAGACATACTGTCTTTTTCATCAAATATTATTTTATTTCACATAAACAGTGCTTGCTGCTGGACCATCGTTACTTTTTGCTTCAACAAAACTAACCCTTTCTCCAACTTCTAACTTACTGAAATCATAATCGATTACACTTTTACTGGTAAAACGAAGCCTCCTACCATCTATAGTTTCAATAAAACCATAATCAGCTATTGGCGCGATTTCACGAACCAGCCCTACAGTGGGTAGTTCGTGGTGTTTTATTTCACCACGTTGCTTATGAACGTATTTTTTTAGTTGCCTTGTCATAGCAAGAAATTTATCTCTTATTGCAACATAGACATCTTCATGCGCGTGATTTTCTGCAAGATCTCTATTTACTACTAGTTCCGCATTTGGGACAACAAGATCAATACGCACATGAAAAATTTTTCCTTTATTGTGATGTCGATGCGTTTCCACGCTGACATTACAACTGATAATACCGTCAAAATACTTCCCTAATTTTTCAGCATGCTTGCGTACATTACTCTCAATGGATTTTGAGTGCTTTAGATTATTGAATATTATTTGTATAGGAAAATATGCTGAATTGTTCATCGTTTGCTCCTTATATCAATACATCAATATCGTTTTATTTAAAGCTAGTTTCTTTTGTTTTGCTTCTTTTTTTTGTTGAAGTTTGACTACATCAACCACCTTGACCATTGTCTCCGCGAGAATTTCAATAAAATCATCTAGAGTAATTATGCCTACAAGCATTTTGTTATTATTGACAACCGGTAAACGGCGGATTTTTTTTGAATGCATGATTTCAAGAGCATCAAAGAGGCTGTCATTTTCAAAGACGCAACTAAAAGGTTCTGTGACAATATCTCGGATTAACAATGAGTCAGGTTTAACACCTGCGGCCATAACCTCAACAACCAAATCACGATCAGTAACAATACCTATGGGCATCTTCTGATTTTCTTGTTCCTCAAGTAAAACTAAGTCTCCAACATGATGGGATCGCATCAGCTCTGCAGCGTTTTTTACTGATTCATAGCCATTGATTACAACTACATCCCGGTTACAGTATTCGCCAACTCTCATAAGGGGTCTCCCAAAATAATAGTTGTTTTAGTTTTTTGCTTGGTAAGCAAAGTACTATTCGAGATAGAAACGCTTCATATTCACTACGTCGAACAACGAACTGATCGCAGGGAAACGAAAGTCATATAATTTTATTAACTGTTTTTAGTATAGTATATAAAACTTGGGTTCGGGTTAACTCGACTGCGTTAACCCCTGATTTTATACTGAGATAGAAGAGGTATAGGATGTTTTTTTGAACAAATGACAACGAAATAAAGAAAGATTTATAAGTAAAAACAATATAGCTAAACCAAAAGATAAAAACAGACCCTTTTTTAATGAAATAAGAATAAATAAAACTAAAATGGACCGTATTATTTCAAAAAATAGTTTTTTTTGTTTGCCGTTGGCAATTGAACCAAGTGTATAAAGGGTGAATAAAATAAATGCTCCAATAAGCCACGAACTCAATGAGTTTAAAGTGAAGATAAATGAGAGGTGAGCATAGAGAGCTATTACAAGGCCTATGTTTATTAACATGTATAATTTGGGAGATTCGCTATTTTTCTGATTCACTATCCGTTTGGAGATATTTTGATTTTGCTGCTGCAAACGATGAATTACCCATTCTGGAGGCATAAAAAAAGCTTTAATAAGATCCAGCTTACTCTTCAGATTTTTTCCATAATATAATACATCTTTAATAACTTTAACATTGGCATAAAACGGATTCCAGGTTTCCAGGGGCTCAGTTATTCCATATTCTACCGAAGCCCTTTCTGGTTCAAAGGTTCCAAAAAACTTGTCCCATATAATTAAACTTCCCGCAAAATTTTTGTCTATATATTGGGGATTTATGCCATGATGCACTCTATGATGAGACGGTGTATTAAAAATCTTTTCAAGCCATCCCATCTGGTTAATGGATTGGGTGTGAATCCAAAATTGATAGATAGTATTACTTGAAGCAACCAAAACAAACATCCAAGTTGGGAAGCCAATTAGAGCGAGAGGCAAATAAAAAACCCAGGATGTTAGTGTTTGAAAATAGCCCTGTCTTAGTGCGACTGATAAATTATAATTTTCACTTTGATGATGAACCGAGTGTCCTATCCAAAGAAAATTACATCGATGACTTGCTCGATGGTACCAATAATAACAAAAATCAACACCAAACCAGAGCAAGAGCCAAGAAATAATAAGATGAGGATTTATATGAAACAAAGCAAAATGCTCATATAAATAATAATAACCAAAAATTATTAAACCTCTTACTGGTAGCGCAGCAATTTCCTCGAGTATGCCAGCACTCAAATTATTAATGGAATCATTGAATTGATATAGACCCGATTTTTTGTAATAAGAAATGCTCCACTCGATTCCAATTAAAATTAAGAATATAGGGGCAGCAAATACTGTTAAATTAATATCCATATCAATCCTTTTACTTGAGGGGAGTCAAGATAGAAATATTTTTATTTTCTTCTAATTGTACTCTGCTTGTAAATGCTGATATTAATATTTGCCTGGTTTTATGCAACAACATGATTTTAAATAATGGCTAAGACCAGAACAAAAACTGTGAATTTCAGATTAAGTATTGCTATATGGATAGAGGCGTAGGTTTCCCTTAGCCATATCAAAAGTGGTAATTAAATAAGTACTTCATTGGAAATGTGTGATTTTAAGAAATGCATATATTCGGCTTCATAGCCGATACTTGCTGGCAAATGAGCAACAGAGCTAATGGCATACTTAATAGGTGTTTCTGAAGAATCGTTATCGAATGTTCGATTATTAATAAAACAATAATCGATTCCAAAGTTTTTTGCGCCATAGCCATCACTAATAATCGAATCACCTACCATTAACATTGAGTCTTTCTCAATCACTTGTTTGCGCTTGCTCATAATCTCTTGAAGGGCAATATTAAAAATTTCTATGTTAGGTTTCGCTACACCAACTTCATCAGAAACTATATAGCAATCAAACCAATTACTTAACTGGAGTCGTTGCTTTTTTTCTCCTTGTACCTCGACAAACCCATTAGTAATAATACCTAGAATATGTCCTTTTTGATGTAGGAACTCGATAGCAGTTCTCACGTTGGGTAGCCAATGTGCATGAACATAAAGATTGATATCATAAGCATCTGCAATCACTTCTACAGGTGTAGAACAAGAGAGTTTTTGATTTAACTGTACAAATCGTAATAATCTTACATCGCTTGGCATGAGTGCATGTTCTTTGGTTCCAACTTGACTCCAAAGACACGCATTAATTTCTTTATAAAGACGCTCAAAAAGTGTGTACTCAACTGTTGAGTAGAATTGCTTATAGATATCTATCAATCCCATACGTTGGGAATAGGCAAAATCTATTAGTGTGTCATCTAAATCAAATAAAATAACTTGATAAGGCATCTATGAACCCTGATTATTCATCTACATCCAAAAATGTAAGTACCAATTCACTATACTTTGGCCCCAGAATAAAGAAATCAATCCACTTATACATAAAAAAGGACCAAATGGAATTGCTGTATCTTTGGATTTACCTTGTAAACGTAAATACATTAAACCAATAATTGTACCACTAATTGAAGATAGAAGGAGAATTAACGGTAAAAATACCCAACCAAACCAAGCTCCAAATGCTGCAAATAATTTAAAATCTCCATGCCCCATGCCTATCTTCCCCGTAAACAAATAAAATATTTTAATAAATATCCACAATCCCATATAAGCTCCCGCAGCACTGAGTACGGCTTGAGGTAAGGGTGTAAATAGATTTTCAGTATTTGCAATAAGACCTATCCATAATAAGCTTAAAGTTAGACTGTCGGGTAAAATTTGATGATCTAAATCGATAAAAATTAAACAAATTAATATCCAAATAGCAATCAATACAAAAATTAATTGTAAGGTAAAGCCGAAATGCCAACTTGCATATAACGAAAGGAGCAGGGTACCTAATTCAATTAAAGGATAGCGAATAGAGATGGGACTTTTACATTGATAACAACGTCCACGTAAAAATATGTAGCTTAAAATCGGGACATTTTGCCACGCTTTAACCATGGCTTTGCATGATGGGCAAAAAGATCTTGGAAAAAATAAATTAATCGATTGCTGCTCATCTTCCTTGCCCCCAACCAGTTCATTATATTGTTGTTTCCACTCTCGCTCCAACATTATAGGCAAACGGTAAATAATCACGTTCAGCAAACTACCCACCGCAAGGGAAAATAGAGCAATTACAACGTACATAAACCAAGTATGATTATTAATAAGGTCATATATCATTAACTGATCCTGCTGCTGGAATATCTAGGTGCAGCGAAGCTAAACCTAGATTTTAGGTCATAAATTACCCGGAATTTGCTTCGCTGCACCCGGGTTATTAAATGTTTTATATTGCAGATCCGAGTTTAAATATGGGTAGGTACATTGCAACAACAAGTCCTCCTACCAAGACACCTAAAACACACATAATAATAGGCTCTAATAAACTGCTCAGTGAGTCGACAGCATTATCAACATCTTCTTCATAAAAATCAGCCACCTTACTTAACATTTTTTCTAGAGCACCTGATTCCTCACCAATGGCTACCATTTGGATTACCATATTGGGAAATAATTGCGTATTTTCCATGGCTTTATTCATTTGTTGCCCAGTGGATACCTCTTCCCTAATATTATCAGTAGCTTTAGCAAAAATGATATTTCCTGTGGCTCCTGCTACAGATTTAAGGGCTTCAACTAAAGGCAACCCAGCTGCGAAAGTAATCGATAAAGTTCTTGCAAAACGAGCAATCGCCGCCTTTTCAATAATAGGACCAATAACCGGTATTTTGAGCAGCGTTCTATCTACATTTTGCGCGAATTGAGGTGAGTGTTTTTCCGCATAGATAAATGCATAAATCCCACCGCCTAAAACTCCAAAAATTAAATACCAATAGGATTGAAACACTTTGGACATACTTACTACAGCTTGTGTCATTGCGGGTAAGTCCGCACCAAATCCTTTAAATAATGCCTCAAATTGTGGTACCACGAAAATAAGTAGTCCCGCCGTAACAAGAAAAGCAACAACCAATACAGCGAGTGGATATGTTAATGCCTTTTTAATTTTCTTCTTTATGGTTTCTATTTTTTCTTTATAGGTTGCAACCTTATCGAGCATGATATCAAGCGATCCAGATTTCTCACCGGCCTCCACCAAATTGCAAAATAATTCGTTAAAATGTGCTGGAAATTTTTGAAGTGATTCGGAGAGCGTTAATCCTGTTTCAACATCTCGTTTTATCGTTTCAATTAATTCTTTAAATCGTTTATTGGATTGTCCTTTTGCCACAATATCAAAGGATTGAACTAGAGGGATTCCTGATTCTATCATTGTGGCTAATTGGCGACTAAATACGGTGATATCTCCAGATTTTATTTTTTTATTTTTTAAACTGAAAAAAGGCGGGCGTTTCTTGGCAATTTTATGAACAACAATTCCTTGTCTTCGTAATTCCACTTTGGCTAAAGCAACGCTTCGAGCCTCAATGTCACCGTTGATTTGTTGAGCGGCCTTATTAACTCCAGTGTAATGAAAAGTTAAAGTCGTATTGGCATTTTTTTTCATTTTTTGCCCAGTTAATCAACGGTTACCCGATTGACTTCCTCAATAGTTGTAATGCCTAGCTTTATCTTTTCAAGTCCCGATTGATAAACCGTAATCATTCCTTCTTCCTGTGCAATTTTTAATATTTCCAATGAGTTTCCTCCGGCCATGATGATCTGGCCAAGTTTTTTAGTCATAGGTAGCACCTCAAATAATCCTATTCTTCCACGATATCCGCTGGTACACCTAGCGCATCCTCCGGCTTTATATAACTTAATTCCCTCTAAATCAGATTCTTTAAAACCTAACTCTAACAAACTGGGTTTGTTGAAGTCATCTCTTAAGACTTTACAATGTTCGCATAATTTTCGAGCTAAACGTTGAGCAATAATAAGTGTTACGGAGCTGGCCACATTAAATGTTGCGATTCCCATATTAACTAATCGATTTAGTGTTTCTGCGGCACTATTCGTATGTAATGTAGAGAGTACCAAATGTCCTGTTTGAGCTGCTTTAACTGCAATTTCAGCCGTTTCCAAATCGCGTATCTCACCCACCATGATGATATCCGGGTCTTGACGTAAAAAAGAACGTAACGCATTAGAAAAAGTTAATCCCGCTTTGGGATTAATATTAACCTGATTTATTCCTGTTACTTTTATTTCCACAGGATCTTCAGCCGTGGAAATATTGACTTCTTTCGTGTTAAGAATATTTAATGCGGTATACAACGTTACGGTTTTACCACTACCTGTTGGCCCAGTTACAAGGATCATTCCTTGAGGTCGTTCAATGGAATGTTTAAAATATTCTTTTTGAATAGGACTAAAACCTAATGCCTCGATACCTAATTTTGCAGACCCAGGGTCTAAGATCCGCATAACAACTTTTTCACCTGAGGTAGTAGGGCAGGTGCTTACGCGAAAATCAATGGATCTGGTTTTAGATATCTTCATTTTAAAACCACCATCCTGAGGAATTCGTCGTTCTGAAATATCCAAACAAGACATGATTTTTATGCGCGCAGTAATTCGTGTAGCTAAGCTTCCAGGAGGGGTCGCAATTTCGTGTAAAATACCGTCTTGTCGATAGCGTATTCGATATTCCTTTTCATAGGGCTCAAAATGAATGTCAGAGGCACCTTGTTTGATGGCATCAAGGAGTATTTTGTTAACAAATTTAACTATAGGTGCATCCTCTGTTATCGAAGTAACAACCGCGGTATCATGATCTTCTTCTTCATTAATAATAATTCCATCGAATTCAGTCGTATCGCCAACAAATTCGGATAAGCCCTCAGTTTCCTTAACAGTGAGTAAATGATCAATTAATGTGCTGAGCTTGTCTGCTTCAACTATAATTGCGTGTGTGTTAAGTCCTGTATGAAACTGGATCTCCTTTAGAGAGGCTTGTTTGCTTGGATCCTCTGTTGCAAGATATAAGTTATTCCCTCGACAAAATAGAGGGACCATTGAATGTCGACGAATTAACTTTTCATTTACCAGATTCGTAGGAATGGAGTCGATGTCTATGCAGTCAAGATCCAGCATAGGAGCACCAAAATTATGTGCTGCTGTGAGTGCAATTTGTGTGGCTGATAAAATGTTATTTTTGACAAGGTATTGAACTAAAGATATTTTTTCTGCAGAAGCATTTTTACAGAACTCAATAGCTTGTGGTTTATCCAAAAGCTTTTCAAGGACAAACAATTGTCCTATTCCATGTAATTTGAATTCATCGCTTCCTAACATAAGTTCCGATCAGTTTATAATAATATTAAATATAGTTAATTCATTTAATAAAATCACGTGTTCCATTGATATTCGTGTTGTTCATATATTATCTATTAGATAAAAACGAATGGCGAAGAAAATCGCGAAATGTTTCTTTTGTCCATATTTAATGGGTTACGAGGCAATATTTAAACTCAAAAAATGGATTGTATGTATATGAAACTCGTTGTATTGTAGTTTAATTCAGGATTAACTATTTTAAAAGGCATTATTTTGTTGATCGAACGGCAACTTAAACAATATCGCGCCCTGAATAAATGGTTTAAATCGCCTCTGGGGCTTTTTGCTGCTCATGAATTTTTAGTAAATATTGAACATGAAAGTGACTACTCACATGGCGAGACATTACTACAATTGGGAAATTGTGGTGATAATATATGGCTTAAAAAATTTAATTATATCCATAAATGGATTGCATCACCTTTTTATTTAGCCAATAAAGTCCAAATTGAATGTGCTTTAAATCAACTTCCACTCGACCGCAATAGTGTTGACTGTATTATTGTTCCACTCACACTCGAACCCTTCGCTAATAGTTTTAGTTTAATTGATGAAATCGATCGTGTCCTTAAGCCAATGGGTTTTGTTATTTTATTAAGTATTAATCCTTGGAGTCTGTGGGGTGGGGCAATGAAAACTGGGTTTCTCCACTGTTACAGCGACCAAAAAGTAAAAATGCGTACTCCGTTTAATTTAAATCGAATTTTCTTACAAAGAGGTTATAGACAATACTCCCTGAGAAATTTTTGCTATATTCCTCCAGTGAATAACTCATCATTAATTAAAAAATTTACTTTTTTTGATGAAATAGGCAAGATGCTTTGGCCTTTTCCTTCCGGTTTTTACTGCTATATTGCGCAAAAGTATCAAGTTATAGAACCTGAATTACAAGTAAATCCAGCTGAATCGGCAATGAAAAATTACCAAGTTCCACTGCAGCCGGTTATTTTTTCTTCTCAGAACCATAATCTTTATCCTTCTGATAAAATACCAAATGATATCGATTACTAATCCTTAGGTTTAAATATCATATCAAATGGACTAGGTGCTTTCATTTCGGTTAATGAAGGCGATGCTGCTTCAATGGTAGCAGATGTTTGAACTCGTTGAGTAACTGCTTTATCAAATGTTGTTAATCCATCCATCAACGTATTTTGATTTGGACTGCCAAATTGCTCTTGAGTAATGTCTTCTTTTATTGTTTGCTCTATCGTTTTTGTACTTCCTTCATATAGTTGACCATTGCCTGCTGAAAATACATAGTCGTCCTTAGGTATAAAAGCAATATCATGTACGAATTCGGCGCTAATAGGGGACAACCCACCACAACAAAACTGTTGACACTTTACAGCTTCGTCTTCATAAAATTTTTTCCTCTGCTGTTCATTACGAAAAGAAAGAATGGGAGGAAACTCCATGAGTAACATCTCTCGTTGTTTTTTAATTGACTCATTGTTTTCCGTATCAAGACATTCAGATCTAAAGTCATTAATTAAAGGTGACTCTTGTTTGCCGGGTACCAGATTTTGAAAATAAATCATTTTATCTAATTGGAGGGGAGCTTGTGCCATAATAATCCTTCCTAACTAAATCTCACTTATTTATAACATTAACTGCTATTAATATAGCCACTCTTAATAGTTTAAAGATTAGCAGTTATGTAGAGAAATGCGAGTTATAGCAGATATACGTTAATTTAAATTGAATAGAGTACCTTTGTTTTTGTATAATTTGCTTTGCCATAAAAACAGGTTAATTTTATGAATAAAAAAACGATATTCAGAATCACTTTTGCTAATCAAGAAGCAATTTATGAGGTTTATGCGCGCTCTGTTAAAGAAAGTGAGATGTTTGGGTTTCTAGAGGTCGAAGAATTGGTGTTTGGTGAACAAACAGCATTAGTTGTTGACCCTTCGGAAGAGCGATTAAAACTTGAGTTCAATGGTGTAAAACGCACATTTATTCCAATGCATTCAATTTATCGTATCGATGAAGTTACAAAACAAGGGACAGCCAAAGTAAAAGATAATCCAGGCTATGGAAGTAAAGTTAGCCCATTTCCTGGAACAGGAAAAATAAAAGATTAAATAAATGTATCCCTATAACCTGCTCTGTCCCGAGGACTCAGAATGACTATTCCAGATAAAATAAAAGAAGTTTACGAAAAATCATCTTGCTTATTTACTACTAATGAAGTTGAAGCAGCACTTGATCGAATGGCAATTAATATACATAAGGAATTGCAAGATCAAAATCCAGTTCTTGTCTGTGTTATGGTTGGCGGATTAGTCCTTTTAGGTAATTTACTTCCACGATTGGATTTTCCATTAGAAGTAGATTATGTTCATGCAACCCGCTATCGAGGTGAGACCCGAGGTGGAGATATTGTTTGGAAAGTGAAACCGTCAACTAATTTGCAAGGCAGAACTGTTCTTGTTGTTGATGATATTCTTGATGGTGGTATTACTCTGGCAGCAATTATCGAAGAAATAAAATCCTTGGGAGCGGAACAAGTTTATAGCGCCGTTTTAGTGGATAAGTATCGAAAACGGGTTCCAAATGGATTGCAAAAAGCCGATTTTGTAGGCTTACAAGTAGAAGATCATTATATATTTGGCTATGGTATGGATTACAATGAGTACCTTAGAAATGCACCTGGTATTTTTGTAGTACATCCTGATCATGAATAACCAAAATCTTAGCTTTGATGAGTACTTACACTAAAAGGACTTCAGCAAGCAAGGAGGCTAAAATGCGTTCTGTGGTGGTTACAGGTGTTTCATCCGGAATTGGATATGGCATAGCTAAGAAACTGATTGCTCATGGCATAAGAGTTTTTGGAAGTGTGCGTAATGAAAAAGATGCGCAACGTGTATCAGCTGAACTTGGTGCGCTTTGCGTTCCTCTTATTTTTGACATAACGGATCAAAATGCGGTTCGAAATGCGGCCCAACAAGTACGTGAGCAATTACAAGACGAAATGCTCTGGGGATTGATCAATAATGCAGGAATTGCTGTTGTTGGGCCATTAATGGAAACACCTATCGAAGAGTTTCGTCGTCAATTTGAGGTAAACGTTATTGGACAAATTCAAGTAACCCAGGCTTTTATCTCTTTACTAGGTGCTGACAAAACGCTGAAAGGAAAGCCTGGAAAAATCATTAACATAGGTTCTGTATCGGGTAAAATATGTAAACCATTTTTCGGCCCTTATTCTATTTCAAAACATGGCGTAGAAGCATTTTCAGATACATTAAGAATTGAATTGATGATTTATGGTATCGATGTCGTGCTCATCGGACCAGGAATGATAAATACTGAGATTTGGCATAAGAATGAAGATCAAGTTAGTGATGATAAACTACGTCAATCAATTTATGCTAAACCTTTACTTAAATTTAAGAATTATATTTATCATAAGGTTGAACAATCCGCTTTACCCGCAAAAAAGGTTGGGGAGCTTGTATATCGAATTTTATCTAATCCTAATCCCAAACCGCGTTATACTTTAGTCCCACATCTCTTCTCCGACTGGATAATGCCAAGACTGTTATCTAAGCGTTTTTTAGATAAAAAAATAGCAACAGCACTAGGTTTTTTTAAAGAATAATCCAATAATAATTGGCATTATTTTATTGTGTTTAATAACTTTCTATCTATCACGTTAGGGGCTGGCATTTGAATGTGATTTAATGCGTGATTCTGAATTGAATTTGTTGGGTCGAATGACCCAACCTACTCAACCCCCTAAGACTAATTAACTGATATCCTTATCATTAAATTAATATTTAGATGAACCTTTTTAAAGAAGGATTGTCAATATCTACAGCCTCTAATGCATCTTTGGCTTGTTTTGCTGGATTTTTAGATACTTGAGCAACGCTACTGGCAGTTTTCATGCCAAGATTGCTTCCTATTTTTTCTGCTAATTCATAAGGGAGTTCAGTTTTGTGCGCAAACAATCCTCTAACAGATGCTCTAGCATAGGATTGTTGAACTGCTAACAAACTCTCTTTTATCTCGGGTAAAGACTGTTTTTGGAGACTTGCATTTGTCGGAAATAAATCACGTAAAGTGGCTAAGTTCTCTGTTGTTAGGATCAAGTCAATTCGGGATTTATCTGTAAGATAAGCAAATAATTTTTTTGTGTTTATGGAATTATCGCTGATTAAGTCCTTTAAAACACTTAAATCTGAAATATTTAAAGGAGTATCATATTTTTCTATGGATTTGATATTTTCTTTAATAAGACGGAAAGTGCTTTCAAATAATTCCTCTTTTTCAGAGGGAGCTACTTCTGAGGGTAGATTTATTTTGCATGTATAACCAATAGGAATAGGGCAGCTACTGAAATCATCTATAACATTTATTATATCCACTAGAAGAACCGCTGGTTCAAATTCAACCTTTGCACAAGACATGATATTTCCTCACTAACTAAGTTTATACAGCGCAAAATAATGCAAAATTAATACCGAATGTACATATTTTACACGGCATGATATGGTAAGGGAATACAGTCATTTAGAAACCGCACTTTTCCAAAAACGAAAGAAATCATCTGAGAGATTTAGGTTTCTATAAGTTCCTTTTCGCCTCAAGGTCACCCTTGAGACGCGTTTAATAACCTGTTTAGTTAATTACAAGAATATGTTTTTTCAACATCCTTGACAAGTGTTGTTGACTCCACCTTGGAAAAAGGTTCAAAAAACATTTGCTGGATAGGAAGGGGAGGATCAAGCTTCCTCTTATCTAAGCCCTTTTTTGACATGTTTTTCACATCAGCAGTTATAGCATGAGTGTTAATAAACTCTAATTGGTTTACCATCAATTTTTGCCTTTTTAGATCAAATTTATCCCAGCTATTAAATTTTTCTGTTAAATTGGCAGCTAAAGTTGGATTGATTTTCTCTACTTGCAAAATGGCATTAGCGACTAATTGATAGCCTTCTCCTGATAGAGTATGAAACCCGTACGGATTTTTAATAAAAGTTCCTAAAAGAGCAATGACCTTATTGGGATTAGATAAATCGAACGCAGGATGAAGCATTAATTGTTCTACTGATCGTACTACACTCCCAGAATGAGCTGCTGCTTGTATATTAAACCAATAATTAACCGCACTGGGATCATGTTGCCAGTACTCATAAAACGATTTCAATAGCCTATCTGATTCGCTGCTATTAGTATTCAATAATAAACTGAGAGCAGAAATGCAGTTTGTCATGTTTTTACCCAACGAATTATTGAATTGTTCAATTAATGATTGCTCTTCGTTTTCAGAGTGTATAGAGAGTAAATATGAATGACATACGTGCTTTAAGCGGTTGGAACCGGCAGAGGAGATATCAAATGATTTAAAAGGAGAGTTGGGAACTACACGGAACATTCCTATAGTTTTTTGCATTCGTAATATATCTTCCTCTAACTCTTTTGCAAGCTGACTTTGAATCAATTGACGTGCTTCAGCTATTTTTCCAAAATCCTGATTTTGCATGTTGGAAAATAAGTCTTCTTCTGAAGGGATAGATATTAGTTGAGCCAGTAACCAATAGTTCAAGGAACTATTATTCTCACGGAGTATATATCGATAGGCGCTGAAAAACTCCGGAGTAAATGTAAGGGGCTTTCCGGAGCAATAATCACTGACCATCTGAGTAAGGAGTTTATTTGCTGCTTCGCAACGATTATATATATTGGTATCATGTTGCATGAGGCGAAGCAATTGTTCTGAACTGTATGTGAAATCGAGAATTACAGGAGCAGAAAAACTACGCAATAAAGATGGAGTAGGGTGCGAGTCAATATTGTCAAAATGAAAGTCCATTTCAGGTTTATCAACCAGTATCATGGTGTCGCTTTGAATTTCCTGACCTGTATTATCCAGTAATCCAACAACAATTGGGATTGGTCGTTCTTTTCCATCTTTAGTTTTAAATTTTAAGGTGTATCGTTTTTTATCTGCATCATATTCTTCGGTAACGGCTACTTGGGGAATGCCTGATGCAGTAAACCAAGATAGGAAAGAAGAGATATCTTTCCCTGTTGATTTACTTAATGATCCCAATACATCTTCTAAGGTTACTGCTCCACCATCATTGTCTTTAAGGAATTGGGACATTGCTTTATAAAAAGCTTTTTCACCTAAGAACAGCATCATCATACGAAAAATATCGGCACTCTTTTCATAAGCTGCGGGTGTATAAAGGCTTCTAACATTCGTGTAAGTATCTTGTCGCGGAGCACGCTCATCAAAGTTTTTTCCGTCCAACATCCGAATTAAATCAGTACCAAACAAACGTTCACGAAACATCGCTGCTCTAAAAGTAGTTAATCCTTCTTTAAAGGGTAAATTAAACCACTCACGAATAGTCACCCGATCGCCTGACCAATAATGATAATATTCATGGGCGGCAACCTCTAATACCCGTAGAAAATCAGCATCAGTACGTGCTTCAGGTGTAGCAAATAAATTTGCCGTATTAAATAAATTTAACCCTGTTGGTTCTGATGCCCCAGATGCATACTTATCCACACCGGCCACCATATGCTGTGGTAATTCGCATTCTAAATCAAAGACTTCCTCTTCCCAGCGTATTGCTTCTTTTAAAACTTCTTTAGCAAAATCACACTTTGCCGTAGCTTCCGGAGGGACATAAAATTCGATTGGTAATTCACGACCAGAACGTGTTTTAAAATAAGTGACCGATTTCTGTAGTTTCCCTGCAACTAATGCAAAAAGATAACTAGGCTTAGGAACTTTGTCCAACCAGGTTACAGAGTGTAGTCCTTCATCTAGATCCTTTTGCTCTATGAGCGAACCATTAGAAAGCAGCACAGGATAGTCTTTTTTCTTAGCGATAATTGTTGTTTTGTATGTAGCTAAATTATCAGGCCGGTCATGACAATAAAGGACACGACGAAGTCCTTCAGTTTCTGCTTTTACAAGAATGGTTCCTTCTGTTTCATATAAACCAAATAGATCTGTATTTTCACCCAAACGAGTTGTCGTTTCGAGTGTAAAGGAGCGTCCTTGTGGAACACTTTTGATAATCAGAGAGTCTTTTGTTATTTCGTATTCTTCTTCAGATAGTTTTTTACCATCGAGCAAGATGGAGTCCAAAATCATATTTTGACCGTCCAACTCTAAATCTACGGCATAAGATGTAGAGTTTGGGTTTGGCTCAATGGTCAATAGGGCTGTTGATTGTACCGGTTTTTTAGAAAGATCCAGCGTCAAATCTACGTGTTTTACTAGATAGTCAAGAATCTTATACTCACTTAACCTAAATATTCCAGAATGATTCTTCATGAAAACTCCCTAATTCATGTCAGATTAAGAAGCAACAATATAAGATCAAAATGTTTATTTCAACTGAAATGATGGCTAGAATGTCATTTCATAATGATGTTCTTTTTTAAATTCTGAGTTTTCTTTATTGTCTAATATGGAACTTAGCTCATGATGCAATGGTGTCGTTGCATGATTAAAGGGATTATCTTCAGCATTCCAAATAGGAAAAGCAGTCATATCATTAAAATAGCAAAGCTTGGGTTCAGCAATGTTCATGGGGAATTTCGTTTTTTCGATAATTACATTAAGTTTGTCTGTAATTTCCTCATGTAGCTCCTCAGAGCCTTCTTTAGATATTGTTTTATTCGGTCGTGAGTATGCGAGCGTAATATGAAAAACTCTTGGTATCGTTTTTTCGATATTCAAAGCCTCTGCTATTTCCTTAATTTGCTCTTCATGTTCTTTGGATAATGTTAAAGTAAGCGAAATACAACGATCGATATTTACCACCATCTTTTCAATTGAAGGATGAAAAGGGGTGTCCTCTAAAGTTTGTTTTATTTTTTTATAATGAGGCAATTTATTAATAATGAATCGATTCCATGCATCGCCTATTTGTTGTTCTGTTTCTAAACTCATTGTAGTCATGTGATAGCTAGAAGCAGGAAGTGGATTAAAATAATGCATAATCAGTGGATTATTATTTAAAACTTTAAAAATGGCCTCACAAAATTCCCGATGTTCAGGATAGCAGGAAGAAACGACTGTAACGCCAGGAAATGGAGCATATTCACCATATTCATTAACTTTACTTAACTGCTTCTGCAACTCATTTTTATTTTTTAATGTGAACATTTTTATAAACTTAGAATATAAATTGCTCAAAGGATATCATGAATTAAGATTGATGCAAAAAGAGGGGATAATATTTAATCTATAATGACTATATGTGAAGGATAATTAGAGCTATTTGCCGTGATCAATAGGGATACCAGGCACAGAGAGTTAATATGAAATCAAACAAAGTAGAAGAGCCCCAAGAATTAGAACAAAAAAGACTTGATGCACTCCAATCATTGAACATTTTGGATACACTTCCAGAGGAAAGTTATGAACGACTAGTCCGTCTGGCGATTGATTTATTCAACATCCCAATTTGTTATATCGCATTTCTAGATGAAGAAAGACAATGGTTTAAAGCGCGATATGGTTTAAATGAATCAGAAACACCCAGATGCATTTCGTTTTGTAATGTGACCATTAAAAAAAGTGAACCACTAATTATTAACGATGCGCTTCTTGATGAGCGATTTGTCAATAGCCCTTTGGTACAACAAGCGCCCTATATTCGTTTTTATGCTGGTGTTCCTTTGACCGATCCTCTGGGATATAATGTAGGGACTTTTTGTTTAGCTGATACTTCTCCAAAAGAGTTTAACTCAAAACAACGAGAGCTTTTATTAAATTTAGCGAATATCGCTAAAGATGAGTTAACGCTACGTAAAACGAATTTTTTATTACAAAAAATAAAGAATCAACTCGAAGTGCGTAATAAATTAATTCGTAAAGTATTTAGTTTTTATATGTCCGATGAAGTAGTTAATACAATACTCAAATCGCCTCATCAAAAACTAGGTGGATATGAAAATAAAATAACCATCATGTTTAGTGATTTGAGAAATTTTACACCACTATCTGAATCCATTCCTGCTGAAATGCTAGTTTCTCTTTTAAATACCTATTTCAGCAAAATGGTACCGGTTATAGAAAAACATCAAGGGATCGTTGATGCATTTATTGGTGATGCAATTATGGTAATTTTTGGAGCACCATATTCTTCAGGCAATGATTCTCATCGTGCAATAGCTTGCGCTTTAGAAATGCAAAAAATGTTAACAAAACTAAATCACGCCAATAGTAAGATTAATTTACCCCAACTAGAGATGGGGATAGGGATCAATACTGGTGTTGCCATAGTAGGAAATGTAGGTTCTAAAAAACGGATGCAATACAGTGCAATAGGGTCAGCAGTTAACTTGTCATCGCGAATTCAAGATCTAAGTCTTGGTGGACAAATATTGATTTCTGAATCCACGTACAACGAAGTTGCACAGGATATTGAGGTAAATGGACATCTTCGAGTAAAAGTGAAGGGAATTCACTCGCCAATAACTATTTATGATGTATCTGGTTTAAAATTGCAGAATCAAAAAACTAAAAAGCAAAAGAAATAATCATCGTTAAAGTGGTTTTCAGGTAAAATACTGAAAACCGCGCATCATCTTTTGCTCAATTTTAAATTTTAGGGGTTTTACTACTTAGCTCATCTGACAAACCATTGGGAGTAATAACCCAAGGCTTTACTTTAGATTGTTTGATGGGTAATCCACCTTTATTCAAGATTTCGCTCACAAGTGAAGTGCAATTATGTACTTCATGATTGTTGGTTTGTTTTTCAGTCACCCTTCGACGCATTTCTATATCAATTGGATCTTGTGTGATAAACGCCGAAGTGTTCAAACTTAAGTTTGTAGCCTGAATTCCAGACAAAGAGTTCCCGAGTTACGGCTTACGCCTTCGCCCAGGATAACTCGGGAGTAAATGATTCTTACTAATAAATTTAGCGCCAGGATTTAGACACTTTCATTAATGTGTTTTACTCTGAACGAGCATTTTATTAGTTAATGCAATCGCCAAGGCTGAAACAAGTAAGGTTAAATGAATAATTACTTGCCACATTACTGAGTAATTACTGAGCTTATTCGGATCAATAAACGTTCTTAACAAGTGGATTGATGAGATGCCGATTAATGAAAGAGCAAGCTTTATTTTCATTGCTCCCGCATCAAGATGATCCAGCCACTCTGGTTGATCTGGATGTGAGTCGAGAGTGAGATGAGAAACAAAGGTTTCATATCCGCCCATAACAACCATAATTAGAAGATTTGCAATCATTACTACGTCGATTAAATCTAATACACCCAGCATAATGAGGGTATCATCATAGCTATTAAGATGAATTACTAATTCAAATAGCTCATGAACAAAACGATAAACATAAGCTGCCAGTATTAATATAAGTCCTAAATAAAGAGGAAGTTGCAACCATCTTCCCATAAAAATAAACTTGCTAATACTTTTCTTTAAATTATTCATAAAAATTACACCATTTACATATTAAAATTTTTTTTATTACTCGGTGAACAATAGCGCTGAATCTAAAACAGATCCACTAAAAAATGCCTAATCTGCTAGATTTTTGTATTTATTATTTTGACTGTATGTCTTCTATTTTACAAAACGACCTTATGACGAGAGGTAAGACAGCCAATAAATGTCCATATATAATAAATGAACCCCGGGTTTCGCTTCGCGACACCCGGGCTACAATTTTCGTAATGTATATTTCAAGAATTTATGGTTTCTCTGTAATTGTAATCACCGAAGATATACCTTGGGCTTTCGTATTTGGATTATACATTGCTTCAGCATAGGCAGGTGGAACAATATATTTACCTATATTTACAGCTTTGATTTTATAAACAATTTCTTTAGCAGCAGATTCAACTCCACCAAAGAAATTTACTCTGTCTTCACGGACATCAGCATAATCCATGGCATTATTATTTCTTACAGAGTCATTTACCACTTCAAATCCGCCAGGTAAAAGGTCTTCAATTGCGATATTGGATAAATAATCATTATCAAGTGCACGAATTTGAATATGTACTTCAATTTCGCTTCCAAGAGTTGTTGAGTTAATCACATTTCCTTTCGCATCTTTATATTCTCGGAAAATTTCTAAACCTTGTTTTAATGGTGTCTTTGGAATGACTTTGTTAAAACCTGATTGCATGAGCTGATAGAAAAATGTTTTCTTATCAGGATTGTTAAAGCGAATTTTTTGGACATCGGATTCAATATCAATTTTTTGATAGTTCGAATTAGCAGCTGGTACATTAACCTCTTTATTATTTGCCATGATTTTTGTCATGGATAAAGCAGAGGACTGCTCATTTGATAAAGCGGGATGATATGCACCTAAAGCCAAGCTCGTAAATCCAGATAAAACCGTATTGATTTCATCATTATTGATCGCTTGAATTAAACGCTTTAGCAATTCATCGCCAACTTGTGGTAACAAGTTGGGGAAATGTTTTGCTACAAGATATAAATACTGGGCATCAGCAATTGCACTGCTGTAAAAATCAGTTATATAAGCTTGATTATTTTGTGGCTTGTACAAACCAATCAATTGATTTGCTTCATCATGGCTTTGGAGCAATTGATATGAAGCAGCAATATAGGCTGACGTAATATCTGTTTGCCACACTTTTGTCTGATCTTTTTCCAGATATAATTGCAAGTTAGCAAGATAGTTGGTTGTTACTATTTCATTACGCGTTAAAATGTATATAGCATAAGCCTGAATTCTTGCTGCATCCATATCGGTTACATTTTGACTTACCAAGGTCTTAAGATAGTTAATGCCATTGTAGAACAGGTCACTAGGGATATTAAATCCTTGGGCTTTTGCTTCAGTTAGGAAGTGCATTGCATAAACTGATGCAAAATCATTACCTTGATTGTCACCCAGACCTGGCCAATAACTAAATCCGCCACTAGACATTTGCCGTTGGCTTAGCATTTGAATTGCAGCGTTTACTTTTTCATCAACTTCTTTTAATTCAAAACCAAAGCCAGCTTGATTATTCATCGCTAATAAGGGTATGGCTTTGCTTGTTAATTGCTCTGTACAACCATAAGGATAATTATCCAAGTAACGTTGCAAACCAAATACTAAAATCATGGGACTAGTAGAAGCAGTTGCGTTTGCTTTGCGATATTCCGGATACAATGTCTGCATCACATCCAAAGTTCTTTGTGCGTCTGTTGATTTACCACTATTAATGAATGTACTAAGGGGTGTAGCTGGTCTAACACTGAGGGTCGCACTCATTGTACTGGATTTATCACCCATGCTTGCTTTAAAGCTCAACTTAGCGGCACCTAAAAGTGATTTGGCCTTTAATTTAAAATGAACAGTTTCCTCATGGCCCTCAGCAATTTCTAGTGTTTGTGTTGATGAGCCAATCACTTCAATTTCAGGCGAAGCAATCAAATCTACATTAATAAGGGCGTGTTCTCCAGAACCCTTAACATTATTTGCAATTGAGGAAGAGATTTCAAACTCATCACCTGGTGCAACAAAGGTTGGGGCGTTTGGATTAATAATAAAATCTCCGCGAATTTCGGCAGAGGTTTCTTGAGCACCGACTGAATCAGATGACACAGCTACAGCCATAACCCGTAATGTTCCATTAAAGTAGTCGGGAACTTGATACACTACTTGATGAGTACTTGAATCAGTATCAATAATCCCAGACCAATAAGCTACAGGGAGATCAGTTTTTCGTTTGAAAGGATTTAGGCGGCTTGCCATGCCTTCTTCACCATTGTCACCACCCACAGCGGAAAGCTCTCGGTCCTGAATGAATTTAGGCATGATTTGATCCACTGTTTGTTGGGTCAAAACTTCAAGAGCATGCTTTTGGAAGAAAAATGATAAAGGATCCGGAGTCTCATAGTGTGCTACTTGCAAAATGCCTTCATCAACAGCAAACACAATAATTTTTCCTGGCTTATCGGTATGATAATTAATAGTAAATGGTTCACCAGGACGTGCGACTTTGGCGGTTTGTAAATCAATTTTTACTTCATGAGCCTCATGATTGACTGTGAAAGGGACAACACTATAGCTTAACGGACTAATGAAGATTTCAGGCGAGCTCCAATCACGTATAAAAGCAACATTGATGTATCCATCACCTTGGAAATCAGCAGGGATGTGAATAGTTTGCACCGAGTTGGTAGTATCTGTTTTAAACCATTGAGCCGCAAAAACCTTGTCACGCTCTATAGTAATCAAACCGGAACCAGTATAGGGAGCGGTGATTTGTATCTCAATATCCTCATTGGCTTGATACTCAGTTTTATTGAGTTTAATTGATAATTCGGCATTTTTAGCTAAAGGCTGTTGACTGGCACCTACAACACTGAATTTTAACTGATTAAGTATCGTATTATCTTTTCCAAGGACACTTAAAGAGAAATCGCCAATTTGTTGTGTAGGTAAAGCGTAATCAGTTCCTTGAGCAGCGATATTAAATGGGGTAGTACTCACTACTGTCGATTGAATAACTGACTGATATTGGTAAGTACCATCAGCCTTTTTAACTAAAGTTGTAACGGGGTGTAACGAAACCAGTTGTATCTTTAAATCTTTAATTTCTTCTTTATTCAACTCAGGATTGATTGCAATATAATTAACACTTCTGGTGCTATTTTGCTTAATAAAAGATAAATCACCATCCGGTTTATATCCAACAAAGTAGGGCAGAGGACTGATCAAGGTTTTAGTCTGGCTTGTAACGCTACGACCACCTTCCGCCTCAAAACCTTCAGCAAAAAATGTTAATTGATAGGTCGCTTTTTCAAAGCGGTCAAGATTTAAATCAAATTCAGCTTCACCTTTGTTGTTTGTTATCACATCGTTTAATGTTTCAGTGAACACCTTTGGTGGTTTTTTGGGATCCAGCAAAGGGTCAATAAAGATGAAATCGGGATATTTATCAAATTCAACTTTTTGAGGTACTAATAAAATTTTACCGCTGATTTTTCGGTCAGTAGCGGGGGCACCATATAAATTCCAAAGATTTACCTCTCCTTTTAGTCCAGTTGGAGAACTCCATCCTGAAGATGGTTTTGGCGAAAGACTGGTAGTAATGCGCATTCTGTCCGGTAAAAATTCAGAAACACGAATACTTGTTGAACCAAGTAGGTTTTGTGGGTATCCATCTTTAACCAGATACAAATTAACCATGTACTGGCCTGTGGGTGAACTGGCATTTGTTGTAAAATCAAGATCCATGTACCCTAGGTCATTAAGGGTAATTTTTTCATCTTTAATCGTTGTTCCTCTGGCATCTACTACAGTTGCTTGTAGTGGTAACCCTCCAGGTTGAGGCTGAGCGTAAGCTTGCTTGACTATCATACCAATATGAACTGTATCTCCTGGTCTATAGATCCCTCTATCGGAGAAAAGATAAGCGCTTAGGCTATGTAACTCTTGGTTGTTCGTATATAGACCACCAATATCAAATTTAGAGAAATTTAATTGTCTATTGGCATTGTTGAATGGAATAAATGACACATCATTATTCAATTGAGCCAAATACACAGTAGGCTCTCTATCATCGACAAAGTCTTTTAAAAGTGGGAAATTCACTCGACCTTGTACATCACTGACGCGTGATAAAATAGGCAAGCCATTTTTTCCTAAAACCGTTACCGTTGCATTAGCAACTGGCGTTCCTTGCGTTATGGAATTAACAAAAACGTCATGGCTACCATCTTGGTTGTCCTTTACCAACAATGCCATATCAGTAATCAAAATCATGCGACTTGCTTTTACGTCTAAGGCACTTTTATTTGTAGTATCCCACCCGGTGGCTTGTAATAAAAATAATCCCTGTGGACCCAGGGTATTCGTATCCATTGTTAAATACTTGCTGAAATCAAGAGCGGTATACTGTTGCTTCGCTAAATCTGAAATATCAAACTCTTGAATTTCTGAGGAGATTTGACTGATGTTTTGTTGATTAAATGTAGGATTAATAAAATATGGATTGTTAAAATCACCCTGGGTTTGAGTGACTAATTGGTTAATATTTTCAGGCAATACCCGTGCAAAATCAAACTTCACCGCAGGAACACCACGAATCAATACAGAAAGTTTTTTCTCACCACTTAAAGCAAGCAGTGACCCCTTATGCAAGAAACTGATTTCTTTAGGTATTGCAGGAACAGGGATGATCGCTGCGTACTCAGTTCCTAAGGTAAAATTACCAAAACTACGCATTCCTTTATCTACTTGGATATATATATATCGAGGCGTATCTGCTTTAAACTTAAAACTATGCAAAGTGGAATAGTTTTGTTCTGTAGGAATCTCTTCCTTTGCTAAAGGCGTGGCTAGAGAAAGAACCGCTTTGGTCACTTCTCCTGGATTTTGCCATTGATAATTCTCTTTAGCAGCTTCAGCAACTGTTGCTGGCCGATCTTTAGGTAATAAATAGACATGTACTGATTTATTAAACTCATTCTCATTGACACCTAGGGAGGTTTCAACATTCAGTACTTGCTCAGGTCTATCTTTATCGTTACGAATAATAGATGCCGAAGCAGAAAGAACTTTAAGAAAATCTTGGGCACTAGGGATCAGGAGGTTTTGCGATAAATCATTTTTCAAATGAGCAGAATCAGTTGATGAAGTAACATTTTTGTCTAAAGTTAAGCGTAAAAAGCGAGCTACATTGTTTATTTGTATCGTATCTGAATGGAGATATGCTATCCGTTTATTTTTATCATAAGTAAAGGTGATCTGAAGTTTTTCGCCCGTAGAACCTGATTTGGTTTGATACACTAGTGAAGTGTTTTTCTCCAAATTTTTAGGATTAACTGGAAAATTAAATTCTACAGTAGCTACGGCATTTCTTATTTCAGCATGTACTGGATCTTGATACAGTTTAAATTCAGTGATTTTTCCATCAAAAGGATGAGTAGAAAATGAATATTCATGGCGTTCCATATTGGCATTGGAAGCAAAAAAGTTTGGGGCAAAACGGATTGTAAATTTTTGTCCTGCAGGCCAATCTTGGGAAGGTGTAAAAACTAATTGACTGTCGCTATTCCACGTCCATGTCCCAGGCATTTGGGGCGTCATTTCAATGCCTTCAATTACCGTTTTCCCAACCTGGCTAAGCGGTGCGACCGATTGATTAATAAATCCGTTATTTTTTATGCCAAAATCAATAATCAAGTTATTAGCGATTAATTGGTCTTCCGTATTGGGTGTGATGTCTGGAACTGTAATTTGCGCAGTGGTATAAATAGGTTTTGGCAAATTTTTATACCAATGTAT
This sequence comes from Legionella stuttgartensis, assembly GCF_977063405.2. Classification (NCBI taxonomy): domain Bacteria; kingdom Pseudomonadati; phylum Pseudomonadota; class Gammaproteobacteria; order Legionellales; family Legionellaceae; genus Legionella; species Legionella stuttgartensis. The sequence continues at coordinate 29,531 of NZ_CDRUHA020000071.1, forward strand.
TGAATAGCCCGCAATGATTAAAACGAGCACGACTAAAATGCTACTTCCCCAAAACATTTTTGGAGATGATTTAGATTTATAGCACAGGTACTTCATCCACGGTGGGCTACGCCAATTTAATTTGCCAAACACAGATGAGAATGCATTTAGTAATATAGATAGCGGATTTTTATTCATCATTTATTCCAAGTGGTGAATTGTGCTGAAAAATTTTTGCATATATTTTATTCTATTTAGGGCATAATAGCGACTATGAACAAAATATTTAAAAAACTTAGCATAATATTTGTTATGCTATTTGTCAGCGTCTATTTGGTATTATTTTTCTTGCCAAAACCTTCTTTGCTAGAAGACGTGAGTTTTTCTAAGGCAGTATATGATGACCATCATAATTTATTGAGACTGACGTTAAGTAAAGATGAGAAATATCGCTTATTCACGCCATTATCACAAATATCCAACCAATTGATTGAAGCAACCTTATTACAAGAAGATCAATATTTTTATTGGCATTATGGCGTTAATCCCTGGGCTACATTGAAAGCAGTATGGCAGACGTATGGTGCACAATCACGCAGAATTGGAGCTTCAACCATTACCATGCAAGTAGCTCGGATGCGTTATGGTATGAATTCAAAAAAAATATCAGGAAAATTACTGCAGATCATTCGTGCAATTCAAATTGAAATGCATTACAGCAAAAAGGAAATTTTAGAAGCTTATTTAAATTTGGCGCCTTATGGTGGCAATGTTGAAGGAGTAGGGGCAGCAAGTTTGGTCTATTTTGGAACTTCTGTAAATCAAGTTACTTTGCCACAATCATTAACTTTAAGCATTATCCCGCAGAATCCAGGTAAAAGAACACCTAATAACAAAGAATTAAAAAAAATTAGAGAACATTTATTAGGTCGATGGTTAAATAAACACCCAGAAGACCTTAATAAAAAAGGCATGTTTGCTTTACCATTGGTAATGCAAAATACACACATGCTTCCTTTTACCGCCCCACATTTTGTAAATGAAATTTTATACGATTCATCAATCAAACGCCAAGGCATTGATACTACTTTAGATTATCGTGCCCAAATAATTATCGAGCGTATTACACATAATTATCTCGCCAGAAAAAGAGGCATTGGTGTAAATAATGCAGCGGTTTTACTCATAGACACCCGCGATATGGGTATTAAAGGTATGTTGGGTTCAGCTGATTTTTTTAATCTGGGTATTAGCGGACAAATTAATGGTACGGAAACGAAACGCTCGCCTGGATCCACGCTAAAGCCGTTTATCTATGGGTTGGCTTTAGATCAAGGCTTAATTCACCCTGATACTGTTTTAAAAGATGTTCCGCATAGTTTTAATGGTTACAACCCAGAAAACTTTGATTATGATTTTATGGGCCCGATTAAAGCAAAGGATGCTTTAGTTTTGAGTCGTAATATCCCCGCAATTTATCTTGCCAACCAATTAACCAATCCAACATTGCATCAACTATTGGAAAAAGCTCAAATCAGTCAATTACGTTCGGAATCTTATTATGGTCTGTCACTGAGTTTGGGTGGAGTCGAATTAACGATGAAAGAACTCGTGAGTCTATATGCCATGTTAGCAAACGATGGACTTTGGTATCCAATTCGCACATTTAAAAACGAAGTGAAACCCAAAGGGGTTCGTTTGCTTAGCCCGGAAGCAAGCTATCTAGTATTAGATATGCTTACAAATACTCCTCGTTTGGATGATGTTTCCACAAGTTGGTCGCGTTTGCCGATTTCTTGGAAAACTGGAACTTCCTCAGGTTATCGCGATGCATGGACGGTAGGAGTATTTGGTCCTTATGTATTAGCAGTATGGGTGGGAAATTTTGACAATAAGGCAAACCCAGCATTTATTGGTAAAGACATAGCTGCTCCCTTATTTTTCGAATTAGTTGATGCATTAAAACACGAACGGGGCCCTATATATGCCCTAGAAAAACATCCAGAACAAATGAATCTGAAAAAAGTAGAAGTTTGCAAAGCCTCCGGGATGCTTCCAACTCGTTATTGTACAGATACGGAATGGGGCTGGTTTATCCCCGGAAAATCCCCAATTAAAACAGATACCATTTATCGAGAAGTTGCTATTAATAGCAAAACAGGTTTGCGAACTTGTCATATTGATGAAAATACGCGCTTTGAAATTTTTGAATTTTGGCCCTCTGACTTATTGAGTATTTTTAAACGAGCTGGAATACAAAGACATATTCCGCCGTTTTTTGAGCCTGATTGTAACTTATCTGGGAACTCTGGTATTAATCCACACATTACATCCCCACAAAACGGTATCAGCTATATTATTCGCGCAGATTCCCAGCAAAACAATACTATTCCTCTTACTGCAGTGACTGATGCCGGTATCGCTAATGTATATTGGTTTATTAATGAAACATTTATTGCAAAAACAAAAGCAGGTGAGTCTTATTTATGGAAGGCAAAACCAGGAAAATTTGTTGTCAGAATAGTAGATGATCATGGTCTATCTGATGCACGTGATATTAATGTGCAATTGGATAGTTAAATTAAATTATACATGATGTAGCGCGAGTGCCGCCCACTGCGCCCCGGCTGATTGAGAACTACCGGTGCTAAGGAAAACATTCGTGAATAAAATAAACACTCGTCATTGGTTACCTTTTTACAGCCCTGGTCTTATGGAGCGGGCAGAAGCATTTTCTTTTTTTATTGCGATGATGATATGGCCTCATGCTTTTAATTTTCTTGTTTGTCTATTTACTTTTCTGGTGACCATAACTGCGATAATTCGTCTCGTTCAATTTTATAATCAACACCAAACAACAATAGAAAAATAATTGATAAGAAATCAAATGAATTAAAAGGTCAGGGCGCTTATGCGACCTAACCTTTAATAGATTACCAAACCTCCGCAAAAGGGCGGACTTCTACCTCAAATGACCAAGTAGATGGAGCTTGTTGCGTTAACCAAAGTACCGTCCCGGCTACATCCTGTGGTTTCACAAAGAATCCATCAGGTTTACCTGGCATATATTCTCTAGTTTTTGGTAAATCCACGATCCCATCAATAATAACTAGGGCGACGTGAATGCCCATGGGACCTAAGTATTTAGCCATTGATTCTGCAAGACTTCGTTGGGCTGCTTTTGCTGGAGCAAATACCGCACTTTTAATACCTCCTCGCTTTGAGGCTGTCGCACCAATGATAATTAGTTTTCCCTTACCATTTTGCTTCATCCCAGGAATTACACATTGACTTACAAGCATTAATCCTAATGCATTAACACGCCAACTTGCTTCAAAATCTTTAGGTCCAACTTCTTCTATATTACCCCAAACACCAGAGCCAGCATTATAGATAACAACATCTATTGAGCCCAAATCCTGTTGAATTTGTGTAAACGTTCTTTGTATCGAATCATTCTGACTAACATCACACTCATAGGCATGTGCATTACCTAGTTCCTTTACAAGTTCATTAGAAAAGGTTTTTGAACGAGCGAGCAATGCCAAATAATATCCTTCTTTAGAGAAACGAGAGGCAAACGCAGCACCATTTCCAGGCCCAACTCCAACAATTACGCATACTTTTTTTCCCATATGTGCCTCCGTGTGAAAATATTAGCTTCCTAGTTTGTTCCTATTTGTCTTGAAATATCAAATGAATTAATTAGAAACCTACAATAAAAATCTATTTTTAGTTAAGATTGCATTTCTTTAATCAAAGAATATCAATAATGGGACAGATATGTCGTTTTTTACACCACAAGATCTCCTTCCTTTAGCGGAAAGTAATTTAGGTTTAAGACTCACTGAAAATACAAGTGAGGTTAAATTCGGGGGTAATGGGGATGCAATACCGTTGTCTCATCTTGGTGGGGCTAAAAACATTATAGAATTTATAACCTTGGCCTTTCTCCCTGAACCACCGAAAGCTCGAATGGAGGCCATCTATAACCGATACAAAGAGATTAATATTCGCCCCAGTGACTGCATGCCGCGATTGATACTACATTATGCCGCGAAGCATAACATTAGTGATGCTAGGGAACGGTTATCTTATAAAACATATGATGCGATCTCAGCTTTTTATTTCAAATTCGAGCTCATGTCAATCGAATCTGAAGCAAGAAAGCTCCTTTCTTTTTATACTACTACATCGATGCCCACTCTGGAGTTTGTTCTAAACGAATGTCCTTACTTAGCCAAAGAATTAGCTCATAATTTTAATGAGAAATTTCTGCTCCGCTTAAAGATAAATTGGGGCGCATATGCAACGAGCGATGACATGGACTATCTGTTTTTATCAAACAATTCCCGCATCCGAAATTATGAAAATGGTTATGATTTTAATAAATATCCATTGGGAAAAGTAGGGCGTCATCATTTTGATTCATCAGATGTTGTAAAGCAGGTGATGTTTTTAGGTGGTAATAATCGTACTCCTGAAGCTGAGAAGAAGTTAGAGCAAACTATTTTTAACTCTATAAAAGGAATTATGAAAAATAATTTATATGCATCATTAGAGCAGCTAAATCAAAATATCGAAACTAAACTATTACAACACACTGATTATCCTAGCAATTTTAAAAAGGCGTGCAATGAAATGGTTGGTCTCGTGATGAAATTGCAAGATAATGAACAACTTTCATTTCAAGAGTCAATTGACTTAATGAATAGGACGGAACAGTTAATTGATAATCCAGCAGAATATAAGACTTTTCTTACTGCAGCGAAAAACTATCGTATGGTTGCTGGAGGAGAATTATCAGCATATATGATGTTGATTGCAGGCTGGGCCGCTAAAATTATGACAATGAACAATATTGGTGATGCTTATATTAGGCTTGCAACAGAAAAACTCGAGTTAATTTCAACTTCGCAAGAACTCGCTCGAGCGAGCCAATTCAATTCAACTAATTTATAAGATTGGAGGTTTGTTATTTCGTTTGGATCGAGATTAATGACGAGTAGAGCCTCCTCTGATTTAACGAGTAAAATGTTAGCCAGGAAGCTTGATTAAAATAGAAAATTAAATTTTGAAAAAGCATTTACACATGAAAATAAATTGCACATAATTGCTTCTTTTTTTTCAATTACAACATGAAACGATTTTTTAAAAAACCTAAAAAACAAATTTCTTTTGAAGAATATATGCGAGATACTTTGCTTATAGCAAAGCGAATTGTGTCGGATAATGGTAAACAACGATATAGCAGTGCTCAATTTGAAATTGCACTTGTCTCTTTTGCTGATCTGGTAACATTAAAACAAGAAATGGATGATGACATTGAGGTAAAATTTCCTAAACTAGAATGTGATTGGACTCCTGGCTTTGACTGGCTTGATCTCGCGGTACATTATGGTGATCCTGATGCCATCGCATATTTTAAGGATAATATGCAAAGAAAGGACTTTTCTGCCGCCTATCAATACTTTAAAACCTACGTTCGTCCAGATTGCGATTTAGAATTATATGAAGATAAAGGTAAGTCATATGAATGGTAGAATGAATTATCTACAATTTTCGATACGTCCCATTGTTAAAAACTAGATAAGCATCACCACGATAAGAGAGCACTTCATCATAAGGAAAGAGCTCTCTTATCGCTGCATCATTAAGATTGGTTCCAAGCCATTCAATTGAATGTACTTCTGCTGAATCAAATCCAGAGTGAATATTTTTTAAGTTCAATGTAAACCCCTGATTAAAAGAGGTAGAGAGTTTATGAATTAAAGGTATTATCTCAGTTATAGTAAATTTATTGTAATTAAAAACCAACTTAATATGGGAAATTGCATGCGTATGAGTCGGAATAAAAACGGCAACACTTTCCTGATTCAGTTGGTTTGCTAAAATGGACGCGATAAGAAAAGTTTCTTTTCGAGACAATTTCTGTAAGGGCGATACATAAAAAATCTCTGCGTTTTCAGCTGTAAACTGTTGTGTTTGTTTCATCGTATAAGTACCAAGGGCATTTTTAAATTCGCCTAATTCCATATGCTGTTTTTGTAATATTCGAATGGCACTTCTTTTAAGTTGATGTTGCTCTTTGCCTACTAAACGCTGATATGCTTTTTCAAGATCCAGTATTTGATTGTTGTTTGAATAGAAAAATTGAATGCTATTAGTGGCGCTAAAACCTGTGAGATTATAAGTAAAAATACAGATTGCAATGAATAGACTCAATAATTTATTCGACATCGAAAATCTCCTTAGTGTTCCTATAATGAGAAAATATTAGCCTATATTTGAAAATTGATAGCGCTATTAAAGATCTGAAGTGAAAGATGACCAAGGTCGTACCTTTAGGGCCAATGCAGAACGAGCGACTCTCAGCAATGAATTTCATGGAACTTTGCGTTACAATTCGTGGCGTTTACTGATTTTAGCGGAAAATCAAGGATCGGGTTGAGCAAAATGACGTAAATAAAACATTAGATAATGAACTGGCATTAATTACTCATTACTATTATGAAGAAGAGAGTACTGACCTCTCTTTAGGAAATTCAAAATTGTCTTTATTTGTAACAGGGCGAATGCCTATAGAGCTTCTGGTCGGCCCTGTCTATGAGTATCAATCAAAATCATTTAATCAAACCAGTTAATTACTTTAATTGCACTGTATTTTGAGCATCATGGATTCCAAGGTTAATCCCGGACCAAATGCACAACTAAAAATATGTTTTGCCACATCCTGGGTATTTAATTTATCCCAAATATTCTTTAAAACGAATAAAACTGTTGCTGAAGACATATTCCCATAATTTCTTAATATGTCATATGAGTATTGATTGTCTTGAGTGGAAATTTTTAATGCTTTTTCACATGCTTGCAGAATTTTAATTCCGCCTGGATGAATTGCGTAATAATCGATATCAGCGAAAGAAAAATTAGATTGTTTTAATAGTTTTTCAGTAAACAGAAAAATTCCTGATTTAATTGCTTCCGGTACATACGAACTGAGTATAATATCAAATCCATAATCAGTGATAGTCCATGCCATGTCCTGGTTTGTTTGCGGAACTAAATCACAATAAAATGACTCAATACTCAAAGATTTGTTTGAATCAGCTTTCCCCTGAATCAAGACTGCTGCGGCTCCATCAGCAAAAATTGCATTTGAAACAATATTCTCTATATTAAAGGTATTTTGAAAGTGTATTGTACAAAGTTCAACACAAACTAAGAGTACATTGGCATTAGGTTCAGTTTGACAAAATGCATTTGCTACTTTTAAACCATTAAATGCTCCATAACAACCCATAAAGTTAATCGCAGTACGTTTTACAGATGAAGATAAATCTAGTTTTTGTATAATTTCAATGTCAATTCCAGGAGCATACATGCCAGTACAGCTGACTGTAATTAAATGAGTAATTTCTTTTCTATCAAACTCAATGCTATTTAAACAATTCTCAATTGAAACTATAGCTAGCTTAAGCGCATTATCCTTATACAGATTCATTCGCTGTAAGGTTGATGGGAAACTCTCTTTCGGAGTATTAGGAAAAAATTCAAACTGACCTGGCTGCTTACAATAATCGGTTAACACACTATATCTGGTCTCAATTCCTGAGGATTTATAAATTTTTTTTAGCACTTTTTTTTGTACTTCATCAAGGTGAAATCCTACTGAAATAAGATCCGCAATCTCATCTTGTGTGCGTTTAAATGGTGGATTTGCTACTCCAATTGCAGTAATTTTTGATGACATTTTTTCCCTTTTTTAAAAACAATTCCCTCAATAAAAGCGAGTAACTTCCATCTTATAGGTTTATTTATAGCACTTATTGCAATATTTAAATATAAGATGCAGAATTAAAATTTACTTCTTTTAAAATGAAATGGCCCATTTAAAGGTACGCTCAAAGGAAAAGGAAATCATTGATCTCGGTCAGGATTTTTATACCCCTCAAGAATACGTCCAATCGTTAAAAAAATTATTTAAAATCAATAAATTGATGGGGATGTTTAAAAATACGGTCAGGTTATTGCAACAATTTCCTTCAAATTCTATATTGACCGATGTGGGATGTGGAGGGGGCTTATTTTTACTTAATCTTGCGAAATATTTCCCTAAAATGCGTCTGATAGGATTAGACATCTCTCAAGATGCTATTAAACTTGCAGAGGAAGAATTACAGGAGTGGCAACAAAAAAGTGGAGCTACTCAAATTGAGTTTCAAATCCAAACAAAACCAGAACTCGAAATCAATACACACGTAGATATCATTTTACTTAATTTGGTATGCCATCATCTAAATGACGAAGAATTAGTCTCTCTCTTGATAAAAGCAAATGATACAGCCTGTAAAGCGGTGATAATTAATGATCTACATCGTAATTTTATTGCTTATTCTCTTTATAAATTCATCAGTCCTGTATTATTTCGAAACCGACTTATCACCCATGATGGTCTATTATCGATTCAAAAAAGTTTTACTCGAACAGAGTTGGATTTTTTTTTGCAACAAGCAGGTATTAAAAATTATCAAATCAAATGGCACTTCCCATTTTGGTGGAGTATTCTTATTCTGAAATAATTAATGGATTAAAATTTATGACTCTGGATGTGCTTATCATTGGAGGAGGGCCTTCTGGTGCAACTACTGCATTATTACTTGCCCAAGCAGGATGGTCTGTAGGGCTGATCGAAAAGAAACAATTTCCTCGAAGAAAGGTTTGTGGTGAGTTTATATCGGTTACAAGCTTACCTCTCCTCCAAAAACTTGGTTTGGAGGAGTTCTATTTGACACATTGCGGTCCAGAAATAGAAAAGATTGGTTTATTTACTGATGATGTTATATTGACTGCAAATATGCCTTCTGGAGAAGCATCAAAAAATCTATGGGGACGAGCACTAGAGCGAGAATATCTAGATACAGAGCTCATAAATAAAGCTAAACTTGAAGGAGTGCGTGTTTGGCAACCTTGTGAAGCGCTCTCTGTACAACGGTCCAAAGATGGATCGTTTATTTGCTCCATAAGAGAAAATGATCAAACAACAGAGATAATGGCTTCTCTAGTGGTTATAGCTAATGGATCATGGGAAAAAAGAATTGATGAACAAGAGAATAAAATACATCAGCCTTCTGATCTGCTGGCATTTAAAGCACATTTTAGAAACTCCAGCTTGCCGGTAAATTTAATGCCACTTCTTGCTTTTCCAGGTGGATACGGAGGAATTGTTCATAGTAGTATGCAAAAAGTCACACTTTCTTGTTGCATTCGACGAAATGTTTTGCATGATTTGCGTTTGCAAAATCCAGGTGCGCAAGCAGGAGAAACAGTTTATCAATATATATTAAATCAATGTCGCGGGGCTAGGGAAGTTCTTAGCGAGGCACAGCGTGATGGAAAATGGCTGGCAGCAGGCCCGATTAAACCTGGTATTCGGAGGTGCTATCAGAATGGTCTTTTTTTTGCGGGCAATATTGCGGGGGAAGCTCATCCCATTGTTGCAGAGGGTATTAGCATGGCCATGCAATCCGCATGGTTACTTGCACACTGTTTCATTCACTTTAAACTCAACATTCGAAAGGAGCAGCATTTGGATGATGCCGGGGCATTTTATACGAAGCAATGGCACAAATACTTTAGTCATCGCATCCATGCCGCCTCGTTTTTCGCACAATTAGCGATGATGAAACCTTGGGCCAGATCGTTATTGCTGCCCATCATCAAACAATTCCCTTCAGTTTTAACCTTGGGGGCAAGATTCAGTGGAAAAATACAGCAGATTGTACCAATCAATGAAAACTAAAAGAGTGCCCACAGTACAAACACTTTAAGCAAGCTTTTACTAAGTTATTCTTTTCTTCACTAGTTTAGGTAACAATTGCCAAACAAATAAATTTGTCCACAAAATAACCATTCTTATAAATTTATGATAAACTTCCCATCCCTTTGATTTAAATAGAGTTCTTATGTTTGAAATATATAAAAATAATCAGTTCGTAATGTACTATGAAAACCAAAACAACAGCTCTGGGCCTACACATTTACTCAATGTAAAAAACTTAGCAACGAACAAGATCACGGCGATGTGGGTGGATCCAACTTACACAAGCACGGATGCAAAACTTCTGGAAAAAATTATACGTCTACAAGCATTAAAAGAAACGCTTACCCAAGATAAATATGAACATGAAGTGGCTTGTTTTATAGAAAAACTCATAGAAAATGGAGGTTATACTTGTCTTGAGATTTCTAGTTTAATGAATGAGGCATTAAAACATCATAAAAACCCTCAGCAGTTGTTTGAAACAATTAATAACATAGATGTTTCCTACGTTCGTCATGAAGATCTTCACATGTTCCATAATGTCGAAGAAATGAGAACGGCAGTTGCAGGATTTATTAAAACGCTTACCGAATTCATTTGTAATCTTTTGTCTATACCGTCTGAAAAAACCCTCACGTCAACATTGTTAAAATTTAATATTTATCAAAATCCTATTGAGGAAAACTTAACAAAAAAACAAGATGAGAATCTAAAAGAAGAACAAGACGAACAGCTAGCCGAAGAGCGAGATGAAACAACTATAAAACCTTAAGTCATATCATCCAGGAAGAGGTGAGAATAATTAAAGCCTGATTATCACATTAGGTCTGATTATTTTGATAATCAGACCTAATGTATAAAGTGTAGGGGCGGATTCAACTCGCTAATGCAACAACGTTAATCACTGTTCTTAATTCGATAAAATTTACATTCTATACCATGCCCAATTCCATCTTTATAGTAATGCATTCCACATTTTTCCATCACACGGTGGGAGGCTTTGTGTTCTATGGGAGCAAAAGCAATAATAAAATCGGTTTTAATATTTTTTTTACTCCAATTCAGAAGGCCTTTTAAAGCTTCTGAAGCATAATTCATTCCCCAAAATTTTCTTGCAATGAGATATCCAACTTCAATTTCTCCAGTCTCTATAGGACCAAAACCACAGCGTCCAATAAACTCCTTAGATTCTTTATCAAAAATCACAAAACAAGGAAGTCCAAATTCCTTATAAAAGCCTATAAATTGCTTCATTCTTTGTTTTGTTTGTTCTTTAGTTTGAATGCCATCAGGAAAATATTTTCTAACGTCTGGATCTAAATTTAATTCAGCCAAAAGGTCTAAATCATCTTCATTAATCAATCGCAATATTGTGCGTTGAGTCTCAATTTCTAGCATCATATTATTATATTGCCTCTCATTAATAACTCTTGTAGTAAAGCAGTAAGGATTTTACCCATTTTAACTGATTTATTTATATACAAAAGTTATATTAAGGAGTTGAATTCGCCTCAACTGACTTATTTTTCTACATGAACAACTATCTCTTTAATTATTTCATCGAAGTAATGGGGATTTAATGCATGTCCCATGTCATTTAATAAAACCAGTTTGCTTTTTTTAATATTCTTAGTAAGAGCTTCAGCATGATCTACAGGAAATATAGGATCTTCTTTGCCGTGAATTATTAAACACGGTACGGAAATATCTTTAGTAACGCTTAAATTGGGTTCATTACTAGCCATTTGCGCTTTTGTATGGTTTCCTAAATTTGCAAATTTCAGGTCTTTTGCCTCAGGATTTTTTGACTCGCGCTCCATTGATCTTTCTACTAGCTTAAACCAGTAAATTTCATCAAACGGTGCTTTAGTACCGTTTGCTAGTCGCCAATTTTCTACAATTTGTTTTATCTTATCTACATTGGTTTGGGCTGGAGTTTTATTAATTTCGATGACCTTATTAATAAATTCCGTAGATGGCGGAGATAAAACGGAATGAGAAGTTGAAATTCCTTTGAAGGCATTATTTTTGACTGATAAGTCCGGTGACGTCATCATTAAAGTTATGGTTAACACTCGAGCTCGATGATACATCGCGAGCAACTGCGCAATAGCACCTCCCATCGATAATCCCACAAAATGTGATTTTTTTATTCCTAGTTCATCCATTAAACCCAGTAAATCATTAGTTAGATCAGTTAAATTGTAGGGCCTTTGGATGTAATCTATGCAACTCGATAATCCCGTATCACGATAATCAAAACGGATAATAAAATGTTTGCTGTCTGCTAATTTATGACAGAACGTATCATCCCACATGATTCCTTGAGCACTATTTCCCATTAAAAGGATAATAGCAGGATCAGTTTTATTGCCGAATGTTTGGTAACAAATTTTGATATCATTTATAGTTGTAAATTGGTTATTCATGAGCACCTACGCATTATTATCGCCCCTAGAGCTGTATAACCTAAAGTTTTTCTTGGCCTATTATTGAGCTTATCCGTAATTATAACAAGATCATCATCACTGATATTAATAAAATCAGAGCCTTTTTTTAGTTATTGACGAACTAACCATTATTATTCTCATTAAGACCTCGCTGCCAAGAAGCCTATGGGTACGCAAATCAAAAATCAGCAGTAACTTTTTTAAGAACTGCTTTCTTAGAAAATCTATCAACGATAGTGACAATTGCGCGCTTATGCTTCTACTAACCGTCTGATTTATAGATACAAGAATTATGGTTGAATTTGTTAATTGATTTAAAGTTTAATGGCTGCTTTGATTGCGTCCAAACATTCTTCATTCAATTGATCAGTTGATAACTCATTACTGCCAGGAACTTTGTTTTTTACTGCAAATGCAGTTAAATATTTCAAACTTTGAGGAGTATAAGTAATCTGTTGCTTAATTTGATGAGGAAGTTTGCTTACAGCATCATCGTCTAAGTGCCTTGATTTTATCAATGTGGCAGTTATATCCGCTAAACTTGATAATCTTGGTTTGGCAAAAGTAGTTCGACGTCTTAATTCCCATTCAGGATGACCTGCGTGTTCTAACAAATAATTCAATTGTTTAATTCGTTCATTGGCTTCATTAACTGAGTTCGCTTCTTTAATTTTGATAACAAAAAGATCATATTTTTTCTTTAGTAACAAAAGAGTCTTGTTACCAAAAGGAACTTTGGCTTCAAATAAAAGGTATTGTAAAATAGCTGCAGACGGTCTTCGGCTATCAAGCGCCACATCCAAGACAGAATTATTCTCACCGTCCTCTCTTAATAAATCGTTCGAGTTACCAAATTGCAGCAAACATTTTAAAGCTTCTAAGTGCCCGCAATAAGCAGCTAAATGAAAAGCTGTTGCTTGCTTGTTAGGTTCTCTTCGATATAAATCTTCAGGATTCTCTCTCAAATGCTTTCTGATAGCTTCAGAATTACCGCGTAATGCAAGTTGGATAATTCTTGGTAGCTCAATAGTTTTTGGGGAACTTTCTTGCATGCCTAATCTCCTTAATAAGGCTGCAATTCTAACATAAAATTTCCGCAAAAGATCGATACTTGCTCAATAAGCTCTTTTTTATTACGGTATTTTTTGGGGTTTTACTGCTGATTCAGCTTTCTTATCAGATTCTACCGCCTCCTCTTTTTCTGGGGTCTTAAAGAGCCCTTTTTTCATGGAGCCTGCTAGGGAACTCGAGTTTTTTGTTTGATGCGCTTTTTCGTTTTCGGATAGAGCACTTGAATCTTTGTGTGCCTTAGGTTCCTCTGATTCTTCATTTTGAGTTATATCATAGGCGTCAGATTCTTGTGCTAAGAATTCATAATATTCTGTACTTTTAAGCTCATCAACTTTTTCACGTTCATCTCTACTTTGAACTGACTCTTCATCGTCCGACAGCTCAAGCTCTGTCACCCCTTCTTCAATTATTTTTAAATTATCATTAACCAGTTGTGTAACGTCTTCTTGACGGGTTTGATCAGCTTCTTCTTTACGTGACAGTTCATCAGTTTTTGGAAAATATTTATTATAATCTTTTTTACTCACAGCTTCTGGAAAATCTATTTCTATTAAATTGCTTCCATCAGAACCTATCACTAAATTTTCAGGCTTTCCTTCATATAAACGTACAAATCTAAAATTTCTTGCCGTGATTTCAGGTGTTCCTGCTAAAATACCGTAAGATTTTTGATTTGCCAGAAAATTGTCTAACTCCTCATCAAAAACTGGGAGTGTATTTTCAGTAATTTGACAAACTATTTGCGCGGGTGCCTTATAAAAAGAGGATTGGGTATACGCTTCCAAACTCGGATACATTTTTTGGAATTTTATTGCTTCAGTGTGACTATGAAACAAGACACCCCGAGTTATCTCTGCCCCTTTAACTTCCTCGTCATCTGTTACCAGCCATAATTTTACAAAAGGTGATGCCAAATCCGCAGCAGCATCTTTCTGAAACCTTTGAGTGGTGCGATCAATTGGTTCATAAAATTCGCATTCATTATATTTGCCACTATAGCCTATTCCGTTATGAACCTCTTTTAAAATATGTAAGCTCATATACGTTAAGCCAATAGAATTCTCCTGTAAACCTTTACTAAATCCAGCTCCCGCAATAGTAAGTATAGGAACTGCTTTCAGCACTTTTTTTGTGCTTTCAATAAAATCATTCTTTGTCAGATCTCTGAATCTTTGCCGTCTGGTATTTTCAGTCAGCCATTCATTTGTACGATAAATTTCCAAAATTTTCATAACAACCAGCCTGCAATAATAAATTGCTCTCTTTGACTTAGATGAAATTATAGCACAACAATTGAACAGTCTGACCAACTAACCCTGGTACACAGAGAACAATGAGTAGAAATTTAAAGCACAATTATTGAATTAAAATTGAAAAAATATTCATTATTGGATATATAATGAAAGCAGGAACCATCATATAAATAAGTTATTGCTGATTTAAGAGGCACAACTTCACTAACACCATTTTAGAAATAGATATCCTATGATTAAGCCCCCCTTTCAAGAACAACAAATCATTGAGATTCTGAATGTTTACTTTGGAATTTCTATTTATTCGGCACAACTCATCCAGGGGGGAGCTGATATGAATTCGTTTGGATATAAAGCGGATTCACCAACCCAATCTTATTTCGTAAAGCTGAAATGTGGGAAGTTCGATGAAATGAATTTGTCTATCATTTGTCTCTTGCAGGATTCCGGAGTAAAAGAAATTATAGTACCTCTCCCAACACTTGATGCAAAACTTTTTCAAAAAATAGACCATGTTAAAATAATTGTGTATCCATTTATTCAAGCACCGAATGGGTTCGCAAGAAACTTGACCAAAAAACATTGGTACCAGTTTGGAAAAGTATTAAGACAAATTCATGATACCTCGCTCCCTTCCTGGATTAAACAGCAATTAAGAAAAGAAATGTATTCATCTCAATGGCGCGATATCGTCAGATCCTTCTATAGTAAAATGAGCTTGGAGCCTTCCGATAATAAGATTACTACGGACTTTAAGTCTTTTTTTAATCAGCATATTTATCCAATTCAGCAATTAGTGGATTCTTCAGAAGTACTCTCTAAGAAAATTAACCCCGATATAGATGAGTACGTATTGTGCCATTCTGATATCCATGCAGGTAATGTATTGGTGGTTAATGAGGAAGCGATTTATATTATTGATTGGGATGAGCCAATTCTAGCCCCTAAAGAACGTGATTTGATGTTTATTGGAGGTGGCGTTGGTAATGTATGGAATGCGCCTCACGAAGTCCCTTTTTTTTATGAAGGTTATGGTTGCACAATCGTTGATAAAACAATCTTATCTTATTATAGGCAGGAACGAATTATCGAGGATATTGCAGTGTATGGGCAAGACCTGCTTTCACGTACTCAAAATGATCAGTCCAGACTTGAGAGTTTTAAATATTTTAAAGAGATGTTTAATCCCAATAACGTTGTTGAAATAGCTCTTACTACAGAGCAATATTGATAGCCTATCTTTTTTATTATTAAACGCAACAAGTGATTCTCTTTTTAAATTTAATATGACCTTTTCAAATCATTTGTGAGATCTTATTTAAAATCGCTGTAAATTAAATTCTATAACAATATGCTGTGATTTCTCAGTCTCTTAATATCAAACCCTCTATATTCATTTATTATTGTCCTTATTAAACAAGCTTTGAAATTTATCATTTAGACAATAAACAGTTCTTAGCTTGATAATGCAGTTTAATGAACTGTAAATTTTTCTACATAAAGATGGAACTGAGTACTTGAAAAACAAAGAGTTTAATATAAGATACAATATTACAGTTTTTTTAACTACTTGATTTTCAATCAGGTTTTTTGATTAATAAATAGTACAGGATGTAAATAAAGAAGGTATAAAAAGGTATGATTCAAGTAAATGTTTGGCTCTCTACCACCCAGATTTTAGGCAGACGGATTAAAAATCGCTTTTTTGGTCCTTTATTAGCTTCTGAGGATAAAGGTGAGAATATTGGACATGCTAATTTTGTCATGGAGCTTAATGAACGTTCTCCTGGATATGCAAAGTTAGACGACAACTCATCTCCATTATTCGCAAAGAAAAGTCTCTGTTATGTACCTGAAGCCACTAGAGGTGCATCAGGTATGTATTATAGACGTAAAGCCCTTCGAAGCATTCAAGTTACTCATAGTTTCTGGCCTGAAGAAAGACCCTCTTCAGGAGAGTTAGTTCGTGATTTTTTCAATCTCTTACACCTGGCTCCGAAAGCTAAAGGAATAAAACCAGAGATATCGGATCATGATTCTGATATGAAAAGAGAAGAAAGTAATAACCGAACTTTTTCTATCCGACACCCGGCCCTTAGCTCGGCGCAAAAAAAAATCGATGATGCAAAAAAAAACAATCTTGATGACACAATTAGGGTTTGGAATATCGATGGGGCTCTAGACAAGAAAAAAAGTGCCGTAGAAAAACTCAATCAATTAACCATTAAACAACAAACTTTGTTTGCTTCACACAATCAACTGCTTGAAAACTCTCAAGTGGAGCTAGGTCTATTAAAGAAAAAAAAGGATGAAATAAAAGCTGAAATATTAAAAAATACTAGAAAAACCCTTTTCCCTACCAAGATATTAAATTATTTAAATAAAATTTCTACACCGGATGCAAAGATATTTGCTGAAATATCGCGAATAACTCATGAGTTAAATGGTTTACAAAAGGAAAATGAAACACTCAATCAAGCATTTATTACTCTTGAAAAAAATATTGCTCAAACCGAAATTAATTACCAAGCACAATTAAATCAAAATCAAGAAGAGCTAGATAAGACAGCTAAGGAAATTATTGTTCTTGAGCGGAAAATTCAAGCGATCAATGAGCGAATAAATGGCATGGATGAAAATGCAGTAGAACTATTAAAAGTAAATGTTAGAGATCGAGCAGACTATCTTTCGCGAGAAGAGAATTTGGTGCTAAGTTCTAATAAAACAGAAGGCAAACATCCCGAATACTCCATCCAACTACCAACCAGTGATAGCGGTTTACGCTATCATATTAATGAGTTAGCAGTTATAAATGCAATGACAAAAGAGAGCAACGAAAGTTATTGTTTTATACAAAATAACTGTGCGAAAAGTGTCAAACGTTGTCTTTTGGCTGGCATACAACATTTAAAAGCAGACCTGAAAAAAAATGGAGTACCCGATAGTTTTTTCAAAGCACATGCTCTTGAAACAACAAATGGCGTTTATAAGTGGGCTCGCTCATTGGAGCGTGAGCTGAACAAGTTGAATTGCCGACCTAAAAAGGAAATTGAAGTAGAAACAACATCGCTTAGTATACGCTAAAAATAAGTTTTTCGGCTGTAACACACATAATGCATTTTAACTAATGCATTATGACACAGCCATTATTTTCAAGTTCAAATAACCAATTTGGGCATTCTAAATGTTTGTTACATCTCAAATCTAATTTTTCTAATTTATTCAGTTTGAGTAGACCGATAGGAAGTGCTTTTAAATTATTATTTCTTAAGTCTAAATAGAGAAGCTCAGACAAAGCCCCTATCTCATCTACAAGGACACTTAAATTATTATTCCGAAAATTTAAAATCTTTAACTTTGACAAAGCGCCTATACTTTCAGGAATGATTTCGATGAGATTATCAGAACAATCAAGAATTCTTAACTCTCTTAAATTACCAATTTCATGAGGAAGAGTTTTCACTCGGTTTTTCATTAAGTGAATCTCTCTAAGCTGTTCGCAATGGCCTATTGAATAAGGTATTTCATTAATTAAATTATTATAAACCCGCAACTCAATTAGATGATGTAACGCACCAATGTCCACCGGTAGTTGCTTTATTTCATTCCCGGAAAAATTTAAATATTGTAATTGATGTAATTTGGTAACCACTTCAGGAACAGATAAAAACTCATTATCGGCCATGTATAAATACTTAGTTAATGGAGTTTCATGCAGACTTTCTGGTAAAGCTGATAGTTTATTTCCATTCATGTCTAAAATATGCAGATTTTCCAATTGGCCAATTTCTTTGGATATGGACGTAATTTTATTTGCTGATGCATTTAAATGACGCAATGATTTTATTGACCATAACTCACTCGGTAATTCTTTGAGTTGATTATTATAAAAACTGATACTTTCTAAAAAGTTTAATTTACTCAAACCTTCAGGGAAATATTGCAAATTTTTATTATCCAAATTTAATTTTTTATTAAAAAGATTATCTCTAAGCATGCTTCAACCTAATTGTAATACAGTCTTTAAATCAATTTTTTTCTCAAGATGTAGCTGGTATAACCTATAAAATTATCTGGCAAAGTGGCAATTACTTGATACCCCAGTTTCTCATAGAAGCCTTTCGCTTGAAACTCTGCCGTATCGAGTTGGATCATAGTGCAATTATTTGTTTTTGCGAAAGTATCTAGCGTCGCAAATAGAGAGCGCCCTACTCCTTTACGGCGATATTGTTCATGGATCCAAACAGTAAACACCCTACATAAGCTACCAAAAACATCTCCTTTAATACCGCCAAGAATTTCAGACGAATCATTTTGCGCATAGATAATAAAAGGTTTTGCTTCATACTTGCCAATGATGGATTCATTAAATTTTTTTAGATTTTCATTGATGATTTTAGAAATCGCTTCATTTTCTTTAAATTCAGTAATAATGTTTATTAAATCATCCATTCTCGCTCCTACGTAATTAAGTCTGATTTTATAAAGATTTAATCATATAAACTAAATTTCAAGTATATCTTTCAGGATTAAGATTAGCTAATGAAGATTCCTAATGTCATTGCAAGCACCAATGATTAAGATATACGGTTAAAAAAGTGTTTTTGTGGCTCTAGTTTTTTGTATAAATCGTATCATTCTGAAGTATGACACTTCTGTGGTTGGCAATGTGAAATGTCAACAGGCCCTAGTACTTATTTGAATATTTGTATAAGGTTGGCTCTGAAAAGCCAGCCAAATCACAAATTTGCTTAATACTATGTTGTTTTCCTTGATAAAGTTGAATGACTATTTTTGTCTTATCAATTGATAGTTTTTTAGGCCTGCCGCCATTTCTACCTCTTGCTGCTTGCAAACCAGCATAAGTACGTTCTCGAATAAGGTTGCGCTCAAACTCTGCCAATGCACCAAAAATATGAAAAACCAATTTTCCGGACCTTGAGACTCATGCAGACTTTTTAGTCCAATTTTTTTCTCATCATGTTTAAGGTCTAAATTTTGATCATCTGCAGAAGCTCGTGCATATCCGATTATGAATAAAGCAGACGTATAATAACTTTTTCAGAATAATTCTCTAATTTAAGATCCTTAAAGAATACGACAATCGTTCTATTTCGTTTTTTTATTCGACTTAAGGATGAATGATGAGGTACAGGATCTTTCAAAGCTAGCCCAGAAAAACCATCGATAACAAATTCAGTAAGTTTTTAACAAAAGAAAAATCAATCTGCAGATTCACTTTTCATAAAAATGATGGGAAGGTATTAGTTCTTCAAATCCGATAGAGTTCTATTGGTTAGTATTCTTTGCATACAAATAACATAACTTATTGAAAGTATGTAATTAGATCATTGTTGACAGTTTGAGAAAATTTTTTCATCTTTGCAACAGACTGGACCGTTTTTTGAGACTCTATCTTTTCTGCATTGCACAGACAACTTTAATGAGGAGTTCTAAGGCGAAAATTAAGTTCTATCGTGGAATACAAAATTCAATCCTTGACCTCATTTAAAGCAACATTAATTTTACACAGCTATTCCTTTTTGGAAACAAGCTATTCCTAACATTCTTTGTATTGCGATTTACTATTGCATATAATGGTCAATATAAATACTAAAAACTAAGGCTGAGGTAATGAAATGAGTAAACAAAAACAAATTAGAGAAGGTGGGAAAATATTTGCTCTTGGCCTTTTAGCTTGCAGTTTTAGTACAAGCGCTATAACGAAGGTTATGAGTCGATTTCCAGAAGACCATGAGAGCGAAATTAATCATTATCCAACCGAAAAGATTGTAGGATTCATAGAAAAAGTTCAAGAATATGCTTTAAAACAAGAAGCTGAGGGATATACTGGGTTACTTGTTACCACCGATGATTGGGGATTTTCCAAAACCAGCCTAGTAGGCGATTGGGCTGACCACCCCTATGCTCTTCGATTTCCAGCCAGCGCAGCCTTTAACTATGTGTTTGAAACTGATAGGCTCTATGTGGGTTACGGCCATGAAAGCCCTTTACACTATAAAGCCTGTGAAGAAACCTTAGATCAGTTAGATGAGATAACCGGCCTATCATTGCCTAAAGCAGAAGATTATATCAATCAATTACCGCTGTCCCAAAAAGAGAAAGATAAATATATTGGAGAGTTACGCGAGGCATTAGGGGATGTTAAAACTAATTTTGAGATATACAAAGAACTGGCTTCAATAGAGTATGAGAATGGTACCAAGCTTTGGCAATATCAGTCTCCATGTAAACTGGCTGAAAAATGTATTTCGCGCGTAACCAAGAAGGCTAAGGCAGAGGCAGAGAAATTTCCTCTTTTAGATAAAGCCCTTAAAGATTTAGCCAGCGCAGCAGACAAAGAAAGCAACTCTCCTATAAAAAAATGGGCTGAAGAGGGGCAGAAAATGTTAGAGCGCTATCTTGGAGACCAAGAGTATAGCTTTGAGTCGTTCGAAAAAGACTTTGATGACCATTGCCGAAAACGAGAAATCAAGGATAATGTCCCTTCAACGCTAACTCGTTATGTTAGTAAAGCACTAAACGCTTTTGAGCTAATCCTTTCTCTTTTTGGTAAAAGTGGCTTAGCGCCTAGTTTCTTTAGAAATAAAGATCCATTGTCTCTTTTAGATACTTTTGACGCTAAAGATAGCCTAAAAGAACAACGCTTACCGACCCCTTCTTTTCATTCTAGCAAAACGAAAATAAAAATTCTTGCGATCCCCAGCGACGAGAGAAGTAATAATATACGGGCTGTTTATAATTTACTGGATAATCCCCTCATGAAGAATCAAGATGGCTCTGTTCCAAAAATTATTGAAGCAATAAAAGAACTGGTAGGAGACATTAATCCTGAATCCGAGGAAGAAATATACGATACTATTCTTAGAATCAGGGAAAAAATCAGCAAAAATGAAGATAATGAGTTAAACCCACATGCTTTAGCTGTTATAAATGCCTTTAATCAATCCAGTGCAAATACTTTTAGAGACATTCGTAAGTCATTGTCTGATGATCCCCTAAGATGTGCCATCCTGGATAGTCAATCGGAAAGTAGGTTGAATTTATAAACATTTTAGATAGCAAGTAATCGGCGTTAAGAGCTACTAACCGGTACAAGTACCTCTGATGAGGCCCGCCGTTACGATTCGAATAAATATTGTCTCCCTCCTTTTCATGATTGCTCTTATAGAAGAAGCAAAACTAAAGCCTGGTCAAGCACTCAATGAAATGCACCTTTTATCAGAACTTCGAATTGAAGCATTACTATTGAGTGCCAAACATGGCTTACGGCGTGCACATCTAGAAAATTGGTGCTCTTTAAATTCTTCTAGAGAACTTAGTGTAATTGATGCAGTCCAATTAGTTGAATTAATTGAAATTCAACATGTAGGCCAGAAAAAGCCGTTCATACCCTAACCTTAAAATAGCCTGATAAGTTTTGCATGGAATTCATTACCAAGTTTATGAAGTAAAGCGATTGGCACTAAATGGTGATGGATCGGCGACCAAATCCCCTTCCGTTATCATTTCTGCAAGCAAACGCCCCGTCACAGGGCCAAGGGTCAAACCGTGATGAGCATGTCCGAATGCAAACCAAAGCCCTTTATGCCGTGGGGCTTGACCGATAATTGGAAGCATATCGGGTGTACAGGGTCTGCATCCCATCCAGGGTGTTTCATCAAGTCGCGTTGTAATTGGGAAAAGAGTACGTGCTATGGGTTCTACCAAATCGAGTTGCACTGGAGTTTTTTGAGAATCACGTGACGCAAACTCCGCTCCTGTAGTGAGACGAATTCCCCGACTCATGGGTGCTAACAAATAGCCTTTTTCAGCATCAAGTATTGGATGATTAAGTTGTGCATCTTGCCTCATAGCATAATGCATATGATATCCGCGTTTTACTGCGAGGGGTAAATGATATCCGAGTCGAGAACATAAAGTATCTGACCATGGTCCTAAAGCAACCACTGCGGTGTCGGCTTTGATCGGTCCCTGCTCTGTTTTGACCTTCCACTTATCAGATAATGTGAATGCATCACCGAAAAAAAAGCGTCCACCAAGATGTTCAAAGTAATGTGCATAGGCTTCAACCAAGGCACCAGGATCGTTCACCGCCTCCGAATCTATATAACGAAAACCTCCTTGCAGTGATTTATCAAGATTAGGCTCTATTTGCGCTAACGAAGCTGAATCCAAATGCTCAAATCGGATTCCATATTCAGTTTTGCATTGTTCAACAAAGCGCATTTCAGCATCTTGTTTTTTTGCAGTTCGAAACACCTTTATCCATCCACATGAACGAAATAAATGGTTCACTCCTGCTGCCTCAGCTAAAAAATGATGCTCCGTGACGCTATGTTGGATCAGTGTTGCATAGGAACGGGCAATCTCTGCATGGCGTAATGAGTGAGAATTGACCCAGTATTTCCATAGAAAAGGTGCAAGTTTTAGAAGCGATTTAGGGTGATATCTAACATCGGGAGAGCAGTTCAAAGCATATTTAAGCAAGGAGGTCATCTCTCTTGGGAATGCATAAGGATACACTCCTTCGCGTTGAATCAATCCGGCATTTCCAAAAGAAGTCTCACTTCCTGGAGATTTCAAATCGACCAATGCCACAGAACGCCCTCGCATTTGCAAATGAATTGCAACCGATACTCCTACAACTCCACTGCCAAGGACAACGGCATCAAATTTCATAAATAGATACTCCGCTTACTGAAGGAAATGCAATAAATGACTATTATTATGCTTGTTTGACGAGCTTACAACCTATTAATTGGAAAAATTAAGTAAGAAATAGTCAGTTTTTTCAATTAGGTACGGCACAGCTCCTTTCTGAAAACGCTCTATGAAAGTACGATCACTAGATAGGTTAAATATAAAACTCCATTCAAAAATAAAACCTTAATTTTAATTCCGTGAGTTGAAATATTAAATCTTAGCCATGCTGTTGCAATATAGGTTACAAGTATGCCTGTAAGCACTATTCTAGATGGCTCCCAAGGTGTTAATAGTATTCCTAAAGCAGGAAGTAACGTACCCTGAAAAACCATTGCGCCGGTTATATTGCCAAAAGCAAGAGTATCTTGACCTTTTCTTACCCAAATTACGCTATTCACTTTTTCTGGTAATTCTGTTGCTATGGGAATAACTAGTAATGATAAAAGCAAAACGGGTATTCCAAGAGAGTTTGCCGCCTGCTGTATTCCGTGGATGAATCCTTTTGCACTCAATACCAATAACAATAAACCAAAAATCAATTGGATTAAAATTGATGTAAGGTTGGTTTTAAAACCTAGTTTAGCGATTAATAATGGTTCGTTTGTGATTACCGCATGACCATCTTCCACCAAAGCTTTAGAAGCCCTGAAGGTAAGCATCAAGTAAATAAAATAGAGAATAACAAGAATAATGCAAAATAAAATACGCATATAGTTTGGTTCTAAGGGTAGAAACATCGCTAAGGCTGCAAATGTAAATGCGATTAAGAAAAAAGTCATATCACGTTCAAAACCAGTGGCTTCTGGTGATATATATCCATTAAAGCCTCGTTTTTTAATGACTGAACACGTCATAATAAAAGTTGATAGGGTTGATAACATTAATGGAGCACCTAAAATTGCCCCTACACTAATTTCTTCATTAACGTGTCGATCAGCCGTTCCTGCAATTATTGCTAGAATTGGCACGGTAGTTTCTGGAAGTGCGGTAGATATAGCAGCGAATATTGAGCCAGTAACTCCTGTTGAAATATCTATTTTTTCACCAAAATACTCAAGCGCGTTAGAAAATAATTGCGCCGAGATTAAGATGAGGAGCAGCATAACCAATAGTTCAAACCACATATACATATAATATCCCTCATAAGTGTACGCAATGATTCATCCATCAGTACTTTTCAGATGTATATTAAAGATCATTTAGTAAAAGCTCAAAATTCTAATGTCCAACATAGTTCAGAGTGACTAAAATACAAGGCCCTTCTGCTATAATATTGATTTTATGATCTTTACAATTTTTAATGGCTGATTCACTTTCAGCCCCAGGTTGCATCCAAATATTTTTAATTCCTTTTTTAATTGCTTCATCAACAATTTTCTCAGTGATAATTGGTGGCGTTATAATAGAAATACTTTTTACCTCATCGGGTAATTCACTCACTGAATGTACTACAGGCACCCCTTCAATTACATCTTCTTGAGGATTTACAGGATAAACCTTTTTATTGTTTTCAAGATAACAACGTAAAACTGTATTACCATATTTTGCCCGATTAGAAGAAGCCCCAATAACAGCAAAGGCTTTTGACTGAAAAAATGTTTCAATTTGGTGATTTATCATGGTTTCACTTGAATAGTTGGAATTCATTAAGTTTAGCAGTGAATATTAAGCCATAGTATTCCTTTCCCACAAATCATAATATTTTTCCAATTTCAATATCTCGCGGATCACTTTCATGATGGTCAGGATCATCAAATGGCATGTTAACGTATTGATGATGCAGATAAAAGTTGATCGCTTCAGGTGAAGATTGGATGTGGAGTTTAATAATTCCCGTATGTTGTAACCACTTTTCAATAAGATTTAAAAAATCACTACCTATACCTTTATTACGATATGCCTCATCAATAACAATAATTCTTAATGCGGCTCTTTGATTTGGCCACAGTTGGATGTGGGCGTAGCCAACTCGTATCGTTCCTTGGTAAAGAACAAAATGTATATGGTCCTTATGATCAAATGTCCAGGTATATGGATCTGAAACAGGCACTTTATCAAAGAAATATTTTTGACGGAAAGCACGTGCTAATTGCCATTCAAGGTGTGTTAAAGCTTTTACAATGCGAAGTTTAGTAAAACCCGCTTGAGCGTCAATATTGGTAATGAATTCCTCTTTTCCTAGACAATAAGCGGTAATATCATGTGGAAATTGTTTTGCCAAAGCTATTTTTAGAGTGGCATACGCATCACGATCATCCTGATGGGCTCTCATCCAATCTGTAAAACTCAAATGCCGTTCAATTTCTGAGTTGTTCTTTTCAAAAACATGTACATTATGAGTCCTTATTGTCACTCCTTTTTGAAAAAAACGACGAAATGGAATGCCATGCTCACCCATGGTTGAATATCCAATGTTTTCCATCGCTTTTGAAGCGTTATCTACCAGCAAAATATCTCGGACAACAGGCAGGATATCAATAATAGGTTTAGCACTTAATCCCGGCACCGACGTAGAGCCTATATGATGGATTGCTATGCAATTGTCCCCTAGTGTTTGCTTGATTTGAAATGCTTCTGCTGCAAAAAGTTCAGGCCATAATGGATTATAAGGAACAACTTCAACAATTTTTTTCATGATTTTGTTCTATCAGGAATCAAAACATTAAATCATACCTTAGAGACACATCACACTCAAATGGGAATCATACTTCTCTTTAGGCTAGCTAGAAGCTACTAGCTAGCCAATAAACAAGAAGTTGGTGTATCTGTAGTTAGATTTTTCTATTTTCAAAGAGCGTTTAACTTGCTAGAATTTTCCACAGGTTGTAACTCTTTTAAAAAATTAGATAACTCAGAGTACTCTGGTTGTTTTGCAAGCTGTATCATATCTTCAATATTAAATATTTGCTTTTGTACACACGCTGTAATAATGCTAGTACATCCAGTCTTTGCTAAGTGTAATAATATAGACGCAGGTGTTACTACATCGCTACTTCTATAGGTAGCAGGTAGTTTAGGGTTGACACTATGCATTAAATTATTTACTTCTTCACCTCGCGCAAAATTATCAAGATCATCTGTAGCGTAAAAAACAAACTCTGGTTTTATATCGCCTAGTGCCATCACTTCCATTTCATTTATTTTTGAAGCAGTTACGGACTCAGAAAGCATGTCAGTCATTTCTCGTATAAATGCAGGTATGCTAATTTTTTTATTAGGATTTACAGAAGAATAAATAAAGTTTTTTACATTATTCGCTCCATTTTGAGCAAACTCCAATGCTTTTTCAATACTTACTGTGCCACCAAAGCCCCCAAATTCTGTATTAAATGCTATATAAGATTTCAGATTATCTATAGGTAAGCCTTCCCTTCCACCGAAACCGTCTTTAATGACTGCTTCCGAAGTTTCTCCATGAACTCGATGCCAAACTACATCTGTTGCTGGTACATGAGTATCTGTTACTAATTTAAAATCGCTATAAGGACTACTAAAGGAAACTGAATTTTTTCTAAATCCGAAAAATGAAATATTTTTAAACATGATTTGATCTACTTCTTTTGAGTGTTACCTCCTGGAAAGAACTCCTCTTAAAGAATAGTCTACCTATAGTTTATTAAGCCTTGCTTAAATAATGCACACGTACGTATTTCTACGTGGTTTGAGTGTTTTTTGTGACGTTTAACTTTATTCTGGTTCATTACGTAAAATTTTCTCGACCCAATTTTTTAATTTAATATAGTGCGGCCCCTTCCAATAAACTTTTTTGCAGGATTGGCACTGTATAAAGGTCTGATAATATTTTTGTGTCAACTCAGGTATATCTTCGCTAATTTCAGTTTTATTTACGTTCTTTAGTAATCCATCACACACTAAGCAGCGAGTAAATGGATTGCATTCCTTTATTAACTGAAATTGCACCAGAACTTCTTCTACCTGTTTTTTAGGATCGGTATGGTGCATCCAGTGAACATTTCTTACGCTTTTCTAAAGGGATGAAATCATTTAATTCTTCATAAAATCGTAAACGTAAAGAGATCATATTTTGATTAAATTACTTAATTCCTTTAATTTATGGCACAAAAATTAGGATAAAGAAAAATCACATGTGAAAAATAAGAGACTCTGGACTGCTCAAAAAATTCTTATTTTACGCTTCCATCCTTTTGCTAATTAAACGTTAAAACTATTTCCATTTTAATGTCTTTAAATCTTTAGATTATTGAACATTTGATATATTATCAAACACCTTGTTTATTTGTTATTTTGAATAACGATTAATAGCGATATTTTTATATAACCAGAATATATAAGATTTATTATGCCTAAATTTAAAAAAGTAGATAACAGTAGTGATGGAAACTGTCTTTATTATTCCTATGGCATCTCACTGATGTATTATTTGCGTAAAAATGGAAATAGAGCAGCAGCAGAGAGCATTTTTGATCGATTGGGATTAGGCGCGGAAGAAAAGTCAAAACTTTTTTATTTATTAGGAAATGAAAAAAATAAACCATTTACCCCACTACACATCAAAAGAATTATTGAACCTATATTGGGTTCTTCCTTGAGATTGTATGCTGCAACTAGGACTCGAGAAAACTTTATGGATAATCCTAAAGGTTCATCGCTATATACAGCAGCCAATTACGGCATGATTTTTCTTTTCAAAAAAATGCTTAAAGAAAAAAATCACATCGCTCATATATTATTTGAAGCAGATAATTTTGATAATGAAAACTATAACAAAGCAGAAATATTTAAAGTCGAAAACATGCCTGCAGAAATGCACCGTTTTATGCAAAGTAAATTCGAAGAAATTATAAATATTTTTGATACTGAATGGGATACAGATGAAAGTCCTAAAACATTTGCAGAAATTGGAAACTATATGTTCCGGGCAAAACAATCTGTGACAGACCTAATAGGTGATATGACTGTAGCGTTTTTCCAGGAGGATGAACACAAACATCTAGATGCATATATTCGTCATTTAAATACTAACTACATATGGGGAACAGAAGAAACTTTGATGCTAATGCATTGTAAGCTTCAGGGAGAAATACGAGAACGGATTGGGCCCGATCATGTTGAAATACACTATGATACTCCAATGAGATTACAAATTTATCGTGATGGGATACCTGTTCCATCAGTTGAACCTGGTACCCCAGATATTATTTTAAATAATTCAGCTAATGCCCATTGGTATTCATTAATCAACTCTGAATTTTTCTCGATAAATAGCGAACATATTCTGAGAAATGATCTCTTAGATATAGTAGGATTTAATGCATATCTCCAAAAAATCTTAGAAAAAGCAGAGGATCTGGTAGAAAGCGATAAACCAGCAAGTGACGAATTATGTGCACTTCATAAAAAATTAGCAGAGGAGAAAGAAAAGTTTCTGGCTAAAGAATCTCCGATCACACGACAAGAATTTGCAGCGTCATGTAAAACTGTGTTATCAGATCCTAATGCAACGCAGGAACTACAAAAACAAAGTGGCGCAGTAGATATCATAAGCAATATAATTAACTGCCTTTATCTTATAGTGACGGGTGACTTTAGTAATCTACTTTTGGGTAACTTTAATGTGATTAACCCATTAGGAATCAATTCAATGTTTCATCGAGTAGGTTTGCTCAAGACAGAATTAAAAATATCACTTAGAGACTTAGAAAAAAGTGAAATTCCTGATAATAACAATCAATTAGGGTTTGAATAACCATTAATTATCTCGGGGGTGAAATAGCCCCATTTTATATACTCTGAGGGAGCCTTGATCTTACAACCGGAATATCTGTCAGATCCCGGTTGCAACCGTTCCCGAGGCTAATTTTTATGTATGGCGAGAAATAATATATTCCTGATTATGTTCTTTATCCTCAATAACCAGAATGTTATTTTTAGATTCTGCGGGAACTTTCATGAGCTTTTTAACAAGTTGAAAGACGGAGAACGTTTCGTTGGAATACTCTAAAGAGCGAAAAAAATGTCTTTCTTTTTTTAAAAAATGGTCTGGACTGTTTAAAATATGGAAAGCTAAGCTCTTTTTTGCCGCATAATCCAATTCATTAATAATATATTCCAAGCCTAAAAGATATCCTTGTTTGCGTTCTTTAGGAGAGAGGTTGGGCAACAATATATCCTGCAACCATTGATCAATCTCGGCCCCACTTCTAGTTGTTGAAAGAAACTCATGAGCATCATGTGCTGTTACTTGAAACAGAGTAGTGGGCTTTTTGTGAACATTAAAGTCAAAGTATGCAATATTAATTACTGGTTCAATTTGTACGCCAGAATGCTGTGAATTTCCTTGAGCATTAAGCTTCCGGCAATTTTCCTGGAAATTTCTCAGTTCATATGCACTAGGTTTTTCATCAAGAAGCAATTTAGTGAGAACCAATTTCAACTCATAAGCACAGCTTCTCGGTACACGTGCTTCGTAGCCACTTCTTGTCACCTTGCCCGTATAATCATTATAATAAGTATCCAAGAAAAAGGGTAATAAATCATGAGGCTCAATCTTTGAATGGCGTGGAATTTGTATATTTAAAAATGGCTGTAGGAGTTGATTTTTCCTATCAATATATCTAATGTTTAAAAGAAAACTTCCTTTCCCCTCAGGTTTCCATTCAAGGTATAGTTTTCCTATCTTTGCTTTGACCCAAGAGCGGCCATCGTCTTTTGGTGGTATGACAAAATCTTCATCTTGAAATAATTTTTCAGGCAAATCCTGCTCAGTACATTGTGCAAGATCACGTAGCCTATAAAAAGTCATCGGTACTGCCTCATAATGATTTCCGACTTTTTTAGAGGTTAGTATATCTACTCGGTTAGTTGCAGTTAGATCCTTAAGTTTTATCATTTTGCACATTTTCCATGATAATTATGTACATAATTTACACCAAGTGAGTTGTTTTGATAATATAGAGATTTGGAAATGTAAATTTTCCAAAATGGAAATAATTATAAGGATAATAGAGAAAAGTGCTTTCCAATGAAGGATTTTGGTGTGGTTCGCCAGTATCAAAATGGTTGTTTGAGAGAGTCTAATTTAAGCCGCATCTTAAAATCATCGAGGCTATAGCCTAACCGACAAACTTGTCTTCAGCGACACCATTGCCGAAAACTCAGAAACTATTATAACCAATTTAAAAAGGTGGATGGTTACTTAAACACTACCCTTTGAGTCATTGAGAGATCCTGTTGACTTTCTCTTAACTGTTTTATGGATTCTCTATATTCATGAATTATATTTTTCTCGACAGGGGGTTGCATGTATTTATCTTTATTTGCTTCAAAGTCTTTTTCCTCTTCAGCCCACTCTGTCTCACTGGCATGTAAACCAGATAATGACTCCATGTAATATTCTACGCGATCAAAGCGCTCTTGTTGTTTTTCTTGCCAATTTTCTTCAAGTTTTGTGGCAAAACCATATTTCTCTTTAAACCAGTTAAACGCATGCTCTAATTGAAAATAGGGTTTTATTAGAGTTTCGGCTAGAATATGTCCATTCCCGTCATGGCCAGGGCCTTTTGCAAAATAAACCGTTGCTCTCCGATCCTTTAAATCAGCACTTAAATCAATAGCAACCCACCCTCTCCATGGTCCCATATCTCCCGTCTTAAATGCTGTAAGGGGTCTACCCTGTTCATCGAGTTCAAGTTGAAAGCCCAAACATTCAGCCACATAGTTCAAATGGCTTTTCTCAGGAACAACCTCTTTTGCCCAAGGATCCTGAGTCATACGGATCTGCTGTTGAAATGCATATTGTAATTGTTCATCACACATCCAGGCTTGAACAAAAAGTGCATAATCTTCAGCAGAAGTAGATAAACTATTCGCTGCGCAGGGCTTATCTCCGAAACTGCTATGGTTCATATGTAGCGGTTCAAATACATATTTCCTAGCAAGTACATCCAGATGAGTTGTATGACCTCGTTTTGCTACTTCTTCAAGTATTTTGGGTAGGTATGGGTTAAGCTCCTTGATGTCAGTAAGCCTCTGTAGTTCACAGTTAAGTACTTTTAAGTCTATGGTACTGGATACACCTACTCCGTTCATGTCAATAATTGTATATCTTAGAGTCGGAGGGGTGATTGAAACATACAGCTTATTTTCTTCAAAAGAGTCGGTACTATCCTGCATTAAAACCAATTGCGGTTCATAAAGTTTTTCAATCACTTTTTGCAAATAGAACAATGGCAACCCTGAATATCTATAATATTCTTGGCCAGGTTCAAACTGATGATTTGCTTCATTTGTTCGATTTAAATCAAATCCCGTTTTATGTGAGAGAATCATGGTCGGTGTAAATGAATTAATGCGTGCTATATCTTCTTCATTAATATCTTTATCATTTTTCCATTTAAAACCATGTTGATCACAAAAGACTTTAAAGGGCAAAATATTATTAAACCCCTTCATATCTAGAGTTAGCTTACCGGCCTCCACGAGCTTTAACACGAGGTACGCAAAAACGGGTTTACTAAGTGAAGCAGCCCCAAAACGTACATCCCTACTCATGGGGGCATCTCCAAAGCTATGGACTATAGGAGAGCTATTACTTGTAACAGTAGCAACATCTACTTGAGTTATATTAGCTATCTTTCTTACATCTTCCACATCGGGGTTTTTAGTTCCGTAGGATTTTTCGGTTTTGGATTGAGACATTTCAGTTCATTAAATGGATTACGATTGTTCATTAATTATACATTTAATGGGTAATCGTAGATTTATCTTTAGAAATTTTTACCATTTCTTATCAATGCACTCGATTAACCATGAGGTCTTCCAAATATTGCCAAGCCTTGTGTGCGAAACCAATATTTGTCATTACCAATAACATATGTTTTGAGTTTGGGAATTGCCTGAATCTCCGCATACCCTGTTGTTAAAAAATAACTCCGTCCGGTAATGTAATGCTCCTTCGTATTTCTAGAGGGAGTAACCAAAATATTACCTTCAGGAATAATATGAACCATTTGTCCAATAAAGTTCACAATGTCGTCTTCTTTTTCAATTCCGTTCTCAACTCCTAAAAGATAGGGGACAAAAGCAGTATCAAAAGTTTGCTTTTTATCACTCGTAAGTAGTTTATCTATTGTGCCCACATGAAACTGAATGTTTTTATCCAATTCACAACTCGTTTGAATTGTGGATTTAACAGCACGCTGAACTAATGTCACCATATAGTGAATATAGGCTCGCCTTAATAAATTGGGTTGGACTATCCAGAATAAAAAATTAACAAAGTTTCCCCGCTGCAAATTAACTAAGGGGGGATACCAACACGTGAGTGCGTCAAATAGTTCTCCAACTGAGGGCAACGCATTTCCTCGATCATCATATTCACGATAAAGATAGTATTTTTTAAATGCTTTCATCCAGGCAATTGTCACAGCATCTTTGTCATATGCAGTAACTGATTTTGCGCCTGCTTGTGCAAATAAGAAACTACTATTACCATATCCCGGAATGACTAAGACATTTTTTCCTTCCACATTGGCACGGATATTATATCGGTTTCTTTGATTCCCCGCCAAAGCAGATGATAAATATCGCTCCGCTCCCATGGGGTATATTTGAACCTCTTTATTGTCAGAGAGCCTTGTTATACGTCTATCCAAGATCCATTTCTTTTCCTGCTCACTTAAAATAGTTTCATACTCCGACATAAAACCCCTAAGCTAATTTTCTGAAGATTGTAATCGCAATGACTTAATCCATTTTTTTAGAAATATTGATGACTCTGGAATGCTGAAACTTAATCGTTCCGAAAGTTTTGTTCCGAGCATCTGCGAAGGCCGCTCAATAAGTAGATGTAGAAACCAGGAGAGTAGTACAGAAACAAAAATCACTACACTCAGAGCTAACCCAATTTTAAAACCTCTATCCAACATAATGCGAAGAAGAATGTACCCCACAATGCTGTGAATAATATACAGAGGATAACTAATGTCAGCAAAAAAATTAAATATAGGATTTGCTTTAAAAAAACGTGGGAATATATAGGCAAACATAAAAGTTAACAAAGCCAACGCATAGCTCCATGCCAATATTAAGTTATTGGAATATGGCCCAGCCCACCAAGCGATGCAAAATATAAAAAATAAGCTACTTATTAGCAAATATGCTACATCAGATGATATTTTATGAGCGTATAAATAATGAAAAGCTACCCCAATGAACATGAAAATTATATAAGGTGATGACATCATATAAATTTCAGCTTGGATAAAGGCAACCAGATGATTCATTGCCCACACTGGAATCATATGCGACAGGTAGCAGGTTAAAAGAAATAATGCGATGGGTATTAAAAAAACCTTTAGTGAATACCTACGAAACCAGGCAATTGATAAAGCCACTATAAGATAAAATTTCATTTCTATTTCAAGAGTCCAGATAACTGTATCTATATTTCTCGATCCGAGAATATCTCGAATTCCTGGTATGTAATGGATTAAAATCTCTTGAAAGGTATAAGGCCAAGGTGCAGGAAAATATTTTCCACATAAAAAAAGAGCCAATAAAGTAATACTAAATCCTATTATGTAGGTAGGAATAATACGAAAAAAACGCTTTATGCAAAATCCAATTGCATTTATTCTATGGAGTGAAAATGGAATAACAAAACCACTGATTATAAAGAATAACCCCACTCCATAAGAGCCCCAGTCAAAAAGAGGAAATAAATTAAACCATTTGATGTATGTGGGTATAGCATATGTTTCAGGAGATAGAATCGGCGCATTAATTATATGAGCGATGGAGTCTCTCTTATACCAAAAAGTACTGAAATAATGGGAAATAACAACCAATAATGCTGCAAGACCTCGCAAGGTGTTTGCAAATTCAATCTTGGAATTAGCGCATAAAATACTTCTCATAAGTGGGGGACTGGCTCCTTTTTCTTTGACTATTCATATAAGTCATTGTTTATTTAAATTGGTTTTATCAAACTAACAAAAGCTCATTGTATCTCACCATGTTTTTCTTGACTATCCTCAGTTTTAGCAGTGCTCAGTAAAACAGTAGATTGCTTGACCATTCAATAGATTGGATTTTTTTAAGTAGAACAAACTTTAACCTAAAGTAGAGCACTTTTTTCGAGTTTTAATCTTTAGCTAACAATGCTCTGTTAAAATTAAATACAGATAGTTCATCAAATGAGGAAATTATGAAATACAAAACAACTGTTGAACAATACCGGGATGGTACTCTTGTTATGAAGGATGGAACGCGAGATGCAATTGGTGATATGACTTTTGCGTATCATGCACTTTTAGCAATTTGCGATGATCAAGGTAGTAAGAAGAATGCCTTCGTAAATGGCAAACATTTTTTTGTAGAGTCAGCAGATGGTCGTTTAAATTCAGACAGATTAAAAGTGACCATTAAGAGCGAGTTTGCTCAAGATGCGATTGCTGTACTAAAAAGTGAATACCCAGGGTTGGAGATAAAAGGCGAACAGCCTCGCCAAGAACAAAATACTGAGTATCATCCCAATTAGTGCTGTATCTCTTTTAGCATGGAAATAAGGAAGTTCCTTTGCTAAGTATTTTATGCCCCATGTAAAATGAAGTGGTGAGTAGCTTTTTGATTCTACAATGCATTTTAGTTACGAACATCCCCCCCCAACCAAAAAATTTATTGCTGATAATAGTTTACAAGTTAACAGAATAAATTCATTATCTTAATCCAATAATTTAGAACTTTGAATACTAAAATAAACGTTCTATCATCTTCCACGTGCCAACTGCCACTGATTTGAAACGCAGCGATTTAATTAATCATTTTATTTAAGGACAAATGTATGGCTAAAATTCTTTGTGTTCTATATGACGATCCAATTAATGGATATCCAAAACATTATGCTCGGGATACGATTCCCAAAATAGAACACTATCCTGATGGACAAAAGGTCCCTACTCCTAATCATCTTGATTTTAAACCTGGTTCTTTACTTGGTTCTTTGTCTGGTGAACTCGGATTACGTGAGTTTCTTGAAGCTCAAGGACATCAGTTTATCGTTACTTCGGATAAAGAGGGACCAAATTCCGTTTTTGAAAAAGAATTACCCGATGCCGATGTAGTGATTTCCCAACCTTTTTGGCCTGCTTATTTAACGGAAGAGCGAATTGCCAAAGCAAAAAAATTAAAATTAGTCATTACCGCGGGCATTGGGTCGGATCATGTAGATTTACAAGCCGCAAAAGAAAGGAACATTACTGTAGCAGAAGTCACTTATTCAAACAGCATTAGCGTTGCAGAACATGTTGTCATGATGATTCTTTCTTTAGTACGTAATTACTTGCCTTCGTATCAATGGGTTGTCCAAAAAGGTTGGAATATTGCTGATTGCATCGCACGCTCCTACGATTTGGAAGGAATGACAGTAGGCTCTGTAGCATGTGGGCGTATCGGATTAGCGGTCATGAAGCGTTTAAAGCCTTTTGATGTAAAATTGCATTATACAGATCGCCATCGCCTGCCAGAAAAAACCGAAAAGGAATTGGGATTGGTTTTTCATAATCGAGTCGAATCTCTTGTGGAAGCATGTGATGTGGTAACTATTAATTGCCCATTAACACCCGAGACTGAAAATTTATTTGACGAGCAATTGATTAATAAAATGAAACGAGGTTCTTATCTAATCAATACGGCTCGAGGAAAAATATGTAATCGCGAAGCCATTGTAAGAGCCTGTGAAAATGGTCAACTTGCAGGCTATGCAGGTGATGTATGGTTTCCACAACCGGCACCCAAAGACCATCCTTGGCGCACAATGCCTCACCATGGTATGACTCCTCACATTTCAGGAACGTCCTTATCTGCACAAGCTCGTTACGCTGCTGGAACACGCGAAATTTTGGAGTGTTGGTTAGAGGGACGCCCTATCCGTGATGTTTATCTTATAGTTGATAAAGGCAGACTCGCTGGAACAGGAGCTCATTCATACACTATGGGTAATGTGACTGCAGGTGCTGAAGAAGCCTAGATACTTTGAGTCTCGAAAGAAATGAATATCGTTCTCCATTAGCTTTTTTAGAATGAACGATATTCATTTACTAATGGATTTGCAGGAGGCTTATATAGTAGGTTTAGGAGGTTCTTCATCAAATGCAAATGAAAAGTCATCAATCCCATTGCGACTTAAAATTGATTTAATGAGGTCAATGATCTTCTCAACAAATGTCCTTTTATCATATAGTGTTTGCGCAAGAGTACTATTATATTCAATAGTTAAATCTGTATTTGCATACTCCATACCGCCTAACTCGGTAGGTCTCAAGTGGAGTCTATTTTTTATAATCATCATTGCAGATTTATCGTCATTACTCACTTCGACTGCACCTAATCCCTCTCGTTTATCTAAGCCCATTAGCTCTGTTTGCTCATCAATATAGATACTTCCATTTTTTTCATAAATATTAACTTTTGTATTTAATTTATTTCCATCAACAGTGTATCCTTTTTCTGCAACCTCAATATTATCAGTGAGTGACTGAGCTGCTAAATAAAGTAGTCCCCATTGATAAAAAACCTTGCTTAATTTATTAACATACTGAGCTTGTAGCTCCTCATCGTTACAAAAATTTAGTAATTCTCTTTTAAAGAGGTTGGAAATATGATCAATAGTGAGATTCGCTTTTACGACAGCTATTTTCTCGTTAGTATTCATTCCTGTTGAATCAATTTTTAAGTCAGCAATACAAATATCCAGTAATGATATGCCATTAAAGTGAATTATTGTTAAATCACGATTAAGGTCATGAAGACATATAGCGAGATTACCCTCCATGTTCGCTTGTCGTGTTAAGAATTTTCTATTTCGTATTTGCCAAAATGGTGTAGTCATATAGATTTTTTATATTTTTCCATGCGTCATTATAGGTATATTTTCTTAACGTTTTATTAAGAGCGTAATCCTCGTCACACGGTACCAATTTTGATTAGTTCGGAAGACGAAACTTAAATATCAAAACTAAATAAGATCCGCTTAGGTTGTGCTGGATCATAATCAACGATCACAATTTCGTCTGAGTATTGATTTTTTGTATATTCTGAAATGGTTTTACGCCAAAATTTATAAGCTATTTGGTTTTCAGGAATTACAGAAACTTCCCAGTGCCCTGGATGTGATATAAAGACTTTTCCCACAACCGCTTTTCCTACTCCTTTTTTTTGAAATTTTCCTAGAATAAAAAACTCACCCATATTCCACTCGGTTTCAGAACGCTTTCCCTCACAATTTAAGAGAACAAAGCCTGCAAGCTCCTCATTGATTAAAACTTTATAGGCTTTTCGAGTTTCATTTATAAAATACTTTTTGAAATCAAAGCATTCATACAAGCCATCTGCGGGAATATTCCAATCGGTAGAAATAAAACCGCATTCTTTTGACATGTCGTAAACATAGAAGCGAGCCATGTTTTGGATTGTTGGGTAGTCCTTAAGTGTCGCCAGTACAAGTTGTGGCTCAAAAGATTTTATTTTCATCTAGTTCACTCAAAATTAACAAAAATCAGTTTGGAACATCTATACTAACTTATGATTTTAACACTTAACTAAGGAAGGGACGTATCATGTATAAAAAAATTATACAGACCGCTGCATTTGCATTTACACTAGCAGTAAGCCCAGTAGTATTGGCTCACTCTGGAGGCTGTGGAGAGGGATTTAAAAGTATGGTTGAATCACTCAAACTAGATGATAGCCAAAAAGCTAAAATAAAACCTATTTTAGACCAACTTAAAGCCTCAATGAAAAATGATGCGGACCAAATGAAGGATTTAAGTCGACAAATCAATCAACAAGCTGAATCAGCCACCATGGATCAATCAGCAGTTGACGGTTTAATTGATAAAAAGACAAAACTTATTGGTGATATGATGAAAGCTAAAATCACAGCAAAAAATCAAATTTTTTCTGTGCTTAACCCACAACAAAAAACAGAACTTCAAAATAAAATGAAAAAGATGGAAGCAAGGATGGAAGAAAAATTTAAGAATTGCCATAAAGAATAGTCAGTATAAAGAGTTAATTCAGGAACAATGAAAATTGTTCCTGGATCTTTAGGAGGGAAGGTATTTTCATGCTATTAAAAGAATATCTAAACTGTGATGCAACTGAACTTGCAAAACGAATTAAAGCACGAGAAGTTAGTCCCGCTGAGGCTATGAATTGCGCTCGTTCACGGATAAATGAAGTGAACCCAACACTCAATGCAATTGTTACTGATTGTTCTGATTTTGCAAAGGAATGTCTTGCTAATCTTAGGGGTAATGAACCATTTTATGGTGTCCCTTTATTAATAAAAGACTTAGGACAACCCCTTGTAGGAATCCGCAGCACAGAAGGATCACGATTTTTTGCTAACAATATTTCTGAGTTCACCAGTGATTTGGTGAGTAAAATGATTTCATTAGGTTTTATCCCTATTGCAAAAACAAACACACCTGAGTTAGGCCTTTCTTATGTTACAGAATCTGTTTTATTGGGCCCTTGCCGTAACCCCTATGATCATAATAGAACTTCTGGTGGTTCTTCCGGAGGTTCTGCAGCAGCAGTTGCTACAGGTATTGCACCTGTAGCAACTGCAAGCGATGGCGGTGGTTCCATTAGGATCCCTGCCGCATGTTGTGGTTTATTTGGTTTTAAGCCTACAACAGGTCTAACCCCAACAGGCCCTTTAACTAATGAGTTGTGGTCTGGTCTGGCAGTCAATTTTGTCCTAACTCGATCACTTAGAGATTCAGAAGAATTATTTAATCAATTAACGGATCGTTCACGGATACCTCTACATCAACCGAATAAAAAAACATTAAATATTCTTTATCTTGATGGTGCTTTTGCATCAGTACCTGTTGCAAAACCATGTCTTGAGGCAGTTAATATAGTTGAAGAATTATTAAAAAAAATGGGGCATACAATTCAGAAAAAAAAATTAGCCCTGGACCTTAATGCCATCGGTAATTATGTGCTTACTCTTATCGCCGCCAATACATATTCAGAGATTAAACTACAAGAAATTCAATTAGGAAGAAAGGCAACACAAAATGAACTCGAACCAGTGGCCTGGGAATTTTACAAGCGTGGGCAAGCTCTTTCAGCTTATGAGTATCTTATTGCAAAAGCGAGTTTATACCAACTTACTCAACCACTACATCGGTTATTAAAGCAAACGGATGTAATATTAACCCCCGCCCTAGCCCAACTTCCTTTGCTTATCGGCGAATTAAGAACAGATGATGACTTTGAGAGCTATTTACAAAAAAATATTGAATTTTCTCCATTTACATCACTGTTTAATCAAGCTGGTCTGCCAGCAA
Source organism: Legionella stuttgartensis (assembly GCF_977063405.2). Classification (NCBI taxonomy): domain Bacteria; kingdom Pseudomonadati; phylum Pseudomonadota; class Gammaproteobacteria; order Legionellales; family Legionellaceae; genus Legionella; species Legionella stuttgartensis. The sequence continues at coordinate 69,177 of NZ_CDRUHA020000071.1, forward strand.
TGACAATTCCTGTTATGATGCATCATCAACTTCCAATATCAATACAAATTGGTGCTGCTCAAAGAAATGACTTACTGCTATACTCTTTGGCAAAAGAGTTGCAAGCCATATTACCTGACTTTAATCAACTCGTTACTTTACAATAAAATGATGGGTTAGTTCATGCAAAAAAAACAAACCACTACCATAGAATTTTACAATTCGCTACCTGATGAAGTAGAGGAAATCATGCGAGAGGATCTTATAGCGTATGAAACCAGTCATGGGACCGATGTTAATTATAAACCATTCTGTCTCATTTTAAGAGATGAAAATCAGAAAGTATGTGGCGCCATCAATGCATTCACTGCATTTGCAGAGATTTATATTGATGATATGTGGGTACATCAGCAACATCGTGGTAAAGGTTATGGCAAAATATTACTTCAAGCACTTGAAGATCAATTTCAAGGGAAAGGTTTTAATAATATAAATTTAGTCACTAGCGCATTCCAAGCTCCTGATTTTTACAAAAAATGTGGTTTCCAAGTTGAGTTCATCAGAAAAAATAATCAAAACCCTAAACTCACAAAAATATTTTTTATCAAATATTTTAAAGATGAGAACCAGAAACAAGGCATCTTAGAATAAACGGGATAAATAATTACATAAAAGAGCTCTTACTATGAAGATAGAGCTCTTTTATTCTTACTGATTTGGCATGGGATTGCTTTTACCCATATTTTGGATATTAAGATTGCTTTTTTCTGTTAGGTTGCTTAGTTTTGGTGCTGTATTGTCCTTTGGCGCATTTTGAGCCATTGGTGCTTTAGCCTGTATTGCAGTTGATTTTTGAGGAGTACTTTTAGCTTCCTGTTTTGCTTTTAAGGCAGTCGATGTCTTACTGGTAGCTACCTTAGTATTTTTTTGGGGGCTTACTTTTTTCACTGATGATGAAGATTTTTTAGCGGTTGGCGCTGCTTTTTTTACAGTCGAAGTAGCTTTTTTAATAGCAGAAGTCGTTTTTTTTGCAGGCGCAGAGGCTTTCTTAATAGCAGAGGCCATTTTTTTTGCAGATGAAGAAGCCTTTTTAGTAACAGAAGAAACTTTTTTCGCAGCAGACTTGGCAGCAGCTGTTGCTTCTTTAGTACTTTTCTCCATAGTAGTAGAGACTTCACTCATCATTTTTTTAGTATTTTGATCCAAATTACGAGAGACATTTAACCAATGACTTTCAAGTATATTGAAGGTTTCTCGCATGTAATTTAGAGTCATATGACTATTTTGAATAAACAATTCCATATTTTTTTCAAAAAAATCTTCGGGTCTTTTTAAGCTTAATAAATCTACGGGTTTCATTAAAGATAAGTTTTGCATCATTTTAACGTTGAGCTCCATGAGCTTTTGCATTGGGGCGTCAAAATTGTTAAAAAATTTTTGCTCAAAAAATTCATTTTTCATTAGCATCTCCATATGTTGCATTGCACAATTCAAGATTAGTTATAATTAATTAATTTGTCAAATAAAATCGAAGCAACTCTAAGACATTGATTATGCTCACTGTTTATAGCGTATCCTTATCATCCAAACCACTTTATTTAAATCAATTACTTTTAATTCTACTCGCCTTTTATGGATTTTCAAAATATCCAAAACATCTCAACAATTTTAACAGATTGAATTTTTGTAAAAAAGCAATAGCACTAATTATGTTTTTTCAGGTAGGATGAAGAGGGATTTTATTGTAATTTTTCAAGGAGAGTATTGTGGGGACACTTACTGTTGATGGAATGAACGCTGTTGAAAACTCAAAAAAAGAGCGTGCGGACGCTTTAAAATCATTAACTTCTAAACCGTATAACTTAAATGACGAAGAACAGCAAAAATTGCTTAGAAAATATATTAATGACTTTGAGTACAATGCCAATCTAATGTATCTATTCCAAGGAATGAGTACCGGACTAACTGCCTGGGGAGGCTCTTGGCTAGCAGGATTCCTTTTACCAATTCCTGAGTTTGCAAATTACTTTCTAAGTATGTTTCTTTACTGTGGCGCCGCTGGCTACATTCTCCAAAATTTTAGTCTAGCCGATTTTCATAGCCAACTTGATGAGATGAAAACCATTTACAACTGGTGTTTGAAAAAAAATGAAGCTTATTATGATGGAACAGATAATACAAACACACTCTCAAATCCTGATATTCAACGCATGATTAAATTAATGGCTCCATTATGTTCCAATGAGTTTATGCTGGTGTGGAAAAAAGTAACTGCCGCTGAAGAAACTAAAACCTCTATTTGGAGTAGTTTCTACAGTGCCTACTCTCTTTTTTCATCGTCTAAACCTGATGTCGATCTCAATCGTCTTCAAGATTTAAAAGCAAGCGTAGAACGACGAGAACTTGATGTAGGTGTATATAAAGGTGTAGAGGGAGCCATTCGTTATTTCGCAACAGATGCTCATTTTAGAGAGCTTTTAATGGCTAAAGTCAAACAACCCGTCGATCAGATAAGAGAAATGTTGCCTTCGGCACTTACTTTTGGACATTCTAAATCTGAATAATAAATATTATTTATGTTTACCCGGATACTGCAAAGTAATCCGGGTTTTTAATTTAAGTGAAGCTCCAACTGCTGCGTAGTACTAAAAACACTAAAAGATTAGCTGAATGAATCGTAACATTGAATCAAGTAAATCATTAAACTACGAATCCAAAGGGTGTTCGCATTTAGAGCGAGCCACTCTCTAATTCAATTATAAATTCATTACATTTTGATCCATGGAACATGATAAAATTTTTGCGGTAAAACTGCTTCTTAAATAAAATCCGCGTGGTAATGTTTTGATTTTATTTCCATAAGCATCGTAACCATAACATAATGATTTGCCATCTGCCGCTTTGGGTCTTACCTGCAGATACTCACCAGATTTTGCATCTAGTGTCTCAATATGTCCACTACTGATTTGAAATGATAGATAATTCCAATCTTCTGCTAAAATACGTTCCTCTGCTTCATCGGGCGACCATAAGAATCCTTGCCCGATTCTTCGCTGTGAATAAGGAATATCCGTATCCCCTTCTACTGGAACCCATAAAATCCGTCTTAATTTAGCATAGCATTGAGACGAGTTCCATTGCTGTTGATGAATAGTGAGCAAAGGGATAGACGTTATAAATGTAGATTCTGTAGGTTTTCCGGATTTATTTAGAGGTAGTGTTTTTAACTCTACGCCTAAAGCTTGGAAGTCGGGTAATGATTTATTCTGAGCATCAGTACCCAACGCCAACTCGATTGCTTGACCAGCCCACCCTTTTCGTTGATTAGGATGCGCCGGAATTAACAATTCTAAGCTCAAACCTAATTGTACAAAACTAAGGCCCGCAATCGAATTACAACGCTCAAGCAATTCCGCTTCAGTTTTCGGCGGTCTGTTTTTTGGCAGTGAGGTCAGCATGGCCTTCTTTAATCTCAATAGCGAGCGGCTCAATCGGAGGTCTAATATTTGCTGCTTTGAACTGAGTCATAATAGCAAACAATACTTTAGATTGTACCTCAACACGGGTGTGAATTTGCACATTGATAAAATATCGAGCCTCAAATTCAAGTAATGCTTCATCAATTTTCTTAAGAAAAACTTGAGCCGGAGGATCTCCCACAATTTCTGGAGTTGTAGCCAGAATATCTTGTATCAGTTGTTGGATCATCACTGGATCATCCGAGCGACTGACTTTTATAGGAATAACAGTTCTGACAATACCGTCCTGATGTGTCCAGTTAGTAAAAGGTTTATTAAACGTTTCAGCGTTGGGGATTAGAACTTCCATATTATCCCAAGAACAAACTCTCATAGAGCGAATACCGATATGGGCAACACGTCCTTCATGCTCACCTATAGTTACCAAGTCCCCCTCGCGAACAGGTCTTTCAACAAGCAACATAAGACCACCTACAACATTACTTGCAAAATCGCGTAAACCAAATCCCATACCTACCGCAAGACCACCAACAATCATAGACATACCACTAAAATCAAATCCAAGTACGTGGAGAGAAACAAAGCCACCTAAAAGAATAACGGCATACTGAGTGAAAACCGAAAGACTGTTACGTATCCCTACATCTTTGGCATTTTTATACAACCAACGATAACAGAATTCACGCGTCCATTTAGAGGCCCAAACAAGCACGGCAAGTAGGATAAAAAATTCTATAGTGCTTGTTACAGTAACTTGGATCCCTGGGATATTAACAATAGTATATTGAGCAAATTTACCTAAATTGATCATAACTAAGGAATCGGAATTCCAACCAAATAATTGGAATAGAACATGAATGCTCGCTAATAGTAGTACAATACGTAAAATATTGTCTAAGGGCTTTAAAAAGACCTCCACCCATAACCATCCGTTACGTAATGAAGAAATCATCAATTCAGAAAACAATTCCAACGCATCGAATAATAAACCTCTGGCAATAATATATCCTACTAGTACAAGTAATGCATAAGCCAAATATTGACTCAGGCTCCATGCTAAGCCGATAAATCCAAATAACCCTATTACCCCAGTAGTTAATAATGTAATTGGTACCAAAATAACCAATAAAGAAATCGCGTTACTAACATATCTTTTTTGACTCTTGAATAACGGGCGTAGAAGATACGGAATGACATCTTTACTTTTCCATATAACTAGAGATACGGTTAAAATAAAGAGCATAAATAATCGATTAAATATGTCTTGAAGCAGTATCGATAGGGGTAATAAATGGCCAATAGTCATTAAAGCGGTGGTCCAACCGCCGAATAGTAATAGCCATTTTAAACGGTAATAAAGTTTAACATCCTTACCCGATGAGTCAGTGACTCGTTCTAATAATGCCAAACGAGCTATTAAGATTAAAATCTTAAAAGTAAACCACACTGCGATTAATTTAAACAATAATTGATAATTGGAAAAAGAAATATGTGTTATATAAAGTAATGCCCAGAGCATGGAAACAATACAGAAATAAGGGATATTTCTTTGTATGAGAACTAGAACACCATCATACAGATAACCTGTTAAACGGGACCGCTCTTTATCTCTACGAAGCATTTTTAAGATACGGCTTATCATAAAGAAAAAACCGGTTATCAGCGCAAACCCACCCCATAAGATAACCATGGATAAAGTACTTAACCACAAATAACTATCATAAACTTTTAAGCTCAATGTTTTTAAATATTTATAAACTAATCCAGGAATAGCGACTATTTTCTTTACAATAATTGGCCAGCTGCTAAAGCTATAATCGGCAAGGGTTTGTCGTGAAGACATGAGTGATTTAAGTTGCGCTTGATAATCAGATAAGCTCTTAAGTAAAAGTTGTTTTTGTACATTGGCTTCATTGACCTGTTGCGCTAAAGTATTTTGTAGCGTGCTTATCGATTTCTTTAACGTTGGCGCTACAACAAGTTTTGTTTCTTTATTCAGAAAATTTTGAATGTGCTGTATTGTCTTTTCTATTTTAGCGTATTGATTTAAGGCATCTTTATAAATCTCTGTGATAAGCTGCAAATTTTTGGTATCAGGATTTTTAAGATAAATCATATCCCCTTTAACCACAGTCTTTTGTATATTTAAAGCATTTAATTGATTTTGAATTGCTGCAATATTTTGATTATTAATCAATAACATTGCTTCGTAATCTGCTGCTACGAGTTTTGGTGATGACTTAGAACGCTTATCTGGCTGATTCTTTACGTTGCTTTCATAAAGCATACTCAATCGTTTATTGAGTTGTTCTTTTAGCGATTTAATCTGCATTAATTTTTGTTCAAGTACAAAATTCGAATGCCACGACTCCAAATGTTTTATCTCATCATCTAGAGAGGCTTGATATTCTTTAACAAGTTTTAAATTTTCAGTAATAAGTTGAATTGTTTGTTTGTTAATATTGATTAAATTTTCTACTTTCTCTACACGTTCGGGTATGCTCGTGTTCTCTTTATCGAGAGGCATCTGTTGAAGTTGCTTTAAACGCTGATTAAGATAGTTTTGTTCTTTATTTTGATGTTCAAAAAAACTTTCTAAACTTTCAATTTTAACTTCCGTCATTGAGTGTATCGCCGACACCTGCTTCATTTTGTCGCTAAATTCCTTTTCACTTTTAAGCTGTATCGGTTTTTTTGAATCTTGAATGGCGGTTATTAGATGTATTTTGTCTTGAGTTAAGTATTCGGAAAAAGTAACTTGCTTTTTTACTGGTGCGGTCGAAGCAAAGGAAGCAGAAAAAAGCAAACAAAATAAAAAGCACCAATACGTTCGCTTTACCAATGAATTCATTTTTCCTAAGAAGAAATTATCCTTACACGTACAGGGATCTTTTCCCAAATTAGTTTTTACACCAATTAGAGAATTGATCCCTGATTTCGCAGGGATAATCACTTTTTGTACGAGGTTAGCTAGGTTACTACCAAGTTTAAATATACTATTTAGTCTGTGTAGTTGGAGCAAGTCTTATTCCCAATTCATTTAATTGTGCGTTACCCGTAGGTGATGGCGCACTCGTTAAAAGGCACGATGCTGTTTGTGTTTTAGGAAAAGCAATAACATCTCTTATTGATGTTGAGTCTGTAAGTAACATAGCGAGGCGATCGATACCAAGAGCAATACCACCATGTGGTGGCGCACCATATTGCAATGCATCAAGTAAAAAGCCAAACTTTTCCTGAGCTTCTTGCTCATTAATTCCAAGCAATTCGAAAACTGCTTTTTGTAAATCAGATTGATGAATACGTATGGACCCACCACCGATTTCATAACCATTAATTACTATATCATAAGCCTTTGCTAATGTGTGTGTTGGATTAGCGCGTAAGTTCTCAGGTGATAGATCCTTAGGCGAAGTAAATGGATGATGCATGGGATTTAACTTGTTGTTCTCATAATCCCTTTCAAACATTGGCCAATCAACAACCCATAATAATTCCCAACCCTCTTTGAGAAGTTTTCTATCATGTCCTAATTTTATTCTTAGTGCCCCCATAGACTCATTAACAATATGACTTTTATCAGATCCAAAGAAAATAACATCGCCAGTTTTAGCCTCTGTGCGTTGCAAAATTGATTGTACTGCTTCTTCAGAGAGAAACTTTAAAATAGGTGATTGTAATCCAGCCATTCCTTCGTCCAGATTGTTTACCTTAATGTAAGCAAGACCCTTAGCACCATAAATACTTACAAAACGACCATAATCATCGAGATCTTTTCTACTAAGGTCACATCCACCAGGTAATCTTAAAGCAATCACTCGTGATTCTAAATCATTAGCTGCAGCAGAAAATACTTTAAAATCACACTCTTTTACTAAATCTGCAACATCAATCAACTCTAAAGGATTACGTAAATCTGGTTTATCACTACCAAAGCGTCGCATTGCTTCAGCATAAGGCATTCTACGTAACTTTTCGGGTAGTTCCACATTAAGAACTTGCTTAAATACAGTTTTTAATAACCCTTCAATAAGCTCTAAAATGCTTTCCTCATCAATAAAAGCCATTTCAATATCAAGCTGTGTAAATTCAGGCTGTCTATCAGCGCGCAAATCTTCATCACGAAAACAACGAACAATCTGGTAATATTTATCAAAACCCGAAATCATTAATAATTGTTTAAAAAGTTGTGGTGATTGAGGTAACGCATAGAATGAACCAGGATGTACCCTGGAAGGAACTAAATAATCACGAGCCCCTTCTGGAGTTGCTTTAGTAAGCATTGGTGTTTCAATATCAAGGAAACCATACTGATTGAGATAATTTCGAATACAGCTGTTTAACTCATGACGTAACGTTAATTTATGCTTCATTGAAGGACGACGCAAATCAATATATCGATACTTATAACGTAAATCTTCGTTCACAACTTGGAAATCATCAGGTAAGAATGGAGGGGTCGGTGACTGATTTAGAATCTCAAGCTTTGTGCCAACAACCTCTACTTTACCAGTGGCCATTGCATCATTAATCATTCCTTCGGGTCTTTTACGTACAATTCCCGTAATACGAACAACAAATTCAGATCGTAATTTTTCTGCGTCAGAGAAAGATAATTTATTTTCCGGTTCATACACTACTTGCAGTAAACCCGAGCTATCACGAACATCAAGAAATATCACACCACCATGATCTCGACGATGATGTACCCAACCACATACAACAACCTCTTTACCTAAACTTGACTCATCGACGCCCAAACAGTAGTGTGTACGCATATAAAACCGCCTATTTAAATTTTTACAAATTGTTTGCTAACGCTGCCTCTGATGCAGGCGGCATTACTCCTAAAGAAATTATAAATTTTAGTGCTTCATCAATACTCATTTCCAACTCAATTACATCACTTCTAGGAGTCATTATGAGGAAGCCTGAAGTGGGGTTAGGAGTAGTAGGTATAAATACAGATATCATTTCATCTTTTGTTTTATTATTTATTGCAGTATTTCCTGCACCTGTTTGGAAGGCAATACTCCATAATCCTTTACGTGGATACTCAATTAGAACTACTTTACGGAACGCTTCACTATTTGTAGATAATACCGCATTAATTACTTGTTTTACTGCTTTATAAATTGATCGGACCAAAGGAATTTTAATTAGAATAGACTCGCCCCATTCTACTAAGCGTTGTCCAAAATAATTGGTGGCAATTACTCCTGTGACCAATAAAATAACAAGTGATAAGATAACTCCAAAACCTGGAATATAATGTCCAATTAATTGCTCAGGTTGGTAGGCTTTAGGAATTAAAGCAAGCGTGTTGTCGAGTAAGTCAATAATAAAGCGCAATACACCTATGGTGATGAGTATGGGTAACCATACCACCAATCCCGCGAGTAAATAGCTTCTTAATGACTTTGTTTTCACTTGTTGTCACCATCTTGAGTCGTTTTAGCTGAAGAAGTATCTTTTGGCTTCTCTGTGGAAGCAGAGTCATCATTTTTAGTTGTAGTTTCCTGCGGTTTACTGCTTTTGTTTTTAAAATCAGTAGCATACCAACCAGTACCTTTAAGTTGAAAGCCTGCAGCTGAAATAAGCTTAATTACAGTATCTTTATAACATACCGGACACTGTTTAACTGGCTCATCACTGATTTTTTGCATCAAATCAAAATGATGATTACAATTTGTACATTGGTATTCATAAATTGGCATCGAAAACCACTCCATTAACTTCAGACAGTTTAATCTAACCTGTTATTATAGCTAACTCACGAAGGATGAACAATATGTAGCTCCTAAGCCAGAACGAGCAAAGTCGTTGTATTCGCCTGAAAATTGTTTAAATTTTAATAAATATTTTTCGTTGATATAAAAAAGCAGCAACTAAAAAATTTAAGAAAAGGAAAAGCAAGGCGTAAAATAAGCCCGCGTTTTGAGGACTTAAATAGCCAAATAAATATTCTGAAATTGCAACTCGAACAACATCATGCGACCCATTAGGCAGAGTAACAACGAACATGGATTGAATTTTCAATAAAAGCACATGAAAAATAAAAATAAATAAGGCATTCATGCCAAAGATCTTAAAAGGCAACGACCATTTTATATACCCTAAGACATCGATGATAAAAAAACACAAACCAAAAACAATAAGTGAAAAACCACTACTCCATAAAACAAAGCTGCTTGTCCATAAGTTTTTGTTAATTGGAACGTTATAGCTCCATATCCAGGCTAATAATAGAGATAATATGCCCGTCGCAATTATTATCATACTTTTCTTTTGCTTACTGATAGAGGTTAACAAAAAATGGCCAGCCAAAACTCCAGAAAGTGTCGTGGCAATCGCCGGGATAGTGCTTAAAAGTCCTTCTGGATCAAAGGTTTTTGATAATAAATGTGCAGGAGAGAATATGAGTGAATCAATATAGCTTACCCAATTTCTTGTCATGCTTAATTGTTCCATACCAGGACCAGGAATTGGAACCTGGGTTAGAAAATACCAATATCCTATAAGAATGCCAAAAAAAATAAAAATTTGAGTCTTCACTGAAGTATTAAGATAAAGAAGAGCACAAATGAAATAGCAAAAAGCGATGCGTTGCAAAATACCATAAACACGCACAGTTGCTAAATCAAAATGAGAAGGAAAAGCATTTAAAAACATACCAAATAAAAATAAAAGAAGCGTACGAGTAAAAATGCTCCGATAAAGTAAGGCTTTACTCTCCACTTTGAGGTGTCTTTTTAGACTAATAACGGTAGTAATTCCCACGATGAATAAAAAGGCTGGGAACACAAAATCAGCTAATGTAAATCCGTCCCACTCAGCGTGATCGAGTATAGGGTATATAAATCGCGTTCCCTGACTATTGACTAAAACCATTAATGCCATAGTCAAACCACGAAAAACATCTAAAGATAAGATACGACTAGCTTCAGTTGAATTACTACTCATAGAATAAATTCATTTCAAAAATGATTATAATAACAGCATACTAAGTCGTCTTCAAACCGCGCACAGGAACATCCATATGGTATACATAGTGTTTGATAATCTGTTCGGCTTGTTCACAAGTTAAAGGTTTGCTGATTGCTCCTTCCATAAAATAATGCTGGCAATCATATTTGACTACGTCTGCTTCAAAACCAGTTAGGGCAATTATAGGAACATGGTGTTGGGTATTTTTTTCTTTTTGACGTAATTGTTTTGCAACAACATAGCCAGAAGAATCTTCTAATCCAATATCCATTAACACTAAATCATATTTTCCAGGCTGGAATAATTTTATTGCGCTATCAGCAGAATCGGCTATATCAACTTGACAATGTAATGCAGTGAGTAATGCTTTTTCCACGTTTTGCGCAATAACATTATCTTCTACCATCAGCACAGTGGGTAAATAACCCTCTTTTAATAAGGGCTTTATCATTTGATTGTCTTCTTGTAAAACTTCAACATGTTTTTTAAGTTCTTTAGTTATGGTGATATCGTTTAAAATGACTATCAATCCAATTATTTTTTTATTGCGATTCTGCATTAGCACTCGTGAGGATAGGAAGTAATAAGTTTTACCTGCACTGTCTTCTATCGCTTTTTCTTCCACGTTATGCTGAGGAATACCCGAAAATATTACTTTCATATCTTCTAGTTTTAATTCTTCTACTCGTTCCTTATTCCAATGGGCAAATTCTTCCATTTTCTGATAAGGCGAGCCTTTGAAGTCTTTGAGTGTATTTAGACCTAATAATTTCACGAAATTATTATTACACCCCTTCAGATTACATTCAGTATCTATCCAATAAACTATATTGGGCATTGAATTAATGATTTCCATGTAATATTCATGTATCGAATTAAGATCTTCTACAGTCCTATTTTTTGCGTGGGCTGACATGCAAATACTCCAAAGAATTTATTATTTTGCATGTAAATTATAGTACAGATTATTGATTTTGATTTTTGGATTGAGGGCTAAGTGTTTTATAGAAAAAGGATTGATTTAAAAAAACCAATCCTCGTGACTATTTTATACTAACTGATTATCCATTCAATTTGTTGTTTCAAGTCAATTGAAATCTCTGAAAGCTCCTCTAGCTCATAATCCAGATAAGGATTATCAATTGCACTATTATTTGCTTGATGCTGCATAATTTTTTTATCACGCTCTTGATGCAACCATAAAATCTGTGGCTTAAACAAATGAATAATCCCTTCAACCCAACGATCCAACACTTGCCAATAAGGATCATCACTTAAAGTCATTTTATAGTGTTTAAGTAAGCGTGCACTGTATTCTGAATTATACCAAATTTCTGAAGTAACCCAACGATTAACCGTGAATAAGCGTATTGGTTGCCCTAATTGATTTATGCCGATTGCAATCAAATGGGTCATAGGGTTATCAATATATTTGTCCCAATCTGCTAAAGGAGCTGGTTTGATACTTTTAGGGATATGTTTGTAACGTAAAAAACAATGAAAATGACCATGTTCTGTACTTTCATAGTTTTCTCTATGGCAATGATAAAAATATTGAGCCCCAGTATTACGATCAATGCGATCTCCTCGAGGATAATGGCTCATTCGTTCAAAACGTCGTTTTTTTTGTAAGGTATAATGCAGGATGCTTTTACCTTTTCTAGCTGTCATTAATTGTTGGGCTTCTAAAATTTGTTTGGCGTAATTCAAATAAATATTTTTATACCAACTGCTAAGTTTGGGTAATGTAAATTCAGCATGACTAATCATATTTCTTACTTCATATAGGAAGGAAAAAAGAAGAGGTAGTAGGAACTACCTCTTTATTAGAATCAAAACTACAGATTAGTCACCAGAGCAACCACCGCAGCCTTTGCAACCTTTACAGCCTTTGCAACCGTTGCAACCCTTGCAACCTTTGCAACCATTACAACCTTTGCAAGTGCTTGTAGTAGTAGATGCATCATCTGCGTAAGCAACAGATACTACAGGAGCTGCTAATACAGTTAATAGAGCAGCTACAGCTATTGTTGATTTTTTCATAATTTTACTTCCTTGATAGTTAATGATTTTTAACCCATTTAGATATTAGCAAAGAAATTTGAGTTTTTCTTCTTTTTTTTAAAAAAAGTTTATTATTCCGTACCAATTTAATCAGGGTTAATAAGCTCAAAAGTGCAGTTAGGATAGTTCTTTTTTTGAAACCTGCAAAAAGAATTTATCTAGCATTTTAACGCTTAAAATCCATTTTAAAAAAATCATCAGATGAGCCGGGAATGTTACCGGATATCTGGCTTTAGGCTTTTTAGACTCAATTGCATGGATCAATTTATCGATCACCGCATCGGTTTTTCGAGTAAAAAAAGAGTCGGATTTCTTTTGCTTAAATGAAGCCAGCATTCGTTCATATTGTTTACTGAAATAACTACGCTGCATATCAATGTTGTTTAATGAGTTATCAACAGAATTATCTCGAAACCGACTTTCTATAGGACCGGGTTCTATCGTAATGACATCTATACCTGAAGATTTTAATTCCAATCTTAGTGTATCGCTAATGCCCTCTACTGCATACTTGGATGCATTATAAGCACCCCGAAATGGCATACTGATAATGCCTAAAATTGAACTTATATTAATAATACGACCACATCCTTGCTTACGCATGATGGGAATCACTTGATTCGTCAGTTCAAGTAGCCCGAAAACGTTCGTTTCGAATTGGGCTCGTATCACATCACGTCCAATATCTTCCAGAGCCCCTGCTTGACCATACCCAGCATTATTAATTAAAACATCTAAGCGACCTTCTGTTTTAACCAATACTTCAGCAAACCCATTTTGAATTGAGGAGGAATCTGCAACATCCAATTGAATGGCTTCTACTCCCATATCTAATAATTTTTGAACATCTTCTTTTTTTCTACATGATCCAATAACTCTGTGTCCTCTTTTTTTCAGAGTAAAAACAGCATCGAACCCAATTCCACTAGAACATCCAGTAATTAGAATTATTTTTTCCTTCATAAATCGTATCCAAAAATTGCTCAGGAAAATCATTTATAATCTATAATTCCTAATGTAACAACATAATATGGAGTTGCGACATGGAAAAAGTTAGCATTCGAAGCAATAAGTTTTTTCGGCTCCTTGTTCTGTCTTTCACAATACTCATAGGTTTCTTATACAGTAATTTAGCTAAGGCTGAGATAACATCTTCTAAACTGCAGAGTCAGCAGCTCGCTTATTTCATTGGATATCATTCCGGCGGCTATTATGGACCATCCCCATATTATGGCCCGCCTCCGCCTCCATACCACCACCATCGTCACCATAGAAGATTTATCTGGACGGATTGGAGATACATAGGACATGGCTGTAGTCAAAGCTGTCTCATTGACCGCTGGAGTGGACGTGTAATTCGCTGTAAAAGAAGTTGCCGATAACAATTCGCACTGCTTTTGAAAGCAAGCGCTATATGTATTAATGCTTAGGCAAAATAATCAATCAGACCTTTAATCACCCTCTTATTTTTTAAGGGGGTTACTCCAACTTCATCTTCATGTGTCAATTGTTCTGTAGTCCCATCATTTTGTTGCGAAAACTGACCTGAACTGCTGTCTGAATCAATTTGCACTTCAGATAAATTTAAGCCTTGTTCAGCCATCATTGCCTGCAATTTCGGTAATGCTTGGTCAATAATATCTCGTACATGATGATTATGTGCCGTTATATTGACTGAAGCTGTATCATTTATTACCTTAATATTGATCTCCAACGGGCCTAAGTCTTCAGGATTTATTTTAATTATTGCGCCGGTTACCTCTTGCTGGCCAAGCCAAGTAATACGCTCCGAAAATTGATTTGACCATTCAGGATTATCTATTTCCATTGGTATCGTGAGGGTTTGAGGTATAGCATCAAAAGTACGAGCATGATTTTCCACAGGTGGATTAATACGTACTTCATTGGTAAATACATTGACCATTGACGGTAGCTTTACCCCATCAAGCTGTTCCATGAGAGATTCCGGTTTAGGTTGAGTGGGTAACGTACTTTCGTTTTGCTTCCCCATTTCACGAGCTAAAGGCTGCAATATAATCTGTTTTTCTTCATTATCTCCTTCTTTACTTTCCCAAGAATTGACGTTAGGGAGCAAAGGAATGGATGCGCTCATGGATTTCATGCGTACTCCACGCGACGGGGGATTTTCTGAGCGTTCATCGTGTTCGGTGGGCTCTTCAGGCCTCAATGACACATTTTTTATAATTTGATTCGCATCAGAACTCAAAATAATGTCTTCATTTTGTAATAAACCATGTTCAATTAAAGCAGGTTCAGCTGGTTGCTGTCGTACTTCTTGAGTTAAAGTACGTTCCATTACATTTTGAACTTCTTGAACTGGGGTTTGAACTTCGGCTGATTGTACCGTTTCTAATACATTCAGCCCTACATTTTGCTCTTTACTTATATTTCTATCTTCACTTGAATTGTATTCTTGCTGAAAATTTAACCGATTCACATCAACTTCTTGCTGCATTTCAATCAAAACAGGTTGTCCTGATGGCGGCTCATCTTGGATTGCCAGATTTTCTACTGCTTGCTGGAAATATTGCGAATTAATCCAAGAGACAGCAACATTATCCTCCACCACACTTGGTGATTGCTCTTCATTCGTTTGTTCTGAGATGGTTTTTTCCAACACCTCTTCATCCGAATCAATGGTTGAGTTAGTCGTTGTAGGGCTTAAGTGTTGCGTTACCTCTGAAACTTGAAACGAATTTTGCTTTGCTCCTTGATGCTTGGATATTTGCGTCGCAATATGGGTGAGTAAAAAGATGAAATCATTTGTATCTTTAAGATCATTATTTGGCAAAGCATTTTTTGTCTGTGAGTTTTCTACTGTATTCGTCAAAATTTCGCCATCTACAGCATTACTACTACCCGACAGATTATTCGAGAAAAGGTCAGCCGTAGGTAGATTTGATATTGCTTTATTCAAGTCTGTCATTCCAATCCTCCATTAATTTGTAGATTTAATAGCAATATCCATACCAATTGAATAATTTATTAGAAAAATTAAGTTATTGTTAAAAAATATTACTTGATTGTAAATTTACCTAAGAGATCCATTTTAAACCAAGTCAAATAATGTTAATCTGCGCTCACTAAATCTTTAAGAGTAATTATCATGTATGGTAAACCTTCTTTTTATAAGCAAAAAAATATATATACATATGAATCAATTTCAGATGAAATTAAAAATGCCTTGAAGCTATTGGTTAATCAAGACGATCAATATAAAGCGTTCCTTGAGATGCTGGAATTACGAAAAGAAGATTTCAACAAGGCGTTGAAACAAACCACGGATCCTTATGAAATAAAACGAATATTGGAACAATATCACCGTTTTGCTAAAACATTATCATCTTGTTTATCCACACCACACAATGCGGCTTATATAATAGATTCTTATCATAAGAATAAGAATTATTATCCTGTAGGAGCAACTAAGGTAATCGAAGAGCCCTTTCGGCATAATATATCACTGGCTGCGACAATCTTAGGCTCAGCGCTTATCCTAGCATCCATAGCTGCAATATGGATTAATCCATTGATAACTGCCATTTTGCTTCCAATTGGTATTACGATGTTAGCTCCAGGCGGCGCATCCTTATTAATTCCAGGCCCTATTGATACATCAGAGATAAAAAGCCTAGAGAAATTAGTTTTTCAAGCTGGTGTTCAAGTAAATAATCCTCAATTGTCTTTTGATGAAACGCAAGGGTATACCCCACAGTACGCTAGTATATTCTAAAAAGTTCTGACCTAATTTCATAAGAACTCATGGAATTTTCTTAAAATTGAGCTATCATTCAGTTTTTGATTTCAGGAGCTCCTTATGAAAGTAGGTCATGACAGCTTATCAACAAAATCCCAATTGCATGTAGATGGAAAAACTTATCATTATTATAGTCTTAAAGAAGCCGAACAAAAAAATTTAAACGGAATCCATCGTCTTCCTTATTCACTTAAAGTTCTTCTTGAAAATCTATTGCGTTTTGAAGATGACAATACAGTTACCACCAAAGATATTAAAGCTGTTGCTGACTGGTTGAACAATAAAACATCACAACATGAAATTGCTTTTAGACCTGCTCGTGTATTAATGCAAGACTTCACTGGGGTTCCCGCTGTAGTGGACTTAGCAGCAATGCGAGATGCAATTGCTAAACTGGGTGGTAATCCAGATAAAATTTCGCCGTTGTCACCTGTGGATTTAGTCATTGACCATTCAGTTATGGTTGATAAATTTGGTAGTAAAGACGCTTTAACAGTTAATACTGAAATTGAAATGAAGCGAAACAATGAGCGTTATGAGTTTTTACGCTGGGGACAAAAAGCATTTAATAATTTCCAAGTTGTACCACCTGGAACTGGTATTTGCCACCAAGTCAATCTTGAATACCTAGGAAAAACTGTATGGAGTAGCACTGATGATGGTACTTTATATGCATATCCTGACACTTTAGTAGGTACAGACTCCCATACAACCATGATTAATGGCTTAGGCGTTTTAGGATGGGGCGTTGGAGGTATCGAAGCCGAAGCTGCTATGCTCGGACAGCCCGTATCGATGTTGATTCCAGAGGTTATCGGATTCAAATTGCATGGAAAAATGAAGGAAGGAATCACTGCAACCGATCTCGTACTCACTGTTACGCATATGCTTAGAAAAAAAGGTGTAGTGGGCAAATTTGTTGAATTTTATGGTCCAGGATTAAGCGACTTACCCCTTGCTGATCGAGCTACAATTTCTAATATGGCTCCAGAATATGGTGCTACATGTGGATTTTTCCCAGTAGACAAAGAAACTATTCGTTATCTTGAATTGACTGGACGTGATAAACATACTATTGCGTTGGTTGAAGCGTACGCTAAAGCACAGGGCATGTGGTACGATAAAGACAGTGAAGACCCAGTGTTTACTGATACTCTGGAACTCGATCTAAGTACAATTGTTCCCTCATTAGCTGGCCCCAAAAGACCACAAGACAAAGTAACATTAAGTACTTTACCTGTGGAATTTGATACGTTCCTTAAAGAAGCAGGAAAAGAACAAGAAGCAGATTCTTCGTTCTCTGTTAAGAATCATGAGTTCCAAATGAAACACGGTCATGTGGTTATTGCGGCCATTACCAGTTGTACCAATACATCGAATCCAAGTGTGCTCATGGCTGCAGGTTTAGTTGCTAAAAAAGCAATTGAAAAAGGACTCCAACGCAAACCTTGGGTTAAGTCTTCTTTAGCACCTGGTTCTAAAGTCGTTACAGATTATCTTAAACAAGCAGGATTGCAATCTTATCTGGATCAATTAGGTTTTAACTTGGTTGGCTATGGTTGTACAACATGTATCGGTAACTCTGGACCACTGCCCGATGCTATTTCTCACTGTGTCAGTGATAACGATCTTGTTGTTTCAGCTGTTTTATCAGGAAACCGTAATTTTGAAGGCCGGGTACATCCACAAGTTAGAGCAAACTGGTTAGCATCTCCTCCTTTAGTTGTTGCTTATGCTCTCTGTGGAACGACCACTATCGATCTAAGCAAAGAGCCTATTGGTAAAGACGATAAAGGTAATGATGTGTATCTGAAAGATATTTGGCCATCTAATGCTGAAATTGCTGCCGAAGTATCTAAAGTTACTGGTAGCATGTTCCGTAAAGAGTATTCTGAAGTATTTCTTGGTGATGAACACTGGCAATCAATTAAAACAAGCAGTGGAAAAACCTACGAGTGGGATGCAGATTCAACATACATCCAACACCCTCCGTTTTTCGATAATTTAAAAGCAAAACCTGATTCAATTAAACCGATCAAACAAGCTTACATTTTGGCATTATTTGGTGATTCAATTACAACAGATCATATCTCTCCAGCAGGATCCATAAAGGCCAACTCTCCAGCAGGATTGTACTTAAAATCCAAAGGAGTTGATGAAAAAGAGTTTAACTCTTACGGCTCTCGTCGTGGTAACCATGAGGTAATGATGCGAGGTACTTTTGCTAACATTCGTATTCGCAATGAAATGACTCCTGGTCAAGAAGGAGGCATCACCCGTTACATTCCTTCTGGCGAAGTAATGCCTATTTATGATGCAGCAATGCTTTATCAAAAAGACCATCATGCGCTTGTAGTTATTGCAGGGAAAGAATACGGTACCGGCTCTTCTAGAGACTGGGCGGCCAAAGGAACCAATTTGCTTGGTGTCAAGGCCGTACTTACTGAAAGCTTTGAACGTATTCACCGGTCTAATTTAATCGGCATGGGCGTTTTACCTCTACAATTTTGTGATGGCATGACACGCAAAACTCTGGATCTGAAAGGAGATGAACGTGTTAGCGTTGATGTATCGGATTCATTAACGCCTGGTTCAATGGTTCCAGTAACAATTGAGCGCACCAATGGTCAAGTAGAGCAGATTAAAGCATTATGTCGTATCGATACAGCTGATGAATTAGAGTACTATAAAAATGGGGGTATTCTTCAATACGTTCTCAGGAATCTGAGTGCTTGATGATTATGATACCTTCTACGTTGGGCCTATGGCCCAACAGCTCTGATATTCAGCTAGCTCATATATCTAATGCTCATCTTTTGTTTGGTTATAAAGACACCAATCTACTTTTTTATTTAATTTCATTAATGATAATAGCATTGCGCATCAAAGTTTTGCTTGTACCGCATTTGTTAAGGACTAATCATGAATCACCCTAAAAAGGTTCTAAGTGTATTTTCTTTAGTAATGATTAACGTCATTGCTGTTGATAGCTTACGTACTTTGCCCATTAGTGCCAAACTCGGACTTACATTAGTCTCTTATTATGTTGTAGCTGCATTTGCCTTTTTTATCCCTGTATCTTTAGTGGCAGCCGAATTAGCAACTACCTACCCCGAAACAGGTGGAATTTATGTATGGGTTCGTGAAGCATTTGGTAAACGAGCAGCTTTTATTACAATTTGGCTGCAGTGGATATATAATGTAGTATGGTATCCAACGATACTTGCTTTTATCGCGGCCACCCTATCTTATTTAATTGCCCCAGAATTAGGAAGCAACAAGTATTATTTGTTAGGTACAGTGCTTGTTCTGTTTTGGTTATTTACAATACTCAATTGCTTTGGAATGAAAGTATCGAGCATAGTCAGCACTATCGGAGCAACAATAGGCACTATATTCCCAATGCTTTTTATTATTTTCTTAGCCATACTTTGGGCTATTCAAGGAAAACCTATGGTTGTTGGCTATCCCACGACCTGGTTACCTGACTTCAGTTCTTTTGGTAATTTATCACTATTTGCAGTGGTGTTATTTGGTTTACTTGGTATGGAGATGTCCGCTGTTCATGCTGAAGAAGTAAAAAATCCTCAACGGGATTATCCAAAAGCACTTTTTTATTCAACTATTTTAGTCATTTCTACGCTTTCCTTAGGCTCAATCGCCATTATGGTTGTAGTTCCTAATGAAAGTTTAAGTGTAGTATCTGGGCTTATTGATGCTTATGCTGTTTTTTTTAATTCGTATAATATGCCCTGGATGACCTCTATTATTGCCGTTTTAATTATTTTAGGTGGCCTCAGTGGCGTTTCGGCATGGATTATTGGCCCCACAAAAGGATTAATGGTTTCAGCAAGAGATGGCTCATTACCTGCTCTATTCGCTCATACAAATAAATTCGGTGCTCCAACAACGATTCTCTTTGCACAAGCTATTATTTTTACAGTTTTAAGTACCGCTTTTATTTTGTTACATTCAATTAATGCGGCCTACTGGATGTTAAGTGATCTCTGTGCCCAAATGGCCTTATTAGTCTATGTCTTTATGTTTGCAGCTGCTATTAAGTTAAGATACAGCAAACCCAATATACATCGTGGTTACACTGTCCCAGGTGGTAATGTAGTCATGTGGTTATTATGTACCGTGGGGATTCTTTGTTGTCTTACAGCAATTGTTATCGGTTTTGTACCGCCAACACAAATACCTATTGGTAATGTATTTATTTTCGAATCATTTTTAATCGGTGGATTAATTTTGTTTGTATTAATTCCCTGGTTTCTTGCTAAAAAACATTAGAGTGTGTGAAGCCGTCATCCCCAACGTAGTAAGGGATGACGACAAGATAATCCGGGGTTCACCCAAACTATAATTATTCACTATTCAAACATCTCGATAACCGCTTGGTTCCATTGTTCGGGTTGCTCTAAATTAGATAAATGTCCTGCATCAGGTAAAATAATTAACTGGCTATTTTTTGAAATTGAATGCATATCGATACTTTGTTGCGGGGAAATAACATTATCCAATTCTCCTGAAATAATCAGAATTGGTAGTTTTGTAGTTTCCAGTAGAGCTGCTGTTGAATTACGAAGAGCCATTCCACGCAAAGCCGATGCTAGAGCGGTTGATTTTTGTAATGTTAAAATATGGCGTAGATAAGCTCGAGTTTGTTGTGATGCATAAGGTGATAGCGCCTTAGTCATAAACCCGTTAATTAAATTATCCGTCCCATTTTCAAGAACTTCAAGGGCAGTTTTCTCGCGTGTTGCTTTTGTTTCCGGACTATCTGCCACCGCCTGGGTATTTGAAAGTACTAGTCCAAGTATTTGATTAGGATATTTGCCTAAAAATGCCAGGGCAATATATCCTCCCATTGACTCGCCAGCAATGATTGCTTTATCAATTTTTAAGTAATCTAACAGTTGTTTTACTTCGTCAGCATATTGAGTCATAGGAATTGCATTTCCATCCACCGAAGATGATTCACCAAATCCCCATAAATCTAAGGTAATCACTCGAAAGTGCCCTTTAAGCCCTTCTTGTTGGGCCTGCCACAATCGTTGATCGGTTGGGAATGCATGGATTAATACGATTGGTTTCCCCTCACCTACATCATTGTAAGAAATAAATTGATTTGAATGAGGAAGTGCTATGGTCATTGCCTGCAAAGTATTACTAAAAAAGCAAATAAGAATAGAGATTAGAGCATGGGTCACATAGAGTATCTTATTCATTAATCACTCCACTAATTTGAAATGGCAACTTCCTGTTGCACCAGAAATATAGGCGTAACTGAAATCTAGATAATGATTAGAGTCACGCCGTGCATCATTTACCTATTAATCAGGCAAAGACATTAAGCTCGCATTACCTCCTGCTGCAGTAGTGTCAACAGTATAGGTTCGCTCATGACAAAGTCGAATCAAATAGTTAGGACCGCCTGCTTTAGGACCTGTACCTGACAATCCTTCTCCTCCAAAAGGCTGTAAACCCACAACAGCACCTATCATATTACGGTTTACATAACAGTTACCCGCATGAATATTCTGTCTAATGTATTCTACTGTTTCATTAATCCGACTATGAATCCCCAATGTTAAGCCATACCCTGTTGCATTAATTTGTTTAATGACTTGGTCTAAGTCTTTTCGTTTAAATTGAATTACATGTAAAACCGGACCAAAAACTTCCTTTTCCAATGCGTTGATATGATCAATAGCAATCGCAGTAGGTGGCATAAAGTATCCTGATTCCAAAGATTCATCCAATGGACATTGGTAAATGATTTCAAAACGCTTTTTCATATGCTCCACATGATTTTTTAATGTGGATAAAGCAGTCCTGTCAATTACAGGTCCAACATCAGTCACAAGCCAACGTGGATCGCCAACTACCAATTCCGCCATAGCTCCTTTTAAAAGCGCAATAGTTCGTGGATATACTTCTTCTTGGACAAATAAAACGCGCAACGCAGAGCATCGTTGACCCGCACTACCAAATGCAGAGTTAACTGCGTCGACTACTACCTGTTCCAATAAAGCAGACGAATCAACAATCATCGCATTTTGACCGCCAGTTTCAGCAATCAAAGGAATCAATTCACCGCCACGCGTTGCTAGGGTACGATTAATAAGATTTGCTGTGTCAGTAGAGCCAGTAAACAATACCGCTTTAATTCTTTTGTCCGCAACCAAGGCAGCCCCTATGGTTTCACCAGGTCCAGGAACTAATTGTACAGCGCCAGCTGGAATTCCTGCTCGATGCATTAATTTAACTGTATAAGCAGCAATTAAAGGAGTTTGTTCTGCTGGTTTTGCAATAACGCAATTTCCTGTGACCAATGCAGCAGCAACCTGTCCTGTAAAAATTGCTAAGGGAAAATTCCAGGGACTGATACAGAGCGCTATGCCACGTGGATGCAAGCTTAGCTCATTTAGTTCACCTGTATAACCTGTTAAACGCAGAGGAGCTAAAATTTGCTGGGCCTGGATCGCATAATAACGACAAAAATCAATGGCCTCACGCACCTCTGAAATGCAGTCATTCATAGTTTTACCGGCTTCTAGGCACGCTATGGTCATAAGTTCCGCATAATTTTCCTGTAATAAGTCAGCAAAACGATTAAGGCAGGCAGCCCTTTCTTTTACAGGAGTATTCGACCATCCAGGGAATGCTTGCTCAGCCTGTACCAATGCTTTCTCCACATCATCCAGGGATGAGTTTTGAACTGTTCCAATAATATTTTCAGTTTGTTGCGGCGACTCAACACGTTGCATTTCGCCTTTAAGTGCTGGATTTCCTGAGATTATCGGTCCTGAGGTCCATTGCTGTAATTTAAGTTGCGCCATTTTTTGTTGTAAAAAAGCGCGCTCAGTACGATCAGAAAAATCAAAACCTTTAGAATTCTTTCTGCTCGGTTGAAAGATATCTTCCGGCAATGGAATATTTTGATTCATCTTATGGAGTAATGATCTGGCTTTTTCGACAGGATCTTCAACCAATGTACTAATTGGTGCATTATCATCAACGATACGGTTCACAAATGAAGAATTTGCACCGTTTTCTAACAAACGACGTACCAAATATGGAAGTAAATCTTCATGGCTTCCTACTGGCGCATAGATACGACATGGAATTCCATGACGCTCTGTTGGTACTACTTGTTGATAGAGCTCATTACCCATTCCATGCAAACACTGAAATTCGAAATCTCGATAATCACCAGTAATATTTAAAATCATCGCCACAGAATAAGCATTATGGGTTGCAAATTGTGGATAAATTGCATCCGTCATGGTCAATATTTTTTTAGCACACGCTTGGAAAGAAACATCTGTAAAAACTTTTCGGGTAAATACAGGATATTCATTCAACCCCTGCATTTGGGTTTTCTTTATTTCACTATCCCAATAGGCTCCTTTAATCAAGCGTACCATGATTCGACGTTGTTTTTTTCTTGCAAGAGCGGCAACCCAATCCAATACATAAAAAGCTCTTTTTTGATAGGACTGGACCGCTAAACCGAAACCATTCCAATCATCCAAACTTGCATCGTTAAATACACACTCCATCACGTCAAGTGATAAATCCAAGCGCTCGGATTCTTCAGCATCAACCGTTAGGGCAATTCCGTAACTTTTTGCCAAGCGAGCCAAAGCCAAGAGTTTAGTTGGTAACTCCTCCATCACTCGATCATGCTGGCTTTCATTATAACGTGGGTGCAATGCAGAAAGTTTTATAGATATCCCTGCTCGTTTGTATACATCAGAATCTTTATCAGCCTGTTTCCCTATGGTTTCAATGGCTTCTTTATAGGCCTCAAAATAACGTAATGCATCCACAGATGTTAATGCAGCTTCACCCAACATGTCATATGAATAACGATATCCTTGTGCCTCTTTCTTTTTTGCTCGGCTTAGTGCTTCACTAATAGTGCGCCCCATAACAAATTGCTTGCTCATAATGCGCATTGCTTTATCAACAGCTTTTCTTACAACCGCTTCGCTACTGCGATTAACGAGCTTCATTAACGATTTAGTTAATGTATTTTCAGCTTTTTCCGGTGTGAGTATTTTTCCTGTAAGCATCAATGCCCAGGTAGTTGCGTTTACAAAAAATGAATCACTTTGACCTATATGAGATTTCCAATTTCCACCCGATAATTTATCTTTAATTAAATTATCTATTGTAGCACTGTCAGGAACACGTAATAGTGCCTCAGCCAAACACATCAGAGCAATACCTTCATCACTGGATAAAGCATACTCAGTCAAAAAGGAATCAATACCCGTGCTTTTTTTTCGCTCCGTACGCACTGACTCAACTAATTTTGTAGCACTATTCTTAATATCAATTAGTTGCTGTTGCCCTAAGGCTGCTTTTTCACAAAGCTCTGTTATTAATGGCAACTCATCAAGACGATAGGCATGATTAATAGCAGCGCGTAAACCCTCGGGTAATTGTATGGTCTGCTTTTCCAGCATAGTATTTCTCCGCAATCAAATCTATAACTAATCTTTTTCCCGTGCCTTCTTGAACACAAAGAAGTACCAAGTCAATGCTGGGCTCAAAAGAGTTTAAAAACTAACAGCCAAGTATAATTTAGCGCCATATAAAATGGAATGCACTACTTGCTTTTTTGCCTATAGAATAAAATACAAATCGGCTGTAAATCGAGTAATTATACCTAAATTTCGATCTTTTTTCTGTTGTTTATTTATTTTTCTTGAATTTTTTTTTATCTATTTGAACTTATTTAAACATGGCAAATGGCGTTTTTTTATATCATATAGCGCATTGTTTAAACTATGTTTTTTTCTATTCAGGGTTAAGCATATGAATTGAGTAATATTTCTCCCTGATGGACAAATTAAGGACTTCTGATTTTACAATTACGTGAATTGTTAATATAATCACCATTTTTTCTAAGAAACAATAACGGCGATTTACAGAAGAAAGGAGCAGTATGAATACTCTATTAACTCTAATCTCAACCGTAATTTTAACTAGTAATATAACCTCCAGCACACCTTCTTTTGCAGCAAGGTCTGAATCTGATATTAATAGCAAATTGCAACATTTGAGTCACAAAGCCCCCCAATTGAATAAAAATGTCTTAAGACTCGCATTAACTGCTTACCAAAATGCAAGTAAAAGAGGCTCTGTTAAAAAGCCTGTACTTACAGTAATAGACTATTCCTTGCCTTCAAACAAACAACGCATGTGGGTATTCGATCTCCGTAAAGAGCGTCTTTTATATAACACTTATGTAGCACATGGAAAAAACTCAGGGGTGAATAAAGCCAGCCATTTTTCCAATGTTCCCTCAAGCAAACAATCAAGCTTAGGTACATACATTACGAAAGATACCTATATAGGACATAAAGGATATTCGCTTAACTTACAGGGCTTAGATAAAGGTTTCAATGATAATGCATTAAGTCGACGTGTAGTAATACATGGGGCTTGGTATGTAGAACCTGATTTCATAAAGCGATCAGGTCGCGCCGGACTCTCATGGGGGTGTCCAGCTATCGCTCAAACCTTAGCAAAACCAGTAATCAATACCATAAAAAATGGTTCTGTTATTTTCGCTTATTTTCCGGATAAAAAGTTTTTATCTCGATCAGGCTATCTAGTAGCATAAATAAAAAAAGCCAGGGTTTAAGCCCTGGCTTTCGCAGTCATCCGTATAAGAACGTTCAGTTCTTATTATCATCCATGATAAATCATATCCATATGATTACAATTCCATTTGTATGACTTATATCCATACAAGTCATGTTTAAAATTTAGCATAGATATTTAGAAGCGCAAGAAGGCTTTGGGTAGTTTTCTCTAACAGACTTTAAATAAACCCTCAAATAAATTTCAGAAATATTATTTTAAAACAATGAGTTAAATAAAATCATTGAAATATATGCCAAAAAAAGCAGCGTTTCTCTTGACTTGAATTGAGAAATCTCTTACACAAGATCGAGCAAAAAAAACGTACCCCTATCTATTAAGCATATTATTTTCCACTAAAAAACTAAAGTAATAACAGTCTTTACATACAAGTGCTTGATTATGTCAAAAGATGTGGTAGTTTATTCAGCATCTAGATCACGCTTTAGAGCAATATGATGGACAAACAACCGTTAACTACAGTAAAAAAAGATAAACTAAACATTATAGATTGGCTTATTGAACATTTTCCAAATGCTTTTTTTAAAAAAGGAAATCAGATTAAACCTCTGAAAATTGGAATTTTTGACGATATTATCGACTTCTACGAACGACTAGACACCCCACCTTTTAGTAAAAAATCGCTACGAGAGGCATTAAGTTACTATAGTGCCTCACCAGCTTACCTAAATTGCCAAAAAGAGAACGCTGCACGAATTGATATTTATGGGAATGAAGTAGATGTAGTCACTCAAGAACAAGCCAGATACGCTCATCAGCGTTATTTGGAGCGTTATAACAAGAAACAAAATTCAGAGAAAAAGAGTAGCAACCAAAGTAGCGCCTAAAGGACTCCAAAAAATCTAAGACTGGCTTTAAATCCAGTCTTAGATATGCCCTCTTCGTTCATCCTAATGATTACTGAAAAGCCATCAAATAATTAACTCGGACATCAGAGCCGAGCGTAGCTTTTCTTAAAAACGGATTATAATCCATACCTTTCAAGTCAATTAAATTGAAGTCCCAAGGACGCGCCATGGCACACAACTCACTGGGTTTGATAAATTTCTTATAATCGTGTGTCTGTTTTGGCAATAAATTCAATACATATTCAGCAGCAATAATTGCAGTAGCATAAGCTTTAATTGTTCTACTGATTGTTGAGACAAACAAAAATCCATTGGGCTTAAGTAATCGTCTACAATGTTCAAAAACTAACTCGGGATTTTCAACATGCTCTAACATTTCCATGCACGTAATAACATCGAAACGTTGATCCTTATAAGTTTCAACTAAAGCACATTGATAGTTAATGCTTAAATGATTTTTTTTGGCATGTTCTTGTGCTACAGAAATTGCAGTAGATTCTGCATCTATCCCCGTAACTTTTGCTCCAGAATTTGCCATGGCTTCACATAAAATACCCCCGCCACAACCAACATCCAAAACATTTAAATCAGTTAATTGAACATGTTGTTTAATAAAATCAAGTCGTATTTCATTAATATCATGAAGTGTTTTCAGTGGCCCTTCTTTATCCCACCATAAGTTGGCATGCTGAGCAAACTTATTTATTTCTTGCGGATTAACGGTTGATTCTGTATTACTCATATTTTAATAAATCCAGAGGTTTAAAAAAATCGATCACGTGTTGATTCGTGATAAAACTTATATTATAGGGATGCTCTGCAATAAGTCCTATAGGCAATTTACTCTGCGCCGCAGTTTCTGCAATTTTACCTAATAAAATCAGTTGAATATTAGGCTTAATTAGAATTAACTGTTCCAAAAGACTTTGCATAAAGGGCTTCCATTGGCGAGCATGATAAGGAACTTTACCCTCACTATAAACCAACGAGGCATTGAGTAATAAAATACCTTTATTCATCATTCCCTCAAACAATTGTTGCGCTGTTTGTACCAAGGTTTTTTTATCCAGTAACGCAATATCAGCTTGTGATGTATTAAAACCTAAATCCCCACGTGCACAAAGCATCATTTTTATCCAATTACGCAAAGAAGTTGCCCTATTCACCGCTTTGCTCAGACCCGTAGAACTCCATAATTCAGCAACAGAATTATCCCAAAATGCATATCCATTTGCTGATTCTTTACGTGGATAAGGTGATTCACCTAATAAAATATATTGAGTTTTGGCCAGCGGTAAACTGAACGCTGCGAATAATCTCGCTCTTCCTGGCAACCAATTTTCATCATTCATTAACTGATGCAAATAATTCTGATCCATTGTTTTTAAGGCTGTGATTAGAATTTTTTTCCAATCAGAATGACAATTATTTAAAAAAGATTGATTTTCCATTTTTATATTCGGTATCAACAATTCTAATGACCCTTCCAATATGACTCCTTTTTCTATATAATGCACTTAATTTGAGCAGAAATATAAAAGTTATGAGCACTAGCGTAAAAAACGAAGAAATCCTAACTAGCGATGCACTGCATAATCGTAACTGCTATGCTTATTTTCTTCAATTAAAAACTGCAATTAGTCAATGCCCAGTTGTCTTGGAGCTCCTGCCAGAATTCGCCAAATTATACGCTGTACTAGAACAAAAATATGATGAAAATTATCCCTATGGTGATTTATATTCGTCTTGTATCGCCGCTTTGGAACAGTATATTGAGGACAACTCTACAGATAAAGTTAAAGAGCTGGATGAATTAGTTCTAGCCATTTACCACAATGATAATAAAATCCTCGAAGAGTCTTCTGATTGGATAAATGATATTGGTGACCAACTACATCCTCGGAAATCCAATATAGATAAAAAAATTAAAACAACAATAAAAGATACAAAAAAAAATGTAAATAAGCGCTCACCAAATAGTGAAAGTAGCATTTTCCGACGCCTTTATTCTCTGTTTTCAGAAGACTTTAAACCCCAACACGAAACCAATCTGCCAACAATTAAAAACTTTCCCTATAAAGATGGCTCAGCTCCTACAGAGTATCGTTTTAGCACTCAAGCCCAGCGCCATGGTGGAAAACCTCGTATCAGTCCTCTTTTTAACCGTTGGTTAACAATAAATGCCGAAAAATCGGACAAACCGATATGCCATATCTACTTTAATAATCTGGGGCTAGATCGAAGTAAGTATGATATTGCGGGCTCCAAAGAAAGAGATTTGACTCTAGCGCTACATAAACTTGAAGACGATCCAAAGCTTAAAGTTCTTGTCATTACTCTTCCTGCTAATGAAGGTTTAATGGATTCTTCCGACTTTGAAAAAGTGGATGATCGGTTACAACCTCGAGCTGTATTTAATGAATTTCTAAAGATAGCAAGAGAAAAAACAGATAAAAAAGTCATTTCTGATTTCCACATTAGTCCTACAGCAAGAAAATTGTTGTTTGGTGATAATGAACAAGAAATCTTAGAAAAGTTACTTCGAAAGAGTTTTAAGGCACAAGGACTTATCAATAAGCGTTCTATTACTTCTGCGGAAAAACAAGCAGTTTGGGTGCACTTCATCAAATATGAACTCCCAAATTACATCATAAAACAAGTAAAACCTAATAGCTTCAATTTTTCTTGCAAAGATGCAATAGATCGTGGAGCACTATCGTCTACTTATTATAACTTGATGAAATCCTTTAAATTAGAAAAGCCTATAAACAAAAGAGAATTTGAACGTTCTCTAGATGCTGCAGCGGCAAATGTTAAAGGAAGAGGTATGAATTTTCATCGAAAAATCATATGGAATGCTTTAAATACTTATGTTAATGCTAATTACTCTGAATTAATTACGAACAAGAAGAAGTCTTGGTTAATTCACTGGCGTGATATGAACTGTCCAGAGATACAGACAAGGAAACTTCTTAAAAAAAGACTCCAAGAAACTCATAAACAATTTGAAAAACTACCAGAAGGAGATGTGAAAGTAATAGGTCTTAAATTATTGAGGAATGTCAATAAATTAGATCACCAAAAGTCTTGTAGCGATGAACTCCTACTCGAAATAATTTCACGCACCTCTGAACTCGTAAATACACCGTCTAAAGAGTCAATTGAAAACTATAATGCTCTTACCCATGCTCTAAAAATAAATCACCCAACTTTATATGAAATCGCGGGTTTAATGGTATCATTACTTGGTGTTATACTTCTTATTCCCTCTTTGGGATTCTCCCAGGCGATAATAGATAGTGGAGAAGCTCTACAGAACAAAGGCTTTTTCTACGAAAGCAGAAATAAACTAAGTGAAGAACTAGCTGAATTCACTTCAAGTCTAAGTATGTAAAACCGTACTTTTTTGGAGCTATGCCTCTAAGTTTGAGTACCACTTCATATGACCCCATTGTCTTAAAATAACTCCATAGAAACAAATTTTTTACTTGCTAATTCATGCCTTGTGGTTAAAAATAGAATTTACAGGGAGATTCTTACACAGGGAGCTGGTGTTATGTCTACTAAAGAACAAGAACTTGATGTACTTATAAAGAGTGATACAAACCTCTCTAATACAAATAGAGTCGTCATTGAAAAAACTTTAGCACAGATGAATTTTTCCGATGCTGCAAAAGAATTATTGCTCAACCCAAATTCGCCTGAAAACGATCTGGATAGCCTACAGAGTATTGCTCTAACGCAACAACACTTAGCACAAGTCAAAAAAAGTCTAGGAGAAATAGTTGAGAGTTTACAAGATAATCCAAGCCTTATTTCCCGTGCCGCTGCTTTTTGGGGGGAATTGCCGTTATGGCAAAGAATTATAGGTGGTGTTGCTATATCAGGACCTACCTTGATCATAGGAGCTGCAGCTCATATTGGGTTCCTAGTGACCATTAGTGGCGTAAGCGCTTTAGCATACACCACCAGCAGTATCGTTCTTGATGACCACCATTATCATACCAGGAGTATTGCTCAAAAATTAAAAGAAGGGATTTTTGGAGTCGCGGAAATCCTTGAGTTAACTATTGGTGCCTTAGATGCTATTCGCAAAAAACTAGCCGTTGAAATAGAACGATTTAGAGAAGAAAATGAAAAATTAGCTAAAAACATTACAAGGTTAAATGAAGAAGTAGAAACATTGAGTGCTCAAGTGGAAGTGTATGTTGAAACCGAAAAATTACTTCGTAAAACAAAGGACGAGCTTGAAAAAACTGCTATTTCTTTAAAACAAGATGCTGAAAAACAAAGCAAACAATTTGACACTACTCAAAAAGAACTTATTAAAGCTCGTGAGGAGCATTCAAGAAGCCTGCTGTTATTATCCCAAAAAACATCTGAGTTATCTGAAGTAAGAATATCCATGGGAGCTGAAGTAGAGAAAGCTAGGAAAATTGCATCCACTTTAGAAGGAGCAGTAAAAATTCTCTCCAGTACAGCCATAACTGACTCAAATCAACGACTCTCTTTTCAAGAGAAACTCGATTCTTTCATAGATAAAAAAACAGCAAGTTTTGATGAAGTGGCAAAACGTATGCTCCAAGCAGAGTCTGATCTTTTCCAAGTTAAAACTGAATTGAAAGCTAGTACAGAACGATTTCATAAGCTTTTAGAACTTCAAGAAAAACAACTTCAGCGCCTACAAAGTCTGGATAAACGTGTTGACTCCAGTGTTCATCCAGAATTGAATCCCGTTAAAACTGAAGAACAAATAAAACCTGAGGGATTACTAAGTA
Organism: Legionella stuttgartensis; assembly: GCF_977063405.2. Taxonomy (NCBI): domain Bacteria; kingdom Pseudomonadati; phylum Pseudomonadota; class Gammaproteobacteria; order Legionellales; family Legionellaceae; genus Legionella; species Legionella stuttgartensis. The sequence goes on from NZ_CDRUHA020000071.1 coordinate 100,774, forward strand.
AACTTGGTTTCATGGCGTTACCGCAGATATGGCCAATGAGTAATCCATCTCCATCTCCGAAACTAAATACTCCAGCACCTTAATAATGAAATGTCTTGAATCATAGCTTCCTCCAAGCATCATTACTTGGAGGATAGAATTATAAAATAACAGTAAATCCCGTGTATTTTTTATTCCTTGCTCAATATGGCAATAGATTGTGAAGCCCCCTGATTTCAGCTATTCTGTATTTTTAGCATGAATTCAAAAACTGTGATTAAATCATATAATAAGCTGATAAATTTGATAAAAAACAATCAACAAATGATGGTAAAACAACTCCATCAATTTTGTGAGATTAATTCTGGAACAACTAATTTAGTTGGATTGGCATCAATGGCTAACCTACTAAAAACAGTCTATAAACCTATTGCGGATACAATCTTTAAAAAAAAACTGCAACCTTTATCAGTTATTGATATGTCCGGTAATACCTCACTCCAAACCTGTGGAGATGCCTTGCTCATCAGAAAACGGCCTCACTTAAAACGACGTGTCTTACTTTGTGGACACATGGATACAGTTTATACCGCCGATAATCCATTCCAGAAATTGACTTACATTAATGACAACTGCATCAACGGGCCCGGTGTTACTGATATGAAAGGTGGGCTTATTGTGATGTTGCATGCCTTATCTGCTTTTGAATTGAATGATTGTGCAACAGAGCTGGGTTGGGATGTTTTAATCAATGCAGACGAAGAAATCGGATCGCCAGCATCTAGTATACTGTTCGACGAACTGGCGTCTAATTATCAAGCCGCTTTGGTATACGAGCCAGCCATGACAGCAAATGGCACTTTAGCTAAAAATCGAAAAGGAAGCGGAAAATTAACACTCATCGCTACTGGAAAAGCAGCTCACGCAGGACGCGATTTTGCAGAGGGGCGAAATGCAATTTGTTACTTGGCTGAAGCAATAAGTGCCATACACGCCCTTAACGGAAAACGTAATGGAGTTACCATTAACGTAGGAAAAATAGCAGGTGGTGAAGCACTTAATGTAGTTCCTGATAAAGCTGTAGCGCAACTTGACATTCGAATTAGTCTGCCTGAAGATGAATTTTGGGTACGAACCGAATTGGATGATATTATTGTTCAATTAAAACGTCCTGAATATTCTTTAAGTGTACACGGTGTTTTTGGGAGGCCCGTAAAACGCGTGTGCTCAGGTACAGAACGTCTGTTTCATCGTATTCAACATTTAGGACATGAGCTCGGTTTATCTATAGATTGGAAAGATAGTGGTGGCTGTTGTGATGGAAATAACTTAGCCCAACATGGTTTACCAGTCCTAGACACTCTTGGAGTCAGAGGGGGAAACATCCACAGTACAGATGAATATATACTACTCGATAGTTTATCTGAACGTGCTGCGCTTAGTGCCCTACTCTTGCTCGACCTTGCTCAAGGTGGCTTAGAGGATTTAAAAAATGATGCTATTTCGTAGTGCTTGCGATACAGATTTAGATGCCATTCATCACTTGGCCGAAGAAAGCGGTATAGGAATAACAACGCTTTCTAAAGATAAGGAAATATTAGCAAAACGACTTCACTGGTCCACTGAGTCATTCAAAAAAAATATAGAAAAACCAAGTAATGAATATTATTTATTCGTTTTAGAAAATCCCAAGAGTAAAAAAATAATTGGCGTTTCAGGCATTGAATCCTGTACCGGTCATGAGGCCCCGTTCTATTCTTATAAAATCTCCAAACGTACCCGAATTAGTCGCTCATTAAATATCCGTAGCGATTACGAGGTTTTAAGCCTAGTGAATGATAATCAAGGGCGAAGTGAAATCTGCACCCTTTTTTTAGAGCCAAAGTATAGAAAAAATAAAAATGGCTTATTATTATCCAAAGCACGTTTCCTATTTATCGCCCAACATCCCCAACGCTTTGCTACAACAGTAATTGCTGAAATGCGTGGAATCTCAGATGCGAAGGGTATATCACCTTTTTGGGAAAATGTAGGAAGCCATTTTTTCCATATGGCTTTTGCTGATGCAGATCGACTCACTCTGGCAACTGACAAACAATTTATAGCTGATTTAATGCCGAGAAATCCTATATACATTAAATTGCTATCGCCGGAAGCTCAAGCAGTAATTGGCCAAGCCCACCCGTCTACCCAATCAGCTATGAACATCTTATTAAAAGAAGGTTTTCGATATAACAAATATATTGATATTTTTGATGCCGGTCCTACCCTTGAGGTTCCATTATCCCGAATCCAAACCATAGAACATAGCCGAGTTGTAATCATTAAAAATATTAGCGATGAGGTGAGTAGTCCTAATTATTTATTAGCAAATACCCAATTGGACTTTCGCGCAACCGTTAATAGCGCGCTAATTAATAAGGAAAATAATACCTGTATTATTAGTAAAGAGACAGCTAATGTCCTACAAGTCAAATGCGGAAATCAATTACGAGTAGCTCCTTTACAATGTGACAGTGGAGAGGTAAATGACTAAAGCAGATATAACATGTGGAAAAGGGCAATATATTAATGGCCAATGGATAAGAGGCCATGGAACGACGCTTGAATCTATAAACCCTAGCTATGGTACCTTAATTTGGCAAGGCACAAATGCTACAGATCAAGAAGCTTCAGCTGCATATCATGCAGCACGACAAGCTCTTATACCTTGGTCTTCTCTTGATTTCGAACAACGTGTACTTTATACCCAAAAATTTGCTCAACAAATTGATAAAAATCGTGACCACCTGGCACACTTAATCGCTTTAGAAACGGGAAAACCTTTGTGGGAAGCTCATACAGAGGTCAGCGCCGTTATAGGAAAAATTAATTTATCCATACAAGCTTACCAGGAAAGAACGTGGACAAAAATAACCAAAACTACAGAAGCCAATGCGTGTCTTCGTTTTAAACCTCAAGGCGTTGTAGTCATTCTTGGGGCATTTAATTTTCCAGCCCATTTAAGTAATGGACACATAATTCCTGCCCTTCTTGCAGGCAACACAATTCTTTATAAACCAAGTGAACAAGCACCTGCAGTCGCTGAATTTATTATGCAATGTTGGCATGAAAGTGAAATTCCCCCTGGAGTAATCAATTGCTTACAGGGCGATGCATCTTGTGGAAAAGCCTTACTTTCACAAGACATCCAAGGCGTATATTTTACAGGAAGTTATGCAACTGGATTGCGCATCCATCAACAGTTTAGTGATAAACCTGAAGTGATTTTAGCCCTTGAAATGGGTGGGAATAATCCTTTAGTTATTGATGAAATTTCCGATCTCAATGCTGCCGTTTATCATACCTTACTCTCTACATTGCTTACTGCAGGTCAACGCTGCACTTGCGCACGACGAGTCATTATTCCCGACACACATCAAGGCGATGAGTTCCTGAATTATTTTATCAAAACGTGCTCATCAATTAGGATCGGGCCTTTTGATCAAAACCCAGAACCATTTATGGGACCAGTTATTAGTCATCTACAAGCCACTAAACACCTTCAGAGCCAAAAAAAACTAGTTGAGTTGGGTGGCGCTTCCCTCTTATCCATGACGTTACTTGTTGAACATACTGGCCTACTGTCACCAGGCATTATTGATATGACCCACTTTGAAAATCCGCCAGATGAGGAAATTTTTGCACCATTAGTCCAAATATATCGGTACAATCATTTTGATGAAGCAATCAACATGGCTAACCAAACCCGTTACGGTTTAGTTGCGGGTTTATTAAGTAATAATGAACAACACTATCATCAATTTTATCAGCAGATACGTGCTGGATTGATTAATTGGAACAGACCCACGACAGGAGCTGCCAGTAGCCTTCCTTTTGGTGGTGTTGGATTAAGTGGAAATCATAGGCCAAGTGCTTATTTTGCCGCAGATTATTGCGCTTACCCTGTATCTAGTATGGAGCAGCCACTTCTAACAATGCCCGAACAAATTTTACCTGGTATTGTATTGAGTTAATTAAACATTGTGTGGAATTCTAAACTGTCTTGAGTAAGGCAAATCAATTTGAAACTTATAAATTAGTTAAACATATTTGCCTCATTTTTGTATCAATTACGTTTTCACAAAGTAGTAATGAATTTAAAATGGAACATTAAAATGAATGTTTATGAAGTCAACATGGATGGCCTTGTAGGCCCTACACATAATTATGCAGGTCTTGCACAAGGCAATATTGCATCGCTCTCTAATGCCTTAGCAAGTTCTAATCCTCAAGCAGCTGCCTTACAAGGCCTAGAAAAAATGCACTTGCTTCATAAAATGGGGCTCAAACAAGGTTTGTTTCCGCCACACCAAAGACCTAATCTTGAACTACTTTATCAATTAGGTTTTTGTGGTACACCGAAAGAACAAATTAATAAAGCCTACAGAACAGCGCCCGAACTTCTTAACGCGTGTTATTCAGCTTCCAGCATGTGGTCAGCAAATGCAGCCACAATTTCTCCCAGTACCGATACTCAAGACCATAAAGTTCATTTTACGGCAGCAAATCTTGTAAGTAATTTACACCGACACCATGAAGCTGACTTTTCAAAAAAAATTCTGGAATTTATTTTCGCAAACTCAGATTACTTCCATCACCACCCTATTCTACCACGATCAACAATTATGGGAGATGAGGGTGCGGCCAATCACAGTCGCTTGTGTCAAAACTATAATCAACCTGGAATCCATCTTTTTGTATATGGAAAAAAGGGGCTAGGAACCAGTCAATTACCCTCTGGACCAATAAAATATCCTGCACGACAAACACATGAAGCATCTGCAGCCATAGTCCGTCAACATCAGTTATCGACCAACCATGTTGTATTTGCATGCCAAAATCCGATCGCAATTGATCAAGGAGTTTTTCATAATGATGTGATATCTGTAGCCAATGAATCTGTTTTGCTCGTCCACGAACAAGCCTTTCATCAGCAGAGCTCAGTACTTAAAGAACTAAGCGACAAAGCTTCATTTCCTATAAATATCATTCAAGTATCACAAAATGAATTAAGTATCGTTGATGCTGTTGAAACCTATCTTTTTAACTCACAAATTATTAGTTTAACGAAACAAACCTCTATGATGCTCATTGCCCCTTTCGAGTGTCAGAATAATCCTCGTGCTAACAGGTGTATCGAGAGAATACTTTCTGATGAATCTAATCCTATTAACTCCGTCCATTTCCTTGATCTGAAACAAAGTATGCAAAATGGTGGTGGCCCAGCTTGCCTGAGATTGCGTGTTCCATTGAATGAAGAAGAGCTTCAAGCCATGCATCAAGGCGTTTTAATAGATGATCCATTATTAAAAATTTTGGAAAAGTGGGTATTAAAGCACTATCGTACTGAGTTAAATGCAGCAGACTTAGCTGATCCTCAGTTGATTGAAGAATGTTTTTTTGCCTTAGATGAATTAACACAAATCCTAAAACTTGGTTCAATTTATCCTTTTCAATTAGAGAAGACTCTCTAAAATGTGGAAAACAAAGTTGGGAAGATGCATTTATACCTCTCCATCGGGTTATAAAGTATATCAAAATGGATGCTATCGATGGCTAACGCTAGGTAGTAATGCCCTACAAACGGTAATTAACCGTCATAAGCCACATAAACCTGTTTTATACTATCTTCCTGCTCTGACGATAATGGCCCGTAATGATCCAGGAGTTACTTGTTTGTTAGGGTTGGGCGGTGCAGGAGTTGCATTAATGCTGAAGGATGCTCCTATAATCGCGGTAGACAATAGTGAGGAAGTTATTGAAATAGCAAAACGTTTTTTTATGATAGATCGCTTAAAAAACCTAACGGTTATCCATGAAAACGCGGTGGATTATGTACAAAAATGCGAAATAAATTTCACGCATCTAATCGTTGATCTATACAACGCAAACCATTTTCCACCTGAATGTGCCAATACTCAGTTTTTTGCTTCGTGCAAAAGAATAATAACTGAAAATGGAATCTTGGCTGTAAATTTGGCAAATATAAAAGAACAGTACCCAATTTTTCAATTAATTAAAAATCAATTTAATCATACCTTAGTCGTTCCAATAAGAAAAAGTGCTAACATGGTCATTCTTGCTGCAAAAAATGAAAGTAAAGAATTATTTATGGAAAAAATAAAAGAAACTGGTGCTTTTAAGCGGATAATTTGGGTTGACTCTTGGGGTTATGTTGGGGATTACAAACAAACTAGTTGGCTGCAATTAACCAATTATCTTCGGTATTACAGTGTTCTGTAAAAAATGAATAAAAATTAAGTGATTTCTACGACTATTGACAAAACCAGTGTAAAAAGTTGTTGCCTTAACAAGCAATATCTTGATATTAACTTACCATAATGGTAATATTTTAATCAATATGACTTTAATATTTCTTCTATGTTAAGCAATACAAATGCCGCTACTCTAATAAAAATGGAGAAAGCACGCTTATTAAGCCCATACAATAGTCTCACAGAACCCAAAAAGTTTGATTATATATGTCAACTAGCTTTAGAAAAAAATATCATAGAGCTTGAAAAAATTGTCAAAAATTCCTTAAGCTCTCTCAATATCCAACAAAATGGTCATACTCCTCTTAGTTTATTAGCCTTTCGAGGCGAACATGAGGCCGTGGCTCTCTTAATTAGGTTGGGCGGCAGTGTTGAGTGGGCCATTTATGGGTATGCTTATGGAGGCCATATACAGCAAGCTGCAAAATGGATGAATGCCGCTGTTCCTGCAAAAGATCGTTCATCAAAAAACCCTGGTTTTAAGTATATACGCAGTTGGGCCATGAAAGATACCTGTCGAAGTTTTGCTCGGGGCTTAGTTAATGGAGAACGTCATAGTAAGTTCAATGTAGAACATAGCCTAAGCCTTATAGTACAACCTGACCTGAGAGAAAAATTAGCTAAAGAACTAGGAAGACACATGGGGCAAGATCCCACGCCAATCCTATCTCTGCCACGCGCAAATAAAGTTCATATATTTATGAATAAATATGGGCTTAGCTTTAATGAAACTATGTCTCTTTCCATTCCTGGTTTTTATGGTTGGATGATTTATGGGACAAAACTCGTGCAAGAAGGTCGTTTAGAATTTAGTATGTTCTGTCATATAGCTAATTCTATCTATGCTTTAACTCCTAGAGAGATAGAAAATATTTCGAACGCAATGACATTTTCCACCTCTTATCATGGCCGAAAATTATTTGAGACCATCTGTCAACTTGCACAAGCAAAAGATGCCGTTGGATTAAAAAAAATTAAAGATCACGGAGCAAATTTAAATATCAAAGTGGCCATGCTAACCCCTGCTAGTTTCTTAGCTTCGCAAGGAAACCATGAAGCAGTGGATTTTCTAGTTCAACATGGCGTATCACATGAGGACTTGTTTTCAAACTTGACTCACGTAACTTATAGTGCCGCGGTGAAAGGTGAAATGGAGACAGTGAGAAATTGTTTATATACATTAAACCGACCAAAAACAGAGAATTATGCTGTCTATTATTTGTATGATGAACTTCTTATTAAAGAAGCCTGCAAGGGGTTTGCAGACGGAGGCCATCTCATTAATGCTCGAAAAGCAGAGCAAGTTCTTCAAAATTTTGTTACATTCAAACAGCTCTCCAAACCATTATATAGCACTATAGAACAACAAATAAAATGCAATTTGCCAGTGATTTCCGGTCCCTTATCCGCAAGTATTGGCCGTAAAAAATTTGGGATTTTTATAAATAAAGAACAAGCAATGGAATTAAAGGACGGTATCTCTTATATAAACCACTATATGCTTAAAGATTTAGTTTAAGATATTGTAAGATAAAATAATGTAACTATCAGAAAGGTAGGGCTTACAATGTTTATAGTAGCTCCAGTTAAAAAAGTCATGTTCATTTTTTATTATTATACTAAATTCCAATAGCTTTTCCTGACCTGCATATAGATTAGCTCATCATAGAAGATGAATTTGAAAAAGTATTTTATTGTGCGTAATGAACTCTATTGGGAATAAATAATATTTTATTTGCAAAATCCGAATATATTCTATGGAGTCTAACCTCTCTCCTCTTCCTGTTCTAAACCTCGTTTTGCCTTGATTGCATGATGGGCTTTTTGAACTGCCCTAATGGTGTTAGGTAATGTTTTCATCCCTTTACAAAATAAAAACTACTAAGAAATGTCCTTTTGCTAATGATCTGAATCAGTATAAATACAATTACTTATACTACTCAGTAAAAGAATCCAAAATGAAATTCAGTTGTTTTGATGCTATAAAATGATTGCTTGCTCCCAAGACGAAACCTCAGCGGTAAAATCATTGATTGCTTTCATTTCTTTGGAGGGTTTAAATAAACTATATGCTGTGATACTACCCGCTACAACACCTAATGCAGTACTGGATGATGCAACAGCTACAGCAGCAGTATAACCACCTAGAAGCCCACCAAAAAATGCCCCTGGCCCTGTCCACCAACTGCATGCAACGCCTACTGCAAAACCAATTAAGGCAGTTACAGTAAGGACGACTGCTGCTGCAGCAACTGAAAGCACTACTTTAAGAATATTAGGATGCTCGTCTTTCAAAATAGTTTCACAGTTTTTTGCAAAATCCTCGATCGCTTTAACTTTAGCCTTTGGATTTACACTGGGATCGTCAGATTTAGCCAATATGACTTTTGATAACTTAGTTAATTCTTCTTTTATTAAGATAGTTTTTTTGTCCGGCAGTTGCATCAAACTTTTTTCAAGTTCTATAACAACCTCGTTCCAAGACCGTTGATATTTGGCCTCACAGTGTTTATGGATTAATTTAAAAAGCTCCTCTACATGCTTTCTATTTTTTGCTGAAGTCGTTATGAAACCAGCAAATAATTCTTTTGATTTAATTTTCTCTAATGCATTGATGTCTGCATACGGAGAGTCTGATTTTGTTCCAACACAAATAATAGGGGCATGGGGTGCATATTGTCGAAACTCTTTAATGCTTTCAATAATTTCTTTTTCACTAATTTTTTCTGTTAAATCAATACAAAATACACCAACATCAGCGCCTTTATAAAAAATTTGATTTAATTGTTTAAATCGCTCATCTGCACATATATCCCATAATCTTACTTTAATATCCGGATCGATTGTTCGGGTTAAAAAATCTACTCCTATGGAAGGAGGTGAATCCTCTTTAAAATCAAAATTTTGTGAAGCAATTTGATAATTAAGTTGGGTTTTGCCACTCCCCTTTTTACCCAAAAGAACAACTTTATATTCCATACGAAACCTCAAATATTATTTCACCAAATGCATTTTAAAAACAGAGAGCTATTAATAATTCTTAAAATACGATTAAAGCGACACTTTTTTGCAAAGTTTTTAATTTATATCTTGAAAATTAAAATGAATTACTTGTATTTTTGAAGGATAATGTATTGCAATAGAATCATTGCTGCTTGAGGCTACTCGCCTCAAGCCTGAACTAAACTTAAATTTCCATTAAATCTTTTTCTTTTTCAGCCAATAATGCATCTATTTCAAGGATGTACTTATCAGTTAACTTTTGAATCACTTCGGTTGCACGACGCTCATCATCTTCAGAAATAGTTTTATCTTTGACCAAATCTTTTAATTGAGTGTTCGCATCCCTTCTGATATTACGAATGGAAACTTTTCCTTGCTCGCCTTCATTACGAACGACTTTGATTAACTCTTTTCTTCGTTCTTCAGTCAATGGCGGCATGGGAACACGAATGGCACTTCCTGCTGTAGCAGGATTCAACCCTAAATCAGAAGTCAAAATAGCCTTTTCTACTGCAGCTACCATAGATTTTTCCCATGGAGTCACTAAGATGGTTCGTGAATCACTAGCGGAAACATTAGCAATTTGATTTAATGGAGTCATAGTTCCATAATAATCAACTTGTACGTGATCCAGTAAACCGACATTTGCTCTTCCCGTGCGAATTTTTGTCAGATCAGTCTGTAACACCTCAATGGTTTTTTTCATTCGCTTTTCTGAATCTTGCTTAATATCATTTATCATGATTAGCTCCGACTATAGTTCCTACGCGCTCTCCAGATACAATTCTTCTCAATGCATTGGGTGCAGTCATATCAAAAACCTGTAAAGGCATGCCTTGATCCTGACAAAGACAAATTGCAGTAGAGTCCATTACTTCCAAACCTTGAGTTAAAACTTCAATATAACTTAAATAATCATATCGTTTGGCATTAGGGTTTTTAAAAGGATCTTCTGAGTAAACACCATCTACTTTAGTTGCTTTTAAAACTACATCAGCTCCTATTTCAATCGCTCTTAAACAAGCAGCTGTATCAGTAGTGAAAAACGGATTTCCAGTTCCTGCTGCAAATATTACTACATGTCCAGTGCGCAAATGTTCAATTGCTTTGCGTCTATGGTATGGGTCAACCACCCCAAGCATGGGAATTGCTGACATAATACGCGCAGGCATATCAATACGTTCCAACGCATCTCTCACCGCTAAGGCATTCATTACCGTAGCAAGCATACCCATATGGTCGCCAGTTACACGACCAACCCCTGCTTGAGAAAGCGCCTTACCACGAAATAAATTACCACCACCTAATACGAGACCAACCTCAACGCCCATCTTAATTAATTCGGCAATGTCCTTCGCTAATGTATCCAAGACCGAAGGATCAATACCAAATTGTGACTTACCCATAAGGGCCTCGCCACTATATTTAAGTAGAATACGTTTATATTTTAATGTTGGGTGACTTTCATTCATCATGTACGAACCTGAGCCATCACTTCTTCAACAAAGTTATCTTCTTTTTTCTCTATCCCTTCACCAACTTCATAACGTACAAAGGCAAGAACTTCTGTATTCTTTTCTTTCAAAAGTTGGCCTACTTTGGTATCTGGGTTTTTAACAAATGGCTGACCTAATAAGCTCACTTCATCAATAAACTTGTTGATTCTACCTTCAATCATTTTATCGATAATTTCTTGTGGCTTTCCACTTTCTTTTGCTTGAGCAGTAAAAATTTCACGCTCATTTTCAATAGCGTCAGTAGATACTTGATCTTTACTTACTACGATTGGTTTGCTCGCTGCAACGTGCATTGCAATGTCTTTAGCCAGTTCTTCATCACCACTTTTTAGTGCAGCCATAACACCAATTCGTGATCCGTGTAGATAGCAACCAATAACTCCGGTGTCGCAAACCATGCGCTCTAGACGTCGTAATTTAATGTTTTCACCAATTTTTGCCACTAACTCTTGACGAGCTTGTTCTACAGTAGCACCAGAAGAAAGAGCCATCGCAGACAATTCTTCGATTGTAGTAGCTGAACTATTTAATGCAGCATCAGCAACTGTGCTTGCGAAGTTAGTAAAGTTCTCATCACGAGCAACAAAATCTGTTTCACTGTTAATCTCTAACATTACTGCACGGCGTCCGTCAGCAGAGCGTGCAATTACTATCACACCTTCTGCAGCAACACGATCAGCTTTTTTATCTGCTTTGGCTTGGCCTGCTTTACGCATTTCAATGATTGCAGCCTCTATGTCACCATTGGTTGCTACTAGAAATTTTTTACATTCCATCATACCAGCACCTGTACGCTCACGTAACTGCATGACTAAACTTGCACTAATTGACATTTTCATTTCTCCGTATAGCAAAAAGGGGGCCAATTTAGGTGTTCAAACACCCAGCCCCCTATATTTTAAATTCTAATTATTCCCCAGCTTTTTCTGCATCTTTAGTTTGTTCAACTACTTCTACAAATTCAGCGTCAGATGAACCTCCTCCTACTGTATTACTGCCTTTAGCATCTAAAATTGCATCAGCAATACAACGTACGTAAATATCAACTGCTCTCATGGAGTCATCATTACCCGGAATAATATAATCGATATTTCTTGGGCTATTGTTGGTATCAACAACACCAATAACAGGTATTTTTAATCGATGAGCTTCTTCAACAGCAATGTGCTCGAAGCCAACATCAACAACGAATAGAGCATCAGGTAAACCACCCATGTGCTCAATCCCACCTAAACCTCTTTCTAATTTTTCAAGTTCACGTGTCAGCATCAATGCTTCTTTTTTAATCATACCGTTAAACAATCCTTTTTCTTTCATTTCTTTTAATTCTTTTAAACGAAAAATGGATTGACGAACAGTTTTATAGTTGGTCAACATACCACCTAACCAACGATGATCGACATAAGGCATACCACAACGCTTCGCATGTTCACGAATACTCTCTTGTGCTGCCCTTTTTGTACCTACGAATAGAATTTTTGCTTTATTAGATGCCAATCTGCCAACATAGTTGACCACATCGTTAAGCATTACCATTGTTTTTTCAAGATTGATAATGTGAATTTTGTTACGGGAACCAAATATATAATCACCCATTTCAGGATTCCAAAAACGTGTTCTGTGTCCGAAATGAGCGCCTGATTCAAGCAATTCACGCATACTGATATTCATAATTTATTCTCCAGGGTTATTCCTCCACGCTCCCCATACGAAACCCTTAAGGGACCCTATCGTATGTGCCGAACCGTGTGTGTATTTAAAGCGCCGTATTTATACCATATTCGATGAAATTCATCAATCAAATTCAGTGGCAAATCATTTTTTTTATCTTGTGCTAAGCTTTTTATATAGGGTGCGTTACTCATTGCCACCTGTGAAGAGACAAAAAACTAGTTTTTATATGCAGTAATTTTATTGAACCTAAAAATTAAGAATAAAAAATGTATCAATATAATCCAAACTTACATGTAAAAATCTGGTTAAGTAATAATCCAAACATATTCATGAATTTGGAAAATCAAATTCGTCTAATTGAAATGCGTGAAAAAAATCCTACAGATACAATTCATTTAGTATATGACTCCAATTTGCTCGCACATGCATCATTAAATTCGTTAAATGAATTTTGTAAGGAACATAAGATTATTTCACTCGATGCTCATACAATTCATACATCGCTTCAATCAGATAATGAACAAAAATTATACGACTTTTATAAGGAAGAAATTTGCAATTTAAAATCAGGTGGGAATTTGGCCGTTGCAAGTGATATTTTAAGATGGTTATCACCAATATTTAACAAAGGTACTTACACAGATTTTGATTTTCCAATTGATACCTCCAATCTTCCCAAGCTGATTACAACTGAAATGCCCATACTACTTAACATCGGTAGTTTAAAAATGGGTAGAAAAGAATTCATTCTGTCAAACAATGATTTTGTTGCTATTGTAGATGAAATTGCAGCCAAAAAAGACATTGAGCGGGTGCAAAACGGACTGATCTCGAGACTCGCACATTATGATACCGATTTTATTGAGCGGACTGAAAATGAATTAAACGCCGACAGCTTTATAAATCGTCATCTTTTAAAGTTTATGAAAAATCGTTCTGAGTCACTTTATATAGCAAAATCCAAAGAAATCATTCCACCAGATACATCCGACTCTTCATTAAAAATTAGAGCTTATATCAACGAGGTAATGACTGATACAAATAAATTTTTGGATTTTAACAAAATCGAAGCTCAAGAAACTCATACAGATGTAATCAAGAGATTAAGAAAAGATCTCGAGACTCAATTAAACCTAATTAAATATCTTTTTTTCAGCAAAGAATATTCTTCAATTAAACGTATTTTAGAAAAAAATGATGATAAGTTCCTAGCTTATTTAATGAATAAGGAGCGAGATCTATATCTTAAGTCCATTGTGGTCTGCACTACCGGTCCAATCCAAATATCAAACGCATTATTCAGCGGTTATGTTGTGGATTCTGATAAATTTATTAAAGAGATACAACCCCTCTCGTTTAATCATTACGGATTACAGAATGCTTTTCGCTCACAAAATTCTATTCCCTTGCATGAAAATGTTTTAGGAATGCTAAAGTTTCTAGGGGTCGACGAAGGTGAATTAAATGATTCCTCATGGTTGGATTCGGGAAAAAAACTCCAAGCATCACGGACAAAATTACTTGCCACACGGCAAAAAGAGCTTGCTCAAAGCTTACCTGTTTCGTTTTCTACAATAAAAAATGATATAGAACAATACATCCAACAAATAACACACACTTCGCGACATTTTGCCTCTAAGGAAAAAAATCGTATCAGAATAAGGGATCTGGAACTCGTATTAAGTTGCTTTACCCAGGACAATGAATTTAATATTCTTCAATTCAAAAATGTCCTACATACCATTCATCACCATAATGGATACACACAAAAATTAATCAAAGAACTCGAGCATCATTGTCATGATGCAATCATTTTCAGTCTTACAAAAGATAAAAAAATAAAATTGAATGATTCTTGTTATCATTAAATTTAATAGTCAACAATTTATTTCGTAATACTAAGTCACAGTCTCTTGAAAAATTAGTATTTTCAAATAATTACTAATTCTTGCTAAATAATGTATTTATGTAATCCATAGACTATACTCCATTTAACGTCATCGTCATGACATATATAAAACAGGAAAGTTAGTTTAATTATTATAAGGAATAAATAATGAAAAAACTTATCTGGCTATCAACAATCGCATTGGTATTAATCTTAGGGCAGCCAAGTTTTGCATGTATTGGGGATTCCAAAAATTGTAATTCTCCTCATCGATTTGATAAGTTAGCACAAGAACTTAATCTTACAGCAGATCAAAAAGCCAAACTAAAAGCATATAAAGAAAATGCCAAAGCCAACTTCAAAGAAAACTATGCTCAACTCCGACTATTACGTAGTCAAATAAACTCTTTGGTTCAAACTGATAAAATTGATGAGGCAAAACTTGATGCTTTAATAGAGAAAGTAAATATAATAAGAGCCTCTATGTTGAGAAGTAAGATAATGATGCAACATAAAATGTTTGCACTTTTAAATGACAATCAAAAAGCCAAGTTTCTTGAATTAAAGAAGAAGTGGTTTTTGGAGCAATGATTAGTTGTAATAGCTTAGGTTATCCATGCTAATGTTTACTCGAATGGTTGGATTTGAAGCGCATGCATGAACACTTTCTAAGCACGCGCAACATACATCAATGCTATTAAGTTAAGCTCATTTCCGGGCCTACGTCCGCGCCTTATTCGCGAAAACAAAAGAATACAGCTTCATTGCTGGAGCCCCCGAACAAGTCACGCGACGTAGGTAACGATGGATGGTCTAGTATCAATTAAAAATCAGTGGAATATCTATTTTTAGTAGATGATGCTTCTGTAAATGCATCTTCAGTATAGCCTATTAACATGGCATTTTTAGAAGATTCATTTGGTTTAGGAATCACTTGATTTCGCGCATCATAACCACAATCAGTTAATAATTTAACTAAACTATCGTGAGAATTTTCAGGTAGCGCTTTGCTAAATGCAGCTTCAGCACGTTTTGAAAATTCCTGAGCTAGATGATACTCCTTAGGTCCGAACTTCCATTCTCCTCCCACAAAACCAAGCCTCTGATGCACATAATCCTTATATCCATGACTATAATGGCTAATGGTTAATAGCCCAGGGACAGAACTTTCCCGCAAGAGCCATACCGCTTTATCGGCTTTAAATGGAGCTCCTTCTGCCGCGAGTCTTGTACAAGCGTTTGTAGCATTAGTTGTAGATGAAAAAATAACTACTGTTTTTTCTGATTTGGACTCCATAGTTACCTCCTATATACGATGCGTAAAATAACATCAAACAACCAATCCAAATTAATAGTCAATTAGCATAGGTTATATACAATTTAGTATAAGCATTTTTTATTTTTTTTGTAAAAACCAAGATTAGAAATGTTGGTACATGTAGGAAAATTAACAGCGTCTATTATTACTTTGGCGAGGAGTGCTCTTCTCAGATGTTTATAATTTGAAAAAATTACTAAAGTCTGGAGCATGGCACCAAACTTTAGTTGCAGTTCAATTTGATATTGAAATTAATTATTGTTTTCGTGTAGCAACTGCTTTGAAATTTACCGTTACTTCATCTTTTATTTCACTAGTACTCGACCAATCACCTTGTCCAATACCAAAGTCTAATCGTTTTAGGTTAGTATGCCCTTCAACAAGCAGATGGTCTTTTGGAGATTCTATCGCTGTAAAAGTGAGTGTTACTGGTAATGACTTATTTTTTATGGTTAAAGTCCCTGTAGCTTCATAATTTTTATCATCCTTTTTTGTGAATTTAGTCGACTTAAATTCAGCCTTTGGAAACTCTTTAGCATTAAACCAGTCTGAGCTGAGTAATATTGAGGATATTTCTGCATATGAAGTAGTAAGTGAGTTCATATTCACTACCACCTCCACACTGCTATTTTGATAATTTTTCGGGTCTGCAACTATTTTTGCCGTAAATTCTTTAAAGGTGCCCGTAACCGGTGCGTTATTTTGTGTTGCAGTAAAGCTTATACTGCTTTCATTAGGGACTATGGTCCATTCAGGTAATGCATCCGCATTGGCATTGATACTATTCAAAAAAAATAGAACGAGAAAATACTTAAT
Source organism: Legionella stuttgartensis (assembly GCF_977063405.2). Classification (NCBI taxonomy): domain Bacteria; kingdom Pseudomonadati; phylum Pseudomonadota; class Gammaproteobacteria; order Legionellales; family Legionellaceae; genus Legionella; species Legionella stuttgartensis. Next base: position 117,286 of record NZ_CDRUHA020000071.1, read on the forward strand.
CATTTTCATGGGAACATTCTCCGTAATATATCATCCTTATTAATAAAATGATGTTTTAAAGCCGCTGCGGTATGCAGACAAATTGCCGCAATAAGCGCATAACCTAACCATTCATGAATCCATTCAAATAAAATCCTTTTGCTTTCATCAGGTGCTATAAGATTAGGCAAGGTAAATAAACCAAAAAATGAAGCCGGCAATCCCGCAGCTGAAGTAATTAGCCAACCAGTAATGGGCATGGCAAACATAAACACATAAAAGGCCCAGTGCATACTGCGTGCGGCAATTTTTTCCAGCCAAGGTAAAGCTAGCTCAGGATTTTCATTTGCTAATCGCCACATGATCCTTAATATCGCTAAAAACAGTACTAACAAACCATACTCTTTATGCCAGCCATAGTATTTTAGTCTTTGGGCATTCCAGGGCATGGAAACCATATACAAACCAAGTATCAATAACCCTATAATTAATAAAGCGATCACCCAATGAAATACTATGGTAATGATACCAAAATGTGTTGAGCTGTTTTTGAATTGCATAAAATGTCCTATTTTTTACCTTGGGCCTGGTCTTTATCTTGATCTGTTTTTTTATCCTGTGCCAGATACCCTTCAGCTCCAATAAAAAGGTTTACTTTATCGCTTACTGAAGGCAAGAATGCATTGATTCCAAAATCCGAACGATTTATAGAGCCTGTAGCTGTAAACCCAACTGACATTTTATTACTAATCAGATTCATTCCTATTTTATTTAAGGTAACCTGCAATACCACTGGTTTACTGACGCCGCGTAGTGTTAAAGTGCCCTCCACTGTTGCTTTATTATCACCCTGTGGGGTTACTTTATTGCTAACAAAGGTTGCTTCAGGATAATGCTCGGCATCAAAAAACAAATTACTTTTTAAGTGTTTATCCAGCTCAGGTAGACCTGTAATCATGTCCATAACATCAATTGTCACATTGACTTTACTTTGACTTGGATTGTCTTTATCAAGAACCAACTGTCCAGTTGCATACCATTTACCATATTGAGTTGTAAAACCCAAGTGATCAGCACTCCACAACACATAAGTGTGATTTTTATCTAAAGTATATGTTTCAGGTGCAGCATATAATGGAGTAGAAAATGTAATTGCCATAAGCAATGATGAAAACCAGCTTCCTAGAGTATGCTTCATAATCAATATCCTTATTTACAATGTAAATTTTACATCATTTTTATATTCAATTATTACTCAGATTTGAGACTTCCGCCAACAATTCGTTCACAAAGTCCTTTAGGTAGTAAAATAAAGGCATCTTTTTGTTTGTCTTTTGTTGCAGAAGAAGCGCATGAAGCAGTTGCAGTAGCACAATCATTCATTCCTTTTTTTGCAATTCCGTAGCATTTTTCTGTTGCAGCAGTATTCGCGTCATTGTTATCTGCAGCCGAGCTTCCAGTTGCAACAAGAACAAAAAAGGCAGTCATTACTGATTGTATTAATTTATCTCGTGTAAACATAGTTTTCCCTTTCATGAAATGAATTCTTCATTAACATACAATAGTGTTATTGAAACAACAAGTAGGCAACAAAAAAACGACTTATGTAGTTAATAGGTATTAATAAATGAATCAATCAGAGTCAGTTCACCAGCAAAAGGCACTTTAGCCAAAAGAGGAGAAGTAAGTTTCTGGCTTAATGTATCGATATTAGCGGATAACGCTTGCATGTTTGGATCAATGCAATTAGCAATCCATCCCATACATTGAATATTATTTGTACGCAACACCGCTTCTGTTAACAAAGCATGATTAATACAACCCAATTTCATGCCAACAACAAAAATAACAGGGATTCCGGTACTCTTTAAAAAATCAATCCAAGTTTCATGATCATTTAATGGAACCATTAATCCCCCAGCACCTTCAATGAATAAGTTTTCAATACCATCGATTTGCACATTGAGACAATAATCTGCAATTTCGTTAACACATAAGCGAACTCCCTCGCTCTGTGCGGCAATATGTGGTGATACAGCCCACTTAAAACGCCAAGGATTTATTACATCCAAACTGATACTATTTTTTTGTAAATATTGCGCATCACTACTCACCAGCTGCTCATCTAGCTCCATGCATCCGCTTGCTACAGGTTTAATTGCGGCTGATGCAGGGAAATAGTTTGCCAAACGGGCTGTAACATAGGTTTTACCACAATCTGTGTCAGTGCCTGTGATAAAAAAACGGTTCATCTAATAAATCCTCGTACTTCGTCAATAAATAAATCTGCATGGGTTAAAAATGGCATGTGAGCAGCTTTCTTAAATAGCACAAAATGACCATCAGGATAGATCAATTGCATCGAACTCATTGTTTTAATCGGTACAATAGGATCAAGTCGACCAAATATAAAACAAGTGGGTTTGCTAAATTGCTTTAATTGTTCACGCAAATCCCAAGTTTCTAAACTTTTAAGACCTGATTCCAATCCTTCTTGAGAGGGCAATTTATTAGGTAAATGCTGCGACTCACCATCAGATGTTAATCCATTGAGCTCTAAAAATTCTTTTAATGTGCCATGTGGTTCTTTTGATAATCTTTCATAGAATTTTTTAAAAATCTCTGGAGACACACCTGACCATTGCTCGCCATTTAAAAATCGCGGTGATGAAGTGACATTAATAAGATAATCGACTCTATCAGGTTCTTCTGTTGCCAAACGCATTGCATATAATCCTCCCATAGACCAGCCGATTAATGCAAATGTCTCCGGTAACTGGTTCAGCAAGAGTGTTTTAAATAAATCCCAGTCCATGATTGAGCTATGGCCAAATCCTGGCAAATCAACGAGTATCAATTGGTAATCCATGAGAAGTTTAGGTATTAATGGTGACCAGATCTGACTGTCAAATCCCCATCCATGAAAAAAAACAAGGGGATATCCTTTTCCGTAACTATGGATGTTTATGTTCATAAATCACACTTAACTGATTAAATAACTCACGAATCTGCTCCGGAGTATGATTATAGTTCAAAATAATACGTAATCCTGAGGCTTTGACACTTACAGTAGGCGCTCTTATCGCACAGCAACTTATCCCCCGTTCCTTTAACTCTCGAGCATAATGCAAAGCTAAGTGTGGGCATCCTAGTTTAAGTTGTTGAATCGGACTAATGGAATCAGCCCAATCTAATGGAGATTGCTTCACGTAGGATCTAAATAAAATTATAAGCTCCGATAATTTCGAACGTCTCTCTTCTGCGTTGACCACAAATTCCAATGTATTTAATAAGCCATAACTTAATGCTGGACTTACTGCAGTTGAATAAATAACGGAGCGCCCTGCTTGTAACAACGCATAGATCCAGTCAGCTTTACCTGCAACTAGGGCACCTTGCGCCGCATATGCTTTTCCTAAAGGAATAATTCGTAATGGAACTTCATTTTGAGTTAACCCATGATAGGCTGTCGCTCCTCTTCCCTTACTTCCTAAAATCCCAAAAGAATGCGCCTCATCAACTAACAGCGCACTTTTATTCGCATTACAAAAAGAGGAGAGTTTTACCAAAGGAGCCAATTGGCCACTCATACTAAAAATACCCTCAGTGATTAAAGCTGAATTCCTAAAATCTAAGGTTAGTTTACGACTTAAATCCTCTAAATTATTATGCAAATAACGCGTATAGTTTACTTGCGATAAAGCTAAACCATCATAGATTGAAGCATGAATTTCTTTATCAATAAAACAATGAACGTTTAACCGTCCCAATAAGGCTGTAACTGCAAGATTTGCTGCATATCCCGATGAAAATAAAATACAGTCGTCAACAGCCAATAAATTGGCAAATGCTTCTTCAACAGCGCGGTGATTGGGATGATAACCACTCAGCAACATAGAAGCCCCACTACCACTAGGATAGAGAGTATATCCGCGTTGGTACCCTTCAGAAATGCGTTTATCTTTTGTTAATGATAAATAGTCATTGCTGTCAAAATGAATTAATGATGAATTCCCAGCTGTCACTAATCTATTTCTCAATAAACCTTGATGTGCCAGCTGATTGGTATAATCCTTAATTTTATGACTTAAAGGCATTTAAACCATCTCAGTTAAACCGAGTTTACCGAAAAGAGCTTTGTCTTTGGCACGTTGGGGGTTCTCTTCAGTTAATAGCTTATCACCAAGGAATACTGAGTTTGCACCTGCAAAGAAACAAAGGGCCTGTAATTCATCACTCATTTCAGTCCTTCCGGCCGTTAGTCGAATTGCGCTTTGAGGCATCAGTATTCTGGCGGTTGCAATTGTACGTACTAACTCAATTCCTTCTACTGGCTGAGCTTTAGCAAGAGGTGTCCCCTCTACTGGTATTAAACGATTAATTGGAACACTTTCAGGAGGTGTTTCCATATTTGCTAAAGTTAATAAAAACTCAATTCGGTCTTCACGTGTTTCGCCCAAGCCCAAAATGCCACCACAACACACATTAATTCCGGCGGATCGAACATTATTTAATGTATCCAGTCGCTCACTAAATTTGCGTGTTGTAACTACTTTTTCATAGTAAGAAGGTGAAGTATCAATATTATGATTATAATAATCCAGACCAGCGTCCTTTAAACTGGCAGCCTGCTCTTGATTTAACATGCCCAAAGTCATGCAGGTTTCAAGACCTAATGACTTAACTCCTTTAATCATTTCCTGTAATTCACCCATTGCCTTATCAGGCGGACAACGCCAGGCAGCCCCCATACAAAAACGTTTAGCTCCACCTTCTTTTGCTTCCTGAGCGGCTTTTAATACATCAGTAACCGACATTAATTTTTCTTTTTCAACATGAGTTTTATGATGTCCACTTTGAGAACAGTAGCCACAATCCTCAGGACAAGCTCCAGTTTTAATACTTAATAATGTAGCAAATTGTAATGAATTTGGTTGATGATATTCTCTATGTACAGCATGTGCTTGATGTAACAAATCATTAAATGGTTGTTCATAAAGTGCGGTAATTTCAGAAACAGACCAGTGCTTCTTAACTTGAGTCACAACAGTTTCCTCCTAATCAACGATATTAAGTGAAGCGAAAGCACCTAACTTCGCTGCATTTTTGTATTGTTTTCATTTTATTTAGGTAAGGGACATGATAAAGTTCCGTCCCATCTTGTCAACCAAAATTTTTAAAATGGTCAACGTCAATCAATTAATTAGCAGAGATTTAAAACATTTTTGGCATCCTTGTACCCAAATGAAAGATTTTGAGACATGCCCTCCTTTGTTTATTGAAAAGGCTGATGGTAGTTATCTCTATACCAATAAAGGTCCTCTAATTGATGCGATCTCCAGCTGGTGGTGTAAATCCTTGGGGCACGGCCATCCTGCCGTGATTGCAGCGATAAAGGATCAAATGAATCGCTTTGAACATGTTATTACCGCAAATACGACACACCCGCAACTTGTTGAGTTAGCAGAAGAGTTATCCCAAATTACTAAAAAACAACATGTTTTTTTTGCAAGTGATGGAGCCAGCGCTGTTGAAATCGCCATGAAACTAGCAATACATGCCAATCAAATTAAAGGCTATGAAGATAGGAATCAGTTTGTTGCGCTTAAAAATGGATATCATGGGGAAACACTAGGCACAATGAGTATCAGTGATCTAGGTCTTTATAAAGCTCCATACGACTCATTCGGTCTTACCTGTCATTACATTGAAAATATTCCCTACATTTCGGGCCAAAAAGATTCTTTGTGGGATAATTGCGACACCTATTGGCCAGTTGTTGAAAAAGAATTAGAAGCAATTAGCAACAAAGTCTGTGCTATCGTAGTAGAGCCCTTAGTTCAAGGCGCGGGTGGAATGTTGTGTTATAGCCCCGATTTCCTTAAAAAATTATCAGCCTGGGCTAAAAGCAAAAATATTTATCTTATCGCTGATGAAATAATGACTGGAATGGGTCGCACGGGTAAATGGCTAGCGTCCCATCATGCCGATGTTGAGCCAGACCTTATTTGTTTATCCAAAGGATTAACTTCTGGCTCGATCCCTCTAAGCTGCGTGATGATCGATAGCTCAATTTTTGATCTTTTTTATGCAGATTATGGGAGCGGAAAATCCTTCTTACATTCCCATACATATAGTGGAAATCCACTCGCTGTCAGCGCTGCATTAGCAACCATTCGCGTTATGCATGAAGAAAAAATCATCGAGCAAGCTCAAAAGCTAGGTGAGTACATGTTTGCCTCTTTAAGTGAAGTAGCACAACTCTCTGGTAAATTAAGTAATGTCCGAGGAATTGGATCCGTTGTCGCAGCAGATCTAGAGGACACAGAACTTCACCGCATTGGCAATAAGGTGTATCAGGAAGCACTAAACCGTGGCGCTTTAATAAGACCTATAGGTAAAACCCTTTACTGGCTGCCTCCATTAAATACAAATCATGAAGTAATTGGGAAATTAGCGGAAATAACACTACACTCTATAAAGGGAGCCTATGCAGCGCCGTAAATCATGCGAAAAATACTCAGAAACATGGCATTTATTGTCTACCAGCGATTGAGGCTATTCTGGATATTGTTCACCATCTTTTTACTTTTAGCTTTTTCTTATATTAATTGGCATAACAGTGTTACGAATTCTTTTAATTTTATTACTGAAATTACCAATATACGAGTTAAGGAAATCGACCGTTTTATCAATGATGTTTTTCATGAAATAGACAAAATACCTAGGTATCAAAAGAACAACCTAAATTGTAAGGATGATTTTGATCCTTATTTACAACAGATTGTTATGAATCATCCGAAGGTTTCTGGATTGGTAATTCATGACCAAAAGCATCAGATTACATGCTCCACATTACCGCAAAATAAAACTATTAATTTAAATCACGATATTAGTAGCTCCATTATAGGTCCGTTAAAACTCCCTATGTTTATTAACCCCATTTATTTAATCCAAAAAAAAATAGGTATCTATCAAGTAGAAATGATCGTCTTATCTCCAGTACTCCAAGAGGAATTAAATATTCCAGAAAATGGAATACATACGACTACGTTATACGCAGTGAATCAGAAAAAAGAAATTATCCAGATTGGAAAACATGCTAATAACTCATGGACAGATCAATTACCCATTGTTGTAAAAAAACAACTTGTTAGTGCTAAATTAAAGAGCCTTAATGGTATCGTACTTACTGTTGAAGGCCCCGATCAAACTTTTATTAACAACCTCTTATATAACCAAATCCTACTGACGCTTGATATTTTAATATTCTCAATTTTCTTATATTTTTTGATTAAAAATAAGTTTAATAAATATTACTCATTACACGGTGCAATAAAACAGGCTATTAAGAGCGGACAATTTTACCCTGTTTATCAGCCATTATTTGACACCCAATGCAATGCCTATTCTGGGGCAGAGGTTTTATTAAGATGGCAAGATCATGGTAATGAAATTATAATGCCTGATTTGTTTATCGAGGAAGCTGAAGACACGGGCTTAATCGTCCCTATTACCCTACAAATTATCGAAATAGCATTTAAAGAAGCTAAAAATATCTTGGATATACAACCTAATTTTCATCTAGCATTTAATATTTGTGCGCTCCATTTTACCGATAGTCAATTTTTCGCTCAATTTTATAAGCTGATAGACCACTATTCCATTTCACCCAAACAAATATTATTAGAAATAACAGAACGTTATTTACTTGATATGAATAATGAAATTTATCTCAACAGACTACAAGAGCTTAGAAACATTGGATATTCATTAGCTATAGACGATTATGGAACAGGACATTCAAGTATCAGCTACTTGCAATACTATCCTTTCAATTACCTTAAAATCGACAAATTATTTATTCATGCTATCGGTACAAAAGCAATCGCAGAAACATTAAATGATGCAATTATTCACTTAGCAAAAAAAATTAATTTAACTATTATTGCAGAAGGGGTAGAAACTAAAGAACAATTAAATTATTTATTACAAAACGAGGTTGGACTTATACAGGGCTGGTATTTTTCTAAGGCGTTACATATAGAAGAGTTAATCGAACTGCTTCAAGGAGAAAAAAATGAATAAGTGCATAAGATGTTGTTTTTTTCTTGTTCTATGCATCCCAGTGTCAAGCTTTGCTGAACCAATAAACACTGCAGGAAATTATTGGCAATGCTCCACTCTCGATGCAACCCAAACAAAATGGACGACCCAAAGCGCTTATCAAAAAATAGCTTTAAATCTTTCGTACTCTGAATGCAAAAAAAACAGCACCGTCCCTGCTACGTGTAAAACATCCAAAGCAAGTTGCGCCAGATTTATTCATGGTGCCGATGTAACGCCCATGTGGCGATGTACTGCTTTGGATAGAGAGGCCTTAAGATGGCACAGTAATCTTTATCCAACTCGAGAAGATGCTGCATTAGCTGCTCTTGCATATTGCAAACACAAAAGCCCCGTCCCTTATACTTGTTATATTAATGTAGTAACATGTATGAATAGAAATGAGACTTAAAGAATATGGTTTATTGTGTTGGACTAACAGGTGATATAGCGAGTGGAAAAACCACGGTTGCTGAGCTTTTTTCGAAACTAGGTATCAAGGTGATTTATGCTGACATAATATCAAGAGAGCTGACTCAAAGGCATGAGCTCGCCTATAAAAAAATCGTAGATCATTACGGCCATATAGTTCTAAAACAAGATGGAGAGTTGGATCGTAGCAAACTAAGAGAAATAATATTTTCTAATCATAAAGAACGAGACTGGCTTGAGAATCTCTTACATCCTCTTATCCGCCAAGAAATAAAAAAACAAGTTGATACCTGCACGACACCTTATTGTATTGTAGAAATACCTTTACTCATTACAAAACAAGCTTACCCTTATATCAATCGAATTTTGCTTGTCCGCGCACCAAAAGATATACAAATAGCACGTTTGATGCAGCGGGATAAATGCAGTACCAAACAAGCCCAGGCAATTTTATCGGCTCAACCAGCTCTTCATATTCGTCTCGAAAGTGCTGATGATGTAATTGATAATCATATGGATATTGACGCATTAACTAAAGAAGTAAATGATTTACATAATACATATCTACGGAAGTCAAAAAATAATATGTAACAGCTAATTATCTCTGTACTCGCTGAAAGAAAGCACTTATTTTTCTGTCAAATCGCACGACTAAGGAAAAAAGGAATTCAATAATCAATGAAATTAATTACTTTAAATTTGTGGGGAGGACACCTACGGAACCCTTTATTAGATTTTATCAATCAACATCATGATATTGATGTATTTTGCTTTCAAGAAGTATATTACAACGCTCATCGTACTGTAACTGAAGAAGATAGGGAACTTAGTCTGAATATTTTTACAGACCTGCAGCAGCTCCTTCCTAATCATTTTGCTATTTTCAAACCCGCTGTCGAAAATATTTATGGAATTGCAATGTTATTGAAAAACAATATCGATATTTTAGGAGAAGGAGATATAAATATTCATCAAAAACAACATTACCCAGGAATAGGATTGAATCATCCGAGAAATTTGCAGTGGGTCGAATGTGAAGTAGATAAAAAAATTTACTCCATACTGAATGTTCATGGACTCTGGAATGGACAAGGTAAAAGTGATACACCGGAGCGAATCAATCAATCACAACGCATTCGTCATTTTATGGATACTATTAATACTCCTAAGATATTATGTGGTGACTTTAACTTAAGACCTGACACAAAAAGCATGCATATCCTTGAACAAGGCATGAATAATTTAATAAAAATTAACAACGTCAGTTCAACAAGAACTCGTTATTACAAAAAAGAAGAAAAGTTTGCAGATTATGTTCTGACTTCGCCAGATATTATCATTCATGAATTTTCTGTATTGAACGATGAGGTCTCGGATCATGCTCCACTATATATTGATTTTAACTAATGAATATTAATTAAGCTGACGCCCCGCCTCCAGAAGCACATCATCCTGAGAGTGTTTGACGAAGGATCTCCTGAGCTTACTCTTTGAGTTGATGCATCTTTAGGAAAAATTTATCTGCCTTTCATAAAGAATCTCTACAGCATAAATAACTCTGTACCATTGCAATTACTTTATGATTTGCTTCAGGAAATTGTTTGGGATTTAGTTCATGCTGATAAACCCATTTCATAGCCAACTGACCTTCCTGGCATGAAGGGGCTCCAGCAAATTGATTAACAAGAAAAATAATTAATTTTACTTCTTTATCAGAATATTTGTGATTAATTTCACCCAATAATTTGTAATGCAAGACATCTAAGCCAATCTCTTCCTTGATTTCTCGAATCAAAGCAGCTCCCGAAGGCTCATCAGGCTCCAACTTTCCGCCAGGAAACTCCCAACATCCTCCATGCGGAACATGGAAAGGACGCTGGGTAATCAAGATACGCTGCTGTTCATCTACAATAACTGCAACAGCAACTTCTATCTTCACGCCAAACTTCCATGGCATGCTTTATATTTTTTACCCGAACCACATGGACAAGGATCGTTTCGACCAATTTTTTTCTCGTGTCTTCTGTAGGTTTGTGTTTGAGATGCCTCTTCCTCATTTTCATCAACATAATTACCGTGTTGTAAGCTCATTTTACTCACTTGCTCAGCTCGTCGCTGCTCCTCAACGGCATTTACATCTTCTTCAGTTTGAATTTCCACTGAAGAAATTAAACGAGTTACATCATATTTCAAAGTATCAAGCATCGTTGTAAACAAGGCAAACGCTTCTTTTTTATACTCTTGTTTTGGATCTTTTTGTGCATAGCCACGTAAATGAATTCCTTGGCGTAATTGATCCATTACCGCTAAGTGTTCACGCCATTGATTATCTAAAGTTTGCAAAATCACTGATTTTTCGAACTGAGACAATGTAGCTCTACCCGCTTGCTTTACTTTTTCATCGTATTTTTTTGCTGCAATATCAAGAATCTTATCTTTGATTTGCTCTGGTTGAATATGATGATCTTCTTCGATCCATTCAAGCACAGGAGCCTTAAGTTTGAACTCATCAGCAAGTACATCACTTAAAGATTTTGGATCCCACTGATCTTCCAAACTTTGTGGAGGAATGTACGTATCAACAAGATTCGATATGACTTCCTCTCTCATTATATTGACCATTTCTTCCGTATCGGTCATATCCATGATTGAGGCACGCTGTGTATAAATAACCTGTCTTTGATCATTAGCCACATTGTCATAATCCAACAACTGTTTCCTAACATCAAAATGATGCCCCTCAAGTTTCCGTTGGGCATTCTCAATCGCTTTGGTTACTAAACTGTGCTCGATTGGCTCCCCAGGCTTCATTCCTAAACGGCGCATCATCGATGCAACACGATCAGAAGCAAATATGCGCATTAAATTATCTTCAAGTGATAAGTAGAAACGACTGCTTCCCACATCACCCTGACGACCTGAACGACCCCGTAACTGATTGTCAATTCGACGGGATTCATGGCGCTCAGAACCTATAATTCTTAATCCACCAGCAGCAATTACTTCGTCATGACGCTTCTGCCATACTTGTTTTACAGCATCGATTTCTTCTGCACTTGCATTTTCAGGTAGTTGGGCAAGATCAGCAGACAAGCTTCCGCCTAGAACAATATCTGTTCCTCGGCCCGCCATATTAGTAGCAATAGTCACAGAACCTGGACGCCCTGCTTCAGCAATAATCTGTGCTTCTTTTTCATGGAATTTCGCATTAAGCACTTGATGCTTGATATGTTCTTTTTTAAGAAATTGACTTAAAAATTCAGATGCCTCAATAGAAACAGTACCTACAAGAACAGGTTGTTTTCGAGCAATACACTCACGGATGTCTGCGATAACAGCTTGAAATTTATCTTGCTGTGTTAAATAAACCAGATCCGATTCATCTTTTCGTACCATTGGTTTATTGGTTGGAATTACAACCACATCAAGATTATAAATCTGCTGTAATTCATACGCTTCAGTATCCGCGGTTCCAGTCATCCCCGACAACTTATTATACATACGGAAAAAATTCTGGAATGTAATTGAAGCAAGAGTTTGATTTTCATTTTGAATGGAAGCACCTTCTTTAGCTTCAACCGCTTGATGCAAGCCTTCAGACCATCGTCGACCAGGCATTGTACGACCAGTGTGCTCGTCAACAATAATAACCTGTCCATCCTTAACAATATAATCCACATCGCGATGGAACATAGCATGAGCTTTTAATGCTGCATTAACATGATGCATCAACATAATGTTGCTAGCGTGATATAAACTTTCACCCTGGTCCAGAAGCTTAGCTTTAACCAGCAATTCTTCGATATGTTGATGACCTACATCTGTAAGATGTGCCTGCTTTTGCTTCTCATCAACAGTATAATCTCCTTCACCACCCTCTTCTTCTTGTTTCTTCAAATGAGGAATCAATGAATTAATTTTAATATAAAGTTCAGAACTATCTTCAGCAGCACCCGAAATAATGAGAGGTGTACGTGCCTCATCGATTAGAATAGAGTCTACTTCATCCACGATGGCAAAATTCAACTCGCGTTGTACCTTGTCTTCAAGACTAAATGCCATATTATCACGTAAGTAATCAAAACCGTATTCATTGTTCGTTCCATAAACGATATCGCAACGATAAGCTTCTTGCTTTGCTGAATGAGACATATCGGGATAAATCACACCAACAGTTAATCCCAAAAACTCAAATATAGGTTTCATCCATTGACTGTCGCGTTTAGCGAGATAATCATTCACAGTAACAACATGTACACCACGTCCACTAATTGCATTCAAATATGCAGGCAAAGTTGCTACCAGTGTTTTACCTTCCCCAGTACGCATTTCAGCAATATTACCTTCATGCAGTACCATTCCACCAATCAATTGCACATCAAAATGGCGCAGACCTAAAGTCCGTATAGAAGCTTCTCTTACTGTGGCAAAAGCCTCCGCCAACATTTCATCAAGGCTTTCACCTTCTGCAAAACGTGCTCTAAAATGCTGGGTTTTTGCAGCCAACTCAGCATCCGTCAATGCTTTCATTTGCGGTTCAAATGCATTGATTGCCATTACTGCCTTTTCCATACGCCGCAATGTACGCTCATTTCGGCTTCCAAACATTTTCTTAATCAACGTATTCAGCATGGCCTAAATAATCCTCTGGAGATTTCAAATAACAAATTCGTTAATGTACTAAAATTTGGGGGAAAATACTATGAATACCTTCTAATTTAAGTGAATCTTCATGGTTTAACTTAGTGAAAGGAAAAGTTTCTGACAAAACAGACAACTAAAATATTATTTTCCGCAATTTTCTCTCATAGTATACAATATTTTAGTAGCCAAGTGATGTTCGTATCGCAATATATCTCTTATAACAAAGTCACATTATCTTAAATTAGTTAAACATGAAATGCTTTGTACAAACTATACAATTGATAAACCCAAAAAATCATAACTCCCCCTTCCTGTAAATAAAGATAACTATTTATTTTTATTATAAAACCATGATAAAAGAACTGCTTTCAAATCTATTAGGAGATAATAATATGGTACAAATAGTGTTTTTTACCGACCCAGGAAAAGATGGAGATGATTTACTAGCAACAATCCATCTCATGATCCAAGCAAAGGCTTCAGGATTTATAAATCCTTTAACCCAGATTACATTACTAACAAGCGATGAAATTCCTTGCGATGAATATGGGGTTCAACGGCCTGACGGAAAATACGGTCTGCGTGCTTTATATTTAAAAATGTACATTGAAAAATTGCAGAAACAATTTAACCTACCCAAAGGTTATTTACCTGAAGTAATTGCAGGTCCAGTGACAAGTTATTACAGGTATAATGAACAACTTCAAAAATACCACCATGAGCCATCACAAAGTGATGCCTTCTATCCGTCAAAAGAACTAATTGAGTATTACCAACAATCTGATGTACATGCACATTCAAGTTGTCTTTTAAGTCCCGAGAACCAACCCAATGATTGGTTAGAAAAAATTAAACTTACAGGTCCTGAAGATACAACTATAATTAATATCGCGTCGTTTAACGCAGTTAGTGATTTTCTGGCACAAATACCCCCAGAAGAAAAGAAGAAGTATAGTCTTATTAACATGGGTTATAATAAACCTTATGAAAAAGATGATTATCAAAGTAATGTAGAAGACCCTAATAAACTCCCCTACAATTCACGTAGCACTGATGCGAGCAAGGCAGCTTTTGCAGTATCTGCTTTAACCTATAACAATGCATTCCATGTAGTTTCGAAAACAACTCGAACTCTACCCCTGTACAGTGAAGTAAAATCAATAAAAGATGCTAAAGACGTTATATCTCGGGCCTATCCAGTATTAACTGGACAGTATTCCCCTGCGCTACTCACTGGAGTGGTGGAGTTTATAAAAAGTTCTAAATATAAGGGATTTTGGCCTCATGATGTTGTTGCATCTCTTATGGCATTAATAGGAATAATCAAGTGGAAACACTTCATTGGCACTGAAGTTATCAAAGAAATGATGTTTAGGGATACTATTCAAGTACCTGCGGACGGTCTCCGTTTACGTATGGTGAATAACACCGGGGTTTTAATTGATTCTTCTCTTCCAGTAGAGAAAGACGATATCGCAATAGAAAGTGATGAAAACTTTATTTATGGTAAAGAAATAGATCCCATATTCTTTACTTCTTTATTACATCTCACTGCAGCAGGTTGTGTCAAAGGACAATCGAGCCTATTTAATTGTTATAAAAATATCATTAAATTAAAAGCTGAATTATATAACTTAAAGCAACAAGGAAAAACTGATCCAGAAAAAGAGAAAAAAGTTAATTCACTTTGGATAAAAGCAACATTGTTGGAACTGCAACAACAACTCAAACTACAAGCCCAGGAGAACCTGGATGCAGCAATGAAAGATTTTCTTGGTGCCGAAACATCAGAAGCCGAGAATAAAAATGCATTACGTGAAAATCTATTGCAATGGGCTAGAGAGATCGAAGCATTCGTACAACTTACTGGGGACGATGATTTACCAGAATCAATGATTCAGGATATCAATAAAGCATTGCAACAACCGACTACAGAGAAAAAATACACGGCCCTAACAGGCCTCTTTGTTATCATGCTAAGGTCAAGATTAATGCCGACCGAAAGTGCATGTGCCTTACTACAACAAGATGGCAAATTAGGAGTTGAATTTAAACGAACAGCTAATAGCCTTCTCTATTATAAATTAGCTGCTCAATACAATTATGGCACCGCGTTTTCGAATGGTATTTTAGGCATGTCATACGAATATGCAACTCTGCTGAGTTTAGAAAAACATTGTAGAATAAATAAAGAAGCATTTTATTTGCATTTAGCACTCCATGATGCAGGGAAAGGGGATCGCATTAAAAATGCAGTACATAGGGATATCGAAGGGAATTATTTAATTCGACTTCCATCTGGAAACTATATTAAATGCACTGAAGCAAAAGAAACTTCTCCGACCGATGTTAATCAATTTGCACGAGCAAAAGAATATGTTGATCATGATATTGCTTTAGAGCTTTATGGTTTCGTCGGTTCGCAAGAAAAAAATTGTACCGCTACGGAATATTTATTATGGGAAGGACCTGCTCCTGCAGAAAAAGAACAAAATAAAAAAGCATTCATTTTATGTGATGAATTATTCAATTTATGCAATGAAATGAACATTGCTCAAATTATTCAAGGTGAAATTCCGTTTTCAGGAATTAAAAAAGGATTAGATTTATTTTTTGCCGCCTACAAAAAATACCCTTACCTCGCCGAACTCGTATTCGTTCATCATTGCTTTGATATTTTTGGTGCAAAACCTTCTGATTCAATGATCAGTGCGGCAGGAAGCACACCTGAAATCCATTTAAAAATCAATTTACTTTACAACACATTATGTGCTGTAGCTCAAAAGCCAGAATTAGATAAGGAGGCTGCTGAGGAAGCCTATACTCTGTATCGCAAAATATTAGCAAAAGCGATCCCAGATATTCTGAGCTCAGATCCCTCATCGCACGATTTAGCCGTAACACGTATCGCACAGATGCTGCGTTGTCATTTATTTAAAACAATACAATATTTTGACAGCAACTATATTACAATCAATGAAGCAGGAAAATATGAAGCAAGGACTCGCTTATTTGTAGAAAGTATTGATAGTGCGTTCCACCAATTACCAAGAGGACAAAGACAAAAATTAGTATCGTATCTCAATAACACAGGCACCGGAGAAACTCCGGCAGTGATGGTCATGTATGGACCCAAACTTTTCTTAACAGCAACTACTGGCGCTGAATATGCGAAAACGGATCCAACAGACAAGGCTAAAATTACTGAATGCCTAAGCCCAATGTTGAAGTTATATGCTAATTTATATGAGTTCCAATTAACGCGATCAAGGCAATACAGCGTTATCGATATCAATGAATTAGCACAAATCGTTGAACAAGTTTTTACTTGGTATAAAGATGCTGGCAAACAGCAGAAAGATCGTTTCGCCGATTTACTTTTTCAGTTACAAATTAGAGGACAAGCTAAAGCATTTTTAGCTCAGTTAGGTGATGTCAAATCTAAATCAGCTTTAGAACAACTTACAAAGATGCAAGAATGCATAAAAGCTGCAGGCCATAGTTCGATTGTTACTGAAGAACGTTCCTCGAGCTCCTCTAACTTTATTGAATATGAAACACGACTGCGTACGACGCTTATCCATACTATTTATGCTGACTTGCAAAAATCTAATTTAGATAAAGTTGAAAAAAATAACTATAAAAAGGCTTTTTTAACGTTTCAATTAGAACATTTACCTCAAGTTTCGGAATGGCAACTGGAAGCAAGAAAAGCAAATGGATTAGTTGATGACATCAAGATTCATAGAGAGTCAATTTTTACTCCAGACTCTCCTAAAGAAGCTGCAAATAAGGCTTTATTAGAAGTAATTAAATACCTCATTATAGACACACAATGGGATATTGGTTATTTTGGTGGTGAAAAAGTTAAAAAAACTACCGGTGAGGAGAATCTCATTCCTAAAGGAATGTACGCTGTCCTGCAAGAAATCGAGAAAGCAGAAACAGGCTTGGTCAATTTCTCAAAAACTGTAGAAAAAGTGTCTGGAATGATTGATGCTTCAGCTAAAAAGAAAGATCACTGGTTTTTCAATAAACGAGGAGAAACATCGCAAATTTTCTATGACAAAGCACAAACACTGTTACGAGAAGATGCAGAAGAAAATTTTGCTCCCAGCGTTTATTAAACAGTAATCCCAAACGCAGTACGGGATCTCCGGAAAGTGTGAGCCGGGCTTGCGAAGCCCAGCCACTTATTTAGCATTGTAGCCTGGGTGCAGCGAAGCGTAACCCGGGTTTCTATCACAGTCACCCCGGGTTACAATCTGACAGAATAGCCTGATCTTTATGAACTCTCTGCATGATATTCAATATTCTGTAAATATTCACTTAATTCTTGAAATATAGAAAGATTTTTATCTTGCAAAATCAGCATCAGCCTTTTTTTCCATTGACTGGCGCCAGGTAAACCAAAAGCAAGATTGAATATAGGTTTTACTAGCAAACTAAGGGAAACGCCTTTGCTGTATTCTTCAAGCAAATAATCCAAATAGTCATGAAACACTTGGCTCCGAGTGCTTTTTTGATTCTTTGGATAAAGCGAGTGGTGTATTGTTGCTATTTGAAAAGGATTGTCACATGCTAAACGCCCGAGCATAACCCCTTCAACATGTTGAAGGTGCTCCTTAATTTCATTTATATTCAATATATTACCATTGATCGTCACCGGAATCTCAGGAATTTCTTTTTTAAGACGATAAACATACTCGTAGTTAACCGGTGGAATTGTCCGATTTTGTTTGGGATTTAAACCGTTTAACCAAGCTTTACGCGCATGAACAATAATTTTTTGTGCTCCTGCCTCAACTAATTGATGCACAAAATCACTAAAAAATTCATAGCTGTCTTGATGATCGATACCTATTCGGGTTTTGGCTGTCACAGGAATAGAAACTGTTTGCCGCATAGCGCGAATGCAATCAGCAACCCGCTTTGGTTCCTTCATCAAGCAGGCACCAAAACGCCCTGCTTGAACTTTATCACTAGGACAACCAAGATTGATATTCACTTCATCATATCCTTCTTGTTCGGCACGTTGAGCACTTTGCGCTAAAGCATCGGGCTCCGAACCACCAAGCTGCACAGCTATAGGATGTTCTTTTACATTAAATAGCAGAGAGCGCACAGGATTATTTTGTATCGCTCCAGTAGTTTGCATTTCTGTATACAAAAGCGCATGCGGAGCCAACAAACGCATAAAAACTCGAAAATGACTGTAAGTCCAATCAATCATTGGGGCAATAGATAAAGGTGATAGCAAAATGTTTGACACTGTTATTATTCAATTAAAAAAGAACCAATTATAACCTGAACAAAAAAAATTTGTACAAAAATATGACTGAAGTAGTACCCCGAGTGCCACGCAGCGAAACCCGGGGAACAAAATGGGAATCAATCGTTCCAACCGGGGTTTCGATGCGCGGCACCCGAGGCTGTCCACGATTACTCTGGATTTACAGCATTCATTGCTTGAATAAGTAATTGTAACCGGGTTCGACCTTGATAAAAATTGATATCCAGCTTATAAGCTGCATGGACATATTTAACTCTATGGTTTGGCCAGGATTTTAAGTCGACATTAAACGCGATCGCATCCACTTGTTGATCACCTTTTGTTGTCACTAAGGTCATTTTTAAATGATTTTTCCCCACCAGTCGTTGATCCAACACTTCAAAAACATTATCAAAAACCGGCTCAGCAAATTGCTGTCCCCATGGACCAGCCTGCTGAATTAATTGAGCAATTTCAAGACTAAACTCTTCAGGCTGTAAGGGTCCATCAGTAAGTAACTCTCCTTCACATTGCGACAAATCAATGTGCCTACTCACTTCAGAAACCAAGGCTTCTCGAAATGCTTTAAGAGAACGCGGGTGAATACTCAAACCCGCGGCCATAGCATGGCCACCAAATTTATTAATAAGTCCAGGATGGTCCTTATCTATTGCCGCCAATACATCTCGAATATTTAAATCCGGAACCGAACGTGCCGATCCTTTCAACTCATCTTCACTTACTTCTGCAAAGGCAATAACAGGACGATGATAACGTTCTTTCATGCGTCCTGCTAAAATTCCAATTACTCCTTGATGCCAGGTTTTATCAAAAAGACACAGTGCTATAGGTAAGTGCGTACTGTTGTAATCAGTACTTAGAGCAAGTTTTTCCAATGCGACCATCGCCTGCTCTTTCATTTCTGTTTCAATTTGCTTTCTTTCTTCATTTAATTCATCAAGTTGCTGGCAATAATTTCTAGCTTGTTGCTGATCTGAAGTAATTAAACATTCAATACCCAAAGCCATATCGTCCAATCGCCCAGCAGCATTGAGTCTTGGCGCAATAGCAAACCCCAAATCGGATTCTCTAAGTCGTGCGCACTCACGTCCAGAGACCTCAATTAATGCTTTAATTCCAGCACGACAAAGACCTTGACGTATTCTTGCTAGGCCCTGATTCACCATAATGCGATTATTTTGATCCAGCCCTACAACATCGGCTACAGTTCCTAAAGCAACTAAATCCAAAAAGCTCGCCATATTGGGTTCGGTAATATTCATTTCACGAAACCAATTGGTATTCACCAGATGTCTTCTTAAAGCCAGCATGACATAAAAGATAACCCCCACCCCTGCAATCGATTTACTAGGAAACTTACAATCCCGTTGGTTGGGATTTACGATAGCACAAGCATTTGGAAGAGTTTCAGCAGGCAAATGATGATCCGTAATTAAAACATCGATCCCTAGTTGATTTGCCCTTTCTACACCATCAATACTAGCAATGCCGTTATCCACGGTGATAATCAACCCGGGATTCCATTTGCTGGCAACTTCAACTATTTGCGGAGTTAAACCATAACCAAACTCAAAACGGTTAGGCACTAAATACTCTACAAACTGAGCGCCCATAGAACGTAATGCAGTCATAGCGAGTGCTGTTGAGGTCGCACCATCGGCATCAAAATCACCAATAACTAGAATTCTATGTTGTTCACGTAATGCTTTTTCCAAACGCAGGCACGCTTTATCTATTCCCATTAAGCTATCAAAAGGCAATAAAGCTTGGAGTTGTTTATCCAATTGAGAGAGCTCAGTAATCCCTCTGTTTGCGAATATTCGTTTTAGTACGTCTGGTATATTGGGTAAATCCAAGGGTTGAGAAGTTCTGGTGCGTTGTTTAATAAGCATGAATTAGTTTTCTCCATAAACGAACATACCAACGATTAGCACTTATAGAGTAAGCCACATTGTTCCAATACCAATGAGTCGGCATCTCGTTCAATTCTTTTTGATGTGGTTCACTGAGAATAGAATACTCAGTAAGCAATAAAATCTGATAATCCTTAAGTGCTATTGATGGCCTATATAAAGAAACTTGAGAACTACATAGTTGTGCTAATGAATCGAAATGCTCATCAACACAAATACGAATCGGCATTTTACTCTCAAGTTTTGCACTACTCCAAGTCCATAATCCATTAGCCAAGGATTGATTAGGCCTGGAGGCAAAAAGCATTTGGCTTTCTGTAATAAACTTTTGCCAGTACATCGTATTATCCAATAGGGCTAATTGGGGCATTAATGATTGATTTAATAAATGATGCGGTGGCTTGGCATTCAATGAGGATTTTTTATTATTAAGCAACCATGTTTCTGAATTATGATAATGAAGAGCGATACCTTCTTCTGCCAGATACTCGGAGAATAAATTAAACCATGACTTCGCTTCGTATTCTTCAAGTTGCAGTTCACTACCCAAAGCAACAATCATCGCATCATTGTGCGTTGCCTCCCAATAAACCGGGGTCAATACAAACCACTCACCTTCTAAATCATGATATTGCCTTAATAAATCGGCATAAGGTGGATTAGTAGGATCATAGCCAAGACACAGCAAAAAATTGAGTAATACATTCCCTTCCGAATTTAGTGGCTTGGCATGCTCAGGGATCGAATTACATTCCGAGTTAATCACAACATGCATATTTGTTCCGCCTTAATCAATCCATCTCTGCGAAACAATGCTTTTAAATTTCTTAATGCCTGACGCATCCGATCTTTATTTTCTATTAGACCGAAACGAACATGACTATCACCCTGTTGCCCAAAACCAATTCCTGGCGATACGGCTACATGAGCTTCTTTTAATAAATATTTACTGAACTCAAGCGAACCCATATGTTGATAATGGGAGGGAATAGGTGCCCAAACGAACATAGTTGCCTTGGGACGAGTAACTTCCCAACCAATTTCATTCAACCCATCGCAAAGAATATTACGTCGCTTTTCATATAATTCTCTAATTTCATGTACACACTCGTCGGGGCCATCTAATGCAGCAATCGCTGCAACTTGGATGGGTGTAAATGTGCCGTAATCTAAATAAGATTTAATCCGAGTAAGTGCTGCGACTAACTCTTCATTTCCACAAGCAAACCCAACGCGCCAACCCGGCATATTGTAGGATTTAGACATCGAATAAGTTTCAATTGCTACATCTGTAGCACCTGGAACTTGAAGTATCGAAGGTGCTTTATACCCATCAAAAACAATGTCAGCATACGCTAGATCATGAATCACCCAAATTTCATGTTTTTTTGCCAAATCGATGATTTGCTCGAAAAACGCATAATCGACACAATGCGTACTTGGATTTGCCGGGAAATTAATTACCAATGCTTTAGGCTTAGGCAAACTACGATTAATTGTATCTTCTATTGAAGCTAAAAATTGAGTTTCATTAATAAGAGGAATCTGTTTTACGTTAGCACCAGCAATAATAAATCCATAAGTATGAATAGGATATGCTGGATCAGGAACTAAAATTGTATCCCCAGGTCCACTTATCGCTAATGCCAGATGTGCTAGTCCTTCTTTCGAACCAATGGTCGCTAATATTTGTGTTTCACTATTTAGGTGTACATCATAATTACGTTGATACCAGGAAGCCATAGAACGTCTTAGTCTTGGAATGCCTTTAGACATAGAATAGCGATGAGTATCGGGTCTTTGCACCACTTCGATGAGTTTGTTTACAATATGTGGTGGTGTTGGCTGATCGGGATTTCCCATACCAAAATCAATAATATCCTCTCCACGTGCTCGCGCTTCAGTTTTTAATTGGGTTAATGTATTAAAAACATAAGGTGGCAAACGATTTATACGCGGAAATTGACTCATAATATTGACCTCTGTAGTATACTTACAGCCATATATAACTCATTGAACCATTCTAAACTATGAAGATCAATTTAGAATCCGCAGAATTACATGCGGTGCAAGCTTATAGTGATAACAAAATTCAGATTAATTCCATTGTTTATGAACGCAGTTTAATTGTTTCTAAAACAGAAATCATTAGTGATCTGCCAATTAAAGACATTCAGGAAATTGATGAACACTATATGAATTTATTAACGCAATTTAAACCGGAAATCATCATCATTGGTCATGAACATACCGGAAAACTCCTGCCTCTGTCAATTATGAAGCAGTTTGCAGATCAACGAATAGGTATAGAATGCATGTCTATAGGTGCAGCGTGTCGTACCTATAATGTTCTATTGAGCGAGCATCGTGCTGTTGTTGCAGGATTTATTTTTTAACTAAGGATGTGCCGGGTTTCGCTTTGCGATACCCGGGGACACGATTAGATTTGTCTTCTCGCTTCGAGCACATTAGGAATTTGCTCTAGCTTTGTTAGTAGTCGAGATAGGCTACTGAGCCCGTCAACATCGACCGTTAAAGTGATATAAGCCATGTTTTCTTGTTTATTGCTATGGGTTTGCAATGCATAAACGTGCGCTTTTTCATTAGCAAGAAGCGATGTGACGTCTTTTAAAAGCTCAGAGCGATCAAACGCTTTGATCAATATATCAACCACATAGTTTTCACGTGTCGCACTACCCCAACTAACCTGCAAGAAGCGCTGCTTTTGTCGCTCACTAGCATGAATAATATTAGGGCAATCCTGCCTATGTACTGATACGCCTCGACCTATAGTGATATAACCAATCACTGAATCACCTGGTACAGGTTGGCAACATCGCGCCATAAAAGTTAACAAATTACCCACACCTTCGATACGCAGATCACTCCCAGTAATTTCTGGCTTTGACTGGGGTTTAACAAATCGTTCAAGATTGAGCTCTGAAGTAACAGGTGGAGCAAGTTTGCTAACAATTTGCCCTATTTTAATATCACCACGCCCTAGATTTGCATAAAGGTCATCAAGTTTTTTGAAATGAAGTGCTGTAGCAACCTCATTAAGTTTATCAGATTTTATCCCTAAAGATTTTAATTCTTTGTCAAGTAACTCACGCCCCTCTTGAATGTTTCTATCATAATCTTGCATTTTAAACCAATGCAAAACTTTAGCTTTAGCTCGTGATGTCTTGAGATAATTTAAGTGAGGGTTGATCCAGTCACGAGAAGGTTTGCTTTCTTTCCCAGTCAAAACTTCTACCTTATCACCTGTTTTTAGTTGATAAGTCAAAGGTACAATATGCCCATTTATACGTGCACCCCGACAGCGGTGCCCTAAATCACTATGAACGTGATAGGCAAAATCCAAAGATGTAACACCTTGAGGTAAATCAAGAACATCTCCGTCGGGAGTAAAAACATATACCCTATCTTCAAGAAACTCGGTGGTGGTACTTTCAGGAACACCCTTATTACTTGCCATTTCACGATGCCACGCTAATACATCACGTAGCCATTCAATTTTACGCTCATGGCTTTGTTTCTGTTTGAAGCCGCCTTCTTTATACTTCCAATGTGCTGCAACTCCCATTTCCGCCAAATCATGCATAAGAAATGTTCTTATTTGCACTTCAAAAACTCTACCCTCGGGGCTTTTAACCGCTGTATGCAACGATTGATAACCATTAGCTTTAGGATTAATAATATAATCATCAAATTCAGCGGGGATTTGTTTCCAAAGCGTATGCACCATACCTAAGACTTCATAACAATGAGGCTTGGTATCAACAAGAACACGCACAGCAGTAGCATCATAAATTTCATCAAGTGAGACATTCTTGCGCGTCATTTTTTTATAAATACTATGGATATGTTTTGAACGTCCATAGACAGCAAAATGTTCTATTCCATTTGCTTTAATTTGTTCATTTAATTGAGCAACAATAGCGTCAACGAAACTATCTCGTTCCAATCGTTTTGCTTTGAGGCCTTTGGCAATCGCTTTATAATCTTCAGGATGTAAATAGCGAAAAGCCATATCCTCCATTTCCCATTTAATTGCCCCAATTCCCAACCTGTTGGCCAAAGGAGCATAAATCTCCATCGCTTCGGTAGCTAATTGCTTTCGTAACTCTTCAGATAAATGCCCGGCTGTTCTTAAAACACACAAGCGTTCAGCAAGCTTAATTAATACCACACGAACATCATCTACCATCGCTAATAACATTTTACGAATGTTATCAATTTGTTGTTTATTTTGCGGGTATTTGTTTAATCCTTGAAAACTATGCATGGCGCTCATGCGCTCTATGCCTGTCACCAATTTAGCAATATTCGGACCCAATTGCTCCACCACATCATCAATGGATAAATCAGCATAGTGCACGTTTTCAAAAATAATTGCTGCTGCAAGTGTTTCTTGATCCACCTCAAGATCTGCAAGCAAATCGGCCATAGACAATCCTTGTTGTAAGCAAGATTGTCCTGTTTCTGTAGCATGTTCTTGCCCTGCAAGTTGACTTAATGTACATGCACTGCGAATGAGTTCAAGATTATCCAAATAACCCTTTGCACCTAACTGATGAAGCCACAAATCTACATCGATGCTTCCATCTTCGCACAATGGGACTGTATCTTTTACTCTAACCATCAGTTTTATCCTTTTTAAACAATGCGATTGATTCAACATGAGCAGTATGGGGGAACATATCCATTACCCCTGCTTTTATCAGCGTATAGCCTTTTTGATTGACTAATATATCTGTATCCCGAGCTAATGTTACGGGATTACATGAGACATATACAATACGCTCTGGGTTAAGTGAATCAATTTGTTTCACAATTTCAAGTGCACCCGATCGAGGAGGGTCAATTAACACTTTGTTGCAAGGTTGTTGCACCAGTTTTTTTACTTCACTTACATCATCCAAGTTTGCTGCATAAAAGTCTACATTCTGAATATGATTCAGTTTTGCATTCATATATGCTCTTTCAACCATATTTTTACTGCCTTCAACACCGAGCACTTTGGCACAAAACTTAGCCATTGGGAGTGAAAAATTCCCAAGCCCACAAAATAAGTCTAGCACGATATCAGTACTTTTTAAGTCCATTAGTTGTATTGCTTGGGGCACCATAGAACGATTTAATGCCGAATTAACTTGGGTAAAATCTGTAGGATGAAATGCAAAAATAATCTGATAATCTGGCAATGTATATTTGAGATATTCACTTGCGTTAGGTGGATAAAAACAATATACGCTATCTGGGCCGCCTGGCTGGAGGAAAATTTTATATTGATACTCTTCAGCGAATTTTTGAATATTCAACTCATCCTCAGCACTTAATGGAGTTAAGTTTCTGAAAATAAGAGCAACCTCCTCGTCCCCTGCTGCAACTTCAATTTGTGCAATACAATGCTTGTCTTGCATCGAGTTAATCAATAGTCTTAATGGAATAATATCGGCATCAAGCTTTGCATTTAAAACAGGACATTGAGTAATCTCAGTAATATAGCGAGGATTACTGCGCTCTCTAAATCCAACCATTGATGTTTGTTTTTTCTCTACATAACGAACGCTAAGTCGGGCTTTATTCCGGTAGTTCCAATATCCAGCAACTAAAGGTGGAAGTATAATTTGTGGCTGGGTATGGCCATATCGTGCCAATAAATCGAGTAATTGATCTTGTTTAAAATGAATTTGTTCTTCTTCACTCATATGCTGAACTGAGCAACCACCACACATCGAATAATGAGGGCATTTGGGCTCAACACGTAAAGAAGATGGTTCAAGAACCTTAAGCAAGAATCCTTCATCAAAATCCTTTTTTATTCTGGTATATTGAAACTCAACAAATTCACCCGGCAAAGCACCTTGAATAAACGTTGCTTTACCATTAATACGTGCAATACCTTTTCCATCATGGCTTAAATTATCAATTTGAGCAGTTTGCGGGGCAGGATTAAGTTTGGATTTTGCTCTTCTCATGACATGTTCTCAACAAATAAATCTTTAAATCAATCTGAATTAACAGTTGCAATTAGTAAAAAAATTGCATTTTCAAGATGTTAGAGAGTACCACACGCAATTTATATTTGTCATGGTAATTTGAAATGACAAAACCCACGGTGTACAAATTAACCTCATCATTATAGCGCCGCATACAGTAAAATAACATGTTTATAACCCGCTTTGTTGCATTTTTCTGTAACAAAGCCCCCTTTTCATTGGTTAATTTTGAGGCACCTCAAAATGCGCTTATTTATCAAGTAATTTATAATCCTATTCACAATCTTATCCACAGTTTTTGTGGATAAAACTTATTTTCACAACATCAGTGATAAAAAGATAGTTTGGCTCTGTATAAGGAGTATATTAATTTTTTAGGAGAAGGAACAAAAGAAATAGAATCTTACGAGAAAAGTTATCCACAGGAATGGAAATTAAAAGGGTTTATAAAATTGGTCGTATATGATAACAAAGAAAAAACTAAAAAACAGCCTTGACAGAGTATTTTTATAAAAAAAATTAAATTGAATTTCAATTTAAATGGGTAATATTTTCTTTAGCACAATTGCATCTTCAACATGGTTATCTTCTACGTAATAAGCTGGTTTAATTTCAACCTGCTCAAATCCCACGCTTTTATAAAGATGTAATGCTGCTTCATTACTAGGTCGCACCTCAAGGACCACATGATCAATATTCCGTGATTCTGTTAATGAATGCAGTACTCTTTGTAAGAATTGGCGTCCGAAACCTTTGGATTGAAAGGATTTAGCAATACAGAAATTTAAAATATGGCAACACTTATTACTGTGCCTACAAATGATATAGCCACCAATAATTAGACTATTTTTATCATCTATTTCGAATACACGACAATCATATCCTACACGTACACAATCCCTTAAAATGTCCCGATCCCATGGAGCAATATGAACATCTTTTTCAATTGCATACACATTATCAATATCTGATTCAGTCATGCGTCGAATGTTAAGTGTCATCCTTGTCGCTCCTAAACAAATAATCATAGCTTGGATGCAGCGAATTGGAATCCAGGTGATTCCATCAACTCCCCATATTGCGCTGTGCTGCTATTAAGTTCAAGACTTTTGTCATTCCCGCGAACGCGGGAATCTATTTCTACATGAAGCGCTAAGTCACTCTAAAATGGACCTCCGCCTTCGCGGAGATGACAAAGATTAATATAAATCACTTTACTTAATGGAAGCGACACCCCACTGCCCCATATTGCGTACTACCTACTATTCATTAGTTTTTTTCTTTTTTGGCAAGTATAGGTCAGTAATTGTTCCTTCAAATGCCTCTGCTGCTTGAGCAATAGTTTCAGAAAGTGTTGGATGAGGATGTATTGTTAACGCGATATCTTCAACATCACAACACATTTCAATTGCTAATGCAGCTTCAACAATTAAATCACCTGCATTAATCCCCACAATTCCTGCGCCTAATATACGATTCGTATCTGGGCAGAACAATAATTTAGTCATACCTTCTTCTCGGCCCATACTAAGAGCACGACCACTGGCAGCCCAAGGGAAAGTAGCTTTTTCGTAACGGATATTTTTTTCTTTGGCTTCTTTTTCAGTTAGGCCTGCCCAAGCAATCTCTGGGTCTGTATAGGCAACGCTAGCAATACATTTAGGATCAAAGTAATGTTTTTTACCCGCAATAACTTCTGCTGCGACTTTACCTTCAGGAATTGCTTTATGTGCGAGCATTGGCTGTCCAACAACGTCACCAATAGCAAAAATATGTGATACATTGGTCCTTTGTTGGTTATCAACCTTAATGAATCCACGCTCATCGACTTTTATGCCCGCTTTTTCTGCATCAATTGCACCACCATTAGGTTTTCTACCAACAGAAACAAGAACCTGTTGGAAACAAAGTGGCTTGTCTGTTGCATGTTCACCTTCCATAGAGACATAAATACCATCTTTTTTGGCTTCAACGGCAGTTACTTTAGTTTTCAAAAGGAATTTAACACCTTTTTTCAGCATGCGTTTTTGCAAAACATTAACCAAATCAAAATCAGCGCCAGGAATCAGCTGATCCATAAACTCAACAACAGTTACCTCAACACCTAAAGATGCATAAACTGTGGCCATTTCCAGACCAATAATTCCCCCACCTAATACCAATAAATTACCTTTGATATCAGCCAGCTCTAAAGCTCCTGTAGAACTAAAAATACGTTTATCTTCCGGAATAAAAGGTAAATTAATGGATTCAGAGCCCACTGCAATGATTGCATTTTCGAACTCAACTTCTACCGCACCATCTTTAGTAGCGACAGTTACTTGATGCGTGCCTGAAAACTTACCTACACCTGTAACGACTTCGACTTTACGCTGTTTTGATAGGGCCTTCAAACCACCTGTGAGTTTCGAAACTACTGAGTTCTTCCATGCAACGATTTTTTTACTATCCAGCTTGGGTTTACCAAAGCTGACACCTTGCTCTGACATTTCATGGGCTTCATCAACAACCTTAGCAATATGCAATAATGCCTTAGACGGGATACAACCCACATTTAAACAAACACCACCTAATGAATCATAACGTTCAACCAATACTACTTTTTTTCCTAAATCTGCTGCTCTAAATGCCGCTGTGTATCCACCAGGGCCACTTCCTAATACAACGACATCTGTTTTTATTTTATTAGCCATTACAAGCCTCTTTAATTAGATATTTAAAAATTAGAGTAAAATTCGTCTTATATCACTTAAGCTATCGCAAATAAAACGAGTAAACCGTGCCGCTTCAGCCCCATCTATAACTCGGTGATCATATGAGAGAGACAAAGGCAACATTAACCTTGGTTGAAATGTACCATTTTCATAAACAGGTTTTATCTCCGAGCGAGATAATCCAAGAATAGCTACTTCGGGGCTATTCACTATAGGTGTGAATGATGTGCCACCAATTCCACCTAGGCTGGAAATAGTAAAACACCCTCCTGACATATCAGTGAGCATCAAACCTTTATCTCGAGCCTTAGTACTTAAACGGGTCATTTCAATTGCAATTTCAGCAACAGTTAACTTATCAACATTTCTAATTACAGGAACAACCAAACCATTAGGCGTTTCTACTGCAATACCTATATTGCAATATTTTTTATAAATAAGGTTGGTGCCGGTAGCATCTAAAGATGCATTAAATTGAGGAAATGCTTTTAGTGCTTTACTCACTACTGCACAAACGAATGCCAGCAATGTTAACTTATATCCTTTTTCTTTAGCACGTTCTGTTTCCGACTTCCTAAATGCCTCAACATCAGTAATATCTGCTGCATCAAATTGTGTGACATGAGGAATTGTTATCCAAGATCGATGTACATTAACTCCAGTAAGCCTTTTAATTTTATTAAGTGGTTTGGTTTCAATCTCACCAAATTGAGTAAAGTCAATTACTGGATTAGGTGGAATACCAAAAGCTCCTTGACTTGGTTGTTCACTGAGACGCCCTTTCACATAGGCTTGTACATCTTCTTTAGTAATACGTTCCTTACGACCAGTACCTTTAACTTCAGCCAGATTTACACCAAATTCTCGAGCTATGCGTCTTACAGCTGGACCTGCAGCAATTAATTTTGAAGATTCTGCTTGCTCAGTAAGAACAGGTTGTGTGGCAACTGCTTCACTTTTTTTAGACTCTATTGCGCTTTGTGGTTCAGGAGCACTTGATGGTTTCTGCTCAGCGATAGCGGTTACTTTTTCTTCAGTTACCGAACCATCTTCTGTAGCAGCTAAAAGAATCAAATCACCTTCAGATACCTTATCACCTACTTTAATATTCAGTTTTGTGACTTTTCCTGCAACTGGAGAGGGGATCTCCATACTGGCTTTATCTGATTCCAATGTAATAAGCGGAGTATCCAGTTCAATTTGGTCTCCAACTTGAACCATTACTTCAATCACGTCTACTTGACTTGCCCCGCCAATATCTGGAACTTTAACTTCTTTTACTTGCTCTGATTTCTTTTCCTGTGCAACTTTAGGCTCTTTTGTCTCTGTATTGACTGGTTCTTTTTTAGAAGCTTGGGTTTCAATTTCTTTTTCAGTATTCGATTCTTTTTCAGTATTCGATTCTTTTTCAGTATTCGATTCTTTTTCAGTATTCGATTCTTTTTCAGTATTCGATTCTTTTTCAGTATTCGATTCTTTTTCAACGGTGGCCAAAAGAATCATATCGCCTTCAGATACTTTATCGCCTACTTTAATATTCAGTTTTGTGACTTTCCCCGCAACTGGAGAAGGAATCTCCATGCTGGCTTTATCTGATTCCAAAGTAATGAGAGGGGTATCAACTTCGATTTGATCTCCTACTTGAACCATTATTTCAATCACATCAACCTGAGTCGCTCCACCAATATCAGGAATCTTAACTTCTATTTCGTTTGACATGTCTTTCCTCAAAAGGTTACTCAGTGTTTTCAAGCCATGATGTAATGGAAAACATAAGTAAGTGATTACTGCATGTTTTCATTATCATCACAACTGAATTACCAAGCCTACTATATACTTTTAATTCTAATGATTAACCGGATTCAATTTATCAGGATTAATGTTATAGCGCTTTATGGCATCCACAACTTTGGATTTATCAATACTTCCCTCAGCAACTAAAGCATTCAATGCCGCTAGAACAATAAATTTAGCATCCACTTCAAAGAAATGACGTAAACGTTCTCGCGTATCACTTCTTCCATAACCATCTGTACCTAAAGTTACATAGTGATTAGGTACAAATGGTCTAATTTGATCTGCATAAATTCGTAAATAATCTGTTGCAGCAATTACTGGTCCTGGTCTACCTTCTAATTGAGTTGTAACATAACTTTTTTGTGCCTTTTCCTTAGGATGCATTGCATTATAACGTTCCGCAGCTAATCCATCCCTTCTTAATTCATTAAAGCTTGTAACACTCCAAATATCTGCAGTCACGGCATAATCATCTTTTAACATTTGTGCTGCTTTAATTACTTCACGAAGTATGGTTCCACTTCCCATTAACTGTACATGTTGTTTGGATTTCTTTTTAGTTTCTTGCAGTACATACATCCCTTTAATGATTCCCTCTTCAACGCCTTTTGGCATATCTGGATGAATATAATTTTCATTCATTACAGAAATGTAATAAAAAATATTTTCCTGCTTTTCAAACATACGATACAAACCGTTTTGAATAATTACAGCAAGCTCATAAGCAAAAGTAGGATCATATGAGACACAATTTGGAATTGTTGAAGCGTATAAATGGCTATGTCCATCTTGATGTTGCAATCCTTCGCCTGCGAGTGTCGTACGTCCAGCAGTTCCGCCCAATAGAAATCCTCTAGCTTGCATATCCCCGGCAGCCCATGCCAAATCGCCAATACGTTGGAATCCAAACATAGAATAGTAAATATAAAATGGGATCATTGCTAATTTGTTAGAGCTGTAGGAAGTCGCTGCTGCAATCCAAGAACAAAAAGCACCTGCTTCATTAATTCCTTCCTCAAGAATTTGTCCATCTTTCGCTTCACGATAAAACATTACTTGTTCATGATCTACCGGTGTATAAAGCTGACCAACTGGAGAATAAATACCAATTTGTCTGAATAAACCTTCCATTCCAAAAGTTCTACATTCATCAGGAACAATTGGAACGATACGTGAACCAATCTCTTTACTTCTCAATAATGTTGAAAGAATACGTACAAATGCCATCGTTGTAGAAATTTCACGGTCCCCTAACCCCTTAGTAACTGATGAAAATTCAGCTAAATCAGGAGCCTTTAGAGGTTCAACTTTTGTAGATCGCGATGGTAAATACCCACCCAGCATTTCTCTTTGTTTTTTAATATATTTAATTTCAGGACTATCATCTGCAGGTTTATAAAATGGGATTTCTGCAATTTGGTCATCACTGATAGGAATACTAAATCGATCTCTAAATGCCTTCAGCTGATCCACAGTCATTTTCTTTTGCTGGTGGGTAATATTTTGTCCTTCACCAGCTGCTCCCATTCCATAGCCTTTAATTGTTTTTGCTAAAATAACAGTTGGCGTACCTTTATGTTCGACTGCTTTAGCATAGGCAGCATAAACTTTTTGAGGATCATGGCCACCACGATTCAATCTCCAGATTTCCTCGTCGGTATAATTTTCAACCATTTTCTTTAACTCTGGATATTCATTAAAGAAATGTTGTCGTACATAAGCACCATTATTTGCCTTGTAGGCTTGATAGTCACCGTCTACACATTCTTCCATACGTTTTTGTAACCAACCATCCTTATCACGAGCAAGCAATGGATCCCAGCGCCCGCCCCAAATGACTTTAATTACATTCCAACCGGCACCACGGAATAAACCTTCTAGCTCTTGAATAATTTTACCATTACCACGTACAGGTCCATCGAGTCGTTGTAAATTACAATTCACAACAAAAATAAGATTATCAAGCTTTTCTCGTGCAGCAATACTCAAAGCTCCGACTGACTCAGGCTCATCCATTTCTCCATCACCAAGAAATGCCCATACCTTCCTATCATCGGTATTAATTAATCCTCGGTTTTCTAAATATTTTAAAAATCGTGCTTGATAAATAGCTTGTAAAGGACCTAATCCCATAGATACAGTAGGAAACTGCCAAAATTCGCTCATCAACCAAGGATGTGGGTATGAAGATAAACCGTCAACCTCCACCTCTTGTCTGAATTTACCTAATTGTTCCTCTGTGAGTCGTCCCTCAAGGAAAGCACGTGCGTAAATACCAGGGGAAGAATGGCCTTGGATATATAGTAAATCACCGCCATGCTTACCATTTGGTCCTTTGAAAAAGTAATTAAAACCTGTTTCATACAAAGTAGAAGACGAAGCATAAGAGGCAATATGGCCGCCCAGTTCAGGAGCATATTTTCCTGCACGCAGTACCATTGCCACAGCATTCCAACGAATCAATGCGCTAATACGTTTACCAATACCCTCATCCGGTGGTATTTGCTCTTCTTCATGCAGATTAATGGTATTTCTGTAGGGTGTATTAATGGAACTGGTTAAGTTGACCCCTTCTGCATTCGCTTTATTAAGGAGCTGCTTTAAAAGAAACGCTCCTCGTTGGGGACCATCATTGATTAATACAGCTTGCAGGGCATCCAGCCATTCACGTGTTTCTATAGGATCCAAATCTAAATTATTTTCATTTGCCATGAAAGTGTTCCCCGAAATCTATTAAACTCAATAAGGTACAGCTTGTAATTTTTTTGGAATTACACCAGTGCAACCTTTCTTACAAATTGTGAAATCTGATGAGCAATCACATGTTACTTTGCGGCATTGTAGTGGATCGCGATAAGAATTCAACTCACGCATCACCTTTTTACCTTGAACATTTCGCTCATGTACGTATTTCGCAAAATTTTTTTCCGCCTCTCTTTGAGATACATAGGTACATGTCGCGCAATTGTTAACACAGTTTTGTCTACAAAACTCAAAGTGTTGCACACAAGTCCTATTACATTGTTCTAATGCTTGGCCTTTAAATGCATTTTGTTGTAACCCCTGACAACCTCCAAGCATTAATATTATAGTGCAACATACTAGCCACAAAAAAGAATTCATAGTGATAATATCCACAAAAATGATTACGCAGGTTAAACGCCTCAGCTCATAACTACTCTTAACTCATTACAACCAAGTAATTAACGTAAATAAAGCAATAAAAACCAACATAACAATAATTGCATGTTCAACCAAGCCTTCTGCT
Source organism: Legionella stuttgartensis (assembly GCF_977063405.2). Classification (NCBI taxonomy): domain Bacteria; kingdom Pseudomonadati; phylum Pseudomonadota; class Gammaproteobacteria; order Legionellales; family Legionellaceae; genus Legionella; species Legionella stuttgartensis. The sequence continues at coordinate 151,437 of NZ_CDRUHA020000071.1, forward strand.
ACTGGCATAGGAATTTCTTCTGTTTCATTTGTTTTAACTGCCAGTAATCCACACTCACGTAACATCTCACCATTCATGTCAGGTTTAGCAATAAAGTAACTAGTAAATAAAGAAAAGCCTCGTTGGAAATTTCCTACAAGTAAAAAGAGTAATACAGTTAAGCGAGCAGGAATCCACTCAAACAAATCGGTAACTTCATTTGCTTGCTCACCTACGAAATGGATATCCCGACATAAAGTAATTAAACGGTATGTCAAAGCGCCAATTGGTCCCGCGATGATAAACCAAAATACAAGAGAAAATAATTGTCTATTAACCAAGATAAAATAGTCTCCGACAATCTCTTGGTTACTCTTTGTATCCGATTGTACTATTGGATAAAAAACATTTTGAGGGCCAAGGCAATAAAAGAAAATTACGATACTTAAAAGAAATCCCATCAAACCAAATACTAAAGGATGCAACAATAGATAAATAAGTGACACAAGAATTAAAATAGGCACTATGATTAAAGCCAATAGAACCCATGGATTATTAAGGGAACTATGTTTATCCCCCAGACTTTTGATCTTTTGACAATAATCTGGAAACCAATAAAATCGCTGATAGGAGACGGAGTGAATCAAGAAACGTTCACTTAATAAACACAACAATATTACTAATAATTTCATTATTTAATCCTTACGCATTTTATCAGAGAATGCTATGGGTGTTGGGTATTTCAATACAACGAAATACGATGAAACAATAAAAGTTAAAATAGTAGTTGCTTGAATTAAATTAGAGGCTTTATCCGAAATAAGTTCGGTGCTCAAGGCAATACTGGCAACAAGCAATGAGAACTCACTCGCTTGTCCCAATCGAATACCCACCTCTTTTGCAACATGTTTTTTTTCACCAGATTTTTCAAGAAGTAAATAAAATAAAACAGGTTTGAACAGGAGCACTAAGACAGATAAAATAAGCGCAGGAATTACAACTTGTTGTGCCAAACCAAAGTTAAAAGTCGCTCCGATAGAAAAGAAAAACATGACCAAGAAAAAATCTCTTAAAGGTTTTAGACTCTCTGCAATAAAAAGAGAAATCGGGCTTGCTGCAAGGGCAACTCCAGCAATAAAAGCACCAATATCCTCTGAAAGCCCCATCTTTTGTGCAAGAACTGACAACCCCAAGCACCAGCCAATTGATAATAAAAATACATACTCCTGAGTTCTATCAAAACGAGCTAGCAACCGGATTAAAACATATTTCTCAATAGCAAAAGCAAAAAGACACAATGCAGGCAAATTAATACCTACTAAAATGATATCATCAATGGAAAAACCACCCGTTTGTTGGGCGCCATTAATTAGAATCAATACAATAATTGCAATCACATCCTGCATAAGCAATACGCTTATCATCACCTCACCAGTATGTTGATGATGGAGAATCGTTGTCGGTAATAATTTCAATCCAATGATGGTACTTGAAAACATCATTGAGCCACCCAAAATCCATGATTCAGCCACACCCAATCCAAAGAGCCTACCTATCCCATATGCAGTTACTGCAAAAAGAACAGAACTAATTAAAGCAATCCAGGTAACTTTCTTGAGCATATGTACGAGATTTTGTGGCTGCAAATGCAATCCAAGCAGGAATAATAAGAAAACTATTCCAACATCTCCAATTTGTTTGACAATACTCACATCAGATACAAGCTTTAAACCCCATGGTCCAAATACTGCACCCAAAAGAATATACGCAACCAGCAAAGATTGTTTGGTATAAAGAACCAAGGTTGATAGAAATGCTGCGCCTGCGAAAATTAAAAATATTGTATAAAACACAGAGCCATCATGCATTGATTAAGCACCTCGATATTAAAATGAAACCAACCTTAATTAAGAAAACTGTAAACTTGACAAAGTGCAATTAAACAAGAAGTTGAATACAAAAATGAGTGTATGCTGCACTTTTAACAAGAGCTACAATTTTATTACTATAGTAATTCTAATGTTCTGAATATTTGACGCAATAATTTTATCCATTAATCCATTAATTAGCTATCATTATTCATTAAGAATTAAATCAAAACAGAAAAAGACCCTGTCACTCCATTAAGTGATAATTGACGCTTTAAGCTGTCGGCCATATTTTTTGAGCCAAATGGGCCAACCCTCACAATATAATGTTGCTTATAATGTTCGATATAAACTGGAGATGGAGTAATATGAGTTAATTTATCTTTTAAACGCTTTGCTAAAACTTCCGTTGTAAAAGCACCTGCCTGAAGATAATAATGTGCCTTACCTGCTGGTCCCATTAATGTTTCAATTTCAACAGGGGCAGTTCCTTTCGGAAAGACACCGAGTTTTAAAGCCGCAGCATAGGATAAATCGATAATCCTATCTGAATGAAATGGGCCTCGATCATTAACTTTAACAATTGCAACCTTTCCATTGCTTAAATTTTTAACCTTTACATAAGTAGGTAAAGGTAAAGTCTTATGTGCAGCGGACATTACATACATATCATAGGGCTCGCCGCTTGAAGTTCTTTGTTTGTGGAATTTTGTTCCATACCAGGAAGCAGTGCCTCTTGCTTTATATCCTGTTGAGCTTCTCAGCACTTGATATGAGCGTCCATCAACAGAATATTCTGATATATTACCATATCGACTTAAAGGTTCTTTGGACGGTACAGGCTCTTTAAAGCTAATGTTTCTAGATTTGGTCGGGGCCCCATCTTGGCGTTGAGTATATCGATTTGTTTTATTTTTATAACGGTTATATATGGAATTATTTGTATTTTTCTTATTCTGAGTTACTTGTCGTGTAGACTGCTTGGTTCCTGATGATGCAGAATCAAGAGACTGATTTGTAGTTTGACAACCTGCTAATATAATCGTCACGGCAATAAGTATCTTTCGCATATTATCCATTTTTAATTATTGTTTTCTGGCTAATATACAGAAATATCACGTAATTTCGAAGATTTATTTTATTTCCGAAAAAAAATTCATTATTTTTCATCTGCTATTTTGTTGCCTGCAAAAGGCTGTGGTACTATATCCACATTTTTGCAATTGGACTCGATAACAACATGACAAGAACAACGTCTATTTTATTAACTACTTTGTTTATTATTACATTATTTGTACAGTCAACTAACTCTATGGCCGATGAAGGATCGTTACCTACAAAACCTACCGCGGACTTGGAAAGACCATCCCCAACAGTGAATAATAAACCTTTAGTCACTCCTGCAGCCCCGATGCTTAATGCGAAAGCGTACATTCTGATCGATGTAAACAGTGGCAAAATTATTGCTGAGAAAAACAGTGAGGAACGTTTGCCTCCTGCCAGCTTAACTAAAATGATGACTTTATATGTAGTATCGAATGCGCTGCGTCACGAACAAATTCACCTCACCGATAACGTACGAGTAAGTCGTGAAGCTTGGAAAATAGGTGGCTCTCGCATGTTTATCAAAGAAGGCCAACAAGTTCCAGTTGAAGACCTGCTCAAAGGGATTATTGTTGACTCAGGCAATGATGCATGTGTTGCAATGGCAGAACATATTGGTGGCACTGAAAATTCATTTACTGACCTTATGAATCAGCAAGCTCAAAACCTTGGAATGAAAAACAGCCATTTTACGGATAGTACTGGCTTGCCTGACGCTAATCTTTATACTACCGCAAAAGATCTAGCAATCCTTGGTAGGGCATTAATTATTGACTTCCCCCAATATTATGACTGGTATAAACAAAAATGGTTTACCTATAATGGTATTCGTCAACCCAATAGAAATCGCTTGTTATGGCGTGATAATCAGGTGGATGGTATAAAGACAGGTCATACGAATGAAGCAGGTTTTTGTCTTGTATCATCAGCAAAACGCGACAATATGCGATTACTTGCTGTTGTTCTTGGCGAACCAAGTGATTCTTCTCGTGCCGATGATAGCGAAAAATTACTAAACTATGGTTTCAGGTTCTTTGAAACGCATCAGCTTTACAAGTCTGGTCAATCGATTTCTGAGCTTTCACTTTATAAAGGAAGTGTTGATAAAATAACTGTAGGTCTAAATGAAGATCAGTACATCACTATTCCTACTGGTCAGTATCAACGTCTTACTATTTCTACTAAAGTTCCTTCTTACCTCGAAGCCCCCATTAAGAAAGGCGATAAAATAGGTGATTTGGTAGTCCAATTTGATAATAACGTTGTATCAACTCGACCACTTTATGCTTTGCAAGATGTTGAATCAGGTGGTTTTTACACTCGAACAAAAGATTCAATACGTCTGGCATTTAAACGCTGGTTTGGCTCCTAAGATTAATAGGGTTTAAGGATGGAAAAAACAACGATAATTGAATTTCCCTGTTACTTTCCTATAAAGGTAATAGGGAATAATTCGACTGTTTTTCTTGAAGAGATCAGAGAAATTACCGTCACACACTTTCCTAATATTACGGAAGATGCGCTGACTCATAAAATGAGTAAGGATTCCAATTACTTAGCAATAACTGTTACTGTTTATGCTGAAAATCAAGACATGCTTGATGCATTTTATAGAGCCATTACCCAGCATCCTGATGTGAAAATGGTTCTATAATGAAAATACGACAGCTAGGTATTCAAAACTACAATGATGTTTGGCTGCAAATGAAGGAATTTACGCAAAATCGTGACGTAAATACACAAGATGAGCTTTGGCTTTTAGAACATTCCCCTGTCTATACTCAAGGACAAGCAGGAAAATCTGAGCACATACTAAATCCTGCATCCATACCTATAGTGCAATCAGATCGGGGAGGACAAGTGACCTACCATGGACCAGGCCAGCTTGTTGCATATGTTCTAATGGATATTGGTAGAAAAAATTTAGGAATAAGATCGTTGGTTGGGAAATTAGAGCAGATTTTAATTTCTGTTCTTGCACAATATCAAATTGAAGGTTCTATTCGTTGTGGTGCCCCAGGAGTATATGTCAGGGAGCAAAAAATCGCCTCAATTGGGTTAAGAGTAAAAAATGGTTGTACTTATCACGGAATTGCACTTAATGTTGATATGGACTTAAAACCTTTTTCAGGGATAAATCCATGTGGATTTGCAAAAATGGAAATGACTCAAATAAGTCAGTTTGTTCCTGCTGTGCAAATAGATGAAGTTAATCAACATTTCGTACAATATTTTCTACAACAATTTTATCCCTGAAAAATATGAACTTGTTCGTAGATTATGTACAGCCACTGACTGTCTGGTTGCAACAAAACCCTCACTGGTCTTTATTTATTACATTTCTAATTTCCCTAACTGAGTCTCTGGCGATTATAGGTAGTATTGTACCTGGCAGTGTTACGATGACTGCCATAGGAATCCTCGCTGGCTCGGGAATTATGCGTATTGATCTTACTTTATTAGCAGCGATTTTAGGGGCGGTCGCTGGTGATAGTCTGAGCTATATCCTGGGTTATTATTATAGTGAGCGGTTGACTGAAATTTGGCCGTTTAGTAAATACCCCCAATGGATACAATATGGTAAAGATTTTTTTGAAACCCATGGTGGTAAAAGTGTATTAATTGGTCGATTTGTAGGGCCTCTACGCTCTATTATTCCCGTCATTGCAGGAATACTGCATATGAAGCAGTGGCGTTTTTTTGTAGCAAATGTTTTATCAGCTATTGGCTGGTCGCTTTTATACATAATGCCTGGTGTTGCAATAGGTGCTGCAAGCCACGAACTATCTACCGAAAGCGCAACACGCTTATTTATATTAATACTTATTTTGCTTGCTGGACTTTGGTTTATTAGTTTGTTCATCAAACGCATAGTTGGAGTATTAAGCTCTATTTTAAAATTACACTTACATACTTTTTGGCTAAAACTTAAAAATAACACTTTATTTATTCAGGTGTACCATGCACTTACACCGTATGGTGAATCAAATCACTACCATACTGCTGCACTTGTATTGATAACCATGTTTTGTCTGCTTTTTTTCCTTGTACTTTTAGGACTAACTGTTGCAACACAATATCTGGCTTCGGTTAATTACCCAACCTATTTATTTTTACAAAGTTTTAATACACCAACTTTAAAAGTATTTTTTATCCTTTGTAGTCAATTAACCGCAACAACAACTATAATCAGTCTCTTTATTATTTGTTGTTGCTGGTTTATTTACCAGAAAAATAGAACAGCAGTTGTTTATTTATGTAGCCTTATTGTTTTTAGTAGTTTTTTAGCCTTATCACTTCTTTATTTTATTCATAGTCCTAGACCCTCTGGATTACTGATTGTTATGTCAGGATCTTCTTTTCCGGCGGTCAATCTTTTAATTGCTACGGCAATGTACGGATTTATTCTATTTTACCTTAATAGTACCTATGACATGTTCACGAACATGTCGAAGTCTATTATTTTTACAATTCTTGGCTTTAGTGGTTTAGGTGCTCTTTATTTAGGAGATTATTGGCTCACAGACATTTTAGCATCATACTTTGCTGGTACAACAGTTTGCTTAATTCACTGTTTGATTTATAGAAAATCCAATATTCCATACCAAAAAACAACACCGTCATTACTATTGATTTCTTTGCTTTTTATCGGCATTCTTTTACCTACATTTGGCTCCACCTACCTGAATTTTAAAACTTTATCTTATAACCATACTCCCTATCATAAAAAATTTAGTCTGAGCGAAAAAACGTGGTGGGGACAGGAAAAGCCTACTTTGCCAATTTACCAATTCAGTAGAATAGGTAAACGAATTAGTTTATTAAACCTACAATTCTCAGGTAACTTAGATACACTCCAAAATAGTCTGGAAAAAAATGGATGGAAATCACATCAAGATTCATTTTTTACAAACTTACTTCTGCGAATGAGTCAAAAGCCAAACACCGTTAAATTGCCATTATTTACTCAGTTATATGAAAATAAAGCGCCTATGCTGATCATGACCTATACCGATCAACAAACTAAGTTAACGTTGGAGTTAAGAGTTTGGGAGTCAAGTTATAATATATTAGAGTCAAACCAGCCATTATGGATAGGTAGTGTACATCCATCTAACCGTATCAAGAAGAAAATGAACAATCTGGGATATTTTCCAAATTTAATAAATCCATTAGATTATATGTTTAAAACTGAAAGTCCGTTTGAAGTCAAACAAATCAAATTACCCGAAACAATGATTAAAACAACAATATATCCAACACAACCTTACTTAACGCTTATTAAAGAAAAAAACAGCGAAAATACCAATTAATAATTTTTCCTTTGGCCGAATATTAATCAGCATTGATTCTTCTCATGATTGTACGAGTCAAACGACAGTATGCTCTGCATAATTATAGATTATTACTCCTAAACTCAAGATCACCATAATCTATACATATACAAAAAATACTGTTATAACTATATAGTTTTAAAGTAAATATCACTTAATTTTGAGAGTATGGCTCAAATGTATACACTGGGAAAATTAATCCAAAGTCTTTTTCCATTAATTGCTCTTGTACTCTTTATTATTGGAATTAAAAGAAACGCTATTTATTACATTATTTCCGCTCTTTGGCTTAGCCTTATTGCGCTACTCATTCATTTTCAATTCTCTGGAAATGAAATTTTTGGAACCTATTTTAACTATCTTAATGCGGGAATTTATTCGTTTAATTTACTTATCTTGCTCCTTGCCTTAATACAAGTCATATCGCATTTAAGTATAAAGGCCCCTACTTTTAGATATACATATACATTTATTAACGCACTTTTAGTTGTAGGAGCATTTATTCTTATTAGCAACTTGTGGATTAATGCCTTCTTCATAGAGAATAAGATGGAGGGAACGCCTATAATGCAAGTGGCCCTTTTTGAAAAACCTACGTATTGTGATAGTAGGTATGTATTTTATAAAATTGATCGTGACAGTTCTGTCGCGTACCTTTGTCCGAACCATTATGGTTTATTACCCTCTATAGGACATTTAGCAACGACTCCCGATTTCATTACAACTCAAATGTCATTACCAATAAAAAAACAAATGCTGCTAAAACAAAAAAATAAAAGTTAAATGTATTGATATGTTCTGAGAAGAGAATCAATAAAATAAAGCATTACATAACTATATTTATACGAGAAGTCTGGGAGGTTAAATTGTTCTTTGTATTAAGATTTGATAACATGCCAACAATCCATCACTCAAGTATTTCTATGAAACGGTTATTTGCATTTGTCATAATGATATTTAGCCTTAATTGCTATGCTATGGCTCCTAAACTTAATTGGGATCAAGCAGTAGATCGCGCAATAAAACGATATGGCTTACGTGTTGAACCGCAATTGAAATCTTACTTCTCCAAAGCTAAAGTAAGTTATCCTCCGAGTGATATTGCTTTACTTGCTTTTAAATCTGAAAGAAAGGTCGAACTCTGGGCTAAAAACTCTGATCAATCATGGAAACATATTCATGATTACCCTTTAACGGGATTCAGTGGTCGGCTAGGACCTAAATTACGTGAAAATGATAAACAAATTCCTGAGGGGGTTTATAAGTTAGTTAATTTTAACCCGTTCAGTAGCATGCATTTATCAATGATGATTAATTACCCCAATAATTTTGATAAACAAAAAGGTTATCAAGATGGGAGAAGAAATTTAGGTAATAATATTTTTATACATGGCAAAAACTTATCTGTGGGCTGTTTGGCTGTTGGCGATCTCGCTATAGATCAGCTTTTTATTTTGGCACGTCGTGTAGGACTAAGCAATATTCAGGTAATTATCGCACCCAACGATTTACGTAAGAGCAAGCCCTCTACCACTACCTTTGCACAACCAAGATGGCTTCCTGAATTATATAAACAAATTGCAGAATCATTAAAACCTTTTAGTAAAGAGAAAAAGACATATACGGCTTAGCGTCGTTACTTTGTAGCTGGGATTAACACAGTACAATCCAATGGCTACTTACCTCATCCCGAGCCATGCTCGGGATGATGAGGAAAATCCCTAGATTGCGGTGCACTAACTCCAACTATAAAACAACCATTATTCTTTAGGCAAAGAAGCTAAAAACTCAGTGACCTCTTTAGGTGTTAATTCATAACATTGTCCACGTGATAAAAATCTTGGCATTGTTAATACACCATAGCGAATGCGTATCAATCGACTTACTTCCACACCTTGTGATTCCCATAAACGTCGTACTTCCCTATTACGCCCTTCATTTAAGGTCACATGATACCAAGAATTCGAGCCTTCTCCGCCACGAAATTCCAAGCGAGTAAATTTAGCTATTCCATCGTCTAGTTCAACACCTTTTTGAAGAATATTTAAAGCCTCAGGACTAACTTGACCATGAACTCTAACTGCATACTCTCTTTCTAATCCATATTTAGGATGCATTAATTGATTCGCTAAATCACCGTTATTGGTAAATATAAGTAAACCAGAAGTATTTAAATCCAAGCGACCGACCTGAACCCAACGTCCTTGTCGCAAATGAGGTAGATGATCAAAAACGGTTTTCTCAAATTTAGGATCGTGACGACTTGATATTTCGCCTACAGGTTTATGATAAAGCAGAATACGGGTGTTTTGTCTCACTTTAAGGGGATTAGGAATTAATTTTCCTTTTACAGTGATTTTATCTTCGGCACTTGCAGAGTCACCTAGTTTTACTGGTTTGCCATTAACTTGGACCCAGCCATTTTCTATCCAACGTTCCATTTCTCGTCGAGATCCAAGGCCAGCCTGACTTAGTATTTTTTGTAACCTTTCGCTGCTCATTCAGTAATATACTCTTCATTAGGATTATGTAAAGTTAATGCTTCCATAACCTCAGGTAAGGTTGGAAGTTCATTTAAATATTTTAAATTAAAATAATTTAAAAATTCTCTTGTAGTCGTATATACAGCGGGCTTACCCGCCACATTTTTATAACCAGAAACACGAATCCATTCTCTTTCCAATAATGTTTTCATTATTTGACTACTAACTGCGACACCACGAAGCTCTTCAATATCAGCTCGGGTAACCGGTTGCTTATAAGCAATAATAGCTAAAGTTTCAAGCAAAGCACGAGAATATTTACTAGGTTTTTCAATTTGCATGCGTGCAACCCAGTTACTATATTCTTTTCTAGTTTGGATAATAAAGCCTGTCGCAACTTCAACAAGTTCAATAGCTCGTGATGTATAGTCTTCCTTTAAGTCATTAATAATAACACTTAAATGTTCTTTAGTTGGTCTTTGCCATTCATCGAAAACTTCTAACAATCTATCTATAGAGAGTGGTTCGCTTGAACTTAAAAGTAAGGCTTCAACTACTTTTTTTAATTCCTTTTCATCCATTTTATGCTGCCTGTAAATGTATTGGAGAAAATGCTTCATTTTGCGTAATCACAATGAGTGATTGTCTTGCTAACTCTAAAATAGCAAGCAGAGAAACAACCAAACCAATTCGTCCCTCCTCGATTGAGAACAATTGACTAAACTCCAAAACATTGTGTTCTTGGAGCAGTGACAATACGTGGCTCATTCGCTCACGAACGGATAGCGCTTCACGTGAGACTTGATGATGACTTGTCTGCTCTTCTCTTTGCAATAACGATTTCATTGCCTCAATTAAATCGACCAACTGTACCTCTGGATGAACTATTATTCGCTCAAGCTCAGAAGGAACTATTTGAATTGGTAAATGATCTCGCTCTTGTCGCGGAAGAGCATCAAGCAATTCCGCAGCAATTTTTATTTGTTCATAGGCTTGTAGTTTTCGTACTAAACTCATGCGAGGATCTTCTTCCTCCTCTTCGCCACTAGCAGGAGGAGCAGGAAGTAATAGCCGTGACTTAATTTCTGCAAGCATTGCAGCCATCAATAAATAATCAGCAGCTAATTCCAATCGTCTGCATTCCATCAATTGAATGTAATGCAAATATTGCTTCGTGATACTAACAATCGGAATATCCAATATATCGATATTTTGTTTGCGAATAAGATATAAAAGCAAGTCTAGAGGTCCACTAAAAGAATCTAACAGAACCTCAAGTGCATCAGGAGGAATAAACAAATCATCTGGGAGCTCCGTAAGCTCCTTACCATCAATAATTGCTTTTACTTCTGGTTTGCTTTCTAATTCAATATCCATGCTAATAACTCATTGTTTATTAGGCTCCTCACAGACACCTTCAAAGATCGACATAAATCTGTAATTTTAAAGTGGGTGGAGTAAAGTGAAACCTGAACGCCAATATATTCGTCCAGGATTTTTTCAAAAGTACCTATATAACGTCGAAGCATCAATAATCGAGTCCCATAACTTCTCGTACAGTACTCAAATTTTTACAAGCTACTTCCCGCGCTGCCTCACTTCCTTCAGAAACAATTCGCTTTACTGAACTCAAATCAGATTCATATTCAGTAATTGCTTCCTGGATGGGTTGTAATTCTTTATTAATTGCATCAACAACCGGCCGCTTGCATTCAACACAACCAATCCCAGCTGAACGACAGCCTTTTTGAACCCAATCTTTAACTTCATTGTTTGAGTAAATTTTATGAAACTGCCAAACGGGACATTTTTCTGGCTCACCAGGATCTGTTCGTTTGATACGTGCGGGATCTGTTGGCATAGTTAATATCTTTTTCTCAACTTGTTCAGGAGGCTCTCTTAGCATAATTGTATTATGATAAGATTTAGACATTTTTTGCCCATCAATGCCAGGCATTTTGGCAGTTTCAGTAAGTAGTGGATGAGGTTCTGGTAGAATAATTTTACCACTACCTTCTAAGTAACCTAGGAGACGCTCTTTATCACCAATAGACAAACTAGATTGATCTTCTAACAGTGCTTGCGCTGTTTTAATTGCCTCATGATTTCCATGTTCCTGAAATTGCCGACGCAACTCACTGTAAAACTTACCGTTCTTTTTTCCCATTTTTTTAATTGCTTCGGCAGCTAACTCTTCAAAATTAGGTTCTTTACCATAAATATGATTAAACCGACGCGCAATTTCTCTTGTAAGTTCAATATGTGACACCTGATCTTCGCCAACAGGAACATAATCAGCATGATAGATGAGAACATCAGCACTTTGTAATAAGGGATAACCTAGAAACCCATATGTTGATAGGTCTTTTTCCTTTAATTTTTCTTGCTGATCTTTAAAACTCGGTACTCGTTCCAACCACCCCAACGGAGTAATCATAGATAAAAGTAAGTGCAATTCCGCATGCTCTGGAACCCATGATTGAATAAATATTCGGGATAACCCAGGATTTACTCCACAAGCCAGCCAATCCACAATCATATCCCACAAATGTCTCTCTATAAAACCTGGCTCATCATATTGTGTGGTTAAGCCATGCCAATCGGCTGCAAAAAAGAAGCAATCATATTGATGTTGTAATTTAATCCAATTTTTTATTACACCATGATAGTGTCCAAGATGTAATCTTCCACTGACACGCATTCCAGAAACAACTCGTTTATTGGAACTAAATAATGCTGACATCAATATCCTCTTTATAAATATTAATTATTACTTAAAAGGTTCGGGATCACCCTTACCCTCCCTAATTATCACTGGATAATCACCAGTCAAATCAACTACCGTTGTTGGTTCTTGTCCACAATTGCCACCATCAATAACTAAATCGATCTGATGTCCTAACAGATCGTAAATCGCTTCAGGTTCACTCAATGGGGCTTTTGCACCCGGAAGAATTAATGTAGTACTCATTAATGGGGCTTCCAGACACTCCAATAGTGCAAGTGTAATCATATTATCAGGAACACGTAATCCCAGAGTTTTTCTTTTTGGATGCAACATTAAACGAGGAACCTCATGTGTTGCATTAAGAATAAAAGTGTAGGAGCCTGGCGTAAACGCCTTCAATAATCTGAATATGGGATTGGATACACGGGCATAAGTACCAAGCTGAGATAAATCACGACATACTAAAGTCATGTTATGATTTTTATCCAATTGGCGTAGTTTTCTAATGCGTTCAAGTGCCGCCTTATTTCCTAAACTACAACCCAATGCGTAGCCTGAGTCAGTAGGATAAACAATTAATCCACCTTCCTCAATAATATTCACCGCCTTTCTCAATAAGCGAGCCTGTGGATTATCAGGATGTAATGCAAAAAACTGACTCATAAAGTCCCCTGTTAAATGTTCCATTCATGCCAAATAGGTGTACAGTTTACTGGTAGTTGCTTCTGACCACCAAGCTTTACTCGCGAAGCAATATCACTATGATAATCTGAACCAGAAGAAGCTAATAAATGAAACCGAAGACATATCGCCGCCATTTCATTTACTTCAGTTACAGTCATCTCGCCTGAAACCACTTCTATTCCTACGCCACCAGCTTCTTTAAATTCATTAATTAACTCATGCAATTTAGAACGCGTCAATCCGTATTTAAGTGGATGAGCAATTACTGCCTGACCACCAGCAGCATTAATGCCCTCGACAGCCTCATGGATGCTAATCCAAGGGGTAGGAACATAGGCTCCCTTACCTCTCCCCAAAAAACGCTTAAATGCAGTAGCTGGGTCTTGAACTTTTCCTTCATTTACAAGAAGTTGTGCAAAATGAGGTCTGCCCACTCTCTGATGGCCCGCCAACTCACAAGCCTTTGAATAAGCGTCCGAAATACCAAGCAAACCTAATGCTGTTCCAATTTGTTGTGCACGCTCTATTCTATTTTGATTTTGTCGTTGAATCAGCTCAAGGAAATCTGCGGTATGATTAATTTGATAACCTAGAATATGTAATTCATGTTTTTTCCATCGGACACTAAACTCTATACCATTTATTATTTTAATCGAGGTGTTAGAAGCCGCTTGCAATAATTCAGGGTAACCTGCGACTGTATCATGATCTGTTAGTGATAAACACTGAATCTGTTTACTTTGCGCTCTTTGTATTATTTCTTTTGGACTTAAGCTTCCATCAGAAAAAATGCTATGACAGTGAAGATCAATCATGAATGAATGTTATATCAAAAAAGAATGATTGTAGCATAAATCTTGCAGAAGATGAGCGTTCTGAACTATTCTTGTGAGCCTAAACATTACACAGCTAAAAAATATAATAAATACTATACTCATAGTATATTACTTTTAAGGAAAACCAAAAGATAATGATCCATAATGTTCATCATGTTAAATTATGCAGAAAATCAATTGCCGCCCGAAATAATAAACAAGCTGACTTTCTCGATGCACTTGACCGCTTTGATATAACCTTTGCTGTTGGCCCTGCGGGAACTGGGAAAACTTATTTAGCGGTTTCTAAAGCCATACAATGTTTTGAAAAAGGTGAAGTACAAAGATTGATTTTTGTAAGACCAGCAGTCGAAGCAGGCGAAAAATTAGGATTTCTTCCAGGAGATTTAGTAGAAAAAGTACTACCTTATCTAAGACCTATTTATGACGCTCTATATGAAATGATAGGTTTTAAAGAAACACAAAAACTGATTCAAACCGATATTATCGAGGTTTTACCTTTAGCATTCATGCGCGGTAGAACTTTAAACGAATCATTTATCATCCTTGATGAGGCACAAAATACAACAATTATGCAAATGAAAATGTTCTTAACACGTATTGGTTTCGGTTCAAAAGCTGTCGTAACTGGAGATATGACACAAGTTGATTTACCAAAAGGTATTGATTCCGGACTTGCGCATGCAGTAGGATTATTCAAAAAAATACCGGAAATTAGTATTCATACGTTCACAAGTCGTGAAGTGGTACGACATCCGTTAGTATCTAAAATTGTTGACTGCTATGATCATGCATCAACAGGAAAAAATAAATGACTTATTATATCGATATCCAAAACGCAACTGATGAATCACTACCTGTGAGCGAGGATGAAATAATCCACTTGGCATCACTGGCTTTAAGAGATTATCAAAAAGAAGCTGAGCTCACTGTTCGCCTGGTTACTCCAGAAGAGATGATTCATTTAAATAATACATACAGAAAGCAAAATAAAACCACCAATGTATTGGCATTTCCCAGTTCGTTACCTGTGGAAATACAATTGGAATGCCCCTTATTAGGTGATGTCATAATTTGCCCGACAGTTTTATTAGAAGAAAGTCAGCAACTTAAAAAAACTTTAGAATCCCATTGGGCATTGATTTTGATTCATGGAATATTGCATTTATTAGGCTATGATCATATTAAGGATGATGACGCAGCCGTAATGCAAGCTATTGAAATTAAATTATTAGCTGAGCTTGGGTTTCCAAATCCTTACGACGCAGAGGGTAATGAACTTGAATAAAGAGGAAGATAACAGTACGTGGTTTGCTCGTTTTAAGCAGTTTTTACAAGGAGAACCACAAAATCAAGAGGAACTTGTTAGTTTATTAAGAGACGCACAAATTCGCTCTCTAATTAGTGCTGAAACGTTGGCAATGATAGAGGGAGCTATTTCATTCTCCAAAATGCGTGTACGAGATATTATGCTGCCCAAAAATCAGATGGTTTGTATTAAACAAGATGAGCAATTTTGCGACATTATACAAACAGTCACCCAAACTGGGCATTCAAGATTTCCAGTGATTACTGCCGATTCAGATGAAATCATTGGGGTATTACACGCAAAAGATTTATTACGCTATCAATCTGCTAATCTCGACTCATTTGACTTACTTGATATTTGTCGTCAGACGACGTTTGTTCCTGAAAGTAGACGTTTAGATAGCTTACTCAGTGAATTTCGCAGCAACAAAAATCATATGGCGATAGTAGTGGATGAATATGGTGAAGTTTCTGGTTTTGTGACTATTGAAGATATTATCGAACAGATAATTGGAGATATTGAAGACGAGTTCGATATCGATGAAGATGCCTACCTCAAGGCGCATGAAGATGGACACTATATTGTTAAGGCCCATATGCCTATTGATGAATTTAATGAACAACTTAAAGCAGATTTTAGTGATGAAATTTATGATACAATAGGCGGGATTGTAATGAATAGTTTTGGTCATTTACCTTCACGAGGGGAAACGATTACGATTGATTCTTTTGAGTTTAAAATTATTAACGCAGATGCTCGAAGGATCAAATTAATGGAATGTATTGATAAACGCAAGGCATAATGAAGTATGAATGGTAATATTCTCATAATTGATGACGATATAGAGCTAACTGATTTATTAGCCCAATATTTGGACCCCGAGGGATTCAATGCTGTCTGTGTCCATGACGGTGAAAGTGGAGTAAAAAAAGCCTTAAATCAGACTTTCGATGCAATTATTCTTGATGTCATGTTACCAAAACTGAATGGTTTTGAGGTATTAAAAGCGATTCGTGAACATTTGGAAACACCTGTCCTCATGCTAACTGCTCGTGGAGATGATATCGATAGGATCGTGGGTCTTGAGATCGGTGCCGATGATTATCTGCCTAAACCATGCAATCCTCGCGAATTAGTAGCTCGTTTACGTGCTATTTTGAGGCGTACTCAAAAGATACCCACATCAAGACCTATCATTGAGCAACATGATATAGTTGTTGACTGCTCCAAACGTCATGTAACTATGGGCGGAAACTATCTTGAACTGACTAATGCTGAATTCAATATTTTAGAAATGCTTATAAAATCACCAGGACAAGCATTTTCTAAGGAAGAGCTTACTGAATATGCTCTAGGCAGAAAATACACTGCATATGATCGTAGTATCGATGTTCATATCAGTAATCTAAGAAACAAGTTAGGAGATAACCCTCAAGGTGAACCTATAGTTAAAACTGTTCGTGGATTTGGATACATGTTTAATGCGTAGTTTGTATTGGAAAATTTTTATTTCATTTTGGCTCGCCACAATACTTATTATTTTTACCACAGCCTGGGTTATCAGTCACATCGTACAAAAATCATCATTACCTGCCCAAGAACAGCTATTTATGGATAGCTATGCAAATGCGGCCGTTGCAACCTACGAATCAGGTCGACAAACTGCATTATTAAAATGGTTAAATAAAATTGGTATTTCACGCCATATGTCAATTTATTTATTATCCAGCACCGGTGAAATTATTGGCACGCAAGCAGCGCCAGAAAACGTAAAAGAAGTTGCAGAAAACTTACTACAAGATCAACTAAGTGAAGGTATTTTAAAATCAGGCAAACTTATCGTAAGTCATGAAATTTTATCCACTTCAGGAAAATTTTACCGACTTGCAGCTGTAAGTGAAAAGCCAATCTCTCATTTTGTTGATGTTCCATGGGCTGGTCTTGCCATTCGTCTCATTTTGGCAATATTTATCAGTGGTCTTATTTGTTATTTATTATCCCGCTACTTAACCCAGCCATTACGATCGTTGGGAATGGCCGCTAAATCAATTGCTACTGGGAAATTAAATACGCGTGTTGGACATCTAAGAGGGCATTATAATGATGAAATAGCTCAATTGAGCCATGAGTTTGATCGTATGGCAGAACAGCTAGAAACCCTAATCAACTCCAAAGAGCGATTGTTACAAGATATTTCACATGAGTTACGCTCACCTCTTGCTCGACTGCAAATTGCAATAGAATTAGGACGTAATAAAACACACGGTCTAGCAGATACAGAGTTTAATCGTATGGAACTCGAATGTTCTAGGTTAAATGCTTTAATCACTGAGGTACTGGATTTTGCTCGTTTGGAGAAATCAACAACTGATCTCAATTTAACTAATGTTGAGCTTTCAACTCTTTTATTCAATATCATTAGAGATGCCAATTATGAAGTTGGTGAAGAAACACCTCGAGTCAACGCGGGTGTAATTGAACCATGTTTCTTGCTCATTGATGAACGATTAATTCATAGAGCAATAGAAAATGTAGTTCGAAATGCACTCCATTATTCGCCAGCCACAGAACAAGTGATTGTTTCATTAAAACATGATGAAACTAAAGAACATATCTATATTGATATTAAAGATAAAGGTCCTGGTGTACCTAAAGATCAGCTAGGTAGGATATTTAGTCCATTTTATCGTGTTGATACGTCAAGAACAAAAAAAACAGGTGGATATGGATTAGGATTAGCCATCGCCGCTCGTGCCATTCAATTACATCATGGTGAAATTATGGCTCTAAATAACCCTGATGGAGGACTGCTTGTGCGGGTTATTCTTCATTCAACTCCGGAGATCAATGCCGAACTATCTGAACCAAATTTAGTTATGGATAATACATAAGCATATGATATGAAAGTAAATAATTGATTGATACTTCTTTTTTATTAACTTTTATATTCTTAAACAGATGAAATAAACTATTTTTTTCTGTTTAATTAAGGTACAATTTGCAGGGTTAAAAAAATCTCCAGGATTACTTTTATATGACCATAGCCCAGAAATTAGATAGAGCAAGTGGCATCTTTTTCTTTGCTGGCTTTTTGCTTTCAAAACTCCAGTATATCCCTTTTCCACTCGCAGCAGCAATATTTCGATTTCTTTCACTGGGCATTTATTCATTAGCCTATCTGTGTTGGTTTACAGCGTGCCATCTTCATCCAGATCACCCAGAACACTATCGCAAATGGTATGGTTTTGCACAAATTAAAGAGCAATTCCTTTATTCTTCAATTATAGGGTTCACAGCAACAATAATAAGTGTCGCTGCTATTTTTGTACCGGCCTTATTTCCTCCTGCAGCATGGCTATTTCTTCTTGGTAATATATTATGGTCAATTGGTGAGTATCATAAATTAAAAAATCCCCCTCCCGATGAAAATTTTTCTTCGACACGACAAAGCGCTTATTTATCATACGCTAAAACATCAACAGTCATAAGCTTAGTAGCTGCGACTGCAGCTACTTTCATATTTTTATTTCCGCCGGCAGCAATACCTATTACTATTTTTTCACTGCTCATTTGTGTGGGACTGGGTGCATTAGCATTTGAATTCTGGTTAAATTGCAATTTCGGACAACATGAACCAGACCATGCTAATAGTTATTATGAAATGACTGAAACATTAGGCCCCTCAGTTTCCGAGGAACACTCTAACTCTAAGTCACCCGAACCAGAACCCAGTTGCTTCAGCGGCTTTTTCTCTAATCCCAAGCAAAAATCCCCTGAACCAACTAAATCAACTGTTAAGGTCCAAGAACATAAAGAAGAAGATAGTCTTAAAGACAATACTCTTTTATACTTATAGACTGCCAGTTTTAATTGAGATTTATAATGGATCAGATAATTACGAAAATGATTTCAAATGCACATAAGGCGCTCGCTCATTCGTACTCGCCCTATTCCAAGTTTAGCGTGGCTTGTTGTATATGCACCGATAAAGATAATTTATATACCGGCGTCAATGTCGAGAACGGCTCTTATAGCTTAGCTGTATGTGCTGAAACATCAGCAATTTCTGCAATGGTTTCTGCAGGGGAACAACATATTAAAAGTATGGTCATCCTTGCGGGAACAAATTTATTGTGTTCACCTTGTGGTGCATGCAGGCAAAGGATCCATGAATTCTCCACAGCAGATACTCTGATCCATCTATGTAATAAAGATTCAATATTACGTAGCTTAAAGATAAATGAACTCCTACCATTGGCTTTTAATTTTGATGTTAACCCTTAATTAATAGGAAAATTTGTATGACAGATACTGCACAAAAGCAGAGCTATGCCCATTTAGCAGCAAACTATATCAAAAAACTATATCCTTCATTTAAACCAAGAATTGGTGTGGTTTTAGGATCAGGATTAGGGAAATTTGCTGATGAGTTACACGATTCTGTACGAATCAGTTATGAAGAATTACCAGGATTTCCTAAGATTACCGTACAAGGACATGGTGGTAATTTAATTTTTGGATATTTGAATAATGTGGGTGTTGTTTGCTTACAAGGTCGCGCTCATACGTACGAAGGTTCCGAGAATTATGAAGCAGTTAAAACCTATATTCGTACTTTAAAACTATTAGGATGCGATTATTTCATTGCCACAAATGCTTCAGGCTCATTAAGAGAAGATGTTGGGCCCGGAGAATTAATGCTTATCTCGGATCATATCAATTTACAACCCAGCAATCCTTTGATTGGCCCTAACGATGATGAGTTTGGCCCAAGATTTTATCCATTAGATAATGCTTATGACAAACAAATGCGTTTTGACTTATTATCTACTGGAGCAAAAAACTCAATTAAGCTTACCGAAGGAGTTTACATTTCGGTTTTAGGCCCTCATTACGAAACAGCTGCCGAAATCAGAGCATTTAAAGTTTGGGGGGCTGATGCTGTAGGCATGTCTACAGTACCAGAAGTCTTAGTTGCAAATCACTGTGGGATGCACGTAGCAGTTATTGCTATGATTACTAACTACGCAACTGGCCTTTCAAAAACAGCACACAGTCATGAATCTGTAGTTGCAATGGCAGAAAGTGCTGCGGAAAAATTGAATTTAATTCTGAAACAATATATTGCGAGTATAAAGTGACTTTAGAGACCCATTTTAATGAGGTCATGGAGACGTTGCTTGGTAGTAATTCTAAAAGAATCATCCCTGGCAAGCAACTTATTCACTCCATTGATCTTACTTTATTGGATGAACATGCACATTCTGAAACATTATTACAATTAAAACACAACGCAAATCACAATCAAGTTGCTGCGCTCTGCGTTTACATACAGCATCTTGATCAATTTTCTTCACAAAATGTGATTGATTTAGCTACAGTGATTAACTTTCCTCATGGAAGTGAAGAACTAACCAGTTCACTTGAATCTATAGCAAAGGCAATGGAGTTAGGAGCTACAGAAATTGACTATGTATTTCCTTACCACATGTATCTTCAAGGGCAAAAACAACTCGCGTTAAATCAATGCAATTTTATTGCCCAATTTTGTAAGCAACATAAGCTTATGCTAAAAATTATTTTAGAAACGGGCGCCTTTCCTGACATCACAACTATTTACCATGTGAGTAAAGAGTTAGTCGAGTCGGGCTGCGATTATCTTAAAACATCAACAGGGAAAATATCCGCAGGTGCATCCTTATCTGCAGCATTTGCCATGTTAAGTGCGATTCGAGATGGCGGGAAATCCTGCGGTATTAAGATTTCGGGTGGCATAAGGACACCACAGCAAGCACATAATTATGCAACACTCGCAGAGTTAATGATGGGCAAACATATTAATAAAAGCTGGTTTCGCATAGGCGCCAGCAGTTTATTAGAAGAACTGTTAAAAATAAATTAATTCTCAGTTATACTTCATACGGTCGCAAAATTAATTAGTACGTGACATCGATAATCCCTATTTGCTTAGAGATAAGCACGCGAAGTTGCATTTCGTATGGGGCTCTTATCTTTATCGTGTTCCTTACTGGAGTTTAAGTATCTATGAATCGAAAAAACTTATTTAAACCTATTTTAGTACTTGTCTTTGGACTTATTTTAGCTAGCTGTAATAAAGCATTACCTCCTGGTGAATATGATTCAAATGAGGTAGGCAAGATTAAAAAAGTAATTCCGGGTACAATTATATCTAAACGACCTGTGAATTTACATCGAAATACGAGCAATGTAACTAAAAGCAATAGTTTTGAGGACAATGGCTATAACCAATCACATGGTGTTGAATATGTGATTAAATTAAATTCAGGGGGAATTATTTCTGTGGTACAAGCAGAAGATCTCAAACTGAAAACCAAGCAAAAAATACTTGTAATTTATGGAAAAAATACTCGAGTTGTTGCAGATAATGGAAGCGATATTTATTAAAATCTAAAATGAATGACCTGCGCTTTATTTCACATAAACGCAGGTAACTCAAAATAGCATTACACCTCAGATGAAAATAAGCATCATTAGGATTAAGCTATTCAAATAACAATTCGTCACCCTAAATCCTAATTGTCATCCCTAAGTTCGACCCGTTATAATGAGGAACTTACGACGAAGGATCTCCCTTCTTTAGCATAATCACTGGAGCTCCCTCGCTGTGCACGGAAGACAGTTGGGAAAAACCAACCCTATTTCAGTAACCAATGCCAACAGCCAACCACATTAATGCCCCATAATAGGTACTCACAATAAAGGCTTTGAAGCAATCTTGAGGAACTCTTTTATTAATTAGTTTTTGTTGGTAAATCAAGATAACACCCGCTATCAACCAAAAAATATAAAAGAATAAATTGATTTGATTCATAAATGCCCAATATAACCACAAACTATGAAATAAACCTTGTAACAAACCAATAATCATACGATCATAGCTAGCAAAATAAATCGCCGTAGACTTCACACCAATTCGTAAATCATCCGCTTTATCAGCCATGGCATACATAGTGTCATAAGTCAGAATCCACGAAAAATTAATTAAAAACAATAAGAAACATTCACTATTCAAATATCCATCGGATGCCACATATGCCATAGGTATCCCCATAGAAAATGCCAAACCAAGGACTAGTTGGGGGGCGTCGAGAAAGCGCTTACAGAAGGGATATAATAGAGAAATAAATAACGCAATCAATCCAAGATAAAAACAATTTCGAGGAAGCTGAATTAATATAAATAATGCCACTAAAAGTAATATTATTAATAAAAGGAAAGACTCAGGCAAACTAACTTCACCAGCAGTTAACGGTCTTAATTTCGTGCGGGCAACATGCTTATCGATATTTCGATCAGCAATATCATTGATCACGCAGCCTGCTGCACGCATAAGTACGGTACCACATAAAAAAAAGATTAACAGTTTAAGTGATGGTATTCCTTTATTCGCCAACCATAGAGCCCATGCTGTCGGATACCAAAGCAACAGGATTCCCACAGGCTTATCGAAACGCATTAATCGCCAATATGCATTCCACTTCATGAATTAATGTTCTCAAGCTCAGGTAACATAATTTCAGCCAAATAAAATGATTCTTTCTGTTGAAAAGAAAATTCGGTTAGCCGAACCCAAAGCATTCCATTAATTGAATGCAGATTCCTTTTAACCCAATAATATTCCAAGCATTGTTGATCCACCGGATAGCTTGTCCATTGAACACGATGCACTCGAACTTCATTAAAAATTAAGTTTTTTATGGATTCATTTTCTAAACGTCTAAAAAAATTAGGATCAAGCTCATAACATTTTTTAGGAATAATACTACGTGCATACCAATAAACAACATCATGACTTTTCATCATGATTTCACGCTGAAAGATCAAATTATCTTGAATTTGTAAAAGGTTTCTATCCCACCAATCCGTATTAGTCCAACATTGAGAAATAAGCTCAATCTGTGCTTCACCCTTAATTTGCTGCAGTTTATCAGTTAAGGACGCGTTATAATTAAGCCACTCTGTAAGTTGCTCCGAACTTTGTGCATTTATTTTGAAAATAGAATGGGTATTAATAGACATGTATTTTAGCTACTTATTACAAAATATAGTTCGGCATGATCTTACAAAATTAACGCATCTGCGACAAGTTATTGCTAACTCTTATTCTTCCCAGTCGATTTAAAACAATAACCACCTGTTCATGGGTATCTAGATTCATTAAAATAAAACGTCCATTGCTAATCGCTTGTCCGGGATAAGTTGAAAAGCTGATCCTCTTTGTCGAACTTGCTCCATCCCAATGCAAGTCCCAGCGAGGATGGTTCCATTGCCATTGATAAATCACTTCCATTTGATTCGTTTTTTTATTTAAAAAATTTAAAACAAGGCCATTCGACCAATTAGATGACACATCGAGCGGAGAAAGATGTACAGGATTACCAAGAATAATCGCTTGCATCTTGGCATATTGTATTGCCGTTCGAAGTTCCTCAATTATTGTTTTCTGTTCATTTTTTTTAAAAAAATAAGTATATGAACCAATCCCTATTATTGATAAACCTATGAACACTGACATCGTTATTAGTAACTCCAGCAGCGTAAGACCTGGTATTTTCATAAATAAAAAATTATTCCATTTTATTTTTTGATTTGCGAGTTACCTTATAAAATACCACAGTTCAATAAACATATTACATACTAAAGGAAAATGTTTCATCAGACTCTAAATCGCCATAATCATCCTCGTAATAAACACCCGATATCACTGTTTGCATCGGCTCATATTTTCTGCTCAATGAACGAAGCATTCGTGGATTAACTTCAGAATTCTTACTCAATAAATCGAGTATGCGTGAACATTGAGAGAAAGATAAATCCCAACGTGAAAAATACTCCTCTTTATATAAATTTTTATTGCTATTAAGCAAATCTAACAATCGACTCATCGCTTCATATATTTTCTCACTAGGATTTTTTTTAAGCTCTTTTAATAAATTGATTGCAATATGAAAAATGACATGCGTTTCATTACGAATTTTTGCAAAATGACTCAAACACTCAAACGGAGCTTTTAACGAAAAAGCATGACGTGCATAATCAAAAATCTTTTTATCAGAGCTGTCCTTAACTAAATCTTGTGATAATTTTAAAAAAATAGGATATATCGCAAGGAGGATCTTGTGATGGTCTTTTCTACTTGACGATGAGGAGGCATGGGGTATTTCATTACCAAAAAAAGTTAGTTGAGTATCATCTTGCTTAGGCGTTTTTGGGGAAGAAGTTGTGGCACTAAAATAAAGTCTCCGCAATTCCTGCGCTTGTTGCATTAACTCACTTTGATTAGGCGCACTAGATTCTTCAATTAGTCGGTACACTACTTCAAACCAGTGCCTATCACCTCGATAACAACAATAGGAAAGTAATTCACCCAGAGAACTAAATGTTGTGTACATAAACTCTTCATTTTCATATTCGTTATCCTCATTTTTATGATAACGCATATTCAAATAGTTATTTGTCTCTTGATAACCGGAATCAATCATTTGTTTTCTGGTTTCTTCCCCCACGGTAAATGATGAGGTGGATACATTATCAACATTAATTACAATGGATTGACATGCGTATTTTCTCAATTTCAAGCGATCTTTTTCCCAACCACTAGCTGGATCACTAACACCAGTTAATAATCTATAAATCCAATTTAAGACCACATTTTCTCTATAAACTCTATCCATCACACGATCAATGGCCTTTCTTTCTGGGCCGTCATCAAATTTAACAGCTAATACTTTTAAGTTATTACCATATTCTGATTCGAGAAATGTGGAGTGATCA
Organism: Legionella stuttgartensis; assembly: GCF_977063405.2. Taxonomy (NCBI): domain Bacteria; kingdom Pseudomonadati; phylum Pseudomonadota; class Gammaproteobacteria; order Legionellales; family Legionellaceae; genus Legionella; species Legionella stuttgartensis. The sequence continues at coordinate 176,578 of NZ_CDRUHA020000071.1, forward strand.
TCAAAAAAAGCCTCAGTAGGAAAATTATTTAATATACCGCCATCATTATGTTCCTCACCATCAATAAGCGTTGATCTATAAACTATAGGAAAACTGGCGGATGTTTTAACCGCTTCACTCACCTCAAAATTTGGCGAGCGAAAATAAGAGAAATAACGCGTTTTTCCCTGGGGTTTATTTGTTGCTGTAACTACCAACTCTTTTCCAATTCCACACCCTGGGCATTTTTGCCGAATTTCTTCTAAGGTTGCAAATGTGATTTTGCCTTGGGGATATGGAATTTGATATTTAGAAACAATTTGATCCAGTTTATAGGCAATCGCATAATCTAGAGCAGTCTTTAGTGAATGAGCTTCGGAAATCCCATTGATATTTATATCAAAATGCACTAAATGCTCATGTTTGAAATGTTTAAATAATGCTTCAATTTCCTCAGCTGTATATCCTAAATAACACATTAAGGCCATAATAGCTCCTGCGGAGCTACCGGCGAATTTTTCAGGATATATTTTTGCCTCGTTTAGTGCTTTCCAAACACCAATATGAGCAAAAATTTTTGCGCCACCACCGCAAAGAACTATATTTTCAATATTGGGTTTTCTTTCCCTTACTAAAATTTCATGTGATTTTAAAAACCGAAATACTTCTACTTTTTTTGTTTGATATAGTGGTACTACGTGTTTTTCTTTAATTGATTTACTTTTAACTTTTTCGTCGTTTATCCAGGGAAACAACCAAGTCCAAATGCGAACATACCATGGTTTTAAAGACATATATCGCTGCATCTTTCGATAATCATGCATTTTATCTAGGCGTTCTTGAGGATCAGACACTTCTATCGATTGCGGATGAGGGCTTTTACATATTGATTCAAAATTAATATTTTTTATATTAAGTGAGATAAGCTGATCGACTAATTTATCGGTAATAAAAACTCGTTTTGTATTTCCTAAAGGTTCTTGCTGGGAGTCATCAGGATCTTTATATTTTGTTCCAGTCCCTGGGACTAAAAATTGGTTAAAACCTATTAATGTCCCATGATGACCATGACACATTTGAATACCAGTCAATTGATAATGAGATATATTTTTTAGTGATAAATCTAAATCACTTATTTTCCAATGCTCTAAATATTGTCCCTGAAACCAGCTTACTATTCTTCCCCACCAGGTTAAAGCAACTTCAGCTGTGAAACCACGATACTCATTTACTGTTACACCACTTAAAAATGCTTTAGTTTTCTCTTTTTGATGAGGCTCCAAAAGCCATTGTTTAAATAATACTCTTTTCTCATCACTTACCCGTGTAAAATCGAACATTATTTGTTCGTTATCAAATAGATAATTACCAAAAGCAATTTTATTATCGGCGGGGGAACCATTAATTTCTAAACGGCCTAAATAGGCTGTCATAATAATTTTTTTTAATAAATCAAGATTTTGAGCATATGGGTGTGCGTCAGATTCAAGCAGCTGACTTATTACGTGTTGTGGTGTCATCACTTATCCTTAAGTTATGATAATCCATTAACCATTCAGCAATAGTCGAAGCACTCCATGCTTCCAATTGATTTATTGCTAAATTGATCTTGCTATACTTAACTCGAGTCTTGCTGTTTCCATCACCTTTTGTTCAAACGATACGATTACGATTCCTTTTTGTTTTATTATTTTTAACCATCACAAATATAATTAACACAAATTTATCAGAAATTAAATAGACTAAATTATTCGAAATGGACATACTTATAGTATTAAGCCAGAGATGGCTTTAATGGTACCTAGGCCACATTTTGAAATGTACCTAGGCTATATATAGGATTAATTTTGAATATTCTTTAAAATTTCAGCGACAACCAGTTCAGGATTTATTGCTTGTGTGATTGGACGTCCTACTACCAAATAATCACTACCTTCTTCAATGGCCTGTTTGGGTGTCATTACTCGCGATTGATCATCACTGACGTTATTTGGCAATCTGATGCCTGGAGTTACCGTGATAAATTGATTACCACAGGAACCCTTTATTACCTTTACTTCTTGAGCGGAACAAACCACTCCATCCAAACCTGCGTCCTTTGTCAAAATAGCTAATTTTTTAACATGGTCTATTACAGGGGTATTAATCCCAACTGAAATTAATTCATTTTGATTAAAACTGGTCAATACAGTCACTGCAATTAAGATGGGTCTACTCGCGCCATAAGAATCAATAGCATTCCTTGCTGCTTGCATCATACTCATTCCACCAGAAGCATGGACATTCATCATCCACACCCCGAGCTCAGCCCCTGCCGTACACGCTTTTGCAACTGTATTAGGAATATCATGAAATTTTAAGTCTAAAAAAACTTTAAATTTTCTTTTGATCAATTGCTTCACAAAACTTGTACCAAGGAGTGTAAAAAGTTCGCTTCCTACTTTTACAGCACAACTGTTAGGATCAAGCTTTTCAACTAAATTTAACGCATCATGCTCATTATCAAAATCCAGTGCAACAATTAATTTAGGCATCATTTATACCATAGCCTCTTCTTCATGAACTTCTAGAGCACTTTTTACAGCTGTAACTATTTTTATTTGCTCTGCTTCTTGCAAATAAGGATGCATAGGTAAACTAATAACCCGACTACTTGCATATTCTGCATGAGGAAAATCACCCATTTTATAACCAAGATATGCCATGGCAGTTTGTTGATGCAGGGGTACAGGATAGTGCACAGCAGTTGGAATTCCGGATTCTTGCATTGCCTTCTGGAACGCATCTCGATTACTTACTTCAATAGTATATTGTGCATAAACACTTGTATTGTAGCTATGAACGAAGGGCGTTTTTACTAAAGGTGAAAGAATCTGATCGTATGCTTTAGCAACTCTTTGGCGCATAATAATTTCATCTGGGAACAATTTCAATTTCTCAATTAAAACAGCAGCCTGAATCGTATCCATTCGCCCATTTATTCCTATGCGGTTATGGCAATAACGCGCATTTTGACCATGAATTCTTATTTCAATAAGTTTTTGAGCTAAAACATCATCATTGGTAAAACAGGCACCTGAATCTCCATATCCACCTAAAGGTTTTGATGGAAAGAAACTAGTACATCCAATCGTTGATAAAGCACATGAATATTTACCTTTATAAGTTGCACCAAAACTTTGTGCTGCATCTTCAATCACTGGTATACCGTAATGAGCTGCGATAGCATTAATTTCATCATGATCAGCACATTGACCATATAATCCCACTGGCATTATCGCCTTAGTTTTACTGGTAATTGCAGCTTCAAGCTTATTAGGGTCCATGTTATAAGTAAGTGGATCAATATCTACAAAAACAGGCTTAGCTTGACAAAGACTAATCACCTCAGCAGTAGCGAAAAAACTAAAAGGAGTAGTAATTACTTCATCTCCAGGCTGTATTTCCAAAGCCATTAAAGCCATTAATAACGCGTCTGTTCCACTTGAATTGACAATAGCATGTTTAACTCCTATAAAATCAGCTAATTGCCTTTCAAGTTGAGCAATTTCAGGCCCCATAATATATTGACCATGATCCAAAACGTTTTTAATACTGGCTAAAATTTCGTTTTCTATTATTGAATATTGTTTTTTTAAATCGATAAATTGCATCATAATCTCTTAAAAAATTAGTTAATATCCTTCCAATCCATGGACAGGTTTCATTCTTCCCCAGTTTTTACAGCTGGGACAATGCCAATGAAGATGTTTGCCACCAAAACCACAATGAACGCATCGATAAACTGGCTTATTGTCTAAAAATTTACTTGTTATATCATAAAGCATTTGTAACTTATCACGTACCTTTCCGTGAGCAGACTCAAGATGCCAATAGGTTAATTGATTTAAACCTCGTATGGATGGATGTTTACTCAAGTTATCCGCAACGAAATCTATCGCAGCATCCATATTTTTTTGTTGTCTTAAATATTCCGCTATTACAAAAATTACTGAAGCTCTAGGATTATCCTCTAAGGTCTCTTCAAGATACTTGACACACTCATCCATTGTATTTAATTCTTTATGGCATACAACTAGAGGTTCGATAATTTCTGTTAAAAAATCAGCATCTTGCTGAGGAACACGTTTTAATGAGCGAATTGCTTGTTTGTAACGCCCTTCTTTCATTTCGAGGCTTGCATTCATTAAGCTGGCTCTAACTGATTCATTATCAACGCTTATAGCTTGCTTAATACAATATGTAGCTTTATCAATTGCATTGCTTTTTAATGCCTGATTGGCCATTTCACAATAATAATGAGCCGCTTGATTATGAAAACTAGTCCCTGTTGAAATTTCAAGCTTTTTAATTACATCCAAAGCTTTTTCCCAAGCTTTTTCTTGTTGATAAATGGCTAACAAACCATGCAAGCTACTGGTTTCTTTAGATCCCCCTAATTCTACAACCTCCAAAAAAATTCGCTCTGCACGATCGAATAAACCAGCACTCATATAATCCTGGCCTAAGGCCATTAATGATTCTTTTCTTTGTAAAATACTTAATTGAGGTCTCGCAATTAAATTTTGATGAATACGTATCGCTCTATCAACTTCACCACGGCGCCTAAACAAACTCCCTAACGCAAGATGTGTTTCTACCGTATCACTGTCAACCTCTAGTAATTTAATAAAAACATCAACAGCTTTATCAGGTTGCTCGTTTAAAAGATAATTAAGTCCTACAACATATTCACGGGATAAACGGTTATAAAGAGTGGGGTCGCTCTTGGATTTACTACGATTTGCCAACCACCAACCAGACCACGCAGCAGCAGGCAATAGTAATGGCCATAAATCAATCATTATTACCCTCCCCTCTGCATGTTAGACTTCATAATAACAAAAAAATTAGTGTTGATCTTGCAATGGAATTGATCGTAAGTTTTTAATTTCTTTTTCAGTTAATTTTAATTGGTTTTTAATTTTGTGGCATTCAGCTTTTAAACGCCAATATCTTCCAATAAAAAGTATAAAACCTACTAAAATCCCAATACCTAACATGATTGTCATAAGAACAGAGATAGGCATTGTTATTGTTTTAAAATATAAATTAACATCCACTGAAGTTGCATTTAGAGCAGCAAAACTAACGCCAATAATGATAAGAAGTATATAAATAACTAGCATTAATATGCGCATAAAATTCTTCCTTTTTTGTTTCCAGGGCAATTCGAAGCGGAACCCGGGATCTTCCAGGATGATACTGTAATTTAAACCTGAGCTCCACTTCGGTTCACACAGGTTATTAAAATATACAAACAAAAAAGCGTAGAGAAATCTACGCTTTTTTAACTAATTGACAATAAAGAAATTAATCACTCTCTTTACTTGCCATTTTTTCTTTCAGCAAATCACCTAAGGTTGTTGTTGAAGTACCTTCGGTTCTAGAGTATTTCTTAATCGCATCTGCTTCATCTTGAGCATCTTTCGCTTTTACTGAAAGAGTAATTGAACGATTTTTACGATCAACATTTATGATTTTTGCTTCAATCTCATCACCTTCTTTGACAAGAGTAGTCGCATCATCAACACGCTCATCGGACAATTCACTTGCACGAATAGTACCAGTAATATCATCGGCTAAAGCTACAGTAACTGTTTTAGCATCTACAGCGACAACAGTGCCTTTAACTATGGCGCCTTTAGTATACTCATCAACAAAACTCGCGAAGTTATCGCCTTCAAGTTGTTTTATACCCAAAGAAATACGCTCACGCTCAGGATCTATAGCAAGAATAACAGCTTCCAACTCTTGTCCTTTCTTAAACTGTTTTACTGCTTCTTCGCCAGCAACTGTCCAGGAAATATCAGACAAATGAACCAAACCGTCAATATCTCCATCCAAGCCAATAAATATTCCGAAGTCGGTGATTGAACGAATCTTACCACTTACTTTTTGGCCTTTATTGTGTGCGGCAGCAAATTGTTGCCATGGATTACCAACACATTGTTTCATGCCTAAAGAAATACGGCGTCTTTCTTCATCAATTTCAAGAACCATAACATCAACTACATCACCCAGAGAAACTACTTTACTTGGATGTACGTTTTTATTGGTCCAATCCATTTCAGACATATGGACTAAGCCTTCAACACCTTCTTCGATTTCAACAAAGCAACCATAATCAGTGATATTAGTTACTTTACCTTGTAATTTTCTGCCTATTGGATAACGTTCTACTAGATCAACCCAAGGATCGTTACCTAATTGTTTCATGCCTAAAGAAACACGGTTTCTTTCGCTATCAAAACTCAATACTTTTACTTTTACGTCTTGGCCAACGGATAATACTTCACTTGGATGTTTTACACGCTTCCATGAAATATCAGTGATATGCAACAAGCCATCTATGCCACCCAGGTCAATGAATGCACCATAATCGGTAAGGTTTTTAACAATACCATGAAGTTCTTGACCCTCATGTAAGGACTCAAGCAATGCTTGTCTATCAGCACTACTTTCTTCTTCAACAACTGCACGACGTGATACAACGATGTTGTTGCGCTTTAAATCCATTTTAATAACTTTGAATTCAAGCTCTTTGCCTTCTAAATAAGAAGGATCTCTTACAGGTCTGACGTCTACTAATGAACCAGGTAAGAAAGCGCGTATGGTACCAATTTCAACAGTAAATCCGCCTTTAACTTTTCCGGAGATAAGACCAGTAACTGTTTCATTGTTTTCATGTGATTTAGATAATTTACGCCAAGCTTCCTGACGTTTTGCTTTTTCTCTTGAAAGGAGCGTTTCGCCGTAGCCATCTTCTACAGAGTCCAGTGCTACTTCAACAGTATCACCCAAGCTAACTTCCAATGCACCATCTTTGTCATAAAATTCTTCTTTAGGTACAATACCTTCAGATTTTAGACCCGCATTTAAAATGACATAGTCACTATCGATTCCGATAACTTTAGCATTAATAATGGCACCAGGATAAAATTGAGCACCGGCAATACTTTGCTCAAACAATTCTTTGAAACTTTCAGACATGTTAATAAACTCTTTAGTAAAAAAATGAAAGATTGAGTTCCACTCATCTTTCCCCCAACAAATAATTAAGCACAGTACAAACGTTCATTAATTAATTTTAATACAATATTAAACACTTGTACAATGGATAATCTGGTTGTATCAATTTGCACTGCATCATCTGCAGGCTTCAATGGCGCATGCGTACGAGCAGTATCCCTTACATCACGCTTAGCCAATTCTTCTACAACCTGCGCGAGGCTAACATTAATTCCCTTTTCTTTCAACTGTAAATAACGTCTATTTGCTCTTTCTTCTTCATTAGCATATAAAAATATCTTTAAAACAGCATCAGGGAAGACTACGGTACCCATATCTCGACCATCAGTAACGAGTCCTGGAGATTGTGCAAAATTACGTTGCCGCTCGAGTAAAGCATGTCTAACTTCTTGAATCGCAGCAATTTGAGATGCGTCTTGGCCACATTGCTCACTTCGAATTTCAGAACTGATATTCATCTCATCCAAAATGGCTTGTGCCCCATAATCATCAGAAGATTCAAAGCGTAAATTTAGTGAACGCGCTAATGCAGTCAATTTATCTACATCGTGAAAGTCAATTTTATTTTTCCTAGCAGCATAAGCGAGAACACGATAAATAGCACCACTATCAAGCATATTCCATTTAAGATGTTTCGCAAGTAATTGGCATAAAGTGCCCTTACCAGTGCCACTTGGTCCATCTAAGGTTATAACAGGTACTGTGTCATTGTACATTATTAACAGTTTCCTCTATTTGTAATTGAAGCTCCTTTGCTGTTTCCACAAACAAAGGAAATGAGGTAGCTACATTGACACAATTTTTAATAGTAACAGGTTCTTTAGCTACAGCCCCAGCGATTGCAAAAGACATGGCGATACGATGATCACCTCTGCTTTCAACAGTACCTCCGTTTAAGGTTCCTCCTTCGATCAGTACTCCATCGTCTAATGCATTTGCATGAATACCTAATTCTTTTAGACCATCAACCATAGCAGCAATCCGATCACTTTCTTTAAGGCGTAATTCACTTGCGCCGTGCAGCGTAGTTTGTCCTTGTGCACAAGCTGCGGCAATAAAAATTACAGGGAACTCATCAATTGCAAGAGGTACCATATTTGAATCTATGTTAATTCCTTTCAATGGTGCATATTGAACTCTCAAATCAGCAACCCATTCTTCTCCAAGTTGTCGTTGGTCTAAAAGAGTAATATTAGCCCCCATCTCCAATAAAATATGCAGTATTCCAGTACGCGTTGGATTAATACCTACATTTCGAATGAGAATATCAGAGTCAGGAATAATAGTGGCTGCAACAATGAAAAATGCCGCAGATGAAATATCTCCAGGAATATCTATCTCAGTGCCAATGCATTCACTCTCTGAGTTAACAATTAAAGTATTACCTGAACGATGAACAGGATAAGAAAAGTTTTTGAGCATTAGTTCTGTATGATCACGGCTCACACCTGCTTCTGTGATTTGGGTCTCCCCTTCAGCATAGAGACCAGCCAATAAAATGCATGATTTAACCTGGGCACTCGCTTCGGGCATAACATAATGAATCCCTTTAAGTTTTTTGCCGCCTCTAATTGTGAGCGGAGGTTTTCCATCTACAGTAGTAATATCGGCACCCATTTGTGTTAATGGTTTACTAACCCGCATCATCGGTCTTTTTAATAAGCTCTCATCCCCTGTTAGTTGACTATCAAAAGATTGGGCAGCTAATAATCCTGCAAGCAGTCGCATACTGGTTCCAGAGTTTCCACAATCAATAACCTTATCAGGCTTTTTCAATCCATGCTTGCCAACCCCATAGATTACCACTTGTTGTTCATCAGGACCTTCTATGGTTACTCCCATTGCTTGGAAAGCTTTTAGGGTTGCCATGCAATCATCACCATCAAGAAATCCATTAATGATCGTTGTTCCCTTAGCTAAAGAACCAAAAATAATGGAGCGATGTGAAATAGATTTATCACCAGGTACAGTGATCTCACCATTGATTGACCGAACAGGTTTACTGATAAAATTATGTATTCTCACTAACTATTTTCCTTTGCAAACTCAGACATGAACTCTATAAGCGCATCAACGCCGGTAATGGGCATTGCATTATATAGACTCGCGCGAATTCCACCAACGAATCGATGCCCCTTCAAAGCATATAAACCACGTAGCTGTGCCAAATGTAGAAATTCATTCTCTAATGTATCATTCTTAAGTGAGAAACAGACATTAACTATAGAACGAACCTCAGGATCTACATGAGTTGTATAAAAATCGCTGTTATCCAAATATTGATATAATTTAGCTGCCTTTTGACAATTGAGACGGTATATTTCTTCAATTCCACCTTGCGTTTTTATCCAATCAAACATTTTATCCGCTAAATAACAATTAAATACTGGTGAGGTTGCAAAAAGCGAATGATGCTCGACTTGAATTTTATAATTTAACATTGTTGGCACTTGGGGAATCGGCATTTTTTCTAATAAATCATCCCTAATAATTACTATTGTTAGCCCGGCGTTTGCTATATTTTTCTGTGCTCCCGCAAAAATTAAACCATAATTTTTGACATCGATAGGTTCACTAAGCAAAGCAGACGTCATATCAGCGATTAAAGTAATATTTTTAGTTTTGGGAACAGAAGGAAATCGCACCCCATTCACAGTTTCATTGGGAGTGTAATAAACATAGGATGTATTTTCTTTTATGTCCCAGCTTCGTACATCAGGGATTGTTTTATAACCATTTTGTTCATCACTGGCTATACAATATGCTTTTTTTAAAAGTTGTGCTTCAGAAAAAGCCATCTGTGACCATATACCGGTGACCAGATAGCCTGCTTGATCTTCTGGACCCAATAGATTCATTGGAATCATAGCAAACTGAGTACGGGCAGCCCCGCCCAAAAATAAGACATGATAATTTGAAGGGATAAAGAGTAATTCTCTTAAGGACTGTTCCGCGCGCGATAAGAGAGTTGTAAACTCCGGGCTCCGATGCCCAACCTCAAGAACAGAAACGCCAAGATTTTGCCAATCTAGAAACTCTTCTTGTGCTTCCTTAAGAATAGCCTCAGGAAGCATTGAAGGGCCAGCACCAAAATTATAGACTCTAGTTGTCATCGCCATTTTCTTCAATTTCAGTTATGTCATCGGACTCATTAGAATCCTCGCCTAAATCTTCAATCTTTTGCATACCCACTACTTTTTCCCCGGGGCTAACATTAATTAAGCGAACACCTTGTGTATTTCGACCAATCACAGACAACTCATCGATCTTAAATCGTACCAGCGTGCCTTTATCGGTAATCAACATTGCTTCATCTGCATCAGTAACCTGCACTGAACGGACAACTTTACCATTACGCTCACTTACCTGAATGGAAATAACACCTTGTCCACCACGTCCAGAAACTCGATACTCTTCGATGGAGGTACGTTTTCCATATCCATTTTCTGTTGCAGTCAATATGGTTCCATCTGGATGAGCGACAACTAAGGATATTACTGCTTGTCCCTCTTCGATGCGAATTCCTCGTACCCCACGGGCAGTACGGCCCATAGGTCGGACTTTACTTTCATCAAAGCGTACTACTTTACCCGCATCAGTAAATAGCATGATATCCTTACTACCATCCGTAATATCAACTCCAACCAAACTGTCATCTTCATCAAGATCCACAGCAATAATTCCATTAGATCTTGGTCTGCTAAATGCATTTAAAGGTACTTTTTTAACCGTTCCTTTTTTCGTAGCCATAAAGACATAGAAACCTTCTTGGTACTCTCTGACGGGTAGCATGGCGTTAATTTCTTCGCCTTCAGCAAGTGGTAATATGTTAATAATCGGACGACCCCTAGAGATACGACTGGCCAAAGGAAGCTGATATGCTTTTAACCAATAAAGTTTTCCGAGGTTAGAGAAGCAAAGCAATGTGTCATGCGTACTTGCAATAACTAAACGAGAAACAAAATCCTCATCTTTAACATTTGTTGCGGATTTACCCTTACCACCTCGACGTTGAGCTTGGTATGCACTAAGAGGTTGGTATTTTACATAGCCTTGATGCGATAGAGTTACTACTACATTTTCTTCAGTAATTAAGTCTTCGATTGTTAAATCTTCTTGTGATGCAGTGATTTCAGAACGACGTTCGTCACCAAACTGAGTTTTTATATCAAGGAGCTCATCACGTATTACTTGCATGAGTCGCTCTGGAGAGGCCAATATTTCCAATAGCTCACGAATTAATTGCAATAATTCTTCGAACTCACCTAAAATTTTATCTTGTTCTAAAGCGGTTAAGCGATGAAGTCTTAATTCAAGAATAGCTTGAGCCTGAGCCTCTGATAATTTATAACCATTAGCCCCTAATCCAAATTCAGCGGCCAAATCATCAGGCCGAGAGGCATCAGAGCCTGCTCTTTCCAACATCGTTTTAACCATGCCTGGTTGCCATAGCTTAGCAAGCAATGCTTCTTTAGCGTCCTGAGGGGTTGGTGATTTTTTAATCAAATCAATCATTTCATCAATATTTGCTAAAGCTATTCCCAAGCCTTCTAATAAATGAGCGCGAGCACGTGCTTTTTTCAGATCAAAAAGGGTTCTTCTAGTTACAACTTCTCGTCGGTGTTTAATGAAATATTCAAGAATTTGTTTCAAGTTCAAGGTACGCGGTTGGCCATCAACCAAGGCAACCATATTAATTCCAAACACATTTTGCATTTGGGTATGGGCGTACAAATTATTTAAGATGACATCAGCCACTTCATTACGTTTTAGCTCGATTACAACTCGCATACCTTGTTTATCAGACTCATCCCTAAGTCCTGAAATTCCTTCAATCTTTTTATCTCGCACCAACTCAGCAATACGTTCAACCAAACGCGCCTTATTTACTTGATACGGGAGCTCCGTGATAATAATGGATTGTCGCCCTGAATCTTCATCCGTTTCAATTTCAGTTCGGGCCCGAATAATTGCGCGCCCTTTTCCTGTACGATAGCCTTGTATAATTCCAGCTCGGCCATTGATAATTGCGGCTGTTGGGAAGTCTGGACCAGGAATGATTTCCATAATGTCGTCTAAACTAAGCTCAGGATCATCAACCAGAGCAATACATGCATTAATCACTTCAGTAAGGTTATGGGGTGGAATATTCGTCGCCATACCTACCGCAATACCAGAAGAACCATTAACCAATAAGTTGGGTATACGTGAAGGCAAAACTACAGGAGCAAATTCTGTTTCATCATAGTTCGGGCTAAAATCTACCGTCTCTTTCTCAAGATCCGCTAATAAAGCATGAGCTACCTTAGACATTCTTACTTCGGTATACCGCATTGCCGCAGGCGCATCGCCATCTACGGAACCGAAGTTACCCTGACCATCAACCAAAAGATAACGCATTGAAAAAGGTTGTGCCATACGAACAATGGTGTCATAAACTGCTGTATCGCCATGTGGGTGGTATTTACCGATTACATCCCCTACGACACGTGCCGATTTTTTATAGGGTTTATTCCAGTCATTGCCTAATTCACTCATTGCGAAAAGTACGCGTCGATGAACCGGTTTCAGCCCATCACGAACATCAGGCAAAGCCCTGCCTACGATAACACTCATCGCATAGTCTAGGTAGGATTGTTTTAATTCATCTTCGATATTAACTGGCAAGATTTCTTTAGCTAGATAAACCATAGTTTGGACGTATCCTTGACGATAAATTTTAATGATAAAGGATACCATACAGACGGATTTAATTAAATCATCTACACTAAAATGTACCCTAAGTACTGCATTGCCCTCAGTATTTTCCTAGTCTAAATGATAAAATATGCCCTAAATTTTGATTCTCATCACAACAGAGATAAATTTGTTACTTTTTTACTGTCATTCTTTGAAATTCTAAACCATAATAAAATTGACTGTAAGTGCTCATTTTGTATATAGTGCCACGCACAAACAAATGAATCCTTTATCAGGAGAAGCAATGACAAAAAAAACAGCGAAACTTAGCCTTGAAGGCCAAGAGCCACTTGAATTACCGGTATATACACCTACGTTAGGAAATGATGTAATTGATATCACACAACTGGGTGCGCGTGGCGTTTTTACTTTTGATCAAGGTTTTTTATCGACTGCCTCCTGTGAATCTAAAATCACTTATATAGATGGTGATAAAGGGATATTACTCTATCGAGGCTATCCAATCGAGCAATTAGCTGAGAAAAAAGATTTTCTGGATGTAAGTTATCTTTTACTCAATGGCGAGCTACCTAGTGCCGATGAAAAGAAAAAATTTGTTAATTTAATTAACAACCACACTATGGTACATCAACAAATGTATCAATTCTTGAATGGTTTCCGACGTGACGCACATCCAATGGCAATTATGGTCGGAATGGTTGGAGCTTTATCTGCCTTTTATCATGACACCATGGATTTGAATAATGCGGAAGACCGATTTATTTCTGCAATACGCATGGTTGCTAAAATGCCTACTTTTGCGGCAATGAGTTATAAATATTCAATAGGATTACCCTATATATATCCACAAAATAAAATGTCTTATGCGGAAAACTTCTTACATATGATGTTTAGCGTTCCTACTGAAGAATCAACGCCTGATCCTGTTCTGGTACGCGCTATGGATACTATCTTTATTTTACATGCGGATCATGAGCAAAATGCATCTACCTCCACTGTTCGTCTAGCTGGTTCAACAGGAGCAAATCCTTTTGCATGTATCTCTGCAGGAATCGGTGCCCTATGGGGACCCGCTCATGGTGGTGCGAATGAGGCTTGCCTGAATATGCTCAAAGAAATTGGAAGCGTTGATCGCATTCAACATTACATCAAGCGCGCAAAAGATAAAGATGATCCATTCCGATTAATGGGATTTGGTCACCGTGTTTACAAGAGCTATGACCCCAGAGCAAAAGTAATGCGCCAAACCTGCTATGATGTATTGGAAGCAGTTGGTGCAAAAGATGCTCCGTTATTCAAGCTTGCTATGGAACTTGAACGGATTGCTCTTGAAGATGATTATTTTATTGAGAAAAAACTTTATCCTAATGTTGACTTCTATTCCGGTCTGACTTTAAGTGCTATAGGAATTCCAACAAATATGTTTACAGTAGTCTTTGCTTTAGCCCGTACTGTTGGTTGGATGAGCCATTGGATGGAAATGGTTGCCACTAAATCAAGAATTGGTAGACCACGCCAGCTTTATACTGGTGAAAAAACAAGAAATGTTCCTTAAGCTTGGATTCAGGTTCTTACAGTCGTTAAGTAAAGAATTGTCGTTCCCGCGAAGGCGGGAACCCATTCTAAAGAATGTTTACCCTTTTATTTTTTGCAAAGCCTTCCTCCAGCCACGATAGTCCTGCTCAACTTGCTCCAAAGCCCTTTGCGGTTTAAGTGATTGCTCTACATCCCAAATTGCGTGCAGCTCATCCAAAGAATTAAAAATTCCGCACCCCAAAGCCGCTAATATAGCCGCACCCTTTGCAGTTGTTTCAATATCTTTAGGTTTTTCTATCTCTAATTGACATTGATCTGCTAAAAATTGCAAAAACCACCGATTAACTGCCATCCCACCATCAACTCGCAATAAGGATAAATCCAATTGGCTGTCCTCTCTCATACAAAAACATACTTCACGAGTTTGATAACAAACCCCTTCTAATGCTGCGCGAGCAAAATGAGCTCTATTAGTGGATAAACTCAAACCGAACATGGATGCTCCAGGGGCAGATAACCAATGTGGTGCACCTAACCCTGTGAATGCTGAAACTAAATAAACTCCATCATTTCCATTCAAGGAGCTTGCCAGGGCCTCAGTTTCATCAGAACTTGTTATTAACTTCATTGAATCGCGTAGCCATTTTACAGTTGTACCTGCATGATAAATACTCCCTTCTAACCCATATACAGTTTTTCCTTGAATCTTATAAGCAATTGTGGTTAGGAGTTTATGCTGTGATAATACTGGTTTATTACCCGTATTTAGCAATAGGAATGCACCCGTACCAAAGGTTGCTTTTACCATCCCTATTTTAAAACACCCTTGACCAATTAAAGCAGCTTGCTGATCACCAGCAACTCCCGTAATTGGTAATTCAATACCAATCCATTGCTTATCCATCATCCCAAAGTGGCTATCACTTGCACAAACCTTAGGTAAAACAGACTCGGGTATTTTGAAATAATCAAGTAAATCTAAATCCCATTGTTCTTTTTTAATGTTAAACAGCATCGTCCTCGATGCATTGGTCACATCGGTTAAATGCAAATGCTCCGTAGTTAAACGCCATATTAGAAAACTGTCAATGGTACCGAAAGCTAAGTCGCCTTTACCTGCAAGCTCTTTTGCTTCTTGATTGTTCTCTAAAAACCATTTTAATTTAGTTGCAGAAAAATAAGGATCCGGAATTAAACCGGTTTTTTCTTGTATCATCGATGCATCAATTGCTAACGTATCGCAGTATTTGGCCGTTCTCCGATCTTGCCATACAATTGCAGGAGCAAGACATTTGCCTGTCTTTTTATCCCAAATTACTGTAGTTTCCCTTTGGTTTGTTAAACCACAACAAACTATTTGATCGGCTGAAACTTTAGCTACAACATCACGCATAGCAATTAAGGTTTTTTGCCATATTTCTTCTGGATCATGCTCAACCCACCCTGTTTGAGGATAATGTTGAGTAAGCGGATATTGACTACTAGCAACTAACTCACCATAAACATCATATATCATGGCTCGGGTACTACTCGTTCCTTGATCAATTGCAAGTAAATAATTCATTGTTGCAGCGTTCCTTGTCCCAACTATTAGTGTATATTGATAGTGTATACTTTTTTTCTGGAGACCAAAATATGAATTCGGTTTTTGATGTTGCAATTATTGGCGGCGGCATCAATGGCTGTGGTTGTGCTGCAGATGCAGCATTAAGAGGATTATCTGTGGTGCTCTTAGAACAAGACGATCTGGCCTCAAAAACATCCTCCAGCAGTACCAAGCTTATACATGGCGGATTAAGATATTTAGAAAACTATGAATTTAGTATGGTTAAAAAAGCAATTATTGAACGACAAAGACTTTTAGACCTGGCACCACATCTAGTACATCCCCAAGCTCTGGTTCTTCCCTATGAAAAACATATGCGATCTGCTTGGTTTTTACGTTTGGGGCTATTCATTTATGATCATTTAAGTGGCAAAAATCGTCTACCTAAATGCAAAATGATTTATAGGAAAAGTAAAAAGGATTATTTTTCCTCCCTAATAGATGAGCTGAATATGGGGTTTCTCTTTTATGACGCAGTTACCGATGATGCTCGTTTAACTATTGTTAATGCAATCCAGGCCAAAAATCATGGAGCAAGCATACGAACTCACTCAAAAGTAATTCATACTGAAGTTGTCAATAACTTATGGCAATTAACAATACAGCCTAAAACGGGTCCAAATTATACACTCTATGCTAAATCAGTAATTAATGCAGCAGGCCCATGGGTTAAGTCAGTAGAAGAGCTCACTAAAATTCCAGATCGGAAACAAGTTAGTTTAATTAAGGGAAGTCATATTATCGTACCCCAAATTTATGAAGGGAATCAGGCCTATTTATTACAACATCAAGACAAACGTATTATCTTTGTCATTCCTTATCATGGATTTAGTATGATCGGCACAACTGATATCCCCTTAACGGATAATCCCTGTGAGGCGAGCATTAGTAATCAAGAAACTCATTATTTAATAGATTTAGTTAATTCATATTTCAAATCCAAGATATCAGAAAGGGATATTCTCTACACTTGGAGTGGTGTACGTGCTTTACTTGCTGAGGACAATAAGGAAGCCAGAGCCTTAAGCCGGGATTATTCATATGAAATTCACCATACTCCCGCACCAATCGTTACAATTTATGGGGGTAAAATTACTACTTACCGTCAATTAGCAGAAGAAGTCATAAACCAGCTTCATCAAACCTTTCCACAGATTAGTTCCTCACTAACAGCATTAACGCCCTTACCCGGAGCCATTTTTGAAGGAATGAACTTTGATCAGTATGTGGATTATGCTAAAAAGAAATACGGATGGATGGATCCAAACCTACTTAACCATTATTTATATACTTATGGAAGTCGCATGGAACTATTTCTTGCGACTTGTGACAATCAAGAATCCTTAGGAAAAAAATACTGTACTTACCTCTATCAAGTTGAAGTTGATTATTTGATTTTAGAAGAGTGGGCACAAAATTGTGATGATATACTAAGACGAAGGACCAAACTCGATTTAATCATTGATGAAAAAGGCAAGAAAGAACTCGCAAATTATTTATCACGAGTTACTTCTTTTCCTTCTGTTGAAGTTCCTCTTTTATTGCACTAACATCAACAGCTACTGCTTGTTCAACCAACTCTTTTAAGGTGGAAGCTGGCATACTGCCAGCATTTGAATAAATGACAATTCCTTCCTTGAATACCATCAGATGAGGAATCGAGCGTATTTCAAAGAAATCAGACAATTGTTGCTCGGCTTCAATGTTAACCTTCGCAAATTTGATATTTGGAAAATGCTCCGCTACTTGCTCATAAACTTTAGAAAATTGTTTACATGGGGCGCACCAGTCAGCCCAAAAATCAATGAATACAATGCTATTTTCTTCAATTAATGATTGGAATTCTGCACTGGATACATTGATACTGGTCATATTGCTTCCTTAACTTCGATGGAATTAACAATCTTTTGAAAAACGTCATCTACATCACCAGTACCACAAATACTATGAAACTCAGGAGCACTATGATCACCACTCTCAGCCCATGACTTATAGTAGTGAACTAGAGGTGCGGTTTGACTGCGATAAACTTCTAGACGTTTTCTTACCGTTTCTTCTTTATCATCTTCACGTTGGATTAAAGCATCTCCAGTAACATCATCTATTCCCTCGCGTTTGGGGGGATGGTTTTCAATATGATACACACGCCCTGAAGGTTGATGGATCCTTCGTCCACTGATTCGTTTGATAATTTCCTCATCATCCACAGCAATTTCAATAACGTGATCTAAATAAATTCCCGCTTGCTTTAGAGCATCTGCCTGCACAATTGTTCTGGGGAACCCATCAAAAAGAAACCCATTAGCACAATCACTCTTTTTTAAACGTTCTTTAACTAATCCAAGAATAATCTCATCGGATACGAGACCACCTGTTTCCATAATTTTTTTAGCACTTAGTCCTAAGGGCGATCCCTGTGCAATAGCCGCACGCAGCATGTCACCAGTGGAGATTTGCGGAATTTGATAACGTTCAATCAAACGCAAAGCCTGGGTTCCTTTTCCTGCACCCGGCCCACCCAAAAGCATTAATCGCATTAAAAACTCCTTAGTGATCTATATCAGTTTTAATTACTGAATATATTATTACTTATTAACTTATATAAATTCAAATGCAACCCTGATTCTATTTCATCAATCCAAAGTTGCCACCTTTAAAATTCTAAAACCAAAATCGTGATTTTAATGATCTTTTACACGAATTAAGTTGCATTGCGTAAAGTTGTGAACGTGCTTTTACTTTACGTGCAACAGGTAATAACCATGATTTTCTCAAATAAGTTCTACGTTGATAACCACCTATACCTTCATGATAGGCTAAATAAAGCGCATAAGCATCTGTGCGAGGAATTCTTGCTTTTTTATAAGCTTCATTCGCATACCAACCAATAAAGTCAACACCGTCAGCAAAATTATCACGTGAAGAGAACCATCCACCACAATTTTGTTTGTAATGACTCCAAGTTCCATTTAATGCTTGGGTGTATCCATAAGCTGATGAAGGTCTTTTCCAGGGAATGATACAAAAGAGTTTCTTGCGTGGTGGCTTAGCTCGAGCATTGAATTTTGATTCTTGGTGAATAATAGCCATTTGTACAGGAATAGGAACCCGCCATCGACGCTCAACATCCTTAGCGTCTTTATACCACTTTGGATGCTGTCTAAATATACTACATACGTTGTTTATATCTGCAGGGGGATGGCTAACACATGCAGTAAGAAAAAAAGTAATCAACAAAAAAACGATGCGTATCTTGTTAAAAATTTGTAATAATGCGTCCATGAGCAACCAAACAATAAAAAGATCATTTTAACAAATTTACTAACTACAATCTACGCTTGCATTATATCCTGATGAACCCAAGTTATACTATTGTTTCTAAAAAATAAACTACTACTTCCCTGCTTTACCACATGTTAAGATATAGTTCATTCAAAATTAGCTAAGCTGAACCATGACCATTCTTGTATTCGATATAGAAACAATTCCTGATGTTGAGGCAGGCCGTACTTTATATGACTTAGATGGGCTCTCTGATAAAGATACAGCAGAAGCAATGTTTGCCTTGCGTCGAGCGAAAGTAGGAAATGATTTTTTACCTCATTAT
Organism: Legionella stuttgartensis; assembly: GCF_977063405.2. Classification (NCBI taxonomy): domain Bacteria; kingdom Pseudomonadati; phylum Pseudomonadota; class Gammaproteobacteria; order Legionellales; family Legionellaceae; genus Legionella; species Legionella stuttgartensis. The sequence continues at coordinate 196,077 of NZ_CDRUHA020000071.1, forward strand.
TTACAAAAGGTTTGCGCTATTTCTTTAGTGATGAGTCATGGCTCACAAATAAAAGTTTGGTCTTTAGGCGATGAATCTTCTGATGAAAAAGAACTAATAACCCGATTTTTTTCTGGAATTGACAAACATACTCCAACTTTAGTCAGCTGGAATGGCAGTGGCTTTGATTTGCCTGTATTACACTACCGCGCCTTGTTGCACGGAATTCCCGCACCCACCTATTGGGAAAACGGTGATAATCAACAAAATTTTCGTTGGAATAATTACTTGAGTCGATTTCATTACCGACATCTTGATCTCATGGATGTGATTGCAGGATATCAAAATAAAGCGTTTGCTCCCCTGGATGAAATTTCCAGCATGCTTGGATTCCCTGGAAAAATGGGCATGAGTGGTTCTAAAGTATGGGAACAATATTCATTAGGTCAACTAAAAAGTATTCGTGATTATTGTGAAACAGATGTACTCAATACATACTGTGTTTTTTTACGATTTGAACTAATGCGCGGTGTGATTCAAAATGATGAGTATAGCCATGCACTCGAATTACTCAAAACATATTTGAAATCCGAACGCGAGAAAACACACCTACAAGAGTTTTTAAATAACATGGCATAATTTGTAGATACTGTCTTTAAAAGAAAGCTAAGTTTTCATTCGAAGGGTACTTGCTTTTAAAAACAGGAGTCTACGACGACGGATCCCTGATTGACTCATACCCATCTTCTGGAGATCCCTCACTACGTTCAGGATGATCTATCCTTCGCTGTTGTAGTCTGGGCGATGCAAAGCGGAACCCAAGAATACAGGACCGCTTATATCCCAGGCTCCGCGCACTTCACTCTGGCTACATTGATTTAAAAAGGTCGATGACCAGTAAAAGAAGACACTAAACGATCGGCCTCAATAATCTTGAGTGCATCCTGATATTCTTTACTCTGCAAATGCTCCAAAGTTTTTGCAAAACGCGCTATCCCTAAGTTTTTATACTCATCTATACTTACAGATTTTGCTTCATTTGCTAATTGAGTCCAGGACCACAGGGTAATCCACCACTCCACAACAGGTTTATAAGCGGTATACCATGCCAATATTGAATCTGAAAGTTCTTCTTTTCCGAAATATGCTGTTAAATATGCTAATTCTTGCTCCTTGCTGAGCTTAGCCTCTATAGCAAAATAAACAAGGTCCCAAATAAAATCGTTGTTGCTTGAATATTCCCAATCAATTTGATAGATTTTTTCTTGTTTTTTTGTTCCCCCAGGTACCCTCAAATAGTTTAAAGGTGTCGAATCATTATGGCATGGGGACATTTCAATTTTATAAGAAGAGAATAATTTCTTTAAATAAGACATTTGCTCTATTACAAAATCGACTTCCGCAGAAAAAGTAAAATTTTTAATTTTTAATTGTTCCACCAATTGTTCATTACGTTCAAATACGGCAGTGTCATTGTCAAATCGTTCTGAGGTATGTAGTTTTTTTGCCATCTCAGCTAAGATTTTTAATATATCAATTCGTTGCAATGTTTCCTTATCTAAATTCTGAGCACCCTCGATGTATTTAGTGAGTTGTAATCCCTTCGGTCCATCATGCTCTATAGGGACGTTAAGTCCTAATATGGATGCCTTACGTGCGTTTTTCGCTTCATCCTTCCGCGATACTGAAAATAATGATACATCTCCTGGAATTCGTAATACCCATCGTGCCGGTTTTTTACTTTCAATAAGGTCAGGATCGATCCCGGGAATTTTTGAGAGGAATTTAGAATAGTCTTGTTCTGTTTGTATTCTATAAACAACATTTGTCATTCCACCTGACATTAATTTTAATCTTAATACATCGAGCCCCACTTTAGATAACAATGGAATTTGTTGAGTCGTTGTCAATAAATTCGTGTATTTTTGAGTTAAATCCACCATTTTTTTCCATTTATGATTAACCAATGACGCCTTGAACTGCGAGGTTGGATCAAGTAGACTAAGGATGTAAATCATTAAATGTTCATTAATTCTGGGTTTGCCACTATCATCACCAAAAAAATGCCATTTCATAAGAATTGATTCGCAAAATTGAACATCAAAAGAGTATATAAAATTTAGACACAGAATTACAAGATAGCACACTTAAAGAAAAAATTAATCAACCGGGCTCTTGTTATGACTGAACCCCTTATTCCTATAACTAAAAAACACGCGTTAATATTTGCCTGCTTTTTTGTCATGTATGAGTTTCTAACTTATATTGCAAACGACATGATCATGCCCGGTATGGTTCAAGTTGTTCGTTCCTTTAATGCGCCAGAATCGGCCGTAGCTACTTCTTTAAGTGTTTATATTCTCGGAGGCGCAAGTTTACAGATCTTCTTAGGTCCAATTTCTGATAGTTATGGGCGCAGACCGATGATGCTCCTTGGAGCATTTCTATTTTTTGTTTTTACAATATTTATTGCTTGCTCCAATTCGATGAGTCAATTTTTGGTCGCACGTTTTTTTCAAGGTATGGGCTTATGCTTTATTGGGGTAATAGGCTATGCGACCATTCAAGAAATTTTTGAAGAAATGGATGCGATTCGCTTAATAGCCATTATGGCCAATGTTGCAATTCTCGCCCCATTACTTGGGCCACTTATTGGCGCCATCATCATTCATTATACGTCCTGGCGATATATCTTTGTTGGCATAGCGCTAGGGGCCCTTGTTGTATTATGGGGGTTATGGCGATATATGCCTGAACCGATAGGTCAAATAAAGAGAAATGGAGAACTAACCCCAAAAACTAAATTCTCAGCAAACAAAGTTCTTCAGAACTATAAAGACTTATTTACTAATAGAGCATTTTGTTTTGGAACTTTAGCAGCAGGTACAGTTGGTATCCCCTGTATTGCTTGGATTGCATTAGCACCTATTATTTTTATTGTTGAGGCGAAACTTACAGTAATCCAATATGGGCTTTGGCAACTTCCGGTATTTGGCGCGACCATTTTAGGCAATTGGTTTTTGCACAAATTAACTTATAAATACAAAATTAAACAAATCGTTTTTCTAGGTTGTATTATTCTGGTTATTGGAACAGTTTTAACTTCTTTGCTTCCTTACCTGTTTGGTAATGCATATTATTATTTACTTCCAGGAACGATTATTTATTTTTTTGCACTAAGTGTAATTAATGCACCTTTAAACAGATACTGCCTCTTTGTAACCCCAGTAAGCAAGGGAACCGCCTCTGCATTGGTTAGCTTATGTGTGATGGTTGTAGGCGCAATAGGAACAGAAGGAGCTAACTTCTTCTATAAGCATCATAATAATCTTCATTTTGGGCTTTACTGTAATGTAATCGAGCTGATCTTCCTGATTTTCATAGGATTAACCTTTTTATCTAAAAATCCGATTGCCGATGAATCAAAGCAGATATGAGTAACATTATTTAACATAGCAACCCCCTGTTTTTAAAATGACAAATCCTTAAGATAAACTTTAAACTGACTTGAATTTTTATTAAATTCATATTAAATCTATTAAGTTATCCGATGCACGATATTGCCAATACTCATTCTTAAGGATAAGAAATGCTAAAGAAAATCCAAATATTCTCTTTATTAATAGCAACCGCATATTTCCCTTTTGTTTCGGCAGAAACATACAGAGTTCCCGCCACAAAAGACACCGTTACTCTTGGTCTTTTTTCACTGGATAAGAAACCTGCTGTTAAAGTTCACTCTGGAGATTCAGTATCTTTAGAAACGTGGAACAGTTGCTTGCATGAAATGGTCTTTAATAAAACAACGCCCGCTGAAATTGCAAAATTCTATACAAAATATGACATTCAAAAAAGACGGGGTATGCACAGCTTAACCGGTCCTGTTTATATTGAAGAAGCAGAGCCAGGAGATGTCCTCGAAATTCGAGTCTTAGATATCAAGTTGAATGATTTTGGATACAACTTTTTGAGCCCTACACAAGGGATTTTATCAGAGTTTACCAAGCCAAGAATCATGTACTTCAAATATAATAAAGAAAAGAACACCACCGAGTTTGCCAAAGGAATTTGCTTACGCTTGAAACCCTTTCCGGGGGTTATCGCGGTAGCCCCACCTACAGATTGGCCTGATGGCTGGCCTGTGAATTTAGAAACTCATATGGGCCAACCCGTTCCAGGACAATTCAACTCAGTTCCTCCCGGTCCTTTTGGAGGTAATTTGGATCAACCAAGCCTGCAAGCAGGATCCATTCTTTATTTGCCCGTTTTTCAAAAAGGTGCTTTAGTTTGGACTGGTGATTCCCATGCGATGCAGAGCAATGGAGAGATTGATGTCACAGCACTTGAGACCTCTTATGAAGGAATCACCCTGCAATTTATTGTACGAAAAGATTTAAAAGCAGAAGGAGTATTTGATAAAACCAAACGAAATGGGAGTAACTTATTCACCTGGCCTATCGTAGAAAATGCTGATGAATGGATAATAATGGGTTTACATGAAAACTTGTTTGAAGCGATGCAACTTGCCTCAAAGAATGCCATTGACTTTTTAGTGCGTACTCAAGGATTTTCACCACAAGAAAGTTATCAATTTTTAAGCATGGTAGGTGATTTCAATATTCCAGAAGCAGTAAATGTTATTAAAAACGTAGCTGTTCATATTCCTAAAGAAGCCTTCATACACAATGGGAAGACAACCACGCTTAGCTCTGGAGGCAAGTTTCCCTTAACATCACCTAAGAGTAATGAGCAGGCAACCTGTGAGCCCCAAGAGGGAAAAATTGTTGAATAATCTTTAGGTGGAATAATGAAAAAAATTTTGGTTTATTTATGTTTATACTTCATGGCTTCAACTGCCTTTGCTACGCAAATTATGCTTGATAATAAAACCAATTACCCTGCAAAAAATAATCTAAGCAAAATTGCAGTACAATGGGGAGAATCAGCTGAGGCCATTCAGGAGAGCAATAAAACCATCGTCAATGGTGCAAAATTGGATTTAAGTTCCCTAATAACGCTCTCTCAAAAAGGGCAAATCCAACTTACTCTACCTAATCATGCTCATTACTTTAGAGTGCTCGTATGGTCAACTGACAAAAAGGAACCTGATTTACTGACAAACTGGGTCGATGTTATCCCTAATAAGACCTATACTCTAAACCAAGACCAACTTGCATCAGCAATACTGGTGTCTGGAGCTGGCTGTTAGTCTTTCAATAATCTTTTAAGCTTGTAGCACTAAATAGTGCACAAGCTTAAAAATTTCTTCCAAGCAAAATGTTTCTTCTTTCCTCATCTGCTTTTTTAAGTAATCGATACAGTACCATTTTACACAGTTGCTTTAAAACTGTTACTTAATACTGGAGTATTTGTATTCAATTTAGGATAGAAAATATTGAATCTATCTTTAGAAAAGTATATGGTAAAAGATGTTATAAAACAGATACATATTAATGCTTTTAAAAGAAAAATTATGATCCGATCACTATTTTTTATCTTATTTATTCTTATAAATTGCATTGATATTGTGAATGCAAAAACTTCTGAAACTATTCCAACAACATCATCTAAACCTAAGTATGTAACCGACAGCTCGAGTATCAGCTCAAACCCCGCTGCAGTCAATGTGACTACAGGCTCGGGTGCAATTCAACGCTATATAGAGAAAAAACTAGGTATTGAAAATAATCATGGAATTATGGTTCAAGGAGCCTGGATTGGTGACACCAATAAATTGTTTTCAGGAGGAATACCTGATGCTGACCGTGTCACATCAAACAGTGTCTTTTTATTAGATCTGACAGTAGACACCGAACAATTTAATGGATGGAATGGAGGGTTATTTAGCGCTCAGTTTCTGCAACAAAATGCACAGAATACTAATGCTCAAGCAGGGCTTATTCAAGGGTATAACTCATTACCCGATGTTTATCCTTTTAATCGATCTGAACTTTATGCTCTTTGGTATAGGCAAGAACTTTTTGATAAAAAAATGTTTGTTCGAATTGGAAAAACAATTACTACTCTTGATTTTAATAATGTAATCAAGCCCGCCCCTCTTCGCTCTGATGAGCCCAATATTCCTGCAGTAACAAGCTTAATTTATACTCCGATTTTTATTAACCCAGCCGTAGATGGAGTCATGCCTGGCTACACGAATACTGCCTATGGCATTACTGCGACTTTGGCTCCAATTGATCAATGGTATCTTTCCTACGGCATATATGATGGTAATTTAGCCAGTGGTAAACAAACAGGTTTAAGTGGGCCCACATTCAATGGAAACTATTTCCAGGTAAGTGAAACGGGTGGCGCCTGGACTATAGGTAAAAATCATCGACCTGGTACGGCAGGAATAGGAGTTTGGCATCAGACTGGTTTGATTCGTCAACACAATCTATCCGAAATGGGAGCAACTGGTGCTTACTTATTTGGTTCTCAACGTTTATGGTATCGCCATCCTGGATATGACATCAGTGGTGTTTCTGCGTTTTATCAATTAAGTATCAATAATTCCAGTGTTTTACCCATGAATCGTTCTATTGGTGCCGGCTTTACTCTATTCGGCCTTATTGCAAATCGTGAAGGCGACTCATTAGGCGCTGGATTTTCTCTTGCTTGGCTTAATCACAGAATATCCAATCGCTCCTCAGAGTTAATGTATCAAATTTATTACCAAGCAAAATTAATAACTAATGTCTATCTCGAACCGGCACTTTCATACATACCTACCCCAGGACAAGACAACAATCTACAACCTGCTCTCGCTGGAACATTACGCGCTATTGTGCTGGCTTAAAATTTACTGCTTATAATTAAGCATCAAACAGTATATTCATTGCATTGACGGGCACAAAAAACACCACAAGATCAATCATTTGACACGAATAATAATAAATGATTAGTATTGAATTTTAATTAACAAGAAGAATCATTTTGCTTCCACTCCTTATGTAATTTAAGTATCAAAAAACCAAGTGCTATTAGGGATATATTTTAAAGGGAATAAAAATCATGACTGTTGAACTCATACAAAAAGGAGAAGAAGATACAAATGATTACGAGCAAAGTTTACGAGAGTTAGGTTATACCAACTTAGACAAACATCTTAAAGAAGATGTTATTGCCATCTGGAAATTTTTTTGCAATCAAGAACTGGTATACAATGGTTTGGGAAAATTTGTTACAGACTATTTCGCATTTACCAAACAAGGCAAAAAATCTTTACGCCAATTTTTCGATGAATGGGGCAGTAATAATCATTTTAATCAGCCGGAATGTTTTGAGATTAGTAAAGAGTTTAAAACCAGCCCCCAATTCCAATACCCCAAGCATACACCTGTTTTGTATGGTGAACTAACAGCAGACTTATTTAATAACATTCTACTAAAAAATGGTTATTTATCTGCTGATGCGGGCGCAGGTCCCAAGCATGGCAAGTGGGCTCACTCCATTCAGTTTTTTCTTTTAGAAGAAGCACGTAAGGAAGGTATTTTGCAGTTGCATTCTCCAACGGTGTGCAAATTTGTACAAACAATCTCACAAATTAAAGGTTCTTTTGAATCATTAAGTTTATGGGACATTCTGTTTGACTCTTTTGAGGATCATATTTTTACTTACCCTAATAATATAACTACGGTCTTATCCAGTTCCTGGCACGGTTCAGATGATGCTAAATTCTTAGCAGCAAAGTTAAAAGCTTTTGACGAAAAATTTAATCGGATTGCCCAGGATGAGCATTGCTATAATGCCTATGCTAAGCAAAAATATTTAAGTAGATTAAATGAAGCAAGTTATATTTTTTATAAAGAAAAATGTGGTTTATTATGGTTTACACCGAAAGATAAGCAAGACACATCTGCCTCAAGTCTATTGAATCCACTCTGTAACCTTCAGTTAGGTTCTTGAGAACAAACCAACTCATTCTTACAATAAAAAATGAGTTGGTTAAATAAGAATTAATGCTTCTGATGCGCTGGATGAGACTCTTTGAGTAAGCAGCTTGCAATAAGCAAACTGGCTAAAAAGCATATCGGCATTACCATTAGGGCAATTTGATAACTTGCAACACTATATACATGCGCCCCATTCACTACATGCCATAAGTTAGTATGCTGTAATATGTAACCTACCAAAGGCTGGAATATTGCACCACCTATCACTACGGAAAGGTTATTAAAACCTGAAGCTGTACCTACCAGATCAGGTGCATTATTTTCTTTAACTACTGCAAAACTTACCGTTTGTCCACCCGCTCCTAAACCCAACACAAAGAGTATAAAAGGCGTCCATCCATAAGATAATCCAGGAAAATACAAGAGGATCAGTGTTGCAAATAGCCCTAAAATTGAACTAAGAATTAGAGCGATACGTCGACTTTCAATCTTATCACTAAACCATCCTAAAAGAGGACTCCCTACACCTATTCCAATCCAAATCATACTGCATAATCCTGAAGCAGCAACCACACTTATTTGAAATTTTTCTTGTAAATATGGAACACCCCAAAGTGCGGCAAAGACTGCGATGGGGGCCCAAATTGTGAACGCATATGATCCTATTATCCAGGTATAACTATGTTTGCATACGGCAAGAAGTCGCTTCCATTCGTCACGCAAGTAATGTTCAGGAACTGATTGACTCTTCTGGTGTGGATAATCTCGTATATACAGCCAAAAAAATGCTGCTAAAATAAACCCAATAATGGAAAGAATAAAACTTGCATTACGCCATCCAACTGCTTGAATTAAATAAGCAAGAGGCATTTCACCAAAGATAGCCCCTACTGAACTCATCAGTTGAGCAACTCCAGCCAAAATAGCAAAATAATAAGGAGGAAACCAACGTGATAATAGAACCAGAACACCGATAAATGAAAACGCAGAGCCAATTCCAATAAGAAACCTTCCAATACATGCTGTGAGCACACTGTCTGTTGATGCAAAAAAAGCAGAGCCTAATGCACATAGGATGATAGCGAAGGTCATTAGTTTACGCGGACCATAACGGTCATATAATACACCCGCAGGTAATTGCGTGGGCGCATAGGCATAAAAATAAAAGGCAGATATAACCCCAAACCCTTGACCGGTAACCCCAAAAGTTTTCATCATGGATTCAGCCATAACGCTAGGAGCTACTTGCAAAATAAATTCATATAAATAAAAAGATGCGGCAAGGAAGAATATAAAATAAGCGGTTGCAAGACTCGTGCTCGCTCCTTGATTTGTTTTATCTGTATAATGTGCGCTCAATTTAAGATCACTCCGTTTGAAATTCCACATTTAAGCCTATACGTATTTATTTTGTCAATACGTTCTTAGTATATAAAAGACATATAGAAGATAATATTGGGCAAGTTTTTATGTTTAACCCATGTTTTGCTGCATCGCACCCAAATTTTGCTTTAAAATTATTTGGTTACTGGATAAATTGCCCCCAAAATTGCAGGGTGTCGTGAGCCAGTAATAGTACTTAAATCCACTGGAATACGATTGATCGTTTGAGCAGCCAACCAAGCAAACATCATCGCCTCCACATAGTCGGGACTAATACCTACTTTAGCAATACTCATAACACTAGTTTGAGGTAATAATTGAGCAAGCATTTGCAATAAAGCTAGATTGTGGGCACCTCCACCACACAAGTACATTTTTTTGATATGCTCTCGTTCATTTAATACTGTATCCGCAATTGTTTTAGCAGTAAAGGCAAGCAGAGTCTTTTGTATGTCTACAGGTCGATACCCTTCCTTTAAATAGTGCTCTAGCCATGATAATGAAAAATATTCTTTACCGATACTTTTGGGAGCGAAAGCAATAATGAACGAATCAGACATTAATGTTTCAAGAAGCGGTTCAATCACTTCTCCTTGTTGAGCCCATGCCCCCTCTGCATCATATGATGCTCCTTGGTGTTTCATAATCCAAGCATCCATTAAACAATTTCCAGGTCCTATGTCCCAGCCTTTAATTGGTTCATTTGCATTAATAAATGTAACATTGGAAATGCCACCAATATTTACTACAGCAATATGGTCATTTACATCGTTAAATAATTGCTGATGATAAAGAGGAGCAAAAGGTGCTCCTTGTCCCCCCAGCACCAAATCTCGAGTCCTAAAATCCGCAACGACAGTGATTCCAGTTAATTCTGAAATAGTATGGGCACAGCCTAATTGTAAGGTATATGGAATAGTGCCACTGGTATTATGACATACTGTTTGCCCATGACTTCCTATTGCAGAAATATCACTGGCTGATAATTTTACTTTCTGCAATAATTCATTAACTGTATTCGCAAATTCTCTTCCAATTAATGTGTTCAGTTGGCAAATAGAAGCTAGACTTAAATCGGCACCAGACAGCAGTTTATCTATATGTGTTTTAACTTCTTTACTGTATTTTTTAGTGACTCCACAAAGTAGTATATTTTTTGATACATCAACAAGCGCGGCATCAATACCATCCATACTTGTCCCAGACATCAAACCTATATACAAAGTCATTGATTGATCCTCACTTCATCACTAAATTATATTAAACACATAAAGATTGTAGGATAGATTATAACCTAGACGAAGTGAATCGAAACCGAGTTTCGTTATAAGGCATTTCCCTGGTACGCCTCATCCAAGCTACGAAAAAAACTACAATTTAAAACAAGTATAAAAGTTATTTGTGGTAATTTCAGCTATCTCAGCGTAGGACATGTTACGAAGCTCTGCTATCGCTTCAGCCACGTACTTAACAAGCGCAGGATGATTTTGTTTGCCACGATAAGGTACTGGTGCTAAATAAGGTGAATCCGTCTCAATCAATATCCGATCCAACGGCACTTTTCGTGCTACTTCTTGAAGTACAGTTGCATTTTTAAATGTAACAATTCCTGAAAATGAAATATAAAAATTTAAATCAATGGCTTTATGCGCTATGTCAAGACTTTCAGCAAAGCAATGCATTACGCCACCAATTTGTTGTGCATTTTCCTCTGCCATTAAGGCTATGGTATCTTCTGCCGCTTGCCGAGTATGAATAATTAAGGGCTTCGAAACTTTTAAAGAAGCTTTAATATGCTCTCTAAAGAGATTACGCTGCACCTCTCGCGCTTCTTCAGTATGGGTGCGATAATAGTCCAAGCCTGTTTCACCTATCGCAATACAAGCTGGATTCTCTGCTAAGTCACATAACATTTGTGATGTCACAGGATATTCCATCTCCGTATTTGGATGGACTCCCACTGAAATACTGATATTAGGATATTCTGCGGCAAGTTGTTCTAATTGGGGATAATCATTAAGTTCAACACACACACATAAAAAATGCTGCACGTCATTTGCTTTTGCTTGTACCAAGACATTAGCCATATCATTATTAAAATCAGCTAGATCAAGAAAATTTAAATGACAATGCGAATCAACTAACATGGAATGACCTCATAAAATTTTGATCAATTCAGTATAAGATAAAAATCTTTTTCTCAGATTGAATTAATCTACATGGTATCGGTTAACTGCGAAGATTTTAACATGCCTGCTAGATAGGTCTCTATTTTATTACACACATAGCGGCTATTTTCTCCAATAAATTGCACGCCGACTCCGGGCACTTTGTTTCCCTGTGCTCCTTTAGGGGTAATCCAAATAACTTTACCCTCAACGACATAAAGCTCATCTTCATCCATTAATTTAATCAAGAGCTTAACTATGGAACCGAATAAATAATTCGTGTTAGTACGGATAAATAAACCGCCTCCTTTCACAAAAGGCATATAAGCCATATAAAGTGTTGATTCATTAAGAAACGAGCAATTAATCTGTTCTATAGTATCCATCATAGATCTCCTTTAAACATCCGGATTTCCTATCAAATCAAATCATGTATGCATTCTTTTTTATGGGAAAATCTTAGATTCACTATGCAGTCCTATCAATAAATCCTCTAATGCCAAAGTTTGATTTACATTCATATTATGGCTTAATTTTCGTTGTAATGTATTTATTTTGTCGATTTGACAAAAAATCGTCATGGAGTCTATTTGAGACATTAGATGGTTTAATTGGTGTATAGCGGGACCACTAGCTGCTGCACCATTAATTTGCATTATTTGTATTTGCGCATATGCTAAATACAGAAACCACAGTAACACACCAAATTCAAACTGACTCCATTGAGCTGCAACCTTACTTGGATGTTCCTTTTGCTCCATTACAGCAATTACCCCATTTAAAATAAATTCAGCTTGTTTGATAATCATCGCATGTTCGGATTCTTCGGGAAAATACTCAGCCAATCGTAAAAAATTATTCTGTAACAAACCCTCAGGCGATGCAAAACGTACTATCTGGCATCTACTTAAAACTGTAGGCAATAAAGTGCTTAATTGTTGAGCCAAAAGTAAAAATATGGTCTGCGACGCCGGCTCTTCTAAAATCTTTAGTAATGAATTTGCAGCAGCAATGTTCATTCGTTCGGCCGATTCAATTACAATCAAGCGATGCTTAGCCCGCTGAGGAGTTAAATAGGCATAGCTTTGTAGTTCCCTGATCTGATCAATTTTAATTGGTCCGCCACTTTTTTCTGGCTTAACCCATTTCACATCAGGATGTTCACCACGAGCAACCATTTGACAATCCGCGCATTCAAAACAAGGTTCACTTCCTTTCCTTTTACAGAAAAACAATTGAGTTAAGTTTCTGACAAAATCATTAAAGGCATAATCGAATGCTCCCACACATAGCATCGATTGAGGTATACGATTATTTATCCATGCAGATTGAATTTGATTCCACTGTGATTGATATCGTTTCTTATCATCCAGGGAAGAACGGTTCTGCGACTCATTGATGTGACTCATTGCTGCAGCTCTATAAACTCATTCATTACATTTTGAATGGATTGTTGGACTTCGTATAATGGTCGTCGCGCATCAATGGTTACTGTATTAGCACACCTCTCAACATAATGAATATAGCTCTCATGGACTCTATGGAAAAAATCAATTGATTGTTGCTCAATCCTATCAACTTCACCTCTTGATTTAACGCGTATCATTCCTTCTTCAGGGCTAATATCCAAATATAAAGTCAAATCCGGTTTAAATCCTTTCAGTGCAAAAGAAGATAATTGATTAACCATCGTTTGATCTAATCCCCTTCCACCGCCTTGGTAAGCCATAGTTGATAGTTCAAATCGATCCGCAATAACCCATATTCCCTGGCGTAATGAAGGCTTAATAACCTCTTCAAGAAGTTGAATTCTCGCTGTATAAAGTAATAACAATTCGCTTCGATCATCCAAAATATCCCTGTATTCTGGATTTTTAATCAGATCACGCAGAATCTCACCTATCACTGTGCCACCAGGCTCTCGAGTTGTTATAGTTTTGATATGTCTTTTTGCTAACAGTTCTATAACTGTATTTATTGCAGTGGACTTACCTGCCCCCTCCAATCCTTCAATAACAATTAACTTCCCGGTTGAAGACGCCATTAGAAATCCTTGCGTTTATATTGATTAATTGCTTGCTTTTGTTGCTGATAAGTTTCTGAGAACTGGTGTGTTCCATCACCTTTAGCAACAAAATATAAATAATTGGATAATTGAGGGTGGGCCGCAGCATCTAATGACTCTTTACCTACCATGGCAATAGGTGTTGGAGGCAATCCTCGATAATGGTATGAGTTATAAGGCGAATCGATTAGTAAATCATTATGCGAGAGTTTTCCTGTATAGGCCGCCCCTAAACCGTAAATAACAGTCGGGTCCATCTGTAAAGGCATGTTCTTATTTAAGCGGTTGAGCATGACACCAGAAATCAGCTTACGCTCTTGTGGAACAGCTGTTTCTTTTTCAATAATTGAGGCCGCTATTAGTAATTCATATGGATTTTTATAGGGCAAATTTGGTGCTCTATTGACCCAACTTGTAGTCAAATAATTAATTAAATTACGATGTGCATGCTCTAACAAACTTTTACCAGTACTTCCACCGAGATATTGATAGGTGTCAGCAAGCAATAATCCTTCAGCATTAGGATGATTCTCTTTGATGGAACTCCAATCCTCTGGATGATAATTCAAATAAGCCGCTTTTAGTAAATCTTGAGAAATTTTTTGCTGGGTTGTCCCTGCAATAATTGTAAAATTTTGCGTTAAGACATCTCCCGCTACCACTCGATGCAGTAACTGCATTGCAGTTTCGCCTGGTTTTACTTGATATACACCAGCTTTGAGCTGAGAAGACACGCCTGAAAAACGAATTATCATTAGAAGCATTGAACTGGAACGTATTAAATTTTTATCTTTTAATATTTTTACAAATTGTGAGGCAGTAGCGGTTCGATCAAGGGTAATAACAACCGGAGAACTCTGCTTAGGAACAATAGGTTTAGTAATTTGAATATAAGTAATCAAAAAGAACATAAAAAAAGACATAAAAAACAGTACAACAAGGAGTGTCAGTTTTTTATGTCTTGGAAACGTCATTTATACACGCTTAAATAGTAAGCTACCATTTGTTCCGCCAAAACCAAGTGAGTTACTCAGAACATAATTAATAGCTCGTTTTTGAGCTGTATAGGGCACATAATTCAAATCACAGCCCTCATCTGGATTATCCAAATTAATAGTTGGTGGAGCGATTTGATCTCTAATTGCTAAAATACTAAATATAGCTTCAACAGCCCCTGCCGCACCAAGTAAATGACCTGTCATTGACTTTGTAGAACTCACAGCTAACTCATAAGCGTGTTGTTTAAATACACGTTTAATCGCTTTTGTTTCATTTAAATCATTAAGATACGTTGAGGTACCATGTGCGTTAATATAATCAACTTGCTCAGGATCGATACCTGCATCATGTATGGCAGCTTCCATTGCGCGAGCAGCACCATCAGCATCATCGTCAGGAGCAGTGATATGGAAAGCATCTCCAGACATACCAAACCCTACAAGTTCAGCATAAATTTTTGCACCACGTGCTTTTGCATGTTCATATTCTTCTAATACAAGAATACCTGCCCCTTCGCCCATAACAAAACCATCCCTATCTTTATCAAAAGGTCTTGATGCTTTTTCAGGCTCATCATTACGTTTAGATAGAGATCGCACTGCAGAAAATCCTGCCAAGCACAGTGGAGTTAAGGTCATTTCAGCCCCACCGCATACCATAACATCAGCATCGCCATAAGCAATCATTCGCGCAGCAAGGCCAATATTATGTGTTCCAGTAGTGCATGCAGTAACAACAGCAATATTGGGACCTTTAAGCTGATGTCTAATTGAAATCTGTCCAGCAACCATATTTATGATACCTGCCGGAATAAAAAAAGGAGAAACTTTTCGGGGACCACCCGCCATTAGTTTATCCTGATTATTGGTAATTGTTTGGATGCCACCAATACCTGCACCCACAGCAACACCAATACGATTTGATAAATCTGCGTCAATCTTCAAGCCCGAATCACGCATTGCTTCATCAGCCGCAGCAATACCATATTGGGTAAATGCATCCATTTTACGCGCATCTTTAAGTGGGACATAGTTCTCAATATTAAAATTCTTAACTTTAGCCCATATGCGTGTGCTGTATTCGTTGACATCAAATTCATCTGCCAAAACAACACCACTTACACCCGCTAATATATTTTGCCAAGTTTCTTCTACATTAAGACCGACAGGGGTAACCATACCCATACCAGTAATCACTATACGCCGCTTATTCAATGAAAGCTCCTCGTAAAACATACCCGTTCCTCTCCCAGATGAAGGAGAGGAAGAGATAAAAGCAAATATTATGCTTCTTCTTTATTTAAATTAGATTCAATATAATCAATCGCTTCTTGAATCGTGGTAATTTTTTCAGCTTTCTCATCAGGAATTTCTGTTTCAAATTCTTCTTCAAGAGCCATAACCAATTCCACAGTATCTAAAGAATCAGCACCTAAGTCATCAACAAATGATGCATCATTCTTTAGCTCTTCTTCTTTAACGCCTAGTTGTTCAACAACAATTTTGCGAACACGCTCTTCAACTGTACTCATAACTTGATTTTCCTCTTTCGGTTGATAGAAATTTAAAAAAATTTCGGGTTATTACCATACTACTTCCACTTAACTTTGCTTGCTTGGTCAATGAACCAAAATACATTTGTAACTTAATCAATTACTTATATTAAGTAATCCCAAACAACCAAAGTTAAATGGAAGTGGTATAGTTTATTCATTTATACAGATAACGCAAGTGCATTTAGTCCATATACATGCCGCCATTGACATGAATTGTTTCACCTGTGATATATTTCGCACTATCTGATGCCAAAAATGCTACTGCTTCAGCTATATCCTTAGGCTCTCCTAGCTTGCGCATAGGAATTCTCTTTAACATTTCTTCCTTTACCATATCAGGTAAAGCAGCTGTCATGTCTGTATCAATAAAACCAGGTGCAACAACATTAACAGTGATTCCTCGGCTACCAACTTCTTGTGCTAAGGATTTACTGAAACCAACAATACCCGCTTTTGCTGCGGTATAGTTTACCTGCCCTGAGTTTCCGCTTGAACCAACTACTGATCCAATAGAAATAATACGTCCCCATCGTGCTCTAAACATAGGTTTAATACAAATTTTAGACACTTTGTATATTGAATTCAAATTCGTTTCAATTACCTTATACCACTCATCATCATCCATACGCAGTAATAAATTATCTGATGTTATTCCTGCATTGTTCACTAATATTGAAGGAGATTGATTCTCATGAGTCAGTTCGCCAATTACGTGCTCTATTTGTTCCGAATTGGTAACATCCAGAACCAATCCTTTTCCAGATAGTTTTTCTTTTTCAAAATAGGCATTAATCGATTGAGCACCTTGTTCTGTAGTCGCTGTACCAAATACAAAAGCACCTTGCTGCGCTAATTTAAGGGCTATAGCCTGACCTATTCCTCGGCTTGCCCCAGTAACTAAGGCAATTTTTCCCTCTAGACTCATCATGTATTCCTCAATAGAAAATGTTTATTTTTTAGGTTGTACCTTTGGACAAATTATGCAAATTGCTCTTCAACCTGATCCAGACTAATAGTATCGTAAACACTAATAGTATTTAAGCTTCTGTCTATTCTTTTAGTTAATCCGCTCAACACTTTTCCTGGGCCACATTCTAAAATAAGTTCTATGCCATTATTTTTAAAGAGCTGGATTGTTTCAACCCAACGAACTGGACTATATAATTGCTCTTTTAGCTTTTCACGTATGTGTTGTACAGAATGATAAATGCTTAAATCAACGTTACTTACTACATCTGTCTTCGTGTTTTTAAATTCAATTTTAGCCAGATATTCAGCAAAGGATGCCGCCGCTTCAGACAATAAAGGACAATGACATGGGACGCTTACTGGAATTACTTTAGCCAAACGAGCACCAGCTTCTTCAGCTAATCCTAATATTCGCATCACAGCAGGGGTATGTCCCGCAACAACAACTTGTCCGATTGCGTTATAATTGGCTGGTGTCACAACCTCATGCCCTTGACTCGCTTGCTCACATAAAGTTTTTACTTGCTCATCAGTTAAGCCAACAATCGCAGCCATAGCACCTAAACCCAAAGGCACTGCATTTTGCATAACCTGTCCCCGACGGGCAACTAAACATGCCGCATCAAATAATGACAGTGCATCAGCACAAACCAATGCAGCATATTCACCAAGACTGTGGCCAGCCATTATCATGGGCTGAGCAATACCATGTTGCATCAATACTCTATATACAGCCACATCAGCAGTAAGCATTGCGACTTGTGTATGTTCTGTTTGATTTAGTTTTTCTTCCGGTCCATGTTGCACAAGTTTCCATAAATCATAACCTACTGCTTCTGATGCCTCCGCAAAAGTTTTTACAACAATAGGATACTGCAACTCAAAATCAGCCAACATACCTACTGATTGTGAACCTTGCCCAGGAAATACAAATGCTGTTTTTACCATTTAAAAATAGCTCCGAACTAAAAATTTAATTCAAAAAGTTGACTCAAATAAATTATTAATAACGAATTACCATTGCTCCCCAAGTCATTCCACCACCGAAAGACTCAATCAATAACAACTCATCTCTTTTAATCTGATTGGTCCGAATAGAATGATCCAGAGCCAAGGGAATAGATGCAGCCGAAGTATTACCCTGGCTACCGATGGTAACAATCACTTGTGACATAGGCAGGTCAAGTTTTTTAGCAATGGCCTGAATGATACGCATATTTGCTTGATGAGGAATTAACCATTGAATATCAGATTTTTTCAGATGGCTCACCTCTAGAACTTCATCAACAACATCGCCCATAATTTTGACGGCAATTTTAAAAACTTCATTACCACGCATACTAATCGTAGCACGTTGATTATCAAATGTTGCATTACTAAGATTCAATAATTTTTCAGCATCATAAGAAGCATGTAACACACTTCCCATAATACCTTGTTTATCACTCGCACTTAAAACCACTGCTCCGGCACCATCACCAAATAAAACGCAAGTTGAGCGGTCAGTCCAATCTACTGCTCGGGACATGCTTTCACTACCAATGACGAGCACATTTTTTGCTGCACCGGATGAAATATACTGTTTTGCAATATCCATTACGTAAACAAAACCACTACATGCAGCCCCGACATCAAAAGCAGGTATAGGTCGTTTAATTTTTAACGCATGTTGAACATAGCAAGCCACGCCTGGAAAAAAATGGTCAGGAGTACACGTAGCAACCAGTATCAAATCGATTTCATCCGCATTCAAATCTGAGGCAATCAACGCTTGCTCGGCAGCTTTGGAAGCCATATACGAGGTTGTTTCGTAAGGTTGCGCGACACTGCGGCTACTAATGCCGGTTCTGGTAACAATCCACTCATCAGTAGTGTCTAACATTGACTCAAGTTCAAGATTAGTAAGTTGTTTTTCAGGAATATAACTTCCAGTACCACGTATTACAGCATTTTTCATAACAGCAATCCCTGATTTATAAAATCATTTATTTGGACACGTACTAAATCTACTACGTTATTTTTAACCTCAAGAACTGCTTGCTCAATAGCATGTTGAAACCCTAGTTCATTAGCACCACCATGGCTTTTAACTACAATACCATTCAAACCAAGCATACTTGCGCCATTATAACGAGAAGGATCAAAGCGCTTCTTAAGATGCCTTAATGCCGGCCGGGCAATTAAAGCAGAAAGTTTGGTATACCAGTTTCTGTTGAATGCCTCCATGAGTAAACTCACAAATAACTTTGCAAGTCCTTCACTCGCTTTTAAAGCTACATTACCCACAAAACCATCACAAACTACCAGATCTACCTCTCCGGAATAAAAATGATCACCTTCTACATAGCCTACATAGTTCATAATCTCGCATTCAGCAAGCATATGAGCTGTGCGTTTCACTTGATCATTTCCCTTCATTTCTTCCACGCCAATGTTCAATAAGGCGATTTTAGGTTTAGGCTTATTCGCTACCGCTTGTACTAATGCAGAGCCCATAACTGCGAACTGAAATAAATGCTCTGCACAGGAATCCACATTAGCACCCAAATCAATGACCCATGTTCTACCTTTCATTGTGGGTAGCTCAGAAACAATTGCGGGCCTATCAATTCCTGGTAATGTTTTTAAAACATAACGTGCTGTAGCCATTAAAGCACCAGTATTCCCAGCACTAACACAAGCCTGGGCCATACCTTCTTTCACCAAATTAATGGCTACTCGCATGGAAGAATCTTTTTTATTTCGCAAAGCATGTGAAGGCAATTCATCCATAGCCACTACTTCAGAAGCATGAACTATGGAAAATTGATTTGAAGACGCTACACCCTGTTTTTTTAGAGCAGCATTAATCTTGTCGTGAACGCCGACAAGAATAAGTTTCAAATCAGGATCATTCTTTGCTGCACGAATACAGGCAGGAATCACAACATTTAAACCATGATCCCCACCCATCGCATCAATTGCAATGGTGATATTTTTCAAGAAAATTACTCTTGTTCGTAAACTGTATCAGTGTCAATAATTTTTTTACCACGATAATAACCATCGGGAGTCATATGATGACGAAGATGAGTTTCACCAGTAGTTTCATCGACAGACAGTGTTGGCTTGGTCAAAGCATCATGCGAACGACGCATGTCACGACGTGAGCGTGACTTTTTATTTTGTTGTACAGCCATTGTATTACTCCTAAACAAATTGCATTCATAAAGCGGGAATATTAGTGTTAATTCGATAAAATTTCAATAAAATTCATTTTTTCCCATTAAAATTTGATTTATTTCACTGCTGCAATCTTCAATTTTTGGATGAAATTGTGGCGCATAGAGATGTAACTCATCAATTAGTACATCTTCCAAGCTCACCTGCAAATTTTCGGAAACAATACATTCGTAATGTTCTAATATCTGTTCTGCCCTTTCATCATTTCGACATACAGCAATTACAGTCATATTATCATATGGAAAAGGAAATTCGTCCAGACAACGCTGACATTGAATGGGTAAATCACCTTTAACATGAAGATGCATTAAATAAAAATCTTCTTTAGCTTCAACATGATAAGTAATATCCAACTGACAGGGTGAAGTAATGAAATTAGGTAAACGCTCACTGAGTGTCACCTTTTTAGTTTGTTGGCCTTGTTTAACCATTTCTTGTAAGTGCAGCATTATTGTCGTATCCTAAAGGGTTATATTTTTGAACAATACTATTATAGAACAGCAGTTTGTGATCTATTTTTATCTTCTCAAGCTACGGTTCTAAAAACATAGGATATTAAGCGGTATCTTAATTTTATGAAAGCTAAAGTTATAGTTGGAATGTCTGGTGGAGTTGACTCATCAGTTGCAGCGTGGTTACTACAAGAAGCAGGTTATCAAGTTGAAGGCCTGTTCATGAAAAACTGGGAACAAGACGATAAAGACGGATTCTGTCCCGCAGCCCAAGATCTTGCTGATGCTCAGGCCGTATGTAATCAATTACATATTCCGCTGCATACTGTTAATTTTTCTGAAGAATATTGGCAAAGAGTATTCACGCATTTTTTAAGTGAATATGAAAAAGGAAGAACACCTAATCCTGACGTGTTGTGCAATAAAGAAATCAAATTTAATGCTTTTTTAAATCATGCATTAACACTTGGAGCAGATTATATTGCAACAGGACATTATGCTAAAAATAAAATAGCAGGAGACGTTGGACTCTTATACAAAGCAAAAGATCGGGATAAAGATCAAACCTATTTTTTACATGCAGTCGAGCCTAAAGCTCTAGCAAAAACCCTTTTTCCAATTGGCGATTATACAAAACCAGAAATTAGAGAGTTCGCTAAGAAATTGGGTTTGGTTACTCAAGCAAAAAAAGATTCGACGGGTATTTGTTTTATTGGTGAAAAACGTTTTAAATCTTTTCTACAAGAATTCATTCTAGCCCGACCTGGTGAAATAAAAAGCACTGATGGTAATGTTCTAGGAAGGCATGATGGATTAATGTTTTACACTTTAGGCCAACGGCAGGGTTTGGGCATTGGTGGTTTACAAAATTCAACCGATGATCCTTGGTATGTTGTCGATAAAGAAGTATCTACTAACACTTTATATGTAGCTCAAGGCAGTCAACATCCTATGCTCTATGCACAAGGACTAATTTGTGGTCCAATTCATTGGTTAGCTGATTGTAAGGAGAATTTACCTCTTACCTGTTACGCCAAAACACGATACCGGCAAGCGGAACAAGGCTGCATCATTTCACCTCAGAATGAGAATCAGCATTATGTGATGTTTTCTAATCTACAAAGAGCAGTTACCCCAGGACAATATGTAGTTTTTTATGATAAAAACCAATGTCTAGGCGGTGCTACTATTGAACAAATTATTCGATAATTGCGTTATAATTTATATGATACAACGGGAGTTAACATGGCTGCTATTGATATATCCCCTACTACCAGCGACATCCACTTTTCTGTCAGTGCAGCAGATAAAGTGGCAGAGCTAATAAAAGAAGAAGATAATTTAAACTTGAATCTCCGTGTCTCCATTACAGGTGGCGGTTGTTCTGGATTTCAGTATGGATTTAGTTTTGATGAAGAAATCAATGAAGATGATACTGTAGTCGTTCAGCAATGTTCAGATGGTGTCTCTTCAGTAAAACTTCTTGTTGACTCAATGAGTTATCAGTACTTACATGATGCTGAAATTGATTATGTCCAAGGGATACAAGGCGAACAATTTGTCATTCGTAATCCAAACGCCAAAACTACTTGCGGATGTGGCTCGTCATTTAGCATTGATGATGAGGATGAGTATTAATACTCAATATGATTTTAGTGTAACGAAGCAATTTATTTTGCTTCGTTACTCCCGATCTTGCAGAATTAATATGGTTTAACAATAACCTTAGTCCCTATCCTAATAAAATTTTTGCTTAACCATTTCGCATCACCCGGATGTACTCTAATACAACCATGGCTCGCATTATAATTTGGGACATCATAAGAACCGTGTATCGCATAATACTTTGAAAAAAACATGCAATATGGCATAGGTGATCCGCCACGTCCTACAGGATAACGACTGGATACACATCCAGGCCCCCCCTTACTCCATATAGTAAAAACACCACTTGGTGTTTTACATCCTCTATGGATATCGGGGCAATATTTTTTGCCGCCCGATCCTTTCCCTATTCGCACAACTTTGCCATTTGAATCAATAGCCTTCCATGTCAAGGAATTTGGATTGAAGACAAAGGTGTTTGCTAACGCTGTGGAGGAAGAAAAAAGAAAAAAGAATAGAGGAATAAATAAAAAATAATTTAATGATAATAAAATAGAACTTTGTTTTTCCATAATATTTCCTAATGATTTATCCATCTTCACCTTAATATTAGTATATTTTTTGACCAACACAAATTGTTTTTACGCAAAATAGAAATATTTGTCCTACTATTTAATGGAAGGATATTAAAAGGTACTCAATCATGACTAAACATTTGCTTACAAGGTTGTACATTTTGTTAGGTTGTACATTTATTTCATTCTCAATAAATGCTGAAGATACATCCAGCAGTGCTGGTGGCACTTCTTCTACTAATAATGCCTCTTCTAATGCTACTTCTAATAACCCAGTTGATATAACTAAAGACAGTTGGCTTAAATCAGTTACCCCCTTATTGCCTGATCTCATATGCAAAGGATTTGAAAATGATCCTCAGCTAAAAAAGCGACTTGATGAAATTAAAATGACTTACGATCAGTGCGCTGCTAAGATTCCAGATAGCGTCAGTAAATGTCAGCAAGAACTTTATGGCAGTATTCCTGATAAAATCAACAGTGATAACGCAGGTATCTGGGGAAAAGCGCTTGGAGAATGTATTGGTAAAGATTTTGCGATAAAATTCCTAATTCCCAAAAGCCCATAGAAGTTAAAATTAATGAATGACGATGGATACCAGGTCCTAATTGGACCTCATCCATCAGTTTTTACTATAAGAAATCAAAAAAAGACGTTCTCAGGATATCAATTTTCTTCCCAATGATTAATTCCTGACTTCTTACTCAGAAACTCAACAAAAGCCTGATGTAAATCAAGTTCCTCATGCGCTGCAGGTAATACAATAGGGTTTGCTAATTGAAGGGCAGCAATTTCTTGGGTTTTGACCTTGGCATGAATGGATGTTTCTTCAACTTCTGCAAACAAGCTGGTTTGTCCCCCAGTCATTGCCAGATATACGTATGCTAAGATCTCAGCATCGAGTAAAGCGCCATGAAGTTCACGGTTAAAGTGATCTATGCCAAATCGTTTGCATAAAGCATCTAAACTATTTCGCTGTCCTGGATATTTTTCACGCGCCAAAACTAACGTATCAACAATATTGCAATAATCTTCAAGCTTTTTGCTCCATTTAATTAACTTTAGCTCGGAATTTAAAAATCCAACATCGAAAGGAGCATTATGAATTATTAATTCAGCCCCAACTATAAACTGCCAAAATTCCTCCGCTTTTTCTTCAAATAGTGGTTTGTCTTGCAAAAACTCATCACTTATTCCATGAACACGAAAAGCCCCCTCATCAACCTGGCGTTGAGGATTGAGATAAACATGAAAATGTTTCCCAGTTAATTTTCTTTCTACTAATTCCACACAGCCTATTTCAATGACCCGATGTCCTTGCTCCGGTCCTATACCTGTAGTTTCTGTATCTAAAATAATCTGACGCATCATTTACTCACTTAATTCTTCAATCGCCTGATTTGCCAAGGCATCTACCAAATCATTTTCTACATGACCAGAATGCCCTTTTACCCAATGCCATTTTATTTGATGACGAGAAGCCAATACATCTAATATTTGCCAAAGATCTGCGTTTTTAACAGGCTCCTTTTTAGAGTTACGCCAACCTTTTATTTTCCAGTTAGATAGCCACTCGGTCATTCCTTGCCTAAGGTATTGCGAATCAGTATACAAATCAACGGAACAAGGACGCTTTAAAGCTTCCAAGCCTTTAATTGCGGCCATAAGCTCCATACGATTATTCGTAGTATGCGCTTCCCCACCATATAAGGTCTTTTCTTGTCCTTTATAACGAAGCAAAACACCCCAACCACCAGGACCTGGGTTTCCTTTACATGCGCCATCGGTATAAATTTCAATAGTCACTTTAATTCCTAATCTTTATCCCATAAATGGAAAAATGGAGTAACAAATTCCTCATTTAAAATCTTTTGCTTGATTATCGCAATGTCAGGTGCAAAATACCGATCGGTATCATAAGCTGCAACATCAGAACGAATCAGCTGATAAATTTTCTCTAATAAGGTAGATGATTTTAATGGCTTACGAAATTCGAGTCCCTGCCCCGCTGCTAATAACTCAATAGCTAAAATTGTTGCTGTGTTATCATTCATTTCATGTAAACGTCGCGCAGCACTGGTTGCCATGGAAACATGATCTTCTTGATTCGCGGAGGTCGGAAGACTATCTACTGAGTGCGGGTGAGCTAAAGCCTTATTCTCACTTGCACAGGCAGCGGCCGTAACATGGGCAATCATAAATCCGGAATTTAAACCACTTTCTTTAATTAAAAAAGCAGGCAATCCACTGAAATTTTTATCAATTAACAAAGCAATGCGTCGTTCAGAGCTCGCTCCTATCTCAGCTATAGCCAAAGCAAGATTATCAGCCGCCATGGCAACTATTTCTCCATGGAAATTACCTCCTGAAATAATTTGCTCTTGCTCGCTGAACACAAGTGGGTTATCTGAAATCGCATTAACCTCAATATGTAACGTTTCTCTTACAAATCGTATTTGATGCAGTATGGCGCCCATAATTTGAGGTTGGCATCTTAAAGAATAAGGATCTTGAACTCGAGAACAATGTCGATGAGCCTCGCGAATCTCACTTCCAGCTAACAGCTCCCTATAGTATGCTGCTACATTCCTCTGCGCCTCATGTCCTCGTACTTTTTGAATTCGATCATCGAATGGCACATCACTCCCATTAGCCGCATCAACAGATAAAGCTCCAGCAATAAGGGCTGTTTCAAATAGTTTTTCTGTAGTAAATAAAGCATTTAAAGCAATTGCAGTAGAAGTCTGCAGTCCATTGAGTAAAGCAAGACCCTCTTTAGCCTCTAATTCAATTGGTTTTAAACCCGCAATATTCAATCCCTCAAGGGCACTGATTACTTTTCCTTGATGCCTAACATCCCCAACACCCAGTAAAGGTAAAGACAAATGGGCTAAAGGAGCCAAATCTCCAGAAGCACCTACGGATCCTTTCGCTGGAATACAAGGATATACTTTATGGTTAAATAAAGAGATTAATGCCTCAATTAGCTCTAAACGAACGCCGGAATATCCTTGAGCTAGATTATTTATTTTAAGCAATAAAATTAAAGCAACAATTTCATCAGATAGTAGTTCGCCTGTACCACACGCATGAGAAAGTACGATATTTCGTTGTAATTGTTTCAGATTTTCCTCGGAAATGGTCTGATTTGCTAAAGATCCAAAACCAGTATTGATACCATATACTGTTTTTTTGTTTAGAATTACTTTTTTAACTGTTTGATGTGATGCATGAATCCGCTCAAATGCCTCTTTAGCAAGAACGCAAGTTAATTGTTTTGCTAAAATCTCTTTGATTGAATGCAAGTTCAACTCACCTGGTTGAAGAATAAAAGACTCTTGCATTAATTTACCTCCTTAAAAATAGGTTGGGTCTTTGACCCAACCTGAGATCAAACTCGAATTAAGATCTTTTATTGGGTAAAACCCAAACTACAAAATCTATTTTAGGTTTCCATAGGCAACCAAAGTGAGTTTTCCTTAGCGCATTTCTTTGCAAGGTCATACCCTGCATCAGCATGCCGCATAACTCCAGTTGCGGGATCATTATGGAGTACTCTTGCCAGACGTTGTGCCGCTTTTTCTGTTCCATCAGCGACAATCACAACACCCGCGTGTTGTGAAAATCCCATGCCTACCCCACCACCATGGTGGATGCTAACCCAAGTGGCACCGCTAGCACAATTTAATAACGCATTAAGTA
This sequence comes from Legionella stuttgartensis, assembly GCF_977063405.2. Taxonomy (NCBI): domain Bacteria; kingdom Pseudomonadati; phylum Pseudomonadota; class Gammaproteobacteria; order Legionellales; family Legionellaceae; genus Legionella; species Legionella stuttgartensis. Next base: position 222,647 of record NZ_CDRUHA020000071.1, read on the forward strand.
ATGGCCAGTCCGATACAGCATCACTACCATCAATCATACCTTCTGTTTCGCGATTTGGACTTGCTACTGAGCCAGAATCTAAATGATCACGACCTATTACAATAGGAGCTTTAACATCACCATTACGAACCATTTCATTAAAGGCCAATGCTAAACGTGCTCGATCTTTTAATCCAACCCAACATATTCGTGCAGGTAACCCCTGGAATGCAATTTTCTTCTTCGCCATATCCAACCAATTATGCAGATGCTTATTGTCCGGGATTAATTTTTTAACCATTTCATCAGTAGCATAAATATCTTCAGGATCTCCTGATAAAGCAACCCACCTGAACGGTCCAATTCCTTCACAAAATAAAGGTCTAATGTACGCAGGAACAAAACCTTCAAATTTAAAAGCGTCTTTTTCTCCTGCTTCAAATGCCATTTGTCTTATATTATTCCCATAATCAAAAACGGGGATTCCTCTTTTTTGAAATTCAAGCATTGCATGAACCTGTAGCGCCATAGATTTTTTCGCTGCAACAACTACCTCTTCAGGGGCAGTTTTACGCATTTTTGACGCTTGTTCTAATGTCCATCCAGCAGGTAGATAACCATTTAACGGATCATGAGCACTGGTTTGGTCAGTAACTAACGCAGGAGAAGCTCCTCGTTGAATCAACTGTGGAAAAATTTCAGCGGCATTTCCTAAAACGGCAACTGATAGAGGGATTTTCTTTTGACAAGATTCATTTATCCAGGCTAAAGCTTCATCTAAATCTGGTGTATAACGATCTAAGTACTTGGTTTTAATGCGTTTTTCTATCCTTGAAATATCACATTCAACCGCTAAAACACTTGCTCCTGCCATTGTACCCGCTAAAGTTTGCGCTCCCCCCATTCCTCCTAAGCCACCTGTTAATATCCAACGCCCCTCCAAACTCCCAGCGTAGTGTTTCTGAGCTGCAGCAACAAAAGTTTCATAAGTCCCTTGTACAATGCCTTGCGAGCCAATATAAATCCAGCTTCCTGCAGTCATCTGACCATACATCATCAAACCTTTTTTATCTAACTCATTAAAATGTTCCCAAGTCGCCCAGCGTGGAACTAGATTGGAATTGGCAATAAGCACACGAGGAGCATCCTCATGAGTAGTAAAAACACCTACAGGTTTTCCTGATTGAATTAATAGTGTTTGCTGATCATTTAATGTCTTTAGCACTTCTACAATTTTATTGAAACATTCCCAATTACGAGCGGCCTTACCCAAGCCACCATAAACGATCAGAGCATCTGGATCTTCTGCTACATTGGGGTCAAGATTATTACATAACATACGAAGTGCTGCTTCTGTAAGCCAACTTTTAGCTTGTTTTTCGCTGCCTTGATTTGCTCTAATGACACGGTTTGTTTTAAATTCTTCCATTAACAGTGCTCCATAGCGAACTAAAATAAAAGCATAATACACTAGAGCTATTTCAGAGCATAGATATCAATTTTAATAACTAAATGAGATAAGTTCTTTAATTCATTATGATATTTTATAATATCCGCACAGTTTACTTTCGAAAACATCAAATTTAAATCAACATGCCCAATAAGCAGGCACTCTGTCTATGCTGGATAACATTACTATGTTATAATTGGCCCATGTTAACCTATCGATCTAAATAAAGTGCACACTAAATCTGAAAAACACCCAAAGTCACTCCGTATTTTTTTCGCAACTGAGATGTGGGAACGATATGGTTTTTATGTAGTACAGTCACTTTTAGCACTCTATTTAGCCTTGCATTTCAAATGGCCAGACAAACAAGTTTATGCTTTGGTTGGATCATTTACTGCATTGACTTATCTTTCCCCTGTAGTAGGAGGATGGATTGCGGATAAATTAATAGGACAAAAACGAGCTGTTTTGCTCGGTGCAGTTGTACTCTTTGCAAGCTACTGTGTTCTATCATTAGTAGATAACACAACTGTTCTTACCGCATCTCTTGCGGCAATTGCCGTGGGAACAGGATTATTAAAGCCAAATATCTCATCTCTATTAGGGAATGAATACCTTATGGGTTCCGCGCGTCGCGAGAGTGGCTTTACCATTTTTTATATGGGAATTACCACAGGTATTATTTTAGGGACCACACTACCAAGTATTTTGAATGAGTACTTGGGCTGGGTTTCCTCATTCACAAGCGCTGCAATGGGTATGATTGTCGCCTTTAGCGTCTTTTTATATGGCATCAGGAAATACAATATTAAAGACTATAATCCATTTGTTTTTCAATATAAAAAGATTGTTGCAGCTCTTTTCTTAATGATATTTCTATGGTCCTTATCGTTCTATATTTTAAATTCTCCTGAATTAGCTAATATTATATTTGGGCTTGTTGTGTTATTTTCAGCTGGATATATTTTATACTCTGTCAGTCGAGAAAATGCCAATCAATCACGACAAACTCTAGTAATTGGCTTGTTGTGTATCATTTCAGTAGTGTTTTGGTCTTTTTACTTCCAAATGTTTATGTCCCTTACCCTATTTATTTCACGCGTTGTTGAACCAACATTTTGCGGCATTCAATTTCCAGCCCCTTATTATGTAACGATTCAAAGCGTGGGAATGTTAATTATCGGATTTTTCTTAGCAAAGAAAAATCCAAAACTTAACATAGTCGAACGCGGATTAAGTATTGGGAAAAAATTTCTACTCGCAATATTTATTACCACTGCAGCTTATGCTGTTATTGCTTTTGTCAGTAATTTCACTGATAAAAGTACTTTGCTCACGCCACTTTTAATTATTCCGGCTTATTTAATGTTTTCCTTAGCAGAACTCCTTTTATCTCCAGTTGGATTATCTGCGATCACCCTTCTTGCAGATAAAAACAAAGTAAGTACCTTAATGGGTATCTTTTTTGTATCTCTGGGAATAGGTGGATTTTTATCAGGCAAGCTGGCTTCATTAACAGCGATTCCATCCGGTGAAACCAATATTGTTGTATTAAAAAATCTATATGCTGTGGCATTTACTCAACAATTAGGAATATTATTTATCGCGGCTTTATGCTGTCTGGTTTTATATGCAGTAATTAAATTTTTATTAACTAATGTTTGTGTAAATGATTATTCAGATTCAATGGTAGAGCCTATGCTCCGCATGCAAATCGATGAAAAGTAATTTGTATTTTTTATTAACCTGATATTTTGTCTTTAAATGAATTGAGTGTATTTGCTATAGCTCTTTTTATATAGGCAAAATACTGTTATGATTCAGCGCCTTTTATAATTGTTAGCTTATATATGTTAGATAAAAACCCAATATTAACGAAACTATTGCACCTGCTTGATGATAATCAGGCCATCGATGTAAAAGTAATTGATGTTAAAAAACAAACAACCATTACAGACTATATGATTATTGCTTCAGGGCGCGCCTCTCGGCATGTCAAAGCCATTGCACAAAAAGTCATGGAGGATATGAAAACTTCCGGGACTCCAGCGATAAATTGTACTGGTCTAGAAACCGGTGATTGGGTTCTTATCGACTTTGGTGACTTTATTATCCATGTCATGCAACCTGAATACCGACAATACTATAATCTAGAAGGTCTTTGGGAAGAACACCCCGAGAATTAATATTTTTTAAACCGTTATGTTAAAAATCACCATCATTACTTTAGGCAATAAAATGCCAAATTGGGTTACCCAAGGTTCAAATGAGTATGCCAAACGACTAAATGATGGTGTTCAACTCAAAATAATTGAAATACCTTTAATTCGCCGCAGTAAATCATCAGACTTATCACGAATATTAGAGAAAGAATCTGCTCTTATTAAAGATGCATTACCCAGTAATGCACGAATTATTGCCTTAGAAATTGAAGGCAAGACATTTAGCAGTGAAGAATTAGCACTTAAGATATCTCAATTACAACAAACAACGAGTCATCTTTGTTTTATCATTGGTGGTCCAGAAGGTCTCTCTCAGGAAATACTTAGATTATGTGATGAACGTTGGTCTTTATCAAAACTCACCCTTCCCCATCCCTTAGTACGTATTATTTTGTTAGAAACTCTATATAGAGCATGGTCTATTATTAATAATCATCCTTATCATAAGTAGCTTTTATGGCAATTGTATTCACTGCCACCAAGTGTAACAACAAAGGACCAACACCAAATCATTACTGCATTTCATCTAGACTACAAGGGACAGAAACCTATAGTAAACAATTCAATTTTAAGTTACTATGCGGGTCTTTAAGTCCAGCTTAACTGACTGTGCGTCAATGAGTCGAAATCAATCTTTTAAAAATTATAGGATGGAATCTCAGCATCAACTTTTTAGAATTAATTTGTTGGTTGCTTTTCTTATTATTTTATCTTTAATTCTTGTTCTAAGACTGGCGTTTTTACAAATTTCTGAATTCAAAAAATATCAAACCTTATCTCTAAAAAATCAAATGAGCATTATCCCTATTGCTCCACCAAGAGGCGTAATCCTTGATAGAAATGGGGTCCTGCTCGCAGAAAACATTCCCGTTTACGTTCTTGAGATAATCCCTGAACATGTTAAGAACATGGAGCAAACCTTAGCCGAATTACAAAAACTGATTCCTTCGATCACGGAAGAAGACGTACAAAATTTCAAACGAATACGAAAACAAAACCGTTCTTTTGTCCCTATACCTGTTAAATTGAAATTAACTCAAGAGGAAGTCGCGATTTTTGCCATCAATCAATATCATTTTCCAGGAGTTAGCATTAAAGCACGTCTGATGCGCCACTACCCCTTGGGTGAAATTACAGCCCATGTATTGGGATATGTCGGTAGAATCAACGTTGAAGAATTAAGATCGGTCGATCCAACGAATTATCGTGCTACAAACTTTATTGGTAAAGCAGGTGTCGAAAAATATTACGAAGATGTACTCCACGGTAAAGTGGGATACCAAATGGTAGAAACTGACGTAAGTGGACGCACATTAAGAGTTGTCAATAAAATTAATCCTCATTCAGGATCAAAACTCTACTTGAGTATTGATGTCAGACTCCAACAAGCGGCTTACGAAGCACTCAAGGATAAAAGAGGTGCTGTGGTCATGATTAATTCTAAAAATGGCGAAGTTCTAGCCATGGCGAGCTCGCCAAGCTTTGACCCGAATATTTTTGTGGGTGGCGTAAGTTCTAAAGAATATAAGAAACTGTCAAATACCTTACAAAGACCTTTATTTAATAGAGCTGTACGGGGAGTATATCCACCTGCATCTACAATTAAACCATTTGTTGGTTTAGCAGGCCTGGATAAAGGATTTGTTACTACTGCAACAACAATTTATGATCCTGGTAAATATAAGCTTCCTACTGCAAGTCATATTTATAGAGATTGGAAAAAAACAGGGCATGGGATGATTAATTTTAAAAGAGCGATCACCGTTTCTTGTGATACCTACTTTTATCAGCTAGGTAATAAAATGGGTATTTCTAATATTGAGGATATGCTCGTAAAATTTGGTCTGGGCCATTTAAGTCATATTGATCTCTATGAAGAAGCCTCAGGTATCGTTCCAAGCTTACGATGGAAAAAACAAACCAAAGGCGTTCCGTGGTATCCAGGAGACACCTTAATTACTTCAATAGGCCAGGGCTTTATGCTCGCTACACCATTACAAATGGCAAATGCAACTGCTTCGTTGAGTCAACATGGACAACGATTCAGACCTCATTTATTAACAAAAACAGTAAATAGTGACAGTGGTGAGACAGAGCGATATAAACCTGTCGAAGAATATCCAATTTACCTTAAAGATGAAGCAAATTGGGATATCGTTGCTGATGCCATGCACAACGTTTTGATCAGCAATGAAGGTACAGGTTATCGATTTGGACGAAATCCACCGTACCCTGTTGCTGGCAAAACAGGGACAGCACAGGTATTTAGCGGCAGACAATATGAAAAAACAAAATATGAAGATATTCCCGAAGCATTACGCGACAACTCATTGTTCATTGCATTTACTCCGGTTGAAGAGCCTGAAATTGCTCTTGCCGTTGTTGTAGAGAATGATGTCGCGGCTTCAATGGTTGCACGCAAAGTACTTGATACTTACTATCAACTTTATCCGATGAAAACTCATGAACAGACGACACAGTAAACCGGTTTATCGCTTCACCGCAAAATCACTCCATTTGGATTTTCCCTTATTGGGACTATTGCTTTTATTAATTTGCTTTGGTCTTTTAATTTTGTATAGTGCATCGAATGCCAACTCAGGGATGATTTTACGTCAATCAATGCGACTTATTTTTGCATCACTCATTATGGTTGTGCTCGGTTTTATCCCTCCCCATAAATATAAAATATGGACTCCATGGATATATAGCATTGGATTAACTTTATTAATTGCCGTGATGCTTATGGGAAAAATTGGAAAAGGTGCTCAACGTTGGCTTGAATTGGGCTTATTTCGCTTTCAACCTTCTGAAATCATGAAATTAGCTGTCCCCATGATGGCTGCATGGTACTTTGATCGACAAACGCGTCCTAGTAGTTTTAAATCTCTTGCTATAGCGGGACTTATTATTTGCGTCCCTGCGCTCCTTATTGCAAAGCAACCTGATTTAGGTACTGCAATTATGGTTGCTGCAGCAGGACTTTGTGTAGTATTTTTAGCTGGAATTCGATTTAAAGTTATTCTGTTGCTGATACTCCTTGTTGGGTCTGCTATTCCAGTTGTCTGGCATCTAATGCATGATTATCAAAAGCAACGAGTGTATACGCTTCTTGATCCGGAACAAGATCCACTCGGAGCTGGTTATCATATTATTCAGTCCAAAATTGCCATTGGCTCTGGTGGTTTAGCTGGTAAAGGTTGGTTACAAGGTAGCCAATCTCATCTTAACTTCTTGCCTGAACATGCTACAGATTTCATCTTTGCAGTAACCAGCGAAGAATTCGGCTTTGCAGGAGGATTTGCCATTATCGCACTCATCGTTTTGGTTTCACTGAGAAGCTTGAATATCGCATCCAATGCGCAAACTACATATACTCGCCTCTTAGCCGCAAGTCTTGCAATGTCGTTCTTCATGTCTGGTTTTGTAAATATAGGAATGGTTATGGGGATTATTCCTGTTGTTGGCATTCCCTTGCCTTTAGTCAGCTATGGAGGCACCGCAATGGTGACCTTTTTAGCAAGCTTTGGGATATTAATGTCTATCAGCTCACATAAAATTTTATTTAATAGTTTAAGGTGATTGTAAATAGCCGCTGGATCCGATAGTTGAGTCAACCCCAACGAAGTCCTTCCAATTCACCTTAAGTTTTATTTGACTTGGTACCCACCTCCCGAAGCTTGTCCGTGGGATCGTGGTATTGAGGCACTAAGCTCGCTTTTTCCTGGATGTTACGATCAATTCGTAGCACGCAGGGTTCAGTGGTTGTCAAAGAAAACTTAATGCGCTAAAACGATATAAATTAAAGCAAGGCGGCTACTCGTTCGTAGCTTCGACGATGGATCATACAAGGGCCGAGTCGATCTAATGCTTCTCGATGAGCAGCTGTGGCGTACCCTTTATGCTCTGCAAACCCATACCCAGGATAGATCGCATCAAACGCTACCATCTCTGCATCTCGCAACACCTTAGCAAGAATTGATGCGGCACTAATTTCGGGAATCAAATTGTCTCCTTGCACAATTGCCTTACAAGGGATACTTAACTTGGGTATATGTATGCCATCTACCAAAACTTGATCCGGTTTGATTGGCAAAGCATCAATTGCGCGTTGCATGGCCAGCAAAGTGGCATGATGAATATTCAGGCTATCGATTTCATCTACTTCCGCCCTTCCATAAGCATAAGCAATAGCCTGTTCCTTTATTTGTATAGATAACAATTCACGTTTTTTTGCACTTAATTTTTTTGAATCTGCAAGACCCTCTATAGGTGCTCTTAAGATCACGGCTGCGGTTACAACCGCACCAGCTAAAGGACCTCGCCCTACTTCATCCACTCCAGCTATAAGCATAATATTATTATTCCCTGTATCTAAAATCAGTGTATTCATAGACATAATGTTGGCCAATAATACTCTTTTAAAATTGATTTATCATCCAGGAAATGCGATCATTCGCGCAAATAATTAACATATATATGAATTATAAATGAATAAAACTCGTTGTGCCGTGATTGGTGTAGGTTATCTGGGTAGATTTCATGCACAAAAATATCAACTTCTTCCAAATGCAGAGTTAGTAGGAATTTGCGATCTGAATCCCAATACAGTAGAAACTGTATCTCAAGAACTAAAGGTGACAGGTTATAACGATTATCATGATTTATTTGACAAAGTTGATGCAGTAAGTATTGCAGCAACAACAAACAAACATTTTGAAATCGCCAAAGTCTTTTTGGAGCATGGCATCCATGTTTTAATTGAAAAACCAATTACTGAAACTGTAGATCAGGCAAATGAGTTAATTCAACTTGCTAAAAAGCATCAAGTAAAACTACAAGTTGGACATCTTGAGCGTTTTAATTCCGCACGATTGGCTTTAGATGACTATTTAGAAACACCTTTATTTATTGAATCAGAACGATTGGCTCCGTTTAAGCCACGTGGAGCAGATGTTAATGTAATCCTTGATTTGATGATCCATGACATAGATTTAATCCAAAATATAGTTAAGAGCCCTATAGTATCAATTCTGGCCCAAGGTACGCCTATACTCACTAAGGCAATTGATATAGCTAATGCTCGCATTACATTTGCCAATCAGTGTGTAGCTAATCTTACTGCCAGTCGCGTAAGTTTTAAAACAGAACGCAAGACCAGAATATTCCAAAAAAACTCCTATCTTTCAATTGATTATCAGAGTAAAAAACTTGCTGTATTCAAAAAAGGAACAGGCGAAATGTTTCCTGGGATTCCTGATATAGTTCGCGAAGAAACCGCGTACGAACAAGGAGATGCATTATTTGAAGAAATAAAATCATTCATCCAATGCATCCAAGAAAATAGTACACCGCTGGTGACTGGTGAAGATGGTCTGCAAGCACTGGAAGTTGCAGAAACAATTACTTCTCTTATACACAATAACTTAATTGAACGTCATGCAGAAATTTAAACGCATTGTTATTATTGCTGGTGAAGAATCGGGAGATGTTCATGCATCGGTTTTGATTCGCCAATTAAAAGCCACCTACCCTAATCTTGAGATTAGTGGAATTGGTGGTCGACACATGCAAGAAGCTGGGGCTGAAGTTATTTCAGACTTGGCACACCTTGGTGTGACAGGACTTACAGCAGTTATTCGTAATCTTCATGTGATTCGCAAGGCATTTCTGGCAATTAAAAAGCATTTAAATAAGCAAAAACCTGATCTACTGATCCTCGTAGATTATCCAGGCTTTAATTTGAGACTAGCTAAATATGCAAAGCTAAAATTAGGTATTAAGATTCTGTATTATATTAGTCCCCAAATTTGGGCATGGAAAGCCAATCGCATTCACCTTATAAAAAAATGCATTGATCGAATGGCAGTTATTTTGCCTTTTGAAAAAATTTTATATGAAAAAGCCGAGGTTCCAGTAAATTTTGTTGGTCATCCTCTAGTTGAAAAAATAGCATCTGTTGATGAAAGTCAATCACAGCGTACAACATTAGGGCTTCCCCAAGAGGCGAACATTTTTGCTCTTCTTCCAGGAAGTCGAGCGAACGAAATTAAATATCATATGCCCGTTCTACGGGATACTGCCCTAATTTTGCATCAACGCTATCCAAATTTACATTTTGTAATTCCTATTGCAGATACAATTGACCCAGAAAAAATTAAACACTATTTCTCGAATGTAAATTTACCTATTAGCTTTGTACAAGGCCAAGCGCTAAACTGCATGGCGGCAGCAAATTTCATTATTGTTTCTTCAGGTACGGCATCTCTTGAGTGTGCTTTATTAGAGAAACCTATGTGTATTATTTATAAGTCTTCATTCCTATCCTATGTGTTAGCGATGAGATTTATTAAAGTTAAATTTTTTGGTTTGTGTAATCTATTAGCAAACAGAATGATCGTCCCTGAATTTTTGCAATATGATTGTAACGCTCATGAATTAAGCCGTTATGTAGATCATTTTTATAAAGATCCAAGCCAACCGGCAAAAATGATTTCCAATTTAAATAAAGTAAAAAATTCATTGTCTTCAGAAAAATCCGATCGCACATTATTTAATCTTGTGGTGAATGAATTGCTCGAAAAAAATGCATAGTTTTCTCTTAAAAATATAGAATATCAATTATGCTTCATGTACAATTAATTTTGCTTTCATTTTGAATGTTAGCAATTGGAATGTGTGATTTAATTAATAATAAGGAAGTTAAGATGACTGTCATTGAAACACCTGAAGCTACTTTAAGCATAACTAAACAAGACCAAGGTCTCCAAGATTTAGTCTACAATCTAGTCTCTCGTTTTCTCGCTGAAAACAAAAGCAAAAACATTGACGATCTTTACGATATGATATTATCTGAAGTTGAGCCTCCTCTACTGCAAGCAGTAATGGAAAAACGTCGTGGCAATCAACTGCAAGCTGCTAAGATGCTAGGCATTAGCCGCGGCACAATCAGAAAGAAACTCCAAAGATATTTTGGAACTAAATATTTTCGTTTAACTGACGAATAATAAATTTTTAAATCACAATTTACTTATGTTTCTCAAAAAAGGCTCGATATTCGAGCCTTTTTTTTGCAGTAACGTTTCATTGTTTTTAAGGATAATTATGTCATGAAAAAAATAATGTATCTCACACCCTTACTAGCGCTTCTCATTACATCCTGTGTGACTGACAAGCCTGATGTAATTGCAGATGATACAGGTCAATTACATTACACAACACCCTATCAAGATGATACAAGAGGCAGGAATGTTTTTCCCATGAAACAAGAGGTCCATGGCAAGAAACTCTTTATTTTTGACCCTAAGGCCTATGCATGGGCAGCTTATGATGCCCAAGGTAACCGGGTCATGACTGGTAGTGCTTCTGGTGGAATGGATTATTGTGATGATATTCATGAAAAGTGTCGTACCGTTACAGGTATCTATCATGTGTTCAATAAAAAAGGGGCTGACTGCAAATCCAATGAATACCCTATTGCCCGTGATGGTCATGTAGTGGGTGGTGCTAAAATGCCATATTGTATGCATTTCCATGATGGATATGCGATTCATGCCGCTTATGAAGTTCCTAAATTCAATAGCAGTCATGGCTGTATTCGTGTCCTCCCTGGCGCAGCCAAATGGCTAAACGAAAATTTTATTGATGTGGGAACCACTGTATTAGTACTGCCATATGCTTAATGCGCCACATAATCACGCCTAATAATCCTGGAACTATTTTTCAGGATTATTTATTTAAAAATAACGCTTATTGACTATTAAATGAACTTGTATAAAATGTATTAAAAATTTGCGTGGAGAATTCGAGTATGTCCCTATCAAAATTAAATATCCAACATATAGTTGAACAAAAGACTTCTGACTACATTTTTAGTCATCTCACAGACTACTCTGGCCTACGCAATCCCTGTATTCTCGCATCACCTGTTAGGGCTGTGATTGAAGAAGTTAATAATCAACTATCTGAAATGCTTTCACTTGCTAAAAAAGAATCAGCATCCAAACTAATTTTAGATGCATGTAATAAGCAGAAACAACAAGATTTAATGGAGAAAGAAAAGGATGAGCACGAAAAACGAGCGGATTGGCTCGTATCAACTCAATTAAAAGGCAATTTACAATTCATTAATGAGGAAGTAGTAAAAAATGAGCACGAGATAGAAAAAGAACACGAGTATATTCAACAACTCCAACTTCATTTAAAGCGGGTTGAAGAACAAATTACTATAAATAATCAAAAGAAAGAGGAGGCAACTCATCATCATTCCCATGCTGAAACAGAAGCATCTACTACTCATAACCATACTCATCCAGAAACATCAAAACAGTATCATAGAACAGAGCATTCACATCCTGATGAAAAAAAACACGAAGCAACTATCCATACTCACCAAGAAACTGTTTCTCCTTTGCAAACAACTCATAGTCATCCCAATACTATACAACATGGATCTCAAGCAACGGATCTTGAGTTCGAAAAAAAAGAGCTCATTCAGAAAATAAGTTCACTCCAAATTGGTTTAGAAAGTAAAAAATTACATTATCAACAACAGTTAGAACAGCAAAAAAAAATAAACAAGCAACTCTTTGAGCTTCCCCAAAAGGAGCAACAAAGAATGGAACGTGCTCATACACGAGAAACTAGAGAAAGAGCTCGTTTGACTAGTGACCCTACTTTATTACAACTCTCGCAAAAAAACCGTGATTCAATGGAAGCTGCAATTAAGTTAACACATCAAAATCTAACCCAAGAAAAAGAAAAACTAATGCAGGAAGCAAATGAGATAAGTTATCAAATTTACCTCTACAAACTTGAAGCTCTTTTATTCTCGACAATAAAGTTAAATTACTCGGAGTATCAGGCGCTAACACAAATAGTTCAGATCATGAAAGCATATCTTGTAACAAAAGCGGAAGAGAACGCTAAAAAAGCCATCCTGGATGATAAGCGGAGTTATAAGAGTCGATTAGAAGAACAAATGCGTGATAATGAAAAAAATGTCGAACAATTTAAAAAGTCAAATCCGGAGTTGGTATCTTCTAATTTAACTTTAGCAGCTACAAATAAACAATTAGAAATCTCCGTCCAAAATTCACAAAAAACCAGAAATAATCTTGCAAAAGCAGGACTTTTTTCTCTTCTTTTTACAGGTGGGGCAGCCGGAACTGGACTAGCTATTGAAGGAGGCATAGTTGTTCTAACCTCTTTAGTTCTTGCACCTGCTGCAGTACTTGCTGTTATTACCCTCAGCCTTTTCATTGCAGCATTAGTTTATGCAATCAAAGCAAGTGTCGAAAACAATCAATTAGACAAAAACAAAAAAACAATGGAAGAAAATCGCGATAAGATTGATCAACAAACTAGTAAAATAATTTCTTTGGAGGATACGGTAATTCCGGATTTAAAAGGTAAAATCAGTACTGCTGAAAAAGAGCTAAGAGAATTAAATAGAGACTATTTGAATTTAAAGCAAAAAGCAGATTTACAAAGAGAGCAGGCAAGAAGAGTAGCTGTTATCTATCCAAGCGAACAACGATTCACTAACCTACTACCACCTCAAGTGACAAACAGTGATGCATATCAAGTTTCTATCCAACCAACAGCTCCTTCAATGGAGGAATTCACTGGACAACCGTTTACCTATAATTAATCAAAGTCATTTCATTAATTTAAGAACTAATATCTTACCTATATCCCACAATACGTACGGGATATAGGTAAGACGTTATAAGAAATAAACCTATATTAAACCGCAGACGAAACCAATAATTTGTTTATTCGATTTACAAAATCTGCTGGATTATCTAATTGACCACCCTCAGCTAAAACAGCTTGTTCAAACAACATGGTGACCCATAATTCAAATAAATCATCATCTTGAACATCATGTAAACGCTTAATGATTTGATGATCAGGGTTTATTTCAAATACAGGTTTACTCATTGGAACCTGTTGACCAGCAGCCTGCAAAATACGTTGCATTTCTAATCCCATATCTTGCTCATCGGCAACCACACAAGCAGGAGAATCAGTCAGTCTATTTGTCACTAGAACATCTTTAACTCGCGCATCCAAAACCTTTTTAATATGGTTTAACAAAGGCTCCAGTGTTTTTTCCTGTTCTTTGATTTGTTCAGGGGACTCATCACCTAGCTCCACTTTACCCTTTGAAATAGAATGGAGTTTCTTTCCATCATACTCACTCAGATAACTAACTAACCACTCATCAACTTTGTCACTGAGGAGCAATACTTCAATTCCTTTTTTCTTAAAAATTTCCAAATGAGGACTATTTTTAGCCGCGTTGTAACTAGAGGCAGTGATATAATAAATCTTATCCTGTCCTTCTTTCATGCGACTTATGTACTCATCCAAAGTTGCTTCTTGCTTCTCAGAATTAGTTGCTGTAGTGGCAAAGCGTAGCAATTTAGCAATTGCCTCTTTGTTAGTGAAATCTTCAATGGGGCCTTCTTTTAAAACCAATCCAAATTCATTCCAGAACTTTTGATAGGTTTCTTTATCGCCGGTGCTCATTTTTTCAAGCATGGATAAAACGCGCTTCGTACATGCAGAGCGGATACTCTCTACTTGTTTGTTGTCCTGTAAAATTTCTCGTGACACATTGAGTGGTAAATCACTTGCATCAACAATACCTTTAACAAAGCGTAAGTAACGAGGTAAAAATTGGGTGGCATCATCCATTATAAACACGCGTTTTACATAAAGCTTTAAGCCATGCTTTGTTTCTTGCTGCCATAAATCAAATGGTGCATGAGCCGGAATATACAGCAAAGAAATATAATCATTTTTTCCTTCCACATGGTTATGTGACCAAGTCAATGGGTCCTGGAAATCATGTGATATATGCTTATAGAGTAATTTATATTCTTCGTCAGTAATATCTGACTTTTGCATGGTCCATAAAGCAGTTGCTTTATTTACCGTTTCATATTCTGTTGATTCCTTATCATCTTCAGATGCTTTTTTCATAACGATGGGCCAGCAAATATGATCTGAGTATTTGCTAATAATGCTGCGTAAACGCCAATTACTCAGGAACTCATCATTATCATCTTTAATATGTAAGGTGATTTCGGTACCACGAGTGACTTTTTTTTCAGAATCAATGGTAAACTCGCCTTCTCCCTTAGACTCCCAAATTATTCCCTCTTCAGGCTTCAAACCCGCACGTCGACTTTTAACAGTTACCTTATCAGCAACAATAAATGCAGAATAAAAACCCACACCAAATTGTCCAATTAACTGAGAATCTTTTGCACTTTCTCCTGTTAAATGGCTCATAAACTCTTTAGTACCAGATTTCGCAATGGTACCTAAATTTTCAACAGCCTCATCCCAACTTAAACCGATACCATTATCTTTAATAGTTATCGTTTTTAACTTTTCATTAACATCGATAGTAATTTTTAAATCAGAATCGCTTTCATAAAGCGAGCCGTTTGATAAAGCCAAAAATCTTAATTTATCTAATGCATCCGAAGCATTAGAAATTAACTCGCGTAAAAATATCTCCTTGTTGCTATAAAGCGAATGCACTACCAAATGCAACATTTGCTTTACTTCTGTTTGAAAGCCCATGGTTTGTTGCTTACTCGACATTTACCTACTCTCCTATGACAGACACATTTTCTTATGATTATTGTCATATAGGGTTTCAATCAGTAAATTTCAAGGGGCAAAAGAAAGGAAATTTATGTCACTACTTATTTATAATCAAATCCAGGCATTGTTAAAGTACCCCCAGAATGAATAATTAGTACATTACCTTTTAATTCTTCGGTTTTAATATAGTTCCTAGACTCAAAAAATAGTTTGGCAGCATAGATAGGATCTGCCAAGATACCCTCCTCTCGTGCTAAACGTTTTACTTCATTTTTGATGGTTTGATTCACCGAACCAAAGGCTTTAGCCGTGGTAGGATAAAAGCAACGAAAATTTGGGGGAATTAATTCAAGCCATTGTTTTAATTTACCATGAAATGTTGCCTCATCATCAGCTAGCAGCAATACATGAATCATTGCTGAGTGATTTAATCGAGCCATCCCTTGAATGAGTCCCGCCGCAGAAAAACCTGTTCCTGCATCAATAAAAATATGTTGAAAAGAAACTCCCAAAGTATGCTCATTTACAGAAATGTCATCAGCAAGAGTCAAAGCACCAGTCATTGCTTGCGGAACACTCGCTCCTTCTTGCAAAATGAACCCAGGTTCATTTTGCGTCTGTAGATACTCAGAAGCCAGTTCATTGACTTTTGGCCAATCATCACGAGCAATCCAGACAATTTCCTGTTCCTCAAGAAATAGACGACTTAATTTATAATTTCCTCGCAGTTCCAATTTCCAAGGTTGAATCAAAAATGCGGTGACTTTTAGTTTAAATTCTCGGGCTAATTGCAATGCAGCAAGTAAATTATTGGATTGAGGTCCTGCGATAATAATAAGGTGTTGAATCCCTTGCTCTATTAAAAAAGGAAAAAGGCTGGCATATTTACGTAATTTTGATCCACTAATACCACAACCTAATTCATCATCTCGTTTAACATAGCAATCCACATTATCACTAGGAAATTGATTTAAACGATGAATTCGGCTGGATAAATTCCACATAGATTTGAATAAGTTGTGTACCTGGGTGGAACGCATAACCCGGGTGTATGTATAAAATTTATTTTCCCCGGGTTATGCTGCGCTCCACCCGGGCTACAAATAATTAATTGTCGTACTAATGAGTATCTCTAACGAAATCTAGATGGCTATCAGTTGAGGTTAACTGATGGAATTTATAACCCAACTCATTAAAGTGTTTCAGTTGCTCTAGATCGTCAAATTGATTTTGCATGAGAAACTTAGCCATCGTTCCACGTGCTTTTTTGGCGTGAATACCAATCATTTTCAACTGATCATTCTTTTTTTCATAAAAATTAATCGTAATCAATGGATAATTTAATCTTTGTACATCCACTACCTTAAAATATTCATTTGAGGCCAAATTAATCAGAACTGGATTTTTTTGAGCCGCCAACTCCTGATTTATTTCGTGCGTTATAGTTTGTTGCCAAAATTCGTACAAATTCTTCCCTGCAGGATTCTGTAAATGAATCCCCATTTCAAGCCGGTAAGGTTGGATATTATCCAATGGCTTTAACAGGCCATAAAGTCCAGATAAGATTCGCAAATGATTTTGTGAATAATCAATCGTCTTTTGTTCCCAGCTTGCTGCTTTTAATCCTTGGTAAACATCTCCCTGAAATAGAAGTAATGCTGGATATGCATGCGTAGAGACTTTATTCACAGAAAAATCTTGGTAACGTTTATAATTTAATTCAGCCAAATCCTTGGACAAATCCATCAAAGCAGCTATATCAGCAACCGATTTAGATTTCATCAATTCGACTAGAGTATTGGTTTTATCAACAAACAGCGGATTGGATGTCGTTCCAGAATATGGCTTGAAACTATTTAATAATTTTTTAGCTGGTGATAATAAAATTAGCATAATCAGTCCGTAGAAATTTAACGTGGAGCCGTGCCAGGAACCATACCTACCCGTGGTCTAAAAACATAAATTGTGATAGGTTCACTCTTATCAATCACATTTCCCTCAGCATCCATAACTTGCACTGCTAAAGTATGAGAGCCCCTATACATCCCTTTTATTTCAAAGACTAGATTAGTTTGCGGTTCACCAAGAGGGTCACCATCGTAAAGCAGTTGTAATTGATCTCCGCGCTGCAAATCAGGCTCTATTTGTACCGTCACCATGACAAAACCTTCGTTGTTACGAATCGTTGCACCACTCGCAGGTTCAGCAATTTCTATATTGGTATAAGAATGCTTTAATTTAACCGTGTCGGAGTGGTTTTCTTGTTCCGGTTCTTGCGCTGGCGTCTTAGAGGTTGAAGGAGTTGGTGATGAAAAACTTTGTGAATCAGGAATAATCACCGTTTCAGCTCCCGGATGAGGAGTATCACTGAAATGAACATTACCTTGACTGTCAGTCCATCTGTAAATTTGCGCAGCATAAGATGCGCAAATTACCATCATCAATGAGAGAGAAACAAAAAATTTACTCATCACCATTATTCCTAGAGACTGTAATATAATTCAAACTCATAAGGATGTGTCAGACTTCTTATCTTGTTTATTTCTTCTTCTTTCATGCGGATGTAATTATTAATGAAATCCTGAGTAAATACATCACCTTGTAATAAGAAATCATGATCCATTTGCAGATTTTCCATAGCTTGTTCCAATGAAGCACAAACAGTAGGTACATCGACAAGTTCTTCTGGTGGTAAATCATAGAGATCTTTATCCATAGCTTGACCAGGATGAATTTTTCTTTGGATACCATCCAATCCTGCCATCATCATAGCGGCGAACGCAAGATATGGGTTTGCTGTAGGATCAGGGAAGCGTACTTCAATACGACGCGCCTTAGGATTATTCACATGAGGAATACGAATCGCTGCAGAGCGGTTCCTTGCGGAATAAGCCAACAGGACAGGAGCCTCAAAACCAGGAACCAATCGTTTGTAACTGTTAGTTGATGGGTTAGTAAACGCATTCAAAGCCCGGGCATGTTTGATTATTCCACCTATATAATAAAGCGCGGTTTCTGAAAGACCACCGTATTGATCACCAGAAAACAGATTTACACCATCTTTAACTAATGATTGATGGCAATGCATACCACTTCCATTATCACCAACTAAAGGCTTGGGCATAAAAGTAGCTGTTTTTCCGTAATTATGTGCTACGTTGTGAACTACATATTTTAAAATCTGTAATTCATCTGCTTTTTTAGTCATTGTATTAAATCGAGTAGCGATTTCACATTGGTTCGCTGTAGCTACCTCATGATGATGCGCTTCAACAACTATTCCTAATGATTCAAGAGTCAAACTCATTGCAGAACGCATATCATGGGAGGAATCTACGGGTGGAACTGGAAAATAACCGCCTTTTATCGATGGGCGATGTCCTATGTTACCCCCTTCTAACTCTTTTCCAGAAAACCATTGTGCTTCTTCTGAGTCGATTTTATAAAAAGAACCGCCAATGGTTGTTTCCCATTGTACACTGTCAAAAACGAAGAATTCAGGCTCAGGTCCAAAAAGAGCGGTATCCGCAATACCCGTAGATTGCAAATAAGCTTCGGCACGTAAAGCTAATGATCGAGGACAACGTTCATATCCCATCATTGTTTTGGGGTCGACTACATTGCATCGAATAAATAAAGTGTTGTCTTGAAAAAACGGATCAGGCTTGATTGTTTCTAAATCTGGCATTAATGCCAAATCGGATTGGTGAATCTTTTGCCAACCTTTAAAAGAAGATCCATCAATCATTTTTCCATTTTCAACAAAATCATTATCAACTGCTGAAATTGGCATTGTTATATGCTGCTCTTTACCCCGTATATCGGTAAAGCGTAGGTCTATTAATTTGGCATCATGTGCCTTAATCGCCTCTAGTACTGTATTTTTGCTCATTATTGCTCTCCAGGATAGTCTGGTTGTATAGTGTACCTTAAGTGACTTATTAATCCCAATAGATTAAACTCTATGTTTTAACATAAACCATAAAAAATAATGGGTGCTTACCAATATCAGGCGCTTCAAAAAAATGGCAACACAGCAAAAGGCGTGCTCGAAGCAGATTCTGAACGTCATGCGCGCCAACTGTTACGTGATCAAGGATTAATTCCAACTCAAATTCGTGTGTTGACTCAGCAACGCTCAGGTAGTCAAACTAAAAGCAAAATTTCTGCAGCTGATCTTGCTCTGTTTACCCGTCAGTTGGCTACATTGCTTGCCGCCGGTATCCCAGTTGAAGAGTCATTACGCGGAGTGAGTGAACAAACAGAAAAAGATAAAGTGAGAGAACTCATTATCGGTGTGCGAGCCAAAGTACTTGAAGGTTATGGATTAGCCCAGGCTATGGCACAATTCCCCCATGCCTTTCCGGAGTTATATCGTGCAACTGTGGGCTCAGGTGAACAAACTGGGCACCTTGATGTGGTTCTAGAAAAACTGGCGGACTATACTGAGAATCAACAGCAAACGAAGCAAAAAGTTCAGCAAGCATTGATTTATCCTCTCATTATGATCATCGTTTCCATTGCTATTATTTGTTTTTTACTCAGTTTTGTAGTACCCAAAATTATTGAAGTATTTACAAGCGGCGGACAAACCCTGCCTGAAATGACGGTATTATTAATTAATATAAGTCACTTCATTAGAGATTATGGCCTTTACACTTTGATTGCTCTTATTCTCATATTCATTGCCTTTAAAAAAAGTCTCGCTAATGAAAAAATCAAAACAGCTTGGCATCGTCTATTGTTGAAGTTGCCTATAGTCTCGTACTTAGTAAAAACAGTTAATGTTTCGCGTTATATACATACTTTTGGTATACTTTTCGCAGCAGGAGTGAGTGTTCTAGAAACCATGCGTGTTGCAGCAAGTCTAGTAACCAATGTCGTTATGCGGCAAGCTTTTGATACTGCTACTGTAAAAGTTAGAGAAGGATGTGGTATTAACGAAGCGTTAAAAGAAACGAGTTATATTAGTCCTATGGCAATCCATTTAATTGCTAGCGGTGAAAAAAGTGGACAATTGTCAAATATGATGGAACGTGCAGCCGTTCATCTTGATAATGAAGTCAAACGGTTAATTGATACGTCATTAACCTTATTGGAGCCGATGGTAATTCTTTTGATGGGTGCAATCGTTTTATTTATTGTTTTAGCCACCTTATTACCTATTTTTTCAATGGAGCAGTTAATTACTTAAATTTTAAAACTTGTAGTCTGGCGAAGCATTAAATTGTACGCTTCACTCATCCAATCTACGTTTAAGTCGGAGTAAAAATGAATAGACAAAAAGGATTCTCATTAATTGAAATTATGGTAGTGGTTGTTATATTAGGCATTCTCGCCTCTATAGTAGTACCTAAAATTATGGGGCGCCCTGATGAAGCACGAAGAGTTAAAGCCAAACAAGACGTGCTTGCCATACAAAATGCGCTGGATTTATATAAACTAGATAATGGAAATTATCCTACTACAGATCAAGGTTTGTTGGCCCTTGTTGAAAAGCCCTCATCCAATCCAGTACCCAATAATTGGAAACAATACCTCAAGTCGCTTCCTAAAGATCCATGGGGTAGAGATTACCTTTATTTAAATCCTGGACAACATGGCGATGTCGATATATTCACCTACGGTGCTGAAGGACAACCTGGTGGAACAGGTATTAATGCCGAAATTGGTAACTGGGATGAACCAAAACAATAAACTTCTTTGGAAACTCACTACAGAGAGCGAAGTGCGAAGAGATATGGAGCACGAAACAGCGGTGAACATGCATGTACAAGGGGATTTAAGTGCTTTCCCTTCTGCAGTTGAAGTTTCCGAGAAATCGCATCAAGGCTTTACCTTGATTGAAATTTTGATTGTTTTGGTGATTATAGGCATTACCTTTGGTTTTGCCTTAATTGCTTTTGGTGACTTTGGTGAAAGCCGTCGCCTCTTATTTTCAGCTGAACAACTAGTGAATACGCTTCGTTTGGCCCAACAGCAGGCTATTTTAGAAACCAGCACGCTTGGTTTGCGTATTGATAATACAGGTTATCAAATACTCCAATTAAACAACAACGCTCAATGGAAGCCGATTTCTGATAAAGGGGTATTTAAAATGACTTACTTTCCCCAGGACACACATATTACCCTAAAAACAATTAATTCAACTCCAATAGGAGCCCCTTCCATTATTATTTCTTCCTCTGGAGAGCTCACTCCTTTTACATTAAATTTTGGCAATAAAAAGGACAATAATTTAGCGGTGCTTATTGGCAAACGAAATGGGGATTTAACCTTTAATGTGGTACCCACTAAATGAGTGCATATCATCATAAATCAGGATTCACACTAATTGAGGTATTATTAGCTCTTTCCATAATTGCGATTGCCTTAACTGCTTTGCTTAAAGCGATATCCCAAAATGTCGAAACCACACGCCGCGTGAAAGAGAAATCTGTAGGTCATTGGATTGCCATGCAAGGCGTGGCCATGATTCAACTCAATTTATTACAGATTAATCAGAGTCAGGAAACAACTCAAGATACAACAATGTTGAACGAGCATTGGTACTGGCGAGCAAAAGTCAGTTCTACACCACAAAAAAATATTCAAAAAATAGTCATTTCAGTCAGCACGGATAAAGCAGGACCATTTAGAGAAGAACTGCAAGCATTCAGGTTTGTGCCATGAAAAAAAACATCACTTCAAAAAAACTCAATGGATTTACTCTGATTGAAATTTTAATTGCACTTGCGGTATTCGCCATTCTAGCAACAATCACTTCATCCGTATTATATAACGCATTTACAACTCGTTCTCGAGTTAATGCTCAAAGTGAACGTCTAAATGAACTACAACTTGCAATAAGTCTCATGCAACAAGATACTACTCAAACAATAGAACGCCCTATTCGTAGTAATGAGATGCGATTATTACCCGCATTTATCGGTCAGACAAATTACTTTGAGTTCACTCGTGACGGTAATATAAATCCCAGCAGCCTGGAAAAACGCAGTACTTTAAAGCGAGTAGCTTATCTCTGTCAGCAGGGAACACTAATCCGTAGAACTTGGAACAGTCTTGACATAATTGATCAGAAAATCTATGAAGATAAACTCTTATTAAAACATCTTACTAATTGTCATTTTGGTTATTTAAATCAAAACTTACAAATCCTTACTGAATGGAGAGAAGAAGCAGTAAGCTTGAATCAGCGTAAAGAGCCTTTTCCTAAAGCAGTACAAGTTAATATGACTTTTCGGGATCAGGGCGAAATAAATTTACTTTTTATTCTACCAGGTGCACTTTATGCCACAAGTTAAAATCATAAAAGGGAGTGCCTTACTCACAGCGCTTTTTATTATGACGCTGGTTGCGATTGTGGCAACGGCTATGAGCACCAAAGTTCAATTAGATATTTATCGTACTCGACTAATCATTATTCACGATAGAGTCTATCTTGCCTCACAAGCAGTTGCGTTCTGGGCACTTGGTGAATTAAGTAATAAAAATAATAAATTTACCAAAGCTAATACTCAAGGAGTGGTAAGTTTATTTCCGCGTAATATGGAACATATTGACAGCACCGTTACCTTAATAGGTGCTCTTTACGATTTACAGTCTCTTTATAATATTAATAATTTAGAAAACAGAAAATCAATGCTCGGATTTGTGAATCTCATGAATGCAGCAGCACAACAAAATGCCGAAGCAGAAAAGGTCAAGTTAACCCTTGCAATCAATGATTGGCTTTCCTCCTATGATCTGGCACGGGGTAAAGATAATTACCTATCTTATTATATGAGCCAGAAGCCGCCCTATTATCCTAGTCATCAACTCATGAGTAGCAAATCAGAGCTACGTCTGGTCAAAGATGTGAACGCATCGCTTTATTTGGCTCTGGAACCATTGATTACTGCATTACCCGAATCCACACCTATTAATATCAATACTGCTTCCATGAAAGTACTCAAATCCCTCAGCAGTACAACCAAGGAAACGCAACTTAATGAATTAATTAAAGCGAGAAAGGAACATGGAATAAAAAATCTAGGCAAAATCGCGGAGATACTAAAAAAACTAAATATAGCAAATGATCAAGTAACCCTAGAGAGTAGTTACTTTCTCAGCGTTGCTTCGGCAACGAGTGAGAACCTTAATTTAACTGTATATACCTTATTTAAACGAAGTCGTGATAAAAATGGAAAAATTTCAGTCAATGTCCTCAGAGAAAGCTTCAATGTTTTTTAATCTTGAGCATCCCGATTACTCGTCTTTTTTAGTGGGTTGAATTGTATTCTGATGGAGTATTTCGTCGGCTAACTCATTACCAGCTTGAATGTCCGACTCAGATAGTTTATTTTTTAGTAGCTTAAGTTCTCGAATCGCCTCTTCATTTTTATTTTTTGCAGCAATCTTAAACATAGCATATGCTTTAATCCAATCTTTATCTACACCCAATCCGGCAAGATACATATAACCCAATTTGGCTTGGCCGACCGGGTTGCCTTGTACAGCAGATTTTGTAAACCAGTAAACAGCTTGTTGATAATCTCTAGGTATACCGGTTCCTGTAAGAAGTAACTGCCCTATTTCAGCTTGTGCTTCAGGCTGCCCGCTTTGTGCAGCTGCCTGATACCAATAAGCTGCTTTTTCCGGGTTTTTCTCAACTCCATATCCTTTAATGTAGTAATAAGCCAGATAGGTTTGCGCTTTAACATGGCCTTGATTCGCTGCTTGAGAAAACCAATAAAATGCTAATTTATCATCTTGCGCAATACCTTGTTGTTGACCGGTATATAACAGACCTAAACTATATTCAGCCCTAACATCGCCTTGATCGGCTGCCTGTTGGTACCAATAAAATGCCTTATTGACATCTTTTTTGGTACCTTCTCCCATAATGTAATCATAGGCAAGATTCACTTGTGCCTTGCTGTATCCTTGTTTTGCAGATTTTTCAAACCATTCAAATGCAGTCTTTTTATTGGCTGGAACACCATCACCTGATACATACATTAAACCAATATTTCTTTGCGCAATTGCATTACCTTGATTTGCTGATTTCATATACCACTTAAAAGCTTCAGAGAAGTTTTGCTTTACCCCTTGGCCCAAGTCATACATAAAGCCCAAACTGAGTTGCGCTAAAGGATTATTTTTCTCGGCTGACTTTTGGTACCAATTTATTGCTTGTGTGTAATTTTTAGCAACACCTTCGCCGTATTGGAACATACGGCCAAGTAAATACATTGCCTCGATATTTCCATCTCGGGCAGATTGCATTAAATAAGGGTAGGCAGTACTATAATCTCCGTTTTCATATGCAGCGAAACCCACAATCTCATCTGCGAAAGCAGTATTCATTACCAGCAATGCTGCTAAAATCACCCTGCGCATGCGGACTCCAATTCAATCCTCTTATCTAAAGCGTAGAATAAAGAATCAACAAAGCAAGTGCTTTGACCAAATTAAGGGCAGTATGTTCTTTGAATATTATCTAAAAAATCGAAAAATACATGATAACAACTTAAATTTTTATCTGTCTATTTTGCTTATATTATGGAAGATATTTGACGGTTTACTTCTTTTTGTATGGAGTCATCGGACATTCTAGATTATATAATTTAACCTTAAAGTAATCCCTGCAATAAATACAGGGATTCTTATTTCTTTTACTTACCTGCAACCATCATTTTTTCAATGAGTACTGAACCACATCGTGTCGCAACATTTGGATTAACATCATTCCCCACAGCAAGAATGGATCTAAATATATCTTTTAAATTTCCAGCAATCGTAATTTCATCAACAGGATATTGGATTACTCCATCCTCAACCCAATAACCACCAGCACCTCGTGAATAATCACCTGTTACAATATTTATTCCTTGTCCCATCAATTCAGTGACCAATAATCCTCTGCCCATTTTTTTTAATAAGTCAGTAAGATCACCTGCTGTTGGATCAATTGTTAAATTATGGACTCCATCGGAATTCCCAGTTGTTTTTAATCCCATTCTACGTGCAGAATAACTACCCATTACATATTGCATTACGCGACCTTTTTCAACAATTAGATTAGGACGTGTTGGGACCCCTTCGCTGTCAAATGCTGAGCTTCCTAAAGCACCTAACAAATGAGGCTGCTCATAAATACGAATAAACTCAGGGAAAATTTGTTGTCCTATAGAATCCAACAAAAAGGTATTTTTTCTATAAAGATTTGAACCACTAATAGCATTGATAAACGTTGAAAATAAACCACTGGAAATTCGTGATGAAAAAATAACTGGGATTGCTTGCGTCGCAATCTGCTGTGCCCCCAAACGATTTACAGCGCGATCCACAGCATTTTTAGCAATTACATGAAAATCAATCAAATCCTGAGGGTTCCGGACTGTTGTATAGTCGTAATCGCGTTGCATTTCCTCTCCATCCTTCGCGATTAAAGAGCAACTTAAACTGTGACGTGTACTGTGAATAAATCCAGATCCACCATTTGTATTAGCAAAACCATGGTGCGATTCATAAGAGGATACATTCACGCCATCTGAATTGGCTATTCGCTTATCCAGTGATAAAGCATAATTTTCACACTTTAATGCCATATCAATTGCTTGTTGTGGGCTTATATCCCAGGGATGAAATAAATCAAGCTCGGGATGATTTTTAGTCATTAACTCTTTATCTGCCAATCCGAAGCATGGATCTTCTGCACTTACTCTTGCGATATCACAGGCCGCTTTAACCATCGCCTCCAAAGCAGCTGGTGACGTATCGGTACTACTTGCGCCACCTTTCCGTTGACCAATATATACAGTCAAACCCACACCTTTATCCTCACTAAATGCGACGGTTTCAACCTCTCCCATGCGCACATCAACAGAGAATCCTTTGTCATTATTCACTGCGACCATCGCATCGGTTGCACCTTCTTTTTTTGCCAGTTCAAGCACATCATTCATCAAACGAGTTAAATCTGTTGTTGACTTATGTACTTCACTATTGTTATGTTGCGTTCTAATTTGCATAAGAGATTCCGTGGTGTTGAATGATGTACATAAGGATACAATAACATGTCTTCACAAACCAATGTTTATCCTGCAAACAAATCATATTTGTTCCATTTATTATTTGTTCTTTGCTTCATTTTCGTCCCCCTTCATTGTTATGCTGAGGGCTATTGGCGAACATTAAGCCCAGGTATTGAATATCAAGATCTTGCTGGGGGAATACTTTCGCCCTGGGCGCATATTTATGCATTCCGTATCGATCTAAATAAAAATAAGCTGGCTTTAGCCAGTGCAAAAAAATTATCTTTAAAAAATGCCTCTGCGGATCAATTTGCCGAACACAGTAAAGCCCTTTTAAGTATTAATGGAGGCTTTTTTGATCATGAGTTTAATCCCCTTGGACTTCGAATAAATAATAAAAAATTGATTAATCCTTTAAAGCGAATTAGTTGGTGGGGAATTTTTTACATAAAAAATAATAAGGCCTATATTTCAAGCCTCAAACATTTTAACCATGATAATGATATAGAATTTGCTATTCAAAGTGGTCCTCGACTATTAATTAAACAAAAAATACCCTCTCTAAAACCTGGTATTGCTGACCGATCTGCTCTGGGAATTACAGGTGATGGAAGAATAATTATCCTTGTTTCAACCAATGCGGCAATGACCACCAATAAACTTGCGCAGCTACTCAGATCGCCCCCTCTATCGTGCATCGATGCAATCAATTTAGATGGAGGCAGCTCCAGTCAACTGTATGCACATATTGGCTCGTTTCTACTAAATGTTCATGGATTTTCTAATGTCAGTGATGCGGTTGTCGTGAAAAAAAGATAGGTCGGATACTATTTACCCTAACCATATGAATGTAATGCAGCAGAAGACGTATTGAGGAACTTCATAAAAAAAACGGATTCCACCAGCTTCCCTTTAAGAGACTAGTCACTTGTGAATAAACCCACAACTTATCCACAAAATACTCCCATATTATTCTCTTGACCATTTCTCAAAAACACATTATCTTGTTGTTTAGCTTCAAATCAAACCCAATATATTGTGCTATAATCCAATTAACAGTTAATAAATTTAACTGACTGTTAATAATAAAATAATAACAAAAATGCGTGGAGGAAAAATGTCCGCAATTCTTGATCCGGTAAATGATGTGCCGCAAACCAGTCAACTGGAATTGACCGCTAATGCCCCTGGTTTATTAAAAACCATTAAACGCAATGGTAAAGTAGTAAATTACGATGATACGAAAATTAAAGTCGCAATTACTAAGGCATTCATTGCAGATGAAGGCGGTACAGCTTCCACATCAGATCGTATTCATCAACAGATAGAAGAACTTACTCGTCAAATAACTCAAGTGTTCAAACGCCGCTTACCCAGTGGTGGTGCTGTTCATATTGAAGACATTCAAGATCAAGTCGAGTTAGGGCTCATGCGCAGTGGCCACTATAAAGTTGCTCGCGCTTATGTATTGTATCGAGAAGAACATCGTAAAGCACGCGAGAATGAATTAAAACAACAGGCTAGTGATAGTAAAGTCTTATTAATTACTATGCCCGATGGTGAATTAAAGCCATTAGACACAGAGCGCATGAATACGATTGTAGATGAAGCATGCCGTAATTTAGAACATGTTCAAGCAGAACCTGTTATTAAAGATGCGATGCGTAATCTTTACAATCAAGCAAAATTTGCAGACGTGCACAAAGCGTTGATCATGGCTGCACGCACATTGGTCGAAAAGGAGCCAAACTATACTTATGTTAGCGCTCGCTTATTATTAGACAGTTTGCGTATGGAAGCATTGAATAAATTAGAAATTCAAGCGGACGCAACTTTTGATGAAATGAGCAAGCTTTATCCTTCTTACTTCAAAGTGTATATCGCTCATGGCATCAAACAAGGAATGTTAGATTTAAAAATGGCCGACTTTGATTTAGAAAAACTCGGCAAAGCGCTATTACCTGAACGTGATATGCAGTTTAGTTATTTAAGCTTGCAAACCTTATATGATCGTTATTTCATTCATGATCAAGGGGTACGTTATGAGTTGCCTCAAGCATTCTTCATGCGTGTTGCTATGGGACTGGCTTTACGTGAACACGATAAAAATGAAAAAGCCATTGAGTTTTATCAATTACTGTCTTCATTCGATTACATGTCATCAACACCTACCCTATTCAATTCAGGTACTGTTAGACCTCAGTTATCCAGTTGCTATTTGACTACCGTCCCTGATCATTTAGATGGGATTTACAGTGCAATTAAAGATAATGCCCTACTTTCAAAATATGCTGGAGGTTTGGGTAATGACTGGACGCCAGTTCGTGCAATGGGCTCACATATCAAAGGCACCAATGGAAAATCACAAGGTGTAGTTCCGTTCTTAAATGTTGCTGATGCTACTGCAGTCGCAGTAAACCAAGGCGGTAAACGAAAAGGTGCTGTTTGTGCCTATCTGGAATGTTGGCATAAGGACGTAGAAGAATTCCTCGAGTTAAGAAAAAATACGGGAGACGATCGACGTCGCACACACGATATGAATACCGCGTTGTGGATACCCGATTTATTTATGATGCGTGTACGCGAAAATGGGGATTGGACTTTATTCTCGCCTGATGAAGTACCCAATTTACATGATCAGTATGGAAAAGGTTTTGAAACACTCTATCGCGAATATGAAGAAAAGGCACGCCAAGGCCTCATCAAAAACGCAAAAACACTGTCTGCAGTCAAACTGTGGCGTAAGATGTTATCCATGCTGTTTGAAACTGGCCACCCTTGGATGACCTTTAAAGATCCTTGCAATTTACGCTCACCACAACAACATGCGGGTGTAGTTCATAGTTCTAACTTGTGTACTGAAATTACACTCAACACTTCAGAAGAAGAAATTGCCGTGTGTAATCTGGGTAGTATTAATCTTCCCGCACACATCAAAAAAGGCAAATTGGACGCTGAAAAATTAAAACGTACCATTAGAACTGCAATTCGTATGCTGGATAACGTGATTGATATTAACTATTATTCCGTACCTCAAGCACGTAATTCTAACTTGAAGCATAGACCTATTGGTTTAGGCCTAATGGGATTCCAAGATGCATTATATGAGTTAAAAATTGATTATACCTCCCAAGAAGCAGTAGAGTTTGCTGATTCATCTATGGAGTTGATCAGCTACTATGCAATCGAAGCCTCTTGTGATTTGGCTAAAGAACGAGGCAGTTATTCCAGCTATGAAGGTTCTTTATGGAGTAAGGGGATATTGCCAATTGATTCAATTAATCTATTACAACAATCTCGCAATAAGTACTTAGAGCAAGATCGTTCACAACGTCTGGATTGGGAAAGCTTACGCATTAAAGTTCGTACTCAAGGAATGCGCAACTCCAATGTGATGGCAATCGCACCTACAGCAACTATTTCAAATATTTGTGGTGTTTCGCAATCCATTGAGCCTACATACCAAAACTTATACGTAAAATCCAATTTGTCAGGCGAGTTCACTGTGATTAATCCCTATTTGGTTGCTGATTTGAAAGCATTGAATCTTTGGGATGAAGTGATGGTCAATGATTTGAAATATTTTAATGGTAGCGTCCAACCAATCAGCCGTATTCCTGCTGAATTGAAAAAACGTTATGCGACTTCTTTTGAAATTGACCCCATTTGGTTAGTTGACGCTGCTTCTCGTCGTCAAAAATGGATCGATCAAGCACAATCACTCAATATCTACATGGCTCAGCCATCAGGTAAAAAATTGGATCAACTCTACATGCATGCATGGACACGTGGATTAAAAACCACATATTACTTACGTAGTTTAGGCGCATCCAATGCTGAGAAATCTACTGTGACTGATGGTGCACTCAATGCGGTTAAAATAATAGCAGAGGAACCTAAGGTATGTTCCATACTCGATCCAGACTGTGAAGCGTGCCAATAATCAGGAGAATTTAAATGTCAGAAAACATCATACAACAACAAGATATAATTCATACTGGTGCCACTGGATATGAACCGCTCGAAATGGGGGCAGCGCGCATCCATGTGGATGATAAACGCATCATTAACTGCCGCGCAGACTTAAATCAGCTCGTCCCTTTTAAATATAAATGGGCATGGGACAAGTATTTAACTGCTTGTGCCAACCACTGGATGCCTAATGAAATTAATATGAGCGCTGACGTAGCGCTCTGGAAAGATCCTAACGGGCTTACAGAAGCGGAGCGTTTAATTATCAAACGTAATTTAGGATTTTTCTCAACAGCAGACTCGTTAGTTGCCAATAATCTAGTACTCGCTGTGTACAGACATATTACGAATCCTGAGTGCAGACAGTACTTATTACGTCAGGCCTTTGAAGAAGCGCTGCATACGCATGCGTATCAATACGTCATTGAGAGCTTAGGCCTTGATGAAGCAGAGGTCTTTAATATGTATCGTGAAATTCCATCCGTAGCGACTAAAGCAGCTTGGGCACTACCTTTTACTCAAAGCTTGGGTGATGAAACATTCCATACAGGTACTTTAGCAAACGATCAGCGATTATTACGCGACTTAATTGCCTTCTATGTAATTTTTGAAGGGATCTTTTTCTATGTTGGTTTTACTCAAATTCTCTCCATGGGTCGTCGCAATAAAATGGTAGGAACTTCAGAGCAATTCCAATACATTCTACGTGATGAGTCCATGCACATGAATTTTGGTATTGATGTCATAAACCAAATTAAAATTGAGAACCCAAATTTGTGGACACCTGAATTTAAAGAAGAAATGATTCAACTAATTCGCCAAGGTGTTGCATTGGAATATCAATATGCTAAGGACACTATGCCTCAAGGCATTCTGGGAATGAACGCTGAAATGTTTGAAGAGTATTTGCACTTCATTGCTAATCGTCGTTTAAGCCAAATTGGCTTGCCAGAGCAATATCCTGGTGCTACAAATCCGTTCCCTTGGATGAGTGAAATGATGGATTTGAAAAAAGAAAAGAATTTCTTTGAAACTCGTGTCATTGAATATCAAGCAGGCGGTACTTTAAGCTGGGATGACGAATAGAGATACTTATCACTTCAAAAAACTTCACATACCTGCGTAAGGGTTTTACCCTTACGGGGTAAATTCGATCAAATGACCGATTGATTTCTTTCATCTACAACAATTACACAAGAACCGTTGTCTTTCCAATAAGAAAAAAATGTAACCGTTCAGGAGGTATACTTGCCTCTTGGGGAACGGAAGGAATGTAGGCTTCGTAGCTGGATCCCGCGAACAAGTCACAGAACGTAGGCCAAAAGTAAATATAGAAAAATACTCTTAGCTTCGTCCCAATGTTGCCTACATCAGTAGTGGGGTTTCCGAAGTTTTATTTCGCGCAAGATGTGCAAATTGTGAATAGGGCATGAACGTAAAAAAAATTAAGATGACATTTTTCTTCCCTATAGTAGAATCCTAAAGCGTTCGAAAATGCAATTTCGGCATTAATCAATAGATTTAAATTCAAATTTATTTAATCTGGTACAACACAGGAGGTGAAAAATGACCAAGAGGAATAAACAACAAGAAGATGATACCAATTATAATTTTTTACTTAAATGTATGGCCGCAATAACTGCTGCTGCCATAGCCACCGCAGGAATTATTGCTTTCGTATCACTAAAATCAGCTGCAGCAGCAGCAACTGCGGTAGCAGCGAAAACATTACTCGCCTCAGCCTTTATCTTTACACCAGCATTACCCCTCGCTATTTTTGCAATTGGACTGATGCTCGTACTCCCTTTTTTATGTAATTGTAACAATGACTCTTATACTACAGTAAGTACCACTACCCCTGGATATAGTAGTTATGGAAGTTATGGGTTTTACCCTCCTTCTTCTGTTTATAACGGCTTTCCATCTCCTGATTACGGTACCAGCTCGGTATACGTAAATAGCGATCACTCACATGGACATCCCACTAACGGAACTATTCATGGACATGATGACAATCATACGCATGGACACACTACCAGTCATACTCATAAACACTTTTAATAAATTCTTCCCTCGTTTTTGAGGGAAGATTAAAACACTTTAATCAATTGATTTTTTGTATTTTTTTATGTGACACTCCAAAACTTTAAATTTGATTTTTGACCAATTTGTACTATAATTTGTCAGATATATTTTATTAAAGAAAATGTATCTTATTATGGATCAATGAGTAAGGAGGGATACAAAATGAAAAAACTACTAACAGCTTTATTGCTAACGATTACTACAGTCGCTTTAGCTGATAATGTAATTATCACGGAAACTAAAAGTTGGAAAAGTGTTCCCATCACTGTAGATGAAAAAGCACATACTTATACTACTATTGAAGGAACGGCAGTCCCTGAAGGTGATTATTATTATACTTATCCGGGATATCGTTGCTTAAAAGAAAAAAGAGATATTGTTGGCTTAGATGCCGTTATATTCCATGCCGGTATTCCAAGTGGTGGTGATATATATTGTTACGCAGAGTAAACGCAAAACCACGCTTACTCATTTCGCAGCCTGGATGCAGCGTAGTGGAATTCGAAACAATTGTTTTAGAAATTCCCGGGTTCCACTAATGTGGTACCCAGGCTACAATTTATTTAAGATCTTTTAAACTTATCTTCTTGCGTCAATGAGATTAATTTTTGTTTCGCAATTTCTCTTGCACGTTTTCCCGTTGAATAGTCAGGTGTAGCATTATCTTCAATATATTGAGCAAACAAAATAGTATGTGAATTGTTCTCTATCCAGCCAACAAACCATCCGAGCTGCTTGTCTGTATTTCGAGAACCATCTTTCTTAAACGGGTTGCCGGCTCCTGTTTTACCGTACAGCCTCCAGCCTCCGGGCAAATTCTCAATAAAAAGAAGCTCACGGGTCATTTGCATGGAATAATGGCTTACAGGAAGCTTGTTTTGAGTCAAGGCAGACAAAAACTCGACTTGCTCTTGTGGTGAAATTTGCAACGAACTTGAAAGCCAAGCACGAACTAAGCCATTATTCATGCCCTTATCGCCAGAAACATC
This sequence comes from Legionella stuttgartensis, assembly GCF_977063405.2. Taxonomy (NCBI): domain Bacteria; kingdom Pseudomonadati; phylum Pseudomonadota; class Gammaproteobacteria; order Legionellales; family Legionellaceae; genus Legionella; species Legionella stuttgartensis. The sequence goes on from NZ_CDRUHA020000071.1 coordinate 255,987, forward strand.
CTGATTTCCATAATTAAGAACATGCATATAATGCTTAAATTGTTCCATTCCTAATTTTTGCGTAATAAGCTGACTGTACCACACACAACTATGTTGTATCCAAGTGGTTGGATTATGCGGTTGTTTCCAAACATCCAGCCAATCATTGTATCCTTGTTGAAAAGGCCATTCTGGGTGAGTTTTGTCGGTTAATATCCCCTTATCAAACCCCATTAAACTGATCGCAATTTTAAAAGTCGAGCAAGGTGCATGGCGCTGAGAACATTGACCTTCTTGTTTTAGCGTGACTGCGCCCTCTTTAGCAATAAAGCAGTTATTATTTGCAAACACCATAGAATTAATTGCCAAAGAAGCAATTAAAAAAACAATACATTTTTTCATTTTATAAAACCATCCCATTAACTTGACTGTCCCAAAGCATTTTGAAGTAACTGTCTTCATTATTTATCAGCTCGTTAAAAGCACCTTCTTCAATAATCACCCCCCCTTCCATGACCACAATGCGATCCATATGGCGAATGGTAGAGAGACGATGAGCAATAGCTATCACTGTCGCATTGTTTTGCTCCAGCATGGCATTAATTGATTGTTGAATTTCTTGCTCTGAAAGGGTATCCAAACTTGAGGTCGCCTCATCAAGAACAACAATGGATGCATTTTTTAAAAATGCTCGTGCAATCGCAATGCGTTGACGCTGGCCTCCTGAAAGCTTCACCCCCCGCTCACCAACCAAAGTATCATATTTCTCAGGTAGTGATTCAATAAAGTCATCAATGTTAGCCATCACAGCGGCGCGTTTAATTTCTTCTTGGGTTGCATTCTCTTTTGCATAACCAATATTTTCACCAATAGAACGATGAAAAAGCATAATGTCTTGAGGAATAAGAGCAACTTGTTGGCGCAAAGAGTCTGAAGTTATCTCTGAGACAGGCTTATCATCAATTAAAATTTGCCCAGCTGTAGGTCTGAAGTTCTTTAACAATAAAGAAACCAATGTTGATTTACCTGCACCAGAATGTCCTACCAAACCAATCTTCTCACCAGGTTTGATCAATAAGTTAAGATCCTTAAATACAAAAGGAGCTCCTTCACGATATGCAAATGAGAGCTGTTTAAACTCAATTTTACCTTGATTTATCTGATATGCGTGTGCATGAAATGTATCTACTTCATCATGAGGCGTCGCCAAAATACCAAAAGACGATTTAAAATCTCCTATTTCTTTTAAGAAAGTGCAAAGACTACTCATAAGCGACCATAAATCAAAAGAAATGGTAATGGCCGTGAGCATGACAAATAGAAAATCGCCAGTAGAAATCTGACCGTGAATACGTAGGTAAATCATAAATATAAAAACAGCAATCAACATGAACCAATACAGCACTGAGCCGACAATATTAAATTTAAAATCATACTGATAAAGTTCAATTTGCCGTGGCACAAAATCAGCCAACATCAGCTCATTAACACGTCGATGTTCAGCACGACGTTTTGCAAAATAAAACAAAGAGAAAATATTAGTAATATTATCAGAGAAAGCACCGATTACCTGATGTTTACTTTCAGCCATATTATTAGAAAGCTGATTTAGTTTGAGCGCCATAGGTAGCATAATTGCCATAACTAATACACACCAGGCCAGCATAAAACAAAACACACTAAAATTGACCACCAATAAAACAAAAACAGAAACAATAACCACACAAAAGTGTTTGCCTACAATATGGTGAAGATTAGCAAAAACACTATCATATCCATCCAAAAGCCCTTTGAGCTTACTAATTACCGTACCGCTCGGCATATTTTGAAAATAATTATAGGAATGATGTTGGACATAATCGTACGCGGAAGACAATAATCGCTGCCGTGCATAGGGCTCGGCTTTCCACTCTGCGAAATCACTAATACGCCAAACAACATCCAATATAACTTGCGCTGTAATAAATAGCACAATAGGAAATACCAATTGATGATATGAAGCAATTGTCTCGCTAGAAAACGCATCCACAAGAAGCTTAAACGAATAGTTATTCGCAAAAATATAAAACGCAGTGAGCACCGGAGCCTGAAACATTAAGACATACCACCACCGATAAGGCTTGATGACCTGCCACAAAAAATTCCAGGCTGAATGAAATGGATATTTTAAATCTGAAGTGTCCATCATACATGCTCAAAAAAAAGGTCGATGGATTATACCACATTGAGCCAGAAAAATGCTCATAATTAACTCATTTTTAATGATTAAATTCAAAAATCAAAAAACACATTTGCGCCAATAGACGTTGTTATTTTTTCATGATAACGGTAGACTTACGCCGTTAAAGTCCCGGTGGCACAGCTGGATAGCGCAGCCCCCTCCTAAGGGGCAGGTCGGAGGTTCAAATCCTCTCCGGGACGCCAGTAAAATTCAAAGCATTATATAAAATACCTCTAATCTTTTTTATATACTGATGCAATAAGCAATTATGAGTATAGTTATAGCCTTAAAGCCCTTAATAAATGGAAGTACGCAGTATGAAGAAGTTTGAGTTATTCTTATTGTTGTTATTCTCTCTCCCTTCTTTTGCTTTTGACTGCCACCCAAAAATCAACCCTAATCTTCCTCAATATATTGTTGGCTATGGAAGTTTAATCGATGAGACCTCTAAAAAAAGAACAGATCCATATGCTGAAGAGAGTTTTCCCGTTTTGATAAAAGGATATAAAAGAATTTGGGCAGGACACGGAAATTTACCTGGTGTGAATACTACATTTTTATCTGCAATTAAAAATAAAAGCTCTTCTTTTATTGGCGTAAGTTATCAATTGGACAATCCATCAAAAATCAGAAGTTATGATAAAAGAGAAAGTATTTATTGCAGAGAGCAAATTAATCCTGATAACCTCGTTTTCCTCTCTCAATCTTCGAACAGTTCAACTCAAAAACAAGTTTGGATATACACTATAACTTCAACTGAGAATCAATTACCTTCCAAAAATTTCCCAATTGTCCAATCCTATGTTGATATTTTTCTACGTGGCTGTATTCAAATTGAAGAAAAATTTAAAATTACAAATTTTGCGAAAAAATGCATCGAAACTACTGAGGGATGGCCGGTTTATTGGATAAACGACAGAATTTTTCCTCGGCGTCCATCCTTATATCAACCTTTTGCTGCTCAAATAGATACGTTACTAAAAGATACTATACCTGGAAAATTTAAGCATATTAGCTTTGAGAACGCTGTGACCTAATCCCAGCTTTCTATATTTGAATTTAGTTTCTGTGTAATTCCAACTAAAAGTCAAGATCATCTTTTAAATACCTGACAGAACGACCAATTTTAATATGTAGGGCTTAACATGATAATCAGCTAATGGTGTACGCCTGAAAATGTAAATTTTTTGCATATAACACGTCTTTCTCTATAAAAAATTTTATATTATTTAATTTAGAGAAATTCTTTGTAGATATCCACTGAAGATTCTTTGCCAATTTTAGAAAAGTTTTGTTTCAGCCATTTTTTAGTATGTAAACGACCTCTATCTCGTAAATAGCAGAGAAAATCCCAATCTACATTATGTTTAGAAGAAACCCCATAATGTGCCATTTCCTTGTCAGCTCGAATGGAGTGTATAAGCATTTTTTTAAGTTTCAGATTTTTATCCTTTTTTAAATCGAGTAACTTTGAAACAAATGCGATAGCACGCATTTCACGCAATAAGGTTGAATTAAAACTAATTTCATTAATGCGATTAAGAACTTCTGATGCAGTGTGTGGAACTCCGCGTCTATGTATTGGATTGAGATGTACAATTACAATATCCTGACTGCCACAATTGTATATTAATGGGAAAATAGCTGGGTTACCAATGTATCCCCCATTCCAATATTTTTGACCATCTATTTCAATTGATTGAGAAAGGTTCGGTAAGCATGAGGAGGCAAGAATAGTTTCTACTGATAATTCAGGATTAGTAAAAATGCGGACTTTACACGTCTCTTCATTGGTTGCACAGATAAAGAGTTTAACTTTTGATTTTTTTCTAATGGCATCAAAATCAATGTTTTTTTCAATAATTGATTTCATTGGATTGATATTGAGTGGGTTAAATTGATAAGGGGAGAACATTTGCGTTATCAATTCAAAGTAGTGATAAAATGGTGAGCCCTCTAGATTGTACTCATGAGTCCGCATCCACGGTATATCAAACCATGAATGGAATGAAAAATAACCCAGGCTACAGCTAATATCATACCAAAAATCATGTAGTGCTTGTCGTGCTTCATCACGATCATCATTTAATAAGCCTTGTGTAAGAACTACTGCATTCATTGAACCAATACTTGTGGCACTCACCCCTTCTATATCTAAACGGCCATCTTCGAGTAAATAATCTAAAACCCCCCATGTAAATGCCCCGTGGGCGCCGCCTCCTTGAAGTCCAAGATTAATAAGTTTATGTGCCTGCCCCATTTTTATTCCATAAATCATGCAGTTATAAAACTTTAAAATAATTATAGCAGAAATTAAAAGGTAGTCTGAGTTTTAGGTAATTCATACATCAGCTAAAGGAACTCTTTCCGAATATCCACCGAAGACTTTTTTCCTATTTTAGAAAAATTGTCATGAATCCAACTTTTAGCAATAAGGCGTCCTTGATCACGTAAATGTACTAAAAAGTTCCAATCAGCATTAAGTTTTGTAGAAACATCATGTTTAGTCATTTCATCATCTGCACGAATTGAATGCATATGCATTCGTTTAAGGTCAAGTCCTTCTGCTTGTTTACTATCAATCAAATCAGTCACAAAAGCAATTGCCCTCATTTCACGCATAAGAGAGGAATTAAAACTTACCTCATTCACACGATTAAGAATTTCACCTACATGATGAAGTGTACCTGAGCGGATAATAGGATTTATATGTACAATCACCACATCTTGGCATTTACAATTGTAAATTAATGGATAAATTGCAGGATTACCGATGTATCCACCATCCCAGTAATATTGATCTTTAATTTTGACGGATTGAAATAGAAATGGAAGACAAGCGGACGCAAGTAACGCATCTACAGACAACTCAGAGTTAGTAAAAATACGAACCTTACCCGTTTCCACATTGGTTGCACAAACAAATAGCTTTACCGTAGACCTTTTTCTTAACGCCTCAAAATCGATGCTTTTCTCAAGAATAGTACGCATTGGATTGAAATTAAAAGGATTGAATTGGTATGGCGACATCAAGTGGGTAATCATCTCAAACCAAAAATAAAATGGTGAGTGATCCAAGCTATATTGATCCAAAGAAAACCAAGGGTTACCAAACCAGTGTTTAAAAGATGTTAGACTATTAATTTTACTAATTTCTTCCCAAAAATTATATAATGCTTGGCGGGCTTCATCTCGATCAAGATTCAAAAGGCCTTGCGCCAATATTGCCGCATTCATTGTTCCCGCACTAGTGGAACTCACCCCCTCTATATCCAAACGCCCATCTTCTAATAAATAATCCAAAACACCCCATGTAAAAGCACCATGAGCGCCACCTCCTTGAAGCCCTAAGTTAATGGTTTTATGTGTGTTTTTCATTTTTATTCTATTATTCAATATTGTGAATATTTTTGAACATTTTGTAGATAAAGTATAGCAGCTTTTTTCTGTGCAGTTCGAATTTATGCAGCATGTATGTTATGTCTTTGCCCTTTTTAGTTCAGGGGTAATATTTCCTAGGGACTGGTCGGAAGGCTCAAATCATCACCGGGACGAGAAGTCAATTAAACCTTTGTCGCAGCACTGACGTAGCTGCAACAAAGGTTTCTGGCTTATGAGACAATGCAAAAACGCGATGAACTACATTTCTGTTTCGAAGGTTCTGTCTGTTCTTGCTCTTCTTTCTCTCCAGCGGCATAAAATCCATATTGGCTTCGCCCAGGAGTGGATAGGCTTGTTTGTGAACTGATCGCAGGGAGCTCAGCAGGCGGAGCTTGTTCGCAGTCTCCCGCATTATCCAAATTTTTGTTTTCTCCCTGTGCTTCTAGTCCCACATTTATTGCAGTTTCGCTGTCTTTAAATGCAATCTCATCAAGACCAAGCTCCCGACAAGCGGATCTGACTCGCTCCGTTACCTCTTCCGGTACCCGTTCAGCTTCATATAAGTCTTGGTGTCTGGCAAAGTACTGAGCGACAATATTCAATAGCGTCTTGGGACTTTCTGGATGGATACATGACCTTACATAATCTTCTCGGGAAAGAAAACCCTGGTTCAATAATTCAATCGTGTGTTTTGCATAATTCAAATAAACAACACCCTCACCTTCAATACTGCAGTCAAAACTTGGCGTTCCACCATCATAGTAGTTTAAATTTAAAGTCATTCCCTTGGGAATAAGGTGCTTATTCTCTGAAAAAAAACTTTTTGTATAATCAAGTGTATGCTTGTGACTATCAAAGACATCAAAAATAATCTCTTCATCAGGATATTTGGCAGCAGCATCAATAGCTGCCTTTTGCATTTGCGCGAACAGTAGTGGTACTTTGTCACGGTCAGAGGGACAATAAGGGTGGTTTGAGCTATCAGGATTTGTGAGATCATTCCCATTTTTCACTTCTGCAAGAGCTTTTGCAAACGCTGTCCCATAGGGAAGGTTATTATAGAGATCTGCTAATAGAAAAGAATCGAAGATGATATCTAAATCGTTGCAAACAGTCTCAATTGCAGAAAAAGCAGAGCCTTTGAACCCCTCTTGATATTGATTAGCTAGATCGACCTCATAAGATTGCCTGTTGGAATAAAGAAAAGCATAGACAGAAGTATAGGATTTATTTTGTTCTTTTAATGTATCAAGAAAGGCTTTATTATGCACTAAAACTGCATCGCCTAAATGTTTCGTAAAATTTTGATGATCCGCATGGGTATAACTCATATTAAACAGTCCGTTCTCAATACCAAACGAGATATAGCGTATTGTCATTTTGTTACCTTTAAAAAATTAAATTAGTTAAATGTTAAATTGAGATGAGATTTGATAGTGCATTCACAATCCTAATCACAACGCTCAGTTGGTAAGCGTAAGTGGGTATCACTGAAAGGTATTGATAGGTGTTTAATGCAACTACTCGTTCAAAATGTTGATACAAAAAACTGATTAAACTTAAATATCTATCTCAACAGGAAATCTGCTTATTGATTTTAGTTAAGTTTACCAGCCCTCCATTCAGTACAGACAACTCGTGTAGCTTGTGTCAAGTCAACAGTTTGCTAGTTATCCGATGAATAATTGAATAATGAATAGTGATATATTCTAATAATGTTTTATTAAGGTAATATTAAAATTATGCTCTTATTGTATATTTATTACTCGTAATACATAAAATAGACTCATGACTACTTTAGCTTGGCTTAAATCAATAGTAACCAACTGATGAACAACCTCTTAAAAATAAAAATCATCCTAGTGCATTGATTAAATCAGACCATCCTAGTTCAAATAGCTAAGAAGCATATACTTCATTTCACTCTGAAATTTAAATTTGTATCTATTTTTTTCAATTTTGGAAAACATAAATTTCAAAATTAGTGGATTCTCCTAAATTAACGAATTGGCTAATATTGGCTCAGTTGATATATTTTTTTATATCATTGCCATTAATTGATACAGCTTTATCGCGAGGAAAATCATGCTTTTTGATCAACTACCACTTGAAATGAAAACCAAAATTTTAGAAAAACTTAACACATTCGATTTACAAAAAACCGCTCAAGTCTCAATAGATTTGAGAAGTGAAAGTTTACGTCTACTCCAAACAACTAATAAGGATTATCCAGTTATAAAAAAATTACCTAATACGACAAGTTACTATGCTGTGGGCGAGAAAGTAAACGTTTGTCAATCTTCAAATCCTTGGGATAAAACGTTTCCCTATCAAAAAAAGCGAGAAACAATCCCTGCTAAGGAAATAGAAGCTGCTATTCCAAAAACTGAAAAAATGAAGCTATTTCGTACGCAAAAAGAAGCCCAAGAATATGCAACCCTTACCTTAGAAGAAAGTCATTCTGTAGTAAATCGAATTGCCGCAGTTTTTCAAGTACAATTAAAGGAGTCTTTTGAGGGTATTGTCACCAAGCAATTAGTAACACCAGCGCTATATCATACTTATCGTATGGGGCCTAGTAAAACAGCAATCGAATATGTGTTAGGGGATGTTTCAAATCTCGAGTTCATCTCGGGCCAAGTTTCTAACTATCAACCTGTAGCATTAAATGATAAAAAAGAAGAGAGTTGTGCATGTCTACTCATGTGATAGTTTGCTAAAGATCGATCTACCTCCTAGGAGTTTATTCTGAAAAATGGATATTGATTAATTCCCCCGTCTAGGGGGAGCCTCCCGGACCACAAGAAACATTTGGTAAAGATATATTACTCGCTTCAATTTGTGATTGATTTAAGCATTTCTACCGTATTTTCAGAAATTTGTGATACAATTGCCCTCTAAATAAACATTTTGACCAATGTAAATAATATTATCTCCCCTACACTGATACCCAATAAATAAAGGAAAACAGCATGAGTTTTAAATCGTTAGGTTTAATTGAACCATTACTTCAAGCCCTTAACGAATTAAACTACAAGGAGCCGTCCCCTATTCAAACGCAAGCCATTCCAAATGTATTATCAGGTAAAGACGTTCTTGCTTCGGCACAAACAGGAACAGGAAAAACCGCAAGTTTCGTATTACCTATCTTACAAAAACTCAGTTCAAAACCTCGGGCTAAAAATAATAGAACTCGTGTTCTCATTCTTACACCGACTCGTGAATTAGCAAGCCAAGTACATGAAAGCATCCTTGAATATGGGCGACATCTCTCAATTCGCTCTGCGGTAGTCTTTGGCGGGGTTAAAATTAATCCTCAAATGATGAGATTACGTTCTGGTGTTGAGATTCTGGTCGCCACACCCGGACGTTTGTTAGACTTGCATCAACAACGAGCCATACAATTCGATGAGGTGGATACATTAGTTCTCGATGAAGCTGATAGAATGTTGGATATGGGATTCATTCATGATATGAAACGTATTATTAAACACTTACCCAGAGACCGCCAAAATCTCATGTTTTCAGCAACGTTTACTGATGAAATTCGTAATCTGGTTAAAACCATTCTCAATCATCCTGTAGAAATTGATGTTACACCCCGAAATACAACCGTAGTTAAAATCAAGCAAACAGTCCATCCCGTAGATAAAAGCCGCAAAGCCGCTTTGCTGAGCCATTTGATCCATAAAAACAAATGGGGTCAAACTTTGGTGTTTTCCAAAACCAAACATGGTGCAAACAAATTAGTAAAGCAATTGGCAGATGCACAAATTCATGCAGCGGCAATTCATGGTAATAAATCACAATCCCAACGTACTAAAGCTTTAGCAGAGTTTAAATCGGGGGAGTTACATATTTTGGTGGCCACAGATATTGCTGCTCGAGGCATTGATATTGATCAATTACCTTGTGTGGTTAATTTTGATTTGCCTCAAGTACCTGAGGATTACGTTCATCGTATCGGACGAACGGGTCGCGCTGGTGCTTCAGGATTAGCCGTCTCATTAGTTAGTGCTGATGAGGTCAATCAATTACACGCGATAGAAAAACTAATTCAACGTAAATTAAGCCGTATTGAAATCGAAGATTTTGAACCCAATCACAATGTCCCCCAAACCAATAGTTGTTCAAAACCTAAAAAGCCTGTTCCGGATAACAAAAAGAGAACTACCTCAACGTTTAACAAACCAGGTAAAAAAAGATTTACCAAAAGTGCAGGTAAGAATAGCTCCAAAACTTAGTATAAAAACTTAAGACCGAAATCTAATTTGGAACTATTGAGACATTGTTTGATTGCTTCGATACGAGATATCTTAATTTTTGTAGAAATTTCACTACCTATATATTTCGAAGCGAGTTCTTTTGTATCAATAGATTGGGCTGCTTGAAAAGCTTGGTGTGCTTGCTCTATTGAGGACGAGTTTTGGGTGCATAAAGCAAAAACATGTAAACAATTGTTAAAACGTTCTTTATTTTGAAACGCGCCCATGTTTGTTAGTAGGTCAAATACTCCTTTTTCATCAAGCTCTTGGATCCGGCGGAATTGCGCTAAATGCTTATTGGTTAATAATGCCAAGTCTCGGTACTGACTAGGTACATTGAATTGCTTGCAAAACTTGATTATCTCTTCTTGAGTCAAATTATGCATCAATACAGCGAAACGGATGTGAGCTGAATCTTTATGATCAGCAGCTCGTTGTAAGGCTTTAACACTAATATCTGATATGTTCATATAAGGAAATAAAATACCATCCGCACCACATTTTTTAATCACTTCAAAGAAATTTGACGGATAGGCTCCCATAAGCGCTCTTTCTAGTTCACTCCATATTCGCTCAGTACTTAATTCGCTGACTTTGCCTTCGGCAACCATCTGTTCCATGAGCATTAACGTTTCTTTTGCTACTTGGAAACCTAAACAAGCGGCAAGGCGTGCCGTTCTGAACAACCGAAGAGGGTCTTCAACAAATGCAGGCGATACATGTCGCAATATTTGTTTCTCTAAATCAGTTTTCCCACTATAAGGATCAATCAACGCTCCCAGCTCGCCTTCCTCAACCGGCATAGCCATGGCATTTATGGTCAAGTCTCGCCGTTTTAAATCATCTATTAAAGTAATCGTCGGAGAGATATCAAACTCAAAACCTCCATGCCCATACCCTATTCGCTTTTCGTATCGAGCAAGAGCATATTCTTCTTTGGTTTCCGGATGTAAAAAAACAGGGAAGCTGTTTTCTTCTTGACCATTAGAGACTGGCTTATAGCCCAATGTCAGCATATCTTCTGGAGTAGCACCTACTACAACCCAATCGTTATCTTTTGGTTTAGAACCAAGCAGTTTGTCACGTACTGCCCCACCAACTAAATAAATCTTCATATCGCGTAGAAATATAAAACCTGTTCATAGTTCGAGCATTTTATATTTTTTTGGTTAAAATATCAACAAAATAGGCAATGCTTCGCTAAATCATTAGCAAGCAAAACGGTTTGATACTTCATTCAAAATTGAGTAAATCTTCCTCAGACTTGCAATCTTGGTTAAATAGAGCGAGGATAAAAAAGTTCTCACATACATAAAAATGAATTTATAGGCTGTGACGAAAATGAATCCAATAGAAGAACCTGTTACACAAACAACATCGTCTTATTTTACGTCCCTCTTTGTGGGAGCGCAGATTTTAAGCATAATAGTTGGCGTCGTATTTCTTTTTATTGCGTTTTACATGCTTCGGTCAAGAGAAAAAGAACAAAGACGCATTCAAGATGAATTTTTGTTTTATTTAATCTTGGGACTTTTTTTCATTTTTTTCTTTTTTCTAATCGAATATTTAGCATAACTTGGGCGAAGACATAATTAAGCAGAATCATTTGCAAGCCCCCAACTTTAATAAATTCACTCATGTCACAACTAGAAACTTTAAAATTCATTTTTTCTAATTCTGCTCTTAGTAAATCACAACCAGCTGGAATTATAATATGCTCATTACACACAATGGCATTACACCAAAATTTTCTTACCTCTTGTTCTGTAACATCGATTACTTCAATTGCATTTCTTATTTGATGTTGGGAAGCTTTAGTAAATGCGCCAGGCCACCAAATGACTCTATTCTTATCTATAGGGTGCATTGCTTAACTGATGAAACAATAGGAACTGTAGTTACATCAATGCACACAAGAGCGAAAAAGCAATAATCAAATCAAAACCTGGTTTTAATTTGAGAATGATTCGTTTTATTTAATCGTATGATTTGAAAGAAAATTAGTGGATTTAAAGTTAATCATTTCATTTTTTGATGCATATAGCACTACATCTTTAATTAGAATTGTAGGCATAAAACTCCTCAATGCTATTCCAATTGGATTAATAAAATGACTCAGTCAAGTTGAGACGATATTGATATTATATATAAAAAATAGTTATCAAATAAAAGACATTGAGTAAAACTAATAACTATTTGAATCAGCCAGAATCTAAATTTTGAATATTTTATGGAGTGATGTTTGCTCTACATCTCGCATAGGATTATGCTTGGAGAAATATAAATAAAAAGAAATAAGTGGATCTTCATCGGGAGAGAAGGATGCAAGGACAAACCAATCTTCGAAGCTCATGCCGAAGATTGTTTTTTTTAATATTCATAGGTTATGCAACTTCATCCGCAGCTATTGAGCCCACCCTAGCCAATCAGCCTCCAACGGTAGGTAATTTTTCTTTAGCAACATCACAACAACCAGGCCCATTTTTTTCTTTTGGTCAAAATATTGTTGATAAAAATCAATTAATTGTTTCATTTAATCCCGATTATTTATTTAGCCAGTCTCAACAGATTTTAGATATAACACCCTCCCTACTTTATGGAATTACAGACACGGCTTCTTTATTACTCACGCTACCTGTTGTTTCGAGTTATAAAAATAACAATCAAAATTTGTCGGGTATAAGTGATTTTGAGCTTGATTTAGAATATGCTTTTTATAATCACGACAACTCAAAATATTCAGATCAAGCCACTATTATTTTTTCTCCTACCTTCCCTATCAGCAATTTAAATACAATTTCTAAAAAGCTTGATCCAAGTAGACGTGTATCCGGATTTTCAAAAAAAAATGGTCCTTCTAGTTTCGATGCGATGACCTATTTCATTGGAGCGACTTACTCTCGTACTCTAATTGATTGGTATAGTTTTATTGCACCAGGAGTTTTATTTATCAGTAAACAGGATTCTATTCAGCAAGGCACACAGTATTATTATAATTTGGGAATAGGACGTAATATCAAAAGCGTGGAAAAAAAATATATATTTTCAGGATTGCTCGAATTTAATGGTGAGTATAGTGATAAAACCAAATTGGGCCCGCATGTTGTTCCTAATACAGGAGGAAATATTATTTATGCGACTCCTTCGCTCTGGTTTTCTACACCCAAACTAATTGCTCAGGTTGGTATTTCTTTACCTGTTTCTCAATATTGGTATGGCACTCAGAGTAATATCTCTTACTATGCAAGTAGCATAATCACGTGGACTATTCTTTAAAAATTTTTAGCAAAAATGATTTTAGGCTAGATCATCTATTGTTTCATGTAGAAAACTCAAGTTAAAAAAAATCCTATATCTTTTATGACTTTGATTTTATTACAAATCAATAGAGCCTATCAAAGTTACATCCGTTCATAAATATTCATTTTAATGTCCCTTGAAACACACATTGTATGTAAAAAAACCGTAAAGAATAATCATATTTATTTAAAAAATGTAAATGCTTAAACAGTGTTAATACTGCCTTAATTTTGATCACTTAAAATGCCAGTTACTCATCCGTAAAATCTAGTTAAAGAGGTAAATTATGCAATCAAAATATCAAGGTGATATGGGGTTTGATTTTGACCCTGATGATAACCAAGAAGTAAATAAAGAGGAGAGTCGAAGTATTGGTGAGCAAACTGCGACAAATGAGCTTAAAGACAACGTTACTTCGGAAACTAACATATCAGAGAGCCCAGAAGTCAGCGGAATACCTATACAAGAATATTTCGACACAGATTATAACAAATTCGACACAGATTATACTCAAAAAGAACAAGAGTCACAAAGTTACTCTGCAGAATCAACAAGCTCTTATGAAAGTGATAGCAGTATCCCCTCAACCAGCAGTTCAGAAAAAAATAGCGATCCCTGGGCAGGAGCTAAACTTCTATTAACACCTATTACTTTTATCGCAAATATTATTTCTACTCCCTTCAGCGCATTGAAAAATACAGATTCTAGTACCGAAAAGCAATTATCAACCGATGAGATTACTCCAGAACCAGTAATCGATGATAATTTTGATGGAGTAGACTATCAGGAGCATCAAAAAGATGTTGGCTCAACAAATAAAATTTTAGGGGCCATGATTGATACGGTAAAAGGGGCTGCACAAACAAATATCGAAGAATGCAAAAAACACAAGTTTCAATATCCAGAAAGAGAGAAACTTCATAATAAAACAGGTGGTACAGAGAATATTGAAATGGTAGGTGTCAATGTCTTTCTCGATAAAAGTGGGAAACCATTATTACCAGGTGCACGTAAATCGTTAAAGCAACACGCTAACGCAAAGCAAGAATCATTAAAGGAAAATAACTCAGAAATTCATCCTCCTAGTGAAGCAACTTCTCATGCGTTAAAAGAATTTGATATTGCTCATGAATTTGGCAAAGGTGAGGATGAATATGATCTAGCAGGCAGCTTAATTCATAAAGGAAAAGGGATTGTTGAACTAGTTGCTCTTGATTTGGAACCAATTCAGGGAGGCATCACTTCTCAACCTGGTTTTGTTCCTGACTCTGCCACCATAATAAGTAAAATCAGGGAACGTGAAAAGGCGCTTAAAAAGGACAGTACACCAACTATTAGTACAACCACTACTGAAAATGTTGAAGAAGGTTCAAATGATCTTTCATCTGTAAAAAAAGTATAGGTAGATAATCATCTAATGAAGACTTTTTAAGTCTTCATTAGATTTGTACGAACATATAACTACTGTGAGAAAGCGCTCATTAGGCCCAACCATTATCGATTTGAAAAGTCATTTGTGGTAATAAATTTTTCACTATGCTAACATAATGACACGCTGTGGATGTAATTAGTATAGGAGGAATTGACTATGGACGACGCGTTTGGCGATCCAAATATTGTAAGTGAAGTTCAAAACTCTCTCTCAGTTAGGGAAGCCCCTCCGCTATTAGAATCGGATAGTGAATCAGGAATTCCTGCGATTGATTATTTTGATACCGATTATAATCAAGTAGACATTGAACTTCAGGAAGCATATGAAAGTTCGCCTAGCTTTTACGAAACAAATAACAGCGATGAGGAACATTCATCTAATTTAAGTAGTAATGAACGCAATAAAACCGAACCTCGGACCTTTAATTCATTACTTACTCCAATTAATTTCGTTTTAAATTTTGCCGCAACTCAATTCACAGCTTTGAGAAGTGCTGTTTCAACTCGTTTAGATTTAACCCACCCTCAACTAGAAGAAGATGGTCCCGAATCATCTGACTTGACTTCATCAAAAAAAATTATGACATCTCTTGTGAGCCCACAAGCTCCTTCTTCTGAGAAAACCTTTACAACCCAAGATGAGATCTTAGATGAAGTTGGTGCATCCGCTGATGAAAATGGGATCTGCTCTCCAGTTGTTAACTTATATTTTGAGAAAAAATTAGGTTTTCGAGATGATAGCTTTATGAAAGGTAGCGCTGATCATATTTATGAAACAGCTATTAAAGAAAAATTACACCAAGTTGAATTAATTCATCAGGGAAAAGACGGTTTGCATGCGGTATTTGTAGATCATAATATTCCTTATAAGAAAACACAGGTTAAAGCAAGTGAAAGTGAAAGTGAGGAAACAGTGAAAGCGTTGCTCGAGGATTACGATCAGGTATTAATCACTTATCCAACAGTCCGTAAAGACGGAGAACGAGATAGGCACCAAATTTATATGGAAAAAATTGGGAGTACTCGATGTTCTCGTTTTGATGTCAATAAGCAAGGCGGTGTCGAAGAGATGCCCTGTACGCTGTTTTACCAAAAACTTGCCAAAAAAATTGCTAAAGCACATGATGAACATGATGCTGAGGAAGTAATCATAGCAGGAATAAAAAAGTAAAGTCCAAAGGGGGTATTTCGCCCCTTTTGCATCATAATCATAATCCCGTCTAATATAATTCCCCTCAGAATATCCATAATCTAGAGTTCAAAAAAAATGTTAATTAACAGTTGAAGATTCACTACCTAAAGTATTCTAAAATAATATGAACAATAAGGAGATTATAGGGATAACTAATGGATAAAGGAAAAATCATTCTATTAAATGGCTCCTCAAGCAGTGGGAAAACGAGTACGTGTCGCGCGTTACAGGACATGATGGAGGAACAATATGTCTTGCTCGGTCTTGATGTTTATTCACAAGCAACGCCCCCAAAACAAAACAATATGGCCACTATTGAGTCGAGGTATTTTTCAGCTGAAAAATACCTCAAGGACGGCTTGGAGTACTATAATATTTCGACAGGCCCCCTTTTGGATAAAGTTATCTGTGCTTCATTTTCTTCGATCGCTGCTTATCTTGACGTAGGTATTAATGTAATCTCCGATCAGCTTTTTTGGAGCCCTTTATGGTTTCAAGCAGCATTGAATGCTTTTATTCCTTACAAAGTTTTTTTTGTAGGTTTATTTGTTTCTGATGCAGAAGGTCTCCGTCGTGAATTACAACGAAGTCAAGCCGCTGGCGCTCATGACATCCAAGGAAACGGTCGGCCAGGAGGATGGAATCGTACGAGTGCATTAGTCACTCATCAAAATATGATCTATGATTTTTCAATAGACAATACGCACCTTTCAATTCAAGAAACCGCAAAAAGGATCAAAGAAGCTTTTGAGGCCACTTCAAATCCTACGGCATGGAAGAATCTTCATGAAATTTTCAAGCAAGAGTGTAATTTCACGCAAAATTGAGCGTTCAATTCAGCTCAATTTCTCTCGTTCTCTACTCACGGGGTTTAATAAATCCGATTTAGGTACAACATGATAAAGCGCTCTTAAATCAGTGATGGGAGTTTCAGCGACATCCCAAATATTCCATCCTTTAGAATACAAATTAATTTGCATTTGCGAGCCTCGATACCATGCCTCCCAAAACTCATAGGGATTAACGTCTACCTGAGAGGAGCCTGCAAGTTCATTGATCTTGATACCTAAGTAAAAAGAATATAGAACCGGAATAACGTGACCATCAATTGAATTTTTTTCCAACATTGTTGAAGTAAATACAGATACCAAGAGTTCACCATAAGGACTTGTATCATATTCACTTAAAACATGAAGTGAGTCATGGGGCATGATAAACTCATAATTAGCACCCTCCTCTTCGCCTGGGAATTTGTAATGATTCGTTTTAAACTGCATCCAAATATGATGACCAAAACTTTCTTCGGGTAAGTGACGAAGAGCCTCGTAACGTTGAGCAAGTTGAGGATTCTTTTTGTCGCCACGATAAGGAAAAAGCCAGTTTTCAATATCTTTTTCATTTTGAATATTTGGAAAAATATCAAAACTTTCAAGATTCTTACGCATAATATCTTTAATAAGCCACTGAAAATCTCCTTCCAAGGTTTTCTTTAATTGGTTTAGGTAATGTGGATAAATATTGACAGCCTTCGCATAATCAAAAACAGTTAGAATTTTTTCGCCATCAATGGTTTTATCCATCAAGGCCGTGACCACTAAAAAACGTAATACATATTCTGCTTTTCTCGCATCAGGGAAAACTTGGGCAAAACCTAAAAGTGGTGTGTCAATTAGATGTGTTAATTGCAATTCATCTGTATGGCCAAATACCTGAGAATATACCGCATTAAGGGATGATTGTTGTAGTGGTGTTAATGACTGTTTCCCCTGAGCCGTAGCAACATCTTTCATAGCAGATAAAAGATAAAAAATTTCTTTAATTTGTAATCCCACAATTATTCCTCAGCGCCGAACTCCCTTTGTTAAGGGAAAACGATTTTAGAACTCTATAATTAAAGTTTATCATATGATGGGTTAAAAAATATCCACCACTGAGTTGGAAAATAAGTTAGATAATCACTCTATTAGTATAAGCAAAGTGAAATGTCGTGGACCTAGGAATTCTTAAACGCTCATTAAATAAAGAATTTAACCATAATTGTAAAATAATACTCGAAACAAATGGGCAAAATGTAGTAAAATTGTGCAAGTCTTTTTAATATGTGGGATACTTCTTTGGAATCGATTGATATTGAAAAAAGTTTACAGGCCTTAGAAGCGCGTGTGTCTATGGTTGAAAAAATTAATGGCATGACCTCGACTACATCGAAACAATCTAGATCTATTAAAGATAAAAGAAGTACACAAAAATCAACATCTAAACCCATGTCGGGCAATTGGTTGGGGCTTGTAGCTTCCGTTTGTTTTATTCTAGCAGCGTGTTTCATAGTAAAATTATCAATTGAATCGGGATGGTTGACTCATGAAAAACAACTTGGAGTGGCTACATTATTTGGAATGGCATTATTTACAGGTGGAATCATTATTTCCAGTGCCGATCGAATCTATGCTTGTTTTTTACCAGCTGCAGGAGCAACGGTACTCTATTTAACTTGTTTTGCCGCATATCAGTATTATTTGCTTATCTCATTCCAAACGGTTATCGCCATATCAACGATTATCTCAGGGGTTTCTATTTGGTTTTATTTACGATTTAAGCATGATATTTATGCGATCGTTGCGGCCTTAGGCGCATACATCGCCCCCCTTGTTGCTGGAGTTGAGAATAACGCTATATTTTCTTTGTATTATTTCACAATTTGTTCGTTGAATTTTGCAACACTTGCTATTTGGGTGGAGTCACGTACGTTAACCATGATTTCAGCTTATTTGGCCATATCAATAACAGCAATAGTTGGGCTAAAACTTCATCAAGATGTGTTAATTGCTACGGCACTCGTTATTAATTTTCTAATCTACTCCATTGGCACTTTATTTCATACGCAGTTGACTAAAAAACATCTTACAGAGAAAGAGTCTTGGAGTCTGTTCCCAGTATTATTAATCTTTTATGCAATGGAATATTATTATCTCAGTCGTATTGACCCCACTTTGGCTTCTTGTGTTTCCTTAGCTTCAGCGGCTCTTTTAGTCGGGCTTTATTACTCAGCTAAAAGATGGTTTCCTGAGCGTCGTTTTAATAGTCGGAATGTATTGCTAACCTTTGTAACACTTGTTTGCTTTCATTCGATTTATCTTGGCCTTCTGCCCTTAAGTTTAAAACCATGGCTTTTTGCTGCAATCGTTTTTGGGTGCACCTTTTTCTATGCAAAAATCAAACAGATTCAATGGAGTATTCCCTTTTTAATTCCATTTGTGGCGCTCTCTGCTATTTTGGGGATTGAATACCTCAGTATATTAAGTCACTTAATTAGCAGTAAAGAGCTATCCTGGTCTGTAGTGGCTGGCGCTTCTTTTGCCAGTATTTGGTTTTTATTAATCCAAAATTACCAGGAATTAGCTAAAAAAGAAGAGTATTGCTATGTTTTGTTGGCAGCTTCTCATCTCCTTGCGATTATGAGTCTTTACCAGTTAACCATTGAATACAGTACATTGGCTGTATCTGCGTCCTGGCTTGCATACGTACTTATCATATTGCGAGTTTCAACTCTGAGAAACGATGTGCTTATTGCAAAATCGACCCTTCTCGTTTTATTTTTTGCTGCAGGTAAAGCATTACTTTATGATGCCTCATCAACACCAACAATTATTCGTACCTTATCTTTAATTCTTACCGGTGTTGTTTTATATGCATCGGGGCTTTTGATTAGGAAAAAAACAAACTGGAAAAGTACGCTAGTTTAAGACCAATGGATTATCTTGATTAGACTAACTGCAAAGGAATGCTTGAGTAATAAAAAATGTCGTATTTATTCCCACAATCCAAATAGTTGCTTTCATGAGTAGCTCTATGTAATATAAAAGTCCATGATTATCAGTTTTTTGCTATTTTCTGCATTTTATTTTTTGGCCTGAATTAAAAATCGAGAATCTATATATGCATATTGAGTTTAGCCTATTAAGGCTTTTACATGTTTTTGACTATCAAAAACCCAACGGAGAACCATGTCCTCTAGAGTTGTTTCGGAATAAAATAAATCCAATTGAGTTTTCAACGTGTATGCGTCATCTCTATCTATTCTCTGTCGAACAATTAGGAATGGATGGCGAATATTACAACGAACTACTGATGAAGTTGAGAACGCCTCGGTTACATCAGAAGTTACCGCATATAGAGGCACTGGAAGGAGCCGACGTCTATCGTTTTCTTTTATTTTGGGCCATTGGAGGATTAAATAAAAAGAAACCGTTTAATGATGAACGTATTTTAGGTGATCTGAGGAAAATGAGCAGAAGCTATGAGGTTTCCACATCACCTTATAAGAGAGAAACGTGGAGACAAAATCAAGCTGTTGTTCAAGCGTTACTAACAGATGCAAAATACTTATTAAAATTAACCAAAATTGAAATGCCTTTAGAAGAAAAGAAAAAACTTCTAACAACGGTATGCGCTCAATGTGCCTGGGTCAGAGAGAATGGCTTTTTTGATATCACTCCACGCATTGACTATGCTTCATTTCTTCATCCAAAAGAAATGTGTGTTCACCTTTATGGAACCCTCGAAATAAAACGTAGAAAACTCCATACAGAATTGGATAAAATTTCTTTAGATAAAAAATCGCTGCATTTTCTATTTTCACAGACTGTTGAGCAATTACAAAATAAACTAAAAAAGATTGATCAACTCCAAGCACTTTTAATACGTGAAGAACCCTCTTTAGTCCCCAGTGAGGGATTGGAGGAAACAACCCCCGTGAGTAGTATGAGT
The DNA here is from genome assembly GCF_977063405.2 of Legionella stuttgartensis. Classification (NCBI taxonomy): domain Bacteria; kingdom Pseudomonadati; phylum Pseudomonadota; class Gammaproteobacteria; order Legionellales; family Legionellaceae; genus Legionella; species Legionella stuttgartensis. Next base: position 276,523 of record NZ_CDRUHA020000071.1, read on the forward strand.
GGGAACCAAGTCATATAAATTGGATTCGTTTTACTTCTATGAAACACTATTTTTTATTGTGCAAGAAATCGTTGTTCCAATAATTTTTTTCATTCAATTTAAGTCGATTTAATGTAATCAAACTGAGTAAAGCAATTAAGCACAGCAAGTGCATAAAAGAATAAGCATCTGTGATACCGATAACACTGGTAATAAAACTGAATAAAGCAGAACAATTAAATTGGCAGAATAACGTTAACGCCAAAGCTAATGCCATTTGCTTGGGGAATGGACGTACAACTGCAGAAGTTGCACTGGCAACAATAAAACCAGTACCAAAATAATAGATCATCATTGGTATCACAAAACAAAGATAAACCATATCCGAAAATAAATGTGACATCCACATTAAACCCGCTGAGAAAGCAAAAAAATAAACGCCGCATGCGGTCAATTGTCTACTGGTGTAATGTTTAACTAATAGGCCACAACACGCAGTTCCTAATAAATGCATTATGGCCATAGCTGTCTTTGCAAGTCCATATTGGGTGGACGTCCATTGAGAACCTTTAATTAAAATAAACGATGCTGAAGTATTGAAAGCGGATTCACCTGCCATCATTAACGCTGAAATGAATAAGTACCCCACAAAAATAGGATGACGGAAAAAGGTAGTTATTATTTTTTTAAAATTCAAACTTATTGAATCATTAGATTTGGTCTCTTTCATACCGATACTTAGAGGAAGGAGAAAAAGAGCATACAGGGCAATAATTATTGATGCAGTCTGCCAACTCCAATGGTTATTAATTAAGCCTCCCAAAAAAGGTAAAAAGCAGATAAACAGACCTCCAAAAGTGAACAACCAAGCAAAATATTTTGTTGCATGCTGTTCATCATAGGTATCGTTAATCATTGCTCTTCCCATGAGCAAAGTCGCTCCTACAGCCAATCCCTGAACAAATCGGCAAAACAATAAAATACCAATAGAAGAGCTCCATGCCGCAAGAAAATTAGAGATCAAATACAAAAATAAACCTGAAATAAATATCAGTTTTCTTCCATAACGTTCGGAAAGCATTCCCCATAAGACCATACTTAATGCTTTACCCAATAAAAAAATACTAATTGTTAATTGAGCAATATTGGGTTCCACTTCGAAATATTCAGCTAATCTAGGTAAAGCTGGAGCAAGGAAATGAATATCAAGATTTCCAAAAAACCAGGTAAGCAATATGGCTAGAAGCATTTTATTGGTCATAATGTTCTGTCAGGGTAAGTATTAGAGATATGTGGCAAAAGATTGATAAAAACTCCATGAAGCCACAGCACGAAAAAAGCAAATAAACCATAAAGACCAGCATTAATCACAAAAAGCGTTGAATAAGAAAGCCAATTTAGCAGTAGACCGCCTAATAACAAACCAATGAGATTACCTAGTTTGGCAAACGAATTCGCTAAACCAAGTGCATAGCCCGGTAAAGAATAACGATCACTTAAAAGCGCAAATAATGCAGGTAATAAAGCAGCTAACACAACGCCCCATAGAATGCGAATAAAGGCAAAAAAAATAAGGTTGCTTATGCATGCTTGACATAGCATAAGAATGAAACCTAACACACTGTAATGAATTAAATAACGATGAACTAAAGACGGATCAGACCTGCATCGATCGAACTGACGGCCACACCATTCCGAACTCAACAGCATACCCGCCGCAGGAAAAGAATAAAGTAAGCCGATAAAAATTAAATTATGAGAAAACGAATCATTAATAAATAAAGATAATCCCGGATCAGGTAAAAATTTAATGATTTGAGTTAAGGTAATTAAAAAACACAGCGCGTATATAGGCTTCGAGTCTACGTTCAACGTATCGGTTTTATGACCTAAATTTTTACTTTCAGGTTTTGGGCTGGCTGGCAAGTAATAGTGCATAACAAGTGTGATAGTGAAACAAATAACCGTTGCTACTTCATATAATCCTTGATAATTAGTCGCTGTTAAGATTAGGCCTCCTGTGAACCCTGCCAAAGTTGTAGCAACCGCCTTTGCTGATTGTAAGCGTGACAACTGTCGACTTTTATGGTGCCATTCACAAAGACTTAACGAATAGGTTTGCATGGATACAATAAAACCAGCAAAAGCGCCCTGAACAATACGAATGATTAAAATCCAATTAAGGGAATTCACAAAGATCATACTCAATTGGGTAAATACCAAAGCCCACGCTGCACGCATAAGCATGGGCTTATAGCCATAACGATCCGCAGCAAGCCCCCAAATTGGTGTCATAATGATATTGGCAAGCATAGGAAATACCAAACTGAGCATGCTATAGAATACAGCACTCTGCATCGATATCTCCCCCTGCGATGCAATCAATAACGATAAAAAAGGATTCGTCATTTCTAAAGCCAAAATCATAAAAAATTGACTTATTAAAAGAAGCGATTGTATTGATTTAGGCATAAGCTCTGCTCAAAGGATTTCGAATCATAGAAAAAAGATCTTGGCTTTGATTTTCATGGAGTCGCATAGCAAGCAAACATTTTTGCTGCCAGGGCTGAACAAGCAATTGCTGTCGATACCAATGATGTATTCGGGGCTCAATCTCTGTTCGCAATTCCTCTAACAGATGATCTAGAATTTGTCTTACTTTTCGCCAGAGCATTGCCTTAGAAAGCTTATAATCCACACTCAAGCAATCAATCCCATAAGCCAAATTACTCAGTAAATTACCATGTATGAATTTATTGGTCAGCTCATTTAACCCAGAGCAGGTTATTGTGGAGTCTGGATGTAGTGCTGGTTTAGCCACCTTATCATAGAATGCGTGACTACAAATTTTTATACCTCCCAAATCACGCAGTACCAAACCAGAAGGACGATTTGCCTGAAAAATAACTAAAGTGTTTTGTTGGTGAGCCTCTAAAGCAATTCCATAACATAATAATAAATGCAGCTGGCTCGCTAAAATGCAGCGACAATAGTCCATAAAATAATCTACTGGATTACTTTGGTTAAGTTCGATGAGCTCACTTAATAAGGATCTTTGGCTCAGAGGTGAGCGTTTAAAAAGAGACGCAAGCGGCACAAGTTTTTGATTTAATCGAATCCATTGTAAAGGATTTTCACGAACTATAAGACCGAAATGTTTTTTTTCGTCATTAGGAATAGATGAATGTATTGCGTTGATCCCTGCTAAATCACGAGCTAAAAATAATTGCCCCTTATAATATTGATTTTGTGTAAGTAACTCATTGATCCATTGCGAGAGTGTAGACGAGTTACTTACCGAGGCTGGAGAAACAGTACGTAAAGATGAAGTAGTATGTACACCCACCGCTAATTTAAGATGAGGACCATGTTTTTCAAGCGGCATCATAGTACGAAATGACATCGATGGTTTGGTTTGTTGGTGCACTGGATTGATTATAAATTGATTTTCCTCGAATATAGATTTTGTTACTGTTTGTAATTTATTAGTCCATTGCCAGGGATGAATAGGAAATGGATAATAATCATCGGGGTTCAATTTTTTTAATCGTAACGCCTCACTCCACAAGCTGTATTCCTTGGGAAAATGATTGCTGAACAGCCAGTGAAAAGCGGACTTTGATGTTGAAATAAATGCAAGTGAATGGTGAATGGCAGCCCACCCAATTGTGACTTCGGAATTAAATTCCGGAGAATATTGCACAACCTCTTTACGATTAAACCCTATTTTGGCACGAAAGTTGGGATGAGATGGATGCCCCATGCAACCCCATTGTTCTAAAAAATTAAGTATTTGCTGTTGGCTTGAGTGTTCGATTAACCAAGACCATAAATTTGTATATCCCTTTGCCTGTTGCCGGATTGTTTTATGCCATTGATACTGATAAGCAAGAGCCAAGGCTTGATTTGCAATACTTTCATTTAACTCTTCATGTAATGAGTGCCAATATTTGAAATGAGTTTGTTGATTTTGAGAATAAATTTTCAGGAGATCAAGATAAGTAGTAATGGATGGACTCATTACTTTTTTATCAATTAATCCTTCTGAAATCGCAGATCTTCTTAGTCGATTAAAACACTGTTGATAAGAAGCGACAAGAAAATGCCCCATTTGTTTGGATGAAATAGGAAAATCAGTATTCGTTAATAATGAACGTAATTGGTAATTGAGTTCATTAGCATGAGTATTCGATAAAATCATACACACCACCCTCTTTATTGTCTTTCGATTACAGTTGTTACTCTTAGAAACAACGTTCCAATTGCCGATTTGCTCAGAACAACAAAATGAGAATCATTATCATTTGCAATATAAACGATAATGATTCTCATTTGCAATAGTTGATCGATTTTTTTGTGGTTAAATAAAGAAGATGTTGTAAGGAGCTAGAAATTTAAAATAAGCTGTAGTGCAAATGTATTAACCTTTGCAGATGTTCCCAAAATCATTTTATTTAAACCTGACGCTTGGTCTTTAGAACTGTATTCATAATCTTTAAAATACTGAAATTGCGCAGTTAGATAAGATTTAGGATATGCCGAAAGCCCTACTCCGATTCGTTGTTTAGGTATTCTTAAGGCTAAAGCCTCATAGGAATAATCATAAAATCCAATCAGTTTCATCGGCATTTTTTTTATCGTCACGTCATACCCGCTTTGAATACTAAAGGCTTGAGGCTTGGCCCCTTTTGTATTGTAACTAAGTTCTGTGCTTTGAAATCGATTAAGTGCTGTAACATAGGTCAAATAGCCCCCCATTTTTTTATAGTTCAAATTTATATATGCAGCAAAACCGGGAACTTTGCTGGGCATAGCCCTACCCAAAAAACCACCAAAACCCTTGTTGTATTGTAAAAGCTGGCTTTCGGCTAAAGAAAAAAGATAACTGCCACCGACATCATAATTTCTGTTATGTGTACCTACATTTAAATTGTAATAAGGAAGATTGGATGAGCGGATAGGTGAATAAGGAGAAAATAAAGAGACATTGATGTAATATTCTGCGTCGTATCCCATTACTGCTGCTAATTCATTGGTTTGACCTAAAGCTTTAGTGAGGGGTTTATAAATTAGATCATTTTTGTAGTTGCCAAAAGTAATCCATTTTTTTCCTCCCTCAAGATACCAATGTGAATTGGGATTTTTAAATTCGTTATACAGTTGATCAATATACAATTGAGGATTAATAGGAGTGGGCAAGGTATTATAAATTAATAATCCTTTCACTTTACTCCAATCGTTCATCTGCAATTCAGAACCTAGTTTAACATTTGATAATTGCTGGTTAAGTAAATATCTTCCCCCCTGAACTGCCGAGTTGGTCGCATTAAAGTATACATGGCCCTCATAAGTAAATCGTTTAGGATGCCATTCAAATAGTGCGGATTTTGCAAAAATGTTAAATGACACCAGCAAAAAAGCCGCAAAAGTTGCAATTATTTTAATCATAATGAATAAGAATATTGAAAATCAGCCTACATCCTAATTGATAATGATAATCATTATCAATTAGGATGAGCAAAAATAGATCTGCTTTTCTCAAACAGTTAAAGGAAACATTTATCTATAAGTATTGATTTTTCTTTACTGAGATTTAGATTTTAAAGGAAGCTACTGTAGCAAAACTTAAATTTGACGCTTTAGAAATTGATAAAGAACGAGCATCCAAAGTCGCTTTAAATAGTTTCTATAAGAAAGTCGGTCCAAAAAACAGCTTCGAAGTAAAAGTTGACAATCTAAGTTATGATTATGGTAATGGCTCTTCACCAACCACTGTTCTCAAAGGCTCTATAGGCCTAGATCTCACCAAGTTCTTAACCCAAGAAGAGAGCAATCAACTAATTCCTAGTGCCATGGAATTTTTACGAGAACTTGTAAAAAGCTATACTCAAGAATACGGTGATGCGATTTTTATCAAGGGTGTTGTTACTTCAACAACCAAAGATTCCGATGGAAATTACATCGGTTTAACTGCATTGATCTCAGCCAAAATTGACCTCGACAAACTTCCTGAAGATCTCTCTCGCGAATCAGTTATTATTAGTGATGCGAACGTCGTGGAAATGGACAATTCTTTTTTTGGGAATCTGATTGCAAAGAATAATCCTACACTAAATTATCATTCATTATCGACAGTAAAATAGGTACATTTGAGAATATTTTTTATAGCCTCAGATTTGATTTGATACACTATCGCTTATCAAACCCCTGAGGCGATATCCCACAGCGTTTGTTGCCCTCTTTGCTTAGCTTTTGAGTTCATTGACATACTCAATTAAGTCTAGAGGAAGTTCTTTATCTCGCTTTTTAAATAGCTCTTTGTTTTGGGCTACGAACAAAGCGCAATTATTTAAAAGCGATGGGATAGTCGTCTTATATCCTAGCGCCCTATAAACATTTGCATCAGCCTTCCTAAGTGAGGCATCTAATTTTCTATTCTCTTTAGCAATCAGAATAATGTTTTCAGGGTTTGGAAATCGATCTTTAATCACTTTGCGTTGCGCTTCATCCATTTTTTCGATGTCAAAAAAAGTTAAGCTAATCGATACAACACTCTTGGGAATAGCATTAATAATTTTTTCAAGATCAATACTCGATCTATTACTAAGTCCATTCCAACTCAAATTAAGATGAGTTATTCCCGACCCCTCCAGCTCAGCGAAAATGACCGCAAGTTCAGCTGCGGATTTCTCTTCTAGATTATTACTAGACAAATCAAGATGTGTTATCCCAGAATCTTTTAAAACACGTATCATTGCCGCAAGCTCAGTGGTTTTTTTGAATCCCAATTGATTCCCACAAAAATTAAGATGTGTTATCCCTGATTTCTTTAAGGCACCTAACATAGTAACTAGCTCAGCTCCAGTTATTTTGGATAGCTCATTCCAAGCCAAACTAAGATGAGTTATCCCTGAGTCCTGTAACGCATCGAGCATCGTTGCGAGTTCAAGCCCTGTTTTTTGCCAAAAATTATTCCAACTCAAATCAAGATGCTTAACTCCTGAACTTTTTAAAGCCCCTAAAATGAAAGCCAACTTAGCACCTGATTTTTGTGCTAGTAGGTTCTCGCGTAGCTTAAGATGTGTTACTCCTGAGTCTTTTAAACCACCTAACATGGAAGCTAACTCGCGACCAGATCTTTGTCCCAAGCGGTTCTCACCTAAATCAAGATGGGTTACTCCTGAATCTTTTAAAGCCTCCGGTATGATCGCTAGGTCAGAACCCGTTATTTGTCCAAGATAATTCCAACTTAAATCAAGATACTTGACCCCAGAGTTTTTAAAAGCTTTTAAAATAGTAGCCAGCTCAGCACAAGTTTTTTGAACCAAATTATTATTAGCCAAAACCAGATACCTTACCCCACTTCCCTTTAAGGCAGTAAACATAATAGCAAGCTCTGTATCTGTTTTTTGACCTAGATTATTTCTACTCAAATTAAGGTGGTGTACTTCAGCGTTTTTTAGAGCATCCAACATCGTTGCGAGCTCAATACCTGTTTTTTCTACGAGATGATTATCACTCAAATCAAGATGCGTCACTCCAGAATCCTGTAAAGCTCCTAAAATAATTGCTAATTCAGTTCCTGATTTTTTCCAAAGATCATTTCTCCCCAACCTAAGCTTTCTCAGCCCTAATTTTTGTAAAGCACCCAACATAGTAACAAGATCAGCCGTTGATTTTTGGCAAAGCTCATTTCCATACAAATCAAGCTCTGTGACCCCTGCGTCTATTAAAGCACTTAACATTGCGGCCAGCTCAGTACCTGTTTTTTCCCAAAGAAAATTATTCCCTAGCTGAAAATTCTTCACGCGAGCGTTTTTTAAAACCTCAAATAAGGGTAACAACTCTATGTCTGATTTTTTTCCAATATCACATCCGGACATATCAAATCTCATGCCCCCTGATTGTTTCAAAGCTATAATTTCCGCAGTTAGTTCATCTATCGATCTAGCAGCCATTTATCTATATTCCTGTAAAAATAAGCGCAGTTTTGTCAATTCACGAAGAGGCAATCTGTTCTTTTTGAGCAATCATGGGTAAATATTATACACAATAATAATATAGAGCACATTATTTTTGACTAATATGATTCATTATTGGTCTAGACACCTTAGTGTCTTCAAAAAAAGAGATGGTGAGAGCAACCCACAAGCTCAGTAGATGAACAAATACCTCATATTCATCACTTATGAAAAATATGCACTTGTGGGTTGCGGATTTACAGAATACTAATTCTGAAATTGTGCTAATAACTGCACGGTTTTTTCTTTAGATATCTGTCCTACAGAACTTAAGTTAGCAAGTTGTTGCCCCTCCTTATCATAAAAGAGCATCGTAGGAATACCATAAATATGGTACGCCTGACGAATTTTAGCCACTTCATCTGTCTTTTCGCTGATATCCACGCGGAGATTTACTGAATCTTGCATGGCCTCAATAACATCAGCTTGATTAAATACATGTTTATCCATGGCCTGACAGTCACTACACCACCCGGCAAAAAATTCGATAAAAACACGTTTATGATTTGCCTTTGCTTCAGCTAATTTGGCATTCACTTCTTCAAGATTATGCACCCTAATGAATGGGGCTTGTGTCACTGACTCAATAATTGGAGTAGGTACAAATGCTTGATAAGCCAAAGCCCCCGCTCCCATCATAGATAACAAAGCCAAACCTTGCAGTAAGCGTCCCCCCAAATGAGGTTCCTGGCGAAAAGCACCAAAAACCCATGCACTTATAAGCAAGACAACAACCCACGAGAGATCAATCCAAAACTGAGGCGCAACACGACTTAATAACCAGACGGCCATGGCAAACATCATGAGGGCAAATACTTGTTTGATTCGAACCATCCAAGGGCCAGAGCTGGGTAAAAAACGACCATATCCTGCCCCCACAATTAATAAAGGCAGCCCCATTCCTAATGCCAAAACAAAGAGTAATAAACCACCTTCAGCAACGCGGTTGCTCTGAGCAATATAAGTTAGAATACCAATCAAAGGTGCTGTAACACAGGGCGAAACGACCAGGGTAGACAAAGATCCCATCAAAGTTGCCGACAAAATACCATGCTGGTATTTTTGCTTAGGTGTAAGTCGTGCAAAAACAGGCAATTGTAATTCAAAAACACCCAACAACCATAATGCCATAACTATAAATAAAATACTGAAACTAGCAATAATCAGCGGCTGCTGCATTAGTGTTTGTACCGTCGACCCAAACCATGCTGCTAACATTCCTGCTATGGCGTAAGTAACTGCCATCCCCAAAACATATCCTAAAGATAATTTAAAGGCATGACGTCCGGTATTTGCTCCTTGCCCCGTAATGATACTAGATAGAATCGGTACCATGGGTAAAACACAAGGTGTAAATGCCAATAGAACACCAAGGCAAAAGAATGCAGTCAGATAAAAAATTGGACTGTGACTTTGGATAAACTGCATTGCATCGGCAGGATTCGCACTGCTAATCCCTGATGCAAAAACAGAAAAAGAAATAAATGCCATCAACAATGACAAAATTAGTTTTTTCATTTTGATTCCTTAATAAATTTTTTGAGTTTAAAAATAAAATAAGAAATCAAATGGGAGGACGATAAATCGTATCCAATGGAGAATTATATTTTGACAAAATAAGTAAAAAACCTAATAAACCAATGAGGTTTCGTACTATCCATGATGAGTTTACAAATGCATCTTGAAGCCAATAAGAAGCTGAATAACAACTACTGTTCATTACTTGCTGCACAGAACAAGGAGTCATTACGACAGAAAGAGCCACAGGCGAATTAACGCTTTGTTTTGGACAAGTCGGAAGCTTGAGTGGTGCAAGAAAAATGGCACTCATAAGTATTAAGAGGATCAGAGAACGAGATTTGTTCATTTAACCACCTTAACATAAAGATTATGAAAAAATCAATGAACATCTATTAAGGTGCTGTGCTCATAAATAGTGACGAAGTTGGAATCATTCCCATATTACTGAGCAAATATGGGAACTTTTATTAGATCATTTTGGGTTATTTAATTAGGTAGAACAAACCGCTTGCAATTCATCAGAGCCTAAATTGATGAGATTGATTTGAGTACCCGATTCTGCGCTTACAGATACACTGCTGTTATTCTTAACCCGAATTAGGGTTCCTTGACCCGTAGACAGTTTTTTCCCATTGATCACGCCACTATTTTTTATTACGTTAATTTTAATTTTACCGTTATTTTGATGCGTACATTGAACAACACATGTAGCATTGAGCGTCCAAAGGGTATTATTTGCGAGTAGTTTTGTTTCATTTGGATTGAGTTTAATTGTCTTTTGAGCGTTTGATTGAGAACAGAATAGTCCAAAGATGATAAAAAGAGATAAAGTCAAAATTTTATTCACGTTGTATCCTTAAGTACGTTAACAGAAATAATCTGATCAATTATTAAATAAACAGATCATATTTTATGCTAACAACATTAAGGTTTTATTAAGGCTAATCGTTCGCAATGCAAGAAAGGGCTCCAAAACTTAAAGCTATTAGAAGATCCTCTGCCTGGTAATCATCAAAATAATACGCTCAATCCTTGTAAGCACTGCTTTTAATCAAGTACAAATTTGCACATCAACAAAGCATAATATATAATCATATTGAAGTATTTTTAGTCAAGCTGTACAACTATGTATAAGGAGATTTAAATGAAGATCAAAGCAGCAGGATTAATACTCGCCACTACCATGCTTGCAGTCGGACCAATCCATGCGGCATGTTACAAGTATCAACCAGGATGGCATATGGTTTCAAAAAAATGTGCTATCAAACCTGCTGATAATTGGCAAGAATATAAAAGTGGTGTTTATACTCAACCAATAACTGGAAAAAGTCTACTATAAGTAGATAGATTCAGTTTCAAATGACTTTCTAAATCAATGGGACCAAAAATAGATCCCATTGATTTAATCAAAATAAAATGTAACCTTTTAACAAAAGTAAGAGTTCTAATTCTTCGAATAACTTCTTCATTTAGGAGTTAAATCATCCGCCTAAACGCTTAGCCCTAGAGAGTCCTATAGCGCTCATAGAAATTTCTTCTCCTTTATAAGGAGTCTCTGATAAAGATATGGTTTTAATACTCCCTTGAAAGGAACTATATAAAGATTCAGCTGGTCTGTAAGCCACAGCAAAATAGATATCTTCTGCAGCCTTTTTCCTATCTTCTTCAGATGTTAAATCATAGACCCTAGGTAACTCAACTTTAGCAGTTGTATTCGATACGGGAGAGCAATTAGGATCAAAAAAATAAAGTTTTGAGTTTTTAATTCCTGCAGCAGTGGCGTGTTGATAAGAACCAATAGACAAGCCTAATTTATTCTCAGAATTCTTCCCTAACTTTTCTAGCAAAATCATCAGAGCTTCTAGCGAAAAATGTGGACTTTCCCACTGGTATTCCGATTTATATTTCCCTGGTTCCGAAAAATCTTCCCAACTATCTTGCGGCTTAAAGAAGCTAGGCGATCCTATTAATACATCTCGATGCTTGTCTTTCGTACTCTTAAGACCTGCCCACTCATCCAATTGTTTTTCATGCATTTCTTTTTCATCAGAAAAGACACGGCCTTGTTGGAAACTCCTAATTACAGAAATTGCATATTCAAATTGTTTCGTTAAGGCGGCATCTAGGGAATCCCTCTCCCTGTTCCAATCCACAACCGGCCCTAAAAGTTTATAATACTCATCTTCATTATCATTTAACCAAAGCAGTAACCAGGTAGCGGCAAATCCATTACAATGGCCATTTTCTAGGCGTTTAATGATGCGTTCACACTCCTTGACATCATATCCAGTTTCATTGTCACGTTTTTTAAATTCCAAGTATTGCCTAAATTGACTTAAAATATATAACTGAGACCAAAAGCCATAAGTAATTTCTGCTCGCTTTTTGAAATCGTTTTTTTCAGGAGGTAAATTCGCGAGTAAATCAAATGGAGTATGCCCATCCTTATTTGTTATATGCCAACTTGGATTAAAACTGTCAAAATAATCATTTCTAGCAACTTTTATAAATACTGGAGATGCACCAAGTATAAAATGATGCATCAGTGTATTTCCATTATCATCAACTAAAGTAGACAGCTCTATTCTTTGAGCACTCGCATATTTTATAAGGTTAGTGAATTCCTCTACATCATTCTTTTTAAAGGCATCTAATACTTTTTGGAATAATTGTTTATCTTCATCTATTAAAGTTTTTTCATGCATAATATTTCCTGTCAATATAGACCCAATAAGTACTATTATAGTACAGGCATGTTATGCATTGATGCTTTGCGCCAACAGTGGTCATGCGCCAGTATCAAAAAACTATTATAAAACAAAAAAATAAACACAAATTAGGACTTAATTTATTCTTAATTTTAAACGATTATAATCGCATGTGTTCCCCATTAATTTAAGTCTCTAATCATGTCAGATGGAAAAAATATATTTGACTTTTTGCGTAATACAAATGGTATTAATCAAGAAATTGCTATTGATTTTATCGCTCAGATTATGTACACAGAATTACCTGAATTCGCTCAGCAACTAATATCTTTTCTACAAGATGCTGATGAAAAGGCAATAATGCAGTTAAACATTTTAGAAACGGTGTTACGGGCATTTTTTAGTCAATTACTACATAAATTTAAAGTTACGGATAAGTGTGACCTTTTACGGGACTTGAAAAATATTGGATTTAATCTCATTCAAAAAGATCTACAAGATCAACAAACCAGCATTGAATTTAGAAGAAGATTGGAGGGTATCCTAGTATATCAAACAAAAAAAATAGAGGTGGAAATACAACAAGTTAAAAAAGAATTCACACAAATTGAAGATGAGATAAAAAACATAGCTCCTATAACTTATCATGTGGTCTTTGCCACACCCAACAAAAATGAAATATATCTTCAAGCATTTCCTTCTTTAGCAAAAGCTAAGGATTTTATTTTTAAGCAACAAGATATGCATAATAGAAGCTCGACAAATTACACCGCTCAAAAATGCGATTATTTCGTTGTAGAAATACAGGCTGGGGAAGGAAGTAATGAATTTAATAAGGCTAAGAAAGCAATAACCGATTTAAATACTATTCCTTATTCACGAAACCCTCGTGCTCCTATCTGGTCAAATCGTAATATTAATAGCATTTCCTGGGTTGCCAAAAGAAAAGAGATTAAAGAACCAGATGGATTAATACCCTCACATGGAAACCACGAAATTCCAGCAGCACTGCGCTACCCTTTAGAACCGGTCAATAAAGAAAGACTGTATAATCCTAATGGCACAGATAGTGTAGCACGTGCAATTAAGCAATTAGATAGCATGATAGAACGCCTGCAAAAAACAAATTGGGTATGGAAAATAATAGATGCATTGGTAGAAGCAGTAACTAAGCGACCAAGTCTCACAAATAAGAAAATTCAAGCATTAACAATAGTTAGAAATGACGTGCTAAAACAAAAGAATGCAATTGAAAGCGAGGTCATTTCGCTCAGAGAAGTATTAAATAAAGAATTGGAAAAGAAGGTAAACCCAACAACAACTATAAAAAACATATTGCATGCACATCGCTTTTGGACCACGAGCGAAAATACTAATACCGATGATGCCTTTGATGAGTTGCTAAATGCAACACGTCCAAAACCAACATAATTATCGAAAAATTGCGCTGGTAAGTTGCACTCAGCATTAAGTACTTTGTTGTGGCTGAAAATACTAACAAATATCGCCTGTATTTAACTCCACTAAATACAGGCATTGCATATATTATGCTCGTTGAGCTTGATCCACGTTTACTGCAATATCAGCAGCGTCGTCACTTACGAGTTGAGTATCTTTACATAACTTAACGTATTCTTTATGAGTAATTAATGCATAGAAAAGAGCTGACATTAATGTGATGTAATAAATATTTTGATAAAAATAAATTAACCACAGATATGTCAGAAAAGGCGTTGATAATACTAATAATGTTGTTACTTTCATTCGTCGTGCAATTTGTATTGATCCATAAATTATCATTAAAATTGAAATGGACAAATTCATCTTTAAAAAGTCACTAGCGGGTAAAGTACTCATCATTACCCCAAGGATACAAAAGATTACTAACCCAAATAGCCTGGTATTCGGTTTAATCGCCCCCATACTAATCGGAGCGGCCATATATCCAATTAAATGATATCCAGTCACAATCACCATTAATGAGGCCCAACTATCGGAATTCCAGAGAAATATTGCAGTTAGAGTAAAATTAATGAGCAAAGAGCGACGACACAAATTATATTCAGGATGTAATTTACCAATTGTCTTCTTTGGCATTTGACCTTCTTTAGCCATAGCGTAGAACATCCGGGAAGCGCCACCTAGATAAGAGTATCCTGTACCTGATGGACTCACGATACTGTCAGCAATCAAGATCATCGCTAAAAAATTCACGCCAAGTAACATTGCCAAATTAATCAGAGGCGAATGGAAATTAAGGCTACTCCACCCACTTGCTAACATGTCGTGGGGTACAGCGCCCATAAAGGATAATTGCAATAACATATAAACAAACATCACAATTACAATTGAAAGAACAATTGATAGAGGGATATTTCGTTTGGGATTCTCTATTTCACTGGCAAAAGCCACTGCCAATTGAAACCCATTGTAGGAATAGATTAAACCAGCTGAAATGATTGCAGTAATTGCTGATCCAACCCCATATTGAGTGTTTGTAGCTAAGCTAAAATTGCTGGTGTCAAAACGCATAATTAAGAAAATGACAATCGTAAAAATCGGACTAAGGATTTTTATTACGGTGACTGTATTATTAATTTTGGCTAATAACTTAATACCAAAATAATTAATAAATAAATAAATGACTAAGATACTTAATGCAAATAATTTACCATAAAACGTAAGGACGTTATCTGTGATTAGAACATCACTTTTAATTGCAGCAGCTAAATATTGTGTCGTTGCTTGAGCTTCGGTACCAATCGTTACCATTAATCCAAACCAGTTAGCAAAGGCAAATGGCATACCAAAAATACCATTATGTGATAATGCACTAGAGCGAGCAGTTGCCCCACGAACAGGGTAGATAGATGCAACTTGTGCGAGGCATAATCCCACAGCCATAACCAACAAGGCTGCCAGAACCCATGCAAGGAAGGCGTAATTTCCGGCAATTTTAGCATTTAATTGCGCACTAAAGAGCCATCCTGAACCAACCATAGCGGTAGCAGACAATGCTGTTGCGCTAAATAATGAAATTTTGGCATGCTTACAACTTGAACCCATAATAAATTTACCTTAGAAAGATACACATTTTAGAATAAGTGAAAACAAAATATCAATTTTGCATATTTTTCAGTCAGCGTCAAGAGGTCCACTATAAAATGTGCTTAAAAAGATATGGAGAAAACCCTGTTTCAAAAAATAGAAATAAGCTACCCCCCCTATTAAGCAAATAACCTATTGTTTTTATTAAATTTATTTAAACAACATAAGAAATGGTTATTTATTGTTCTCTTAACTGCAAATTCGAAAAAAAAGAGACAAATCAGTACATCCCATTTAAACTCAAATGTCTTTAATCGCTATGAAATAAGAACAGTCATCCAAAGTTATTAAATTATAAATAAACCCATGTTGAGTTCTTTTCTTGGTTGGAATTGGTTCTGCATTCCAAGAATGACTTGGGTACATTAAAACATATACTACAGAGCATTGTTTTAAAGAGGTTGTTGCTATGAATTGGTTCTAATAATGGTCCATACCTAACAAAAAAGTTTGAGGGGCTAGATAGGGTGTAAAAAACTTTAGGGGGTTGCCTAATTATGAACCAATATGCCAGTACCAGTATATGAAAAAATTCCATCACGTACACTTATTTACAAAAAAGAAGATAAAAATGGAGCAACCTTATTTGTAGATATGCATATCACTGAATTAGGTGAACCCATGGTTATAGTTTTAACTCTATTTACTTTCGAACTGAAACAATTATGGACCCATATTTTGCGTAGAACTCGGGCTTGCTTCAGAATTTTCTTTACGATTTTTCTTCAAAATAACTGTAGGTCTACTACCATTGTGCAACCATGATAAAATAGGCCTATGAACGCTTTGATTATTTTGATTATTTTGATTATTTTGATTATTTGATTGTGCATTCCTTTGTCTGATTCTCGATAAAGCGCTGGGTTTTACAGTAGCTAATTTAGAATAATCCACACACTCTGAGAGAATTAACTTGCGCTGTTGTTCGAGTGGCAAAGCGGTTAAAACACTCACTTGCTCTAACTCAGATATTAAAAAGTTACCTTTATATCGATGGCTAACCTGTAATAGTGCGGGAAACTCGCTAAAGCCTATTTTCTCAACATTCTGTTTTGCATCAAAAGGATTGAAGCCCTCGGTAATTTGGGGATCTATAATCGAATTTTCATGTAAGTAAGGTTTTTTGTGATAATTGACCCAACGGCAGTGAGCATGGCTTGACTGAAAATAACCATTTGTTTTTGTAAAAATGGTGTTTCCAAGTTTTTGGGCCGCTGCAAGAACACATCCATTCCCATAAGTTCCTCCTAATAATAAAGTCTTAGATCCAACTCTTTGACATTCCTGATTAAAAGAACGCATTTTAGTGCCAGAAGCTATTTGCTCTTCGATTTTTTTCTGAATTAAATTATCGTTTCCCAAATAGTGACTAATCTTTAAAAATAAGGATTTTACATTGTCAGCATTATAGTGAATAAAGGCCGGGAAAGAGTGTTCTTTACACATTTTAAGACGCTCTTCAATATTATGCAGAATATAATTTATGTAGTTTCTATCTGCTATATCCTCAAAAACATCCTGAAAGGATTCAATATATAAACTATCCCATTTTGGTAAATGAGTGGCTGAGCGATAAAAATAACGATCGTTTAGCCAACATTCTTTATAAATTCTAAGAGTACTGAACAAACTATCTAACTTGGCAACATCATTATGAGATTCACTGCGGAATTGTAAATCTACGCCATAAGGAGGTAACATTGAAGTAAGAATTTTTAACCCTTTTTTGGAATTTCTTAAAAAACAAAAAGGAAGAATTTGATGCTCAATATTTTTGTCCTCATGACTCCCTGCAACCAAGAGTTTATTTTGATTCTTAATCACATCATTCATTAACGATACAAAGTAAGCAACTTGAGGAGTATTTATAACGGAAAACTCAGTTTCTTTTTTTAAAAATTCAAGAAAAGCTCCCTCGTCATGGAAGTACTGTATGTGAGAAGCCAATTGATTCAGTGCTAGCAACGCATTTTGAAACTCGTTTATAGACGCAAAGTAAGCCAGTTCCTCTAAAATAATATTTACCCCTTCATCTAAAGGTATTTCAGGCCTATTGGTTTCTTCTAGTACCTTGACTAGTTCAATCATATAATCTCTTGTGGGATTTTTTTCAGGGCTTATCTCATATCCTCTGCTTCTACTCGCCTCTTTTTTATCTTGCATAAATAACAACCTATAAACTCATTGAACAAATAGGCTACATTATATACCCTAAAGGAAAAATTATGTACGAAAAGCGGATAATTTGTTTTGGTAAAAACAAATACGGTACCGCTGAATGGGTCATCAAGAATCTTTTTTCGGCATAAGGGCTTCTAAAATTAACGGAGCAACAGCAAGTAACAACCGATGTTGTGTGGGGTAATCTGCAGCATCGTTACCCCAGAAAGTCCAACATGAGCTTTGATCCCCCACTCATCGGTACTGCATTGATTTTCAGTATACCGCCACACATCGGAGCGCATCATTATTCGATAGAAACTCTGAATCAAGCCTTTCCTTTTACGCCAACAAACTGCAGACTATATTCTGGACAGGTAATAATTTCTTCCTGATTTGGAATAGTACCTTGACCTGCTCCCATAACTCATCAGGGATTTGCCCCCGCTTTGTTCGTGTGGTTCGCCAGTGTCTAAAGGCTTGTTTGCCAGCCTCTAGTTTATTGGTGCCATTTATCATTAAGTAGCCTTCTAAATTCTTCGAAGCTATAGGCGAAACAACCATTCTGTCCTTAGTCACGCATGCTTACCGAAAGTTAACATTAAAACCTGTTCTACAATTAGAAGACAACAAAATATTTGAAAATTGACAAGATTAATTAATTTATCTCTATAAAAAAGTAGGGAATTAATTGAATATTTAATTAGGACGAAAGATGAAAACAACACGGTTAGAGGCATTTAGCGATGGAGTGCTCGCAATCATTATTACCATTATGGTGTTAGAAATTAAAATTCCCCATGGTGATAACTTCGTTAGTCTGATCCCTCTGGGTCCAATTGTTTTAAGCTACTCAGTTTTATTTATATTGGTATTTATTGGAATAACCATCATCATCTATTCACTGCCGCCAAGAGTATCTCAGGTAAAGTGCTTTGGGCCAATCTGAATCTTTTATTCTGGATTTCACTGTTTCCGTTTGCAACCGGATGGATGGGCGAAAATCACTTTACTGCGACGCCTACTTCAGTTTATGGAATAGTACTTTTAATGGCAGCTATTTCCTATTCCATACTCGTACATGTCCTTATCTCACATGAAGGCACAGAATCTCTAGTAGCAAGAGCTATTGGAAATGACTTTAAAGGAAATATCTCCATAGCCTTATATGCCTTTGCAATTCCTCTTGCTTATGTCTCTACATGGATTTCCCAAATACTGTATGTGATTGTTGCAATAATTTGGTTCATTCCCGACAAGCGCATTGAAAATAAAATAGAGTGACCATTTGTACCTAGGTTAGAAACATTTTACTGAAAATCATAAGTATTAGAATGACTCTGGAATCTCGACATTTAATGCAGAGAGCTCCTCCTCATTAAAAACCATCTCATCATTAGTTCCAAGATTGTAAAAAAGATTAGATAAGTATTCTAAAATAAAAAAACACTTCAACAATGATATATAGATGAATAAACATTAAAAAATAAATATTTATTTATCATAATGTTAAGATAAAATCAGCACATTTAGAAAGTTGAGCGATTCGGGCCAAATAGAGATATCATCATTAAACTCTTACTGAATTTTATTATCAAGCCAAGATTGGTACGAAAGAAGCATAAAGTGACGTATGTAACACTAAGACTAGGAAATGATCCATATTTTTCTCATCTTGATCATCATGCAAACAAATTGAATTTTTGCTTTTTCTTGATGTATTGCAGCCTAAGTACAGTCCAATTAAGAATTTGTTAAGATTGTTTCGGTATAATTTAAACCCTTTTAGAGTGAATAATAATCAGGTGAAGAATGTTCCAGAAACATGACCCAATGAAAGGCTTTACACTTAAATATACCGGCACACGATTTAAATATGATGATACATCTGTTCATGGAATGGAAGCATTAAGAAAGAATTTTTCCGAAATGGGGGCTTTAGCAATTCGATTGCAGTTAAGTTTAGCTCAGTTTGCTGCTTTAGTTGAGCCCGTTTGTGAAGAACACTATAAAGAAAACTCGACTGAGCATACTGCCGAAGGGAAAAATCAACTTGATTTATTTGGTCTTGGAAAAGAAATATCAACAGTGTCCCAAGAAACGAAATTCTTAGAGCAATCGAGTCATTACATTGTTGGGAAAGGAAAAATACTAAATGAGCGTAGTCAACCACTTAAGTATCCTAATACTGAAGGTTTTCGTGGTGGCGAATCAATTTGGGATACCATTCATTTTTCAGTCTGGCAAACAGGAATCAATTTAAGTAGCCATCTATCAAAACAAGGATTTCTTTATCTTTGTCATCCCCAAGGTGTGGATGCCCAACAATATCAACTCATTACACAAGAAATAGATAAAGGCGAGTTTGAACTTATCACAGAACAGGGTAAAAAAATTGTTAAAACTCGATCTGGTAGAGTAATCGAAACATCTCCAATTCCATCGAATACTAAAATCAATCTAGATTCTGAACATGCTCACACCTATCAAGACAATGGTTTTGTAATTACTGTAAATGGTCAGGAAGCGCCAATGGGATGGATCATTAAAGAGGATAATAAAAAGCTTGTTCAGCCTGAATATGCTGAAGATATAATTCGTGTTATACGAATCTCAAAAAGTGGTTTTCGACGTTTACCAGAAGACCAAGGAAAATTATTAATGCTTGGTCTAATGAAAGGAAATGAGCATATCCTACATACCCAAAATCGTTCATTTAATGCAATGGATATTCTTCTTGAAATTCTGGAGACAGAATATGGTTTTGATCCTGAAAAGCTAATGGACGCCGCTGTCACAAAACGTGTGTTTGAACAAATGCAAAAAGATGCAAAAGAAAAAGATATTGTAGAGGATCTGTTAACTATAAATCTTGCATTTGAAATGATTCAACCGTTAAAAACAACCTTAGCACAAAGTGTAAGACATCCTTTATTAAAACAATTAACGAATTCCTATCCAGCAAATCAAAATACACTCAAAGCGGTTATCTATGCTTTTGATTTAGAGAAAAGAAATGGTAGCCCTGCGCTTCATTTAAATCAGGAACAGCCGCTTTCAATAGATGAAGGATTAATCGATGTGCGAATTAATGGAGAGCTGGCGAATCCTGAATTAACGAATCCAAAAAATGCAGCTGCATTATTATCTATTGCGATTCTTGTTACAGAGCAAATGATCATCGAACAACTTTTGCGTGATGCAGTCCGTTATGGAGAGGAACATCCTAATGTGCATGCACTCAAAGTGATGTTGAATGATGATAAGTTATTTTTAAAGCTTAGGGAACAAGCTTCTCACCTACCCTGTAATGAATCTGGACCAATCTTAGGGTTACAATTTTCTTACTGCGAGGAAATTATTGCTCAACTTAGAGAGAAACTTGGTACGAAGCATCTGATTAAGATCATTCACCAATTAGAAAACGGTGAGTCTATGGATTCAAATCCTGATGCCATAATTGCTCTTAAGGAATTATTCAATGTTGGTGAACTATTACAGCAACTTGAACAAACTTCTGGGAGCAAAGCACACTCTAGAGGAATTAATGGAGGATTAAGTGTAGTGATCCAAACTCTAGCTCCTTCACTATATAACGAACTTTCCAGCAGAATTCATTTTGATTTACCGGATTATTCTTTAATGCCTACAGAATCTAAGAAAGACGAAACATCGTTCGATGTATGTCCTTTCCTTAGCGGGAAGTTAAAAGACCAATCATCTAAAAATCATCATCAACCAAAAGAAGTGGAACAACAGGATTTCAAAAAAGAGCAAACTGTTGAGTCATGGTGTGGATTCTTTACCAAAGTGGTAGTTACAACAGGTGTCGCCGCTGCTGCAGGTATTTATCTTGGCAGTCAGATACTCTAACGAATCACCTCGATAGAATATATATTTTTGTTATTCAAAGCCCAAAAAGTTACAGGGCTTTGAATAAATCCAATATAAAGCAGCCCATTAAATTCAGAATGGTACATTTCCCACTTTCTTAAATTCAAATCTATAATAAAAGAAATTATCTAACATGGAAGGCTCTTATGAAATTTATTTATGGACTGCTTATAATCTCTTCCTTAATTTATCAAAATGCCTATGCGGAAAAAGCCCTCTCTCCTCCTGCCGGCCAATCATCTCAATGCGAAGATGCTTATGAACATTCTGGACAAATTAAAACCATTGGTAATGTTTTTAGCAGCTTATCGAACAATTGTTATTCCGCTGGTGGAATGAAGTTAATGCATAAAATATTATTAGCGGAAAATTCAAATGAGCCAACGGGCGTTTTATTTACATGTTCAGGAAGTGATTTAAATTTTGTTGTTTTTACTTGCCTCTTTTCAACAAATTAATTTATATCTGAAATAGAGGCTTGAAAACTCATAATCGACAGTAAACAATGTAACCTTCTTTAAGATACATTATCTCTGGGGGGTTACGCTTCTTATTTGATTAACAATTATTTTTAAAGAGCAAAATGGAACATATGCAGCATCATTGAATTCCTTAAAGTTTACAAGACTTTGACAGACTATGAACAGATTTATCCACAGAAAATGTGAATAACTCTAAAGGACACAATGCATTTAAAAAAGAAAAAAGATAGCAAGAGCAAAGGCTATATTAAGTTGCTCGAATTTAATTTAATAAGAGATTGAATAAATATCCACAAGAATGGAGGTATGAAAAAACAAATTAGCCATGGTTATCTTAGCAAATAAAAAGTTAAAAAACAGTCTTGACTCGAATTATTTTTTTTATTTAACCTCCAATTGATAAGTTTTTCTTCAAAAAATAAAGTATCCTCGACTTCAAGTTATTATTAAGATAAAATAATACGCAAGTTTTTATTATTTTGGCCGCTTCGACTCGAATTTAAACCATGCCTTCCTTAACGACAATCAGTATTTATATTTATTTTATATTTTTTTTGGTAAGTGCCCTTATTGAATCGATTTCATTTAATGCACTGGATCCATCGGCACAATACATTGTAGCTACTCGAAAAAAACTTCCTTTTATGACTGATTTAAACAGTATTATTAAGGTGTTTTTCTTTTCATTCACCATTATCTATATCACTCCTTGGCAAATGCAATATAAAACCTATTTATACAGTAATGCCCAGGAACTCATTTTTATCTATCATGTTTTCATGATTTTTTTTATTGTCGCATTTGTCCCCATCATCAAATACCTACAAAGCGATATAAGAAATGAACGTTTACCCAAATGGTATCTTAAAAATATATTAATTGGTGATTACATTCATCTCTGGGGTATTTTATTGGCATGTTATGCCTCAATTCCTAATTTTTAATTAGCGATTTAGACATATCTAAGAGGCATTCACCCCACCACGTAATCTTGAGGAGTTTAGGGCTAAGAAACTCCAGATTTTTACTCATAACCATCCTCTGGAGCCCCCTCACTGCGTTCGGAATGAGGGGACGTCGTTCACGGGATGATGTATCCCCTCCGCTACACGACACCCAGACTACAACTAGACTCCGCTATTCGATATAGAAGAAGATGGAGTGTTCATTTTCTCGTTGACAATCCGAGTATCCGGAAAAAAATTAAGACCATGAACGCTGCTTTCCACATAAAGTGATGGAGACTCACGTAATTCCAATTGCTTCCGAGGTCTAATTTTTAGCAACCCCATTCCACCATTCCTTTGTAGAGGTGTCTCATAAGTAAAGTGTAACTCCAGATGCTCTTCTGCCGTAAGTTCAAATTTATAGGTTGCAAGCATGCGGAATAACGCCATTATTTCCGTCATTACTATTCGAAGACCAGGGCAACAACGAGCCCCAGTTTTAAATGGTAATAATTGTCATAAAACGCGTTTGTAGTTGTTTTTTTGGAGCAGGATTTGTTCTTAAAAGGGTGATATCTTTTATTAATGAAAGATAGCTGATTGCTGAAGGATAGGTGATTTTTGCAGCATTAGCATTTTGATATAGCTGATACATTTTCAGAACAAAACCAACGCCAATAATAAATAAAACATAAAAAAGCCTATCGCTCCTCATTTAGAGTTAAATTTGTATTTTATTTGATAAATTTATGAGCTTTTCTGTTACATAAGATCTCCTGGATAACACCAAACCATGCATCCAGGAGGTATTGGACAAAAAATGAATTTTTAATTCATATATTAAATTACAAGGGGAACTATTTTATAAGGAACCAATTCACAATATTTTTTCCAATCATGGCCATATTTAGAAGAACATCGCTTATCATCACGAAATGCTCTATCAAATAAAAGAACAGTTAAAAAGCAAAGATAAAAGTACGGTGCAAAATTGTCAAATAAAGCAGGTACAGACCAAAAAAATGTACCAGCAAGCTCTGGAATATAATGGAAATGTCGCGCTATACCCCACCACCCTGAAGCAAGTAATATGGTTTGTTTTTTATCCCCTTCTGTAGTCTCATAACTGGCCAACACCGTTACAGGCTTTTTACCCCAAATTTTACATTCACCTTGTGTAGCCCGCGCAATAAGTCTTTGTTTGTCAGCAAGATAATTAATAATAATACTCGCTAAACCCAAACCCAAAATGAGGGTTGCCCATACAAAAGATAAGTTAATTGGATGAAGCACAAGATACATACTTGGAGAAGTATAAACGCAAGGTACCCATACCATACAACCCCAGCAAATATAAAAACCTGCACGATCATGCATGATATCTAAAGAGCGTAAATAGCCTTTTTCCCACATATAAAATTTGCTCAGATAGACGAATTGTAATAATACAGAAATTAACATTGAGTTGGATAATCCCCCTAGCTCTGCTTGCTTAGCGCAATAAGAAATAAGAAATAGCCCCCAACTCATCATACCAAAACGGCATGTAATAAATTTTTTAATACTCCATCCCAGGACTTGAGGATAAAGTTCTGTTCCCCAATAGTAATCAAACAAAATATTATTAGTTATACCTGAATCTGTAGATGAAGGAAAAAATCGTCCTTTAATATACAAAAAAACACAGAGGATAAGACTAAACAAATTTAATGCGCCAAAAAGAGCCCCGAGATTGTCATAAAGAATAGAGGCTGAGAATAAATTAAAGCCAAACGATGCGATGCAAAAGGTTGCCATGGTGACGATAAATGCTAAAACACCATTATCTTTGTAAACAGGGATATTCCCTTTGGGAGTAATAGGTCCTTCAAATTTTTTTCCTGGCAAAATACGCATTAAAGCCAGTTCAAACACAGTAAAAATTAAAATAATTTTCCAGGCAATGGACGAACCCCAAAAATAAGGTGTCCATACAGTGTATACAGTGTGATAAAAACCATTTTGAATCATTAAATCCCACAAAGCAGACAAGGACCCTTGAAGCTGAGTATTGGTGTACCACATCAACATGACAAAAACAGGGCATGAAAGAATGAGAAATAAGGGGCCTAAAGTATTCCTAATATTGAAATTCATAATGCTTCCTTACATATTTAAAAAGACTAAAGAGGATTATGATACAGGAATTTTTAGTATTTAGTATCTCTTTATATAGTGGCCAAAGTGAAAATTGTAACGATTAAATGCTATTAAAAATTTATCTAATAAAAATAAAAGCTTACCTATTTGCGATGAGCATTTTATTCGTATGTTATGCATCAGTTCCTAATAGGTAACCTTTCCTGCTTCTACAACAAGAAAGGTGTTTACATTAACAATTTCTTTAACCGCCTATTCTAAGCTTGTTGGAATAATTTTCTTCGCATTCTTGCGCTTTACTCCTTATAAAACATATCGCATAATTTATGTCTTTGATCGCAGCAACCTCTTCCGGCATAAGCAGTCCCTCTTTTAATGCATTAAAACCATCAGTTATAAGATAAAGAAGATGATTTGGACTTGGCATCTTAGCTACTTGTTCGAGTGTGATTAACCCTTCTCTTAATGCAACAAGGCCGTTTTTAGATAAAAGATTAGAGAAATAATTACTGTCTGATGGTATCTTTGCTGCTTGTTCGGGTGTGATTAATCCTTCTCTCAATGCAATAATGCCTTTTTTAGATAAAAGGCTAGAAAGACAACCTCCATCTGGTATCTTTGCCGCTTGTGCAGGCGTAATTAATTTCTCCCTCAATGCATCCAAACCTAATTTATTCGATATTAGGCACAAATGAGTTGATGTCGGCATAGCATTCACTTGCTCAAGTGTAATTAATTTTTCTCTAAGAGCAATGAGTCCATTTTGAGTTAGCAATGTTAAAAAATACTGTCCATCTCGCATAGTTGCTGCTTGTTCAGGAGTAATTAATTTCTCCCTCAATGCATCCAAGCCTAATTTCTCCCATATCAGGCACAAATGAGTTGATGTCGGCATTTTAGCTGCTTGTAACGGCGTGATTAAATTTTCTCTGAGTGCGGTAAAACAATTTTCATTGAAGAATAAAGTATAAAAATAATCATTATTTTTCATAAGAGCAGCATCTTCAGGTATGATCAATCCCTCCTTAAGTGCTGCAATATGGTCCCTAGACAAAATTGTCTTAAAATATTCTTTTGGCAATGCTTTAAATCGATCATGTGCTTTAAGTTTATTATTGCGTTCACGTACATCTGATAAATTTAATATCGCAATAATTTCCTCTACTTCAGATAAATTATATTGATATCGGTTACTTAAAATTAATTTCCGATATGCTTTAGGCAACTTTTCCATTCGCGTAACAAAGTCATTAAAATCTTTTACACCAAAAGTTTTCCATACGCTGTTATCTTTTATAATCGTATTCATATCTTTCGATACGGATAAAAAAGCACAAGCCGCTCTTAAAGGAAGTTTTCTAAAAATAGAAAGTATCATTTCACTAGGTAACTGTTGTATTGATGTTGAAAAAAACATATATTTACTCCCGACTGTATATTATTTATGCAGATCGTAACACGTCATGGGCAATATATGATCATTTTGATGGGTTTTAAGTATTTCTACGTACTGTTTTGTTTTATCTAAATCCATCGAAGAGATACAAAAAGACAATAGAGTTTTCCGCATGGAATGTGTGTAAGTACAAGACTTACGCCCAAAAATGAAAATTAAAACGATTAAACAGTATTCAACGTTTTTTTAGTAAAAATAGAGTCTTAGCTATTTGCTTTAGATGCTACTTTGATATTTACTTTAATATATACACCTTCATAGAAGTGATATCATGCCTCAATATCATATTGCACGAATGACACGAGAAGAAGTTACCATTGCTATAGAGTGGGCACGAAAAGAAGGATGGAATCCAGGCTTAAATGATGCAGAATGTTTTTATCAAACTGATCCACAAGGGTTCTTTGCGGGTAAATTAAATGGTCAAATTATTGCTGTTGGTTCCGCTGTAGTTTATGACGAGCATTTTGCTTTTTGTGGACTTTATATCGTTGATAAAAAATACAGATCTCAGGGTTATGGAATTGAGTTAACAAATGCCCGTCTTAGATATGTTGATGATCGCAATGCAGGTATTGATGGGGTGCTTAATATGGTCAATACCTATGCGCAAATAGGTTATCAGTTTGCGCACAGCAATGCTCGCTATGCTTTAGAGCATACCCGTTTAACCCCTAAACGTGATCCTAATTTGGTAGATCTAAACACGGTACCCTTTGAACAGTTGATTCAATATGACAATCACTATTTTCCCGCACCAAGACCCAAATTTCTTTCAGAATGGATTAAACAAAATACTGCTTTAGCACTCGGTTTTGTTCAGGAAAAGCAATTAAAAGGTTATGGAGTAATCAGAAAATGTTTTGAGGGATATAAAATAGGCCCTCTATTCGCAAACACACCTGCTATTGCTGAGAAACTGTTTGAACAATTAGTCGAATATGCTCAAGGAGAAATTGTCTTTTTAGATATTCCCGAGAATAATCCTTTTGCCGTTAATTTGGTTAATAAATATAAGATGTCCAAAGTGTTTGCGACTGCAAGAATGTATTTGAAAGGAACACCTAAACTGTCTATCGAAGGTATTTATGGTATTACTACGTTCGAACTAGGATAAACATGCGTGATTTATTAGGTTATGGCCCTGAAGAAAAAAATATTTCTTGGCCCAATAAAGCAAAAGTTGCCATCAACTTTGTAATAAATTATGAAGAAGGAGCCGAATTAAGTCCTGTCAATGGCGATGCACAGGCGGAAATTAGTGGTGCAGACTTCCCTTTTATGCCCAAAGTCAAAGGAGAACGAAATCTGAGTATGGAATCGTTTTATGAATATGGAAGTCGTGTAGGGATATGGCGCCTACTGCGTTTATTTGATTATTATAAAATGCCACTTACTTTTTTTGTTACCGGACAAGCATTGATACTTAATCCTTTATTTGCCGACTATCTGGCAAGACAAGATCATGAAGTGGCAGGTCATGGATGGCGTTGGATAAACTACACCAATGTTCCCAGAAGAATTGAAAAAAAACATATTCTTTTATGTGTTGAAACTCTAGAAAAACTAACAGGGCACAAACCTAAAGGATGGTACACTGGTCGGCGAAGTGAAAACACTCGAGAATTATTACTTGAACTCGGAGGGTTTCTCTATGACTCAGACAGCTATGCCGATGAATTACCTTATTATATTGAAAAGCATTTAGTAATTCCCTACTCCCTTGATTGCAATGATTTTCGATTTACCATAACACCTGGTTTTTCAGAGGCTAACGAGTTTTATGCGCGATTAATGAATACATTTCATTATCTTTATCAAGAAAAACGCCTAGCAATTATGACTGTGGGCTTACATCCACGTCTGAGTGGTAAGCCAGATCGATGCCTTATGCTAAAACAGTTTTTAGATCATGTAACTCAATATCAAGATGTTTGGATAGCAAGACGAATTGATATCGCTCAGTTTTGGTTGAAAACCTCACCCTGTAAATCCTAATTCAAATTCTTCTTAAGGTATATGTACAATAGCTGAGGACACTTCATCTCGATCGGAGGTATTGTCACTTTTTTGTGTCATCTTTCGGATAATTAGTGGGCAAATTGATTACTTTTGCGCAGGTGGAATCTCTCCATCAAATTATTCCTTACTTTGTTGGTGAGATGGATTCCCGCCTTCGCGGGAATGACATCAATTGCGATTCAATTCTATGGTTTTAGATTAAATGAAATTGAAAATAGATAATCCCTGAATCAGCACAAAACTTTGCTGTGCCACTTCTAAATTGTACAATTCCTGTTTGAACTCCGTTGCAGCGGCTAAAGGATCTACTTCTTGCAAGCGCTTTAAAATAATTTTGCTTTGCTCAATTAAATCGGCATTTGCTGTTTCGGCATGTTCTAACTGGTTTAAACGCGCTCCCAGATTTGCTCGTGCATCTAGGATAGTGCTCAAAGCACTATCTATTTGTGCCAACATTTGATTATTTATAGTTGTGGCTGCTGCTTTTTCTGTTGCAGTTGAATAAGGTTGATTTAAATTGTTAATCATATCTTGTATGGTTGCAAAAACCGATTCATTTTGAGATGGAGTAATTGTAAAAGAATCACCGGCATTCGGCACTCCCGAAAAGGCCATTTCCATTCCATTAAAGCTGATACTCATCCCTTCTTGGTATAAAGGTGCATCATCAGGTAAACCCGTAGGAGGAATTACATTACCACTGCTTGAGCCACTTACCATGACGACCAAATTTCCCTGGGAATTCAATGCAAAACTCATTGTGTAATTATCTGGTACATACGCAGAAGGAGTAGTTACTGAACCCGTATTTAATGAGGCAGTTCCAGTATTAGGCGTCCCTGTTTGCTTTATTGAAAAACTGCCATTTCCATTGGGTATACGCATAAAAAGATCGTCCCCAGGATCATTAATAGCCATTTGTAGGCTACTTGCCACCAGCTGAAAACGTTGAGTACTATCACCATTGTATACATATTGCCCCGAAGCATTGACTGAAAAAGGCAGCGTAGTGGTCTGTCCACCACTGAACATATAATCACCATTAATATCTTTTGTATTTGCATAGTCCAGCAATTCTTTCAAAATAATATTTGCCTCAATTGCCAATGCTTTACGATCCTTTTCTGATAATGTTGCATTGCCGGCTTTAACCTGGATTTCCCGCAAGCGTTGTAAACTGATGGTGCAATCATTTAAGATAGATTCCTCCATACTCAACGCACTATCAGCACTTTCACGATTTTTTTGCAGAAGCTGCGTGGTACTTATTCGTTGATTCATGAGTTCAATCTGCGCGAAAGCGATAGGATCGTCTGATGAGTAACGTACCTTTAAAAAATTTTCGTCGAGTTGCTCTTGAAGTTTCGCTACTCGTTCTTGTTTATTCAATAAACTATTCAGACTATTCTGATAAATTTGATTCGTCGAAATACGCATTTATCACCTCATAATTTCAAAAAGTAGTTCCATCATTTGATTGGCAATTTCCATTAGCTTTCCTGCAGCTTCATAAGCTTGTTTGAATTGCAATAAATTTTCCGCCTCTTCATCCAGATTGACGCCACTTATACTTTCTTGATAATCCACCGATTGCTTATATAAAACTTGAAACGCATCCGCTCGATTTTTAGCCTCATTAGTTTGGCTTCCTGTTTCCGAAAGTAAATCAGAATAAACATCAAAAATCGTTTCGTTACCATTAGAAAAAATATTTTGTTGTTGAACCCCGGCTAAAAGTAAACCGTTACGGTTGTCACCATACCCTCCCTGGTTAAACTGAGCGGCAAACTGATCACCAGTATTTGGGGCACCAGATAATGTAATGGAATACGACGGATTGATGTTATCCGGAATCTGAATCACATTGTCTGTATTTGGCACAAACGCGATTGGGCCAGTTGTAATACCATCTGTAACGTTAATCAAATTGAATTGGGTTGGCGAAATAAAATCGATCGTATATTGTTTTGTAACCTCACTGGTATTTAAAACAGCCCCTAAATCAATTTTTCCCTGCCCTGTATTATTTATGGAGGCACTAGTTTGTACCGGTGAGGCAAGGGCTAATTGACGAGGATCACTCATCATTAGAGAAAAATTCGCAGCAGCCCCACGTGTTGGCATGATTGTAAAAGTATCGTTATCAGCTAAATTAGCAATGTTGTCGACAGTAATAGTCATTCCATCGACTACAATTTGTCCCGCAGGGGGGGCTGGTGGGTTACTGCTCCAATTTAAAGTTACGGCAGAACCATCAGAATCACGAATGAGTGCTATCTGATTTGTTACTGCGTCAGTGACAACTAATTGGTAATCACTTATTTTTGTTTGTGAAATATCAGTAATATTCACTGACAACACCCCAGACCCAGCATTTGTTGCTGCTGCAACTGAACGATTTAATTGTAACGCTTGGCTGTTGTAATCCGTAAAAATATTCTGTCCCAATTGATTATTCAAATCCATACCCAAGCGATTTTGAGCATTGAATGTCTGTGCCAATCCAATCGCCATTTGTCCAATTATTTGACTGGACTTAGACAGAATATTTCTTTCATAATTCAATAAACCACCTAAGGTTCCACTGACTAATTGATTCGTAATATCAGTTTGTCCTGCACCTGAATCCAACGTAATATGGGTCCCCTGCGCTGTAAGTTGATCATAACTCACAGACAAAGCTCTTTGAGTCGTTCCAATGACCAACATTTGACCACTGCCAATACCCACATTTACCATCCCATTGTCTTGTTCAATTACAGTTAAATCGGAGAATTCAGACAATTGTTTAAGTAATTCATCTCGTTGATCCAACAACTCAGGTGAGTTTGGTGAGTTCATTATCTGTTCGTTTACTGCGGCAAGATTGGCAGTTATTTGATTGATTTTACCTGCTATTTCCTTGATCTGCGACGTTGAGTTTTCTTGATATTGATCAAGATTTTGCTGTAGGAATAAAAACTGACTTGCTAACAATTGGCTTTGACTCATGGCAACATTTCGTGATGCGACACTGTCTGGGGCATTATTTAGCTGACCTAACGAGTCAAAAAAAGACTGTAGTGATGAAGATAGACTACTACCATCTTGAGAAAGTAATTTATTAATTTGCAGGGCTTGCTGATAAAACGTATCGTATTGGGATTTAATGCTTAATGTACTTCTCACTTGCGCATTAGCAAATTGATCGACGTTGCGATAAACATTGTTGACAGCGACCCCAGTGCCTATAAAAGAGCCCGCAAAGCTCCGCGATGGGGTTGGAGTGAATTGGATACTCTGTCTTGAATAACCACGAGTTTTGACATTTGCAATATTATTTCCAGTAACGCTCAATGCGTTTTGAAAAGCACTCATTCCTGAATAAGCAATACTTAGTATTGACATGGTTACTCACTCCCCCACTGCTATTAAGTTAAGGAAAAACTGTCGTTCCCGAGGACGGGAACCCATTTCTAGGAAGGCGCGGTGCCAATTTAAGAATAGATTCCCGCCTTCGCGGGAATGACAAAAATCCTTCCTTTATGGCTTTGACGCACTCCCTGCCCCATATTCAAATGCCCTACAACTTCTCATTTAATAGTTTATATACTTAATTCAACATCATTCTTAGTGCAATATTTTTCAAACTTGCTCCGATAATTCACAGCGTTGGATAGCCTGGTTTAATTCCTCGCCATGATAAATTGATAAAATCTTCGCACCATACTTAGGATCAGTCGCATACCCTGCTTTATGTAATTCATTGACATACAGCTCAGGGTTTCCAGTACTGGCCAACGCATTTTGATAACGCTCATTATCTTTGATTAAAGAGATATAATCATTAAAACTATGTTCCGTTGATGAATATTTCCTAAATGATGCGTTTACCTTAATTGGAGTATCTGCGATATATTCTGTTGTTTTAACCTGTACAGCATCAAGTTCACTATTCCCCGATTTAATGTTAAATAAATTGTTACTGCTACTGCCATCAATATCTTTGGTAACAAATTTCCCCCATCCTGTTTCCAATGCAGCCTGTGCAATCAATATTTTAGGATCTAAACCAATAGCTGATGCAGCTTGTTTTGCTTGGGGCCAAATTGATTTAACGAACTCATCAATAGTAGTTGTTGGCGCATCTGGTTGTACTTGAGTAGCAGGGGTTGCAGGTAACGAAGAAGGATTCTCTATTTTAGCAGGTGTCATTTTTACTGGTTGTTCGGTTGTAGGCAAATTATGCTCCATTTGTCGTGCAAGCATGTCCGCCAAACCAATACTCTTGGAGTTTGCAATAGTACTTGCATATTGAGCATCCAACATGTCTTGGAAGGTTTCCCGGTCTTTACCTCTAAATGGACTAGACTCTTCAAGAAAATGCTGCCCCATACGCATGCTTTTCAACATAGACTGTAGAAATATTCCTTCAAATTGCTTCGCTGCCTCAGGTAGTGCTTCTTTCGCATTATTTTGAGCTTGAACTTTTAGTTCATTTAATGCATTGAAATCACTGGTTGCAATCCCTTGTACCGTCATATTTATCCTTTATCTTGATGGATCAAATCCTTTCATCTTCATGACTTACGAACAGATCGAAATCTTGCATAAGTCCTGATATGTCACCCTCTTATATCACGATTAACGTAGCATTTAACGCACCGGCTTGTTGTAGTGCTTCAAGTATTGCAATCACATCAGCTGGTGTTGCGCCCACAGCATTAATACCTCTAACAATATCCTTTAATGTTACTCCGGGTGGCAGGACAAAAGCATGATTATTTTTCTGATCAATGGATACCTGTGATTGTTGTGTTGAAACTGTCCGTCCATTTGCAAAAGCATTAGGTTGGCTTATCACAGGGGTTTCCGTCACACTAACCACCAAATTACCATGTGAGACCGCGGCGGATTTAACAACCACATTGGACGAAATAACTACAGTTCCTGTACGTGCATTAATAATAATTTTAGCGATTGCCTCAGCAGGCTTGAATTCTATATTTTCCAGCACTGAAACATAATCCACTCGCTGCGACATTTTTGGGGGTGCAGTAACCACTACTGATGCAGCATCCAAAGCTCTGGCAGTTCCTGGTCCCATCATTTCATTAATGGCATCGCTCATACGTTTTGCAGTTGTAAAATCGGGCGAATGTAAGTTAAAGGTTAATTCTTTGGTAAAATAAAAAGGATTAGGAATATCCGCCTCAATTGTTGCACCATTAGGAATTCTTCCTCCGCTAGGAACATTTACCGTAACGCTTGAGCCATCACTCCCCGCTGCACTCACACCAGATACGATCACATTTCCTTGGGCTATTGCATAGACTCGCCCATCGGCTCCTTTTAATGGAGTCATTAACAAAGTTCCACCTAATAAACTTTTCGAGTCACCAATCGACGAAATATTGACATCCATAGCTTGTCCCTTTTTCATAAAGGAAGACAAGCTCGCGGTCACCATGACTGCTGCCATGTTTTTTGAATTAAGTTTGGTTCCTGGTTGTATGTTGACACCTAATTGGGTAAGCATGTTTGCAAAAGTATCTTCAGTATACCGAGTCCCTGTTTTATCTCCTGTACCGTTTAAGCCAACAATCAAACCATAACCAATCAACTGGTTCGTGCGAACACCAGCAAGGGTTGCAATATCTTTAATACGTTCCGCATAAACGTGATTTGACATCAGGTTTATTATCAACATCCATGTAATTATCAGCAATCGCCGCATTACGATTCCTTAAATTAAGAACTCTTATTAAATGCAAATCCTATCTTCGTCTTTTGCTCTAACGGGTAAATCAAAGTTGATCATCTAATATTTTCTGAACTCCATCGTATCAGATGATCAATCAGATTAGGTTGGGAACAATGGTCCCCACATAAAGCGCGCCAGCCATCCTTGAGCATTCGTATTGTTCACTTGTCCTGTACCGCCATAAGCAATACGCGCATTGGCCAAACGATCTGAGGTTATGGAATTATCTGCACGAACATCCTGGGGTCGAATAATTCCAGAAACACGTACATACTCCTCGCCTTGATCGATTTTAACCCATTTTTCACCCTGAACTAACATATTTCCATTTGCCAACACTTCAGATACGGTGACCGAAATACTTCCCGCCAACTTATTATTCTGTACCGCTTGTGCCGAACCATTGAACTGTCGCTGGTTGTTCAAATCAAAGTCCATACTGTATCCACTACCAAAAGAGATTGGCCTTCCTAAAAAGAGTTTATTTTTAATTACGTTTGTATCAGTTTTCATCTGTTGTAATGTCGCATTTTTGGATGCGTTAGTACTTTCAACTAAGAATACTGTAATGATATCACCAGGATGTCTCGCTCTTGGTGTTTCAAACAGAGGTAACGCAGTTTCAGCACTATAAATAGCACCAGACTCTTTCCTCAACTCCTTTGGATCGGGGGTTGTAGGATATGTAGGTGCATACTCAGGATCTTTCCCGCGTTGGGGAGGATTTAACAGTTCACACCCACTCAACAGAACTGCGACTGAGCTTATAACAAGCAAATTAAATAATTTCATCAATGAAATCTTCTTAAACAGTTTGATTTAAGTATTGCAGCATGTTATCCACTGTCTGAATACCCTTTGCTGTAATCTCATAGCTTCTTTGGGCTTGAATCATATTAACTAGCTCTTCAACTACATTCACATTAGATGCTTCAAGAGAACCTTGCAACAAAGTACCTACACCTGACGTTCCCGGATTGTTCAGCGTTGCTGCGCCACTTGAAGCAGTTTCTATAAAAAGGTTCTGTCCTATAGGTTGAAGTCCGGTTGGATTGGTAAAATTAGCTAATTGGATGCTTCCAAGTACTGTTGGCGTATTGCTTCCAACCACTGTAGCACTCACTACTCCGTCAGTACTTATGGTTACCCCTAATGTTTGACTAGGAATATTTATCGCAGGTTGTAGAGGATATCCATTCATATCAACAAGTTGACCCGTGCTATCCACTGTAAAAGTACCATCACGAGTATAGGCTTGCGTACCATCTGGCATTAAAATGGTAAAAAATCCTTGCCCCTGGATCATCAAATCATAAGGGTTACGCGTATTTTGCACACTTCCTTGTTCAAATATTTTTTCTGTGGCTGCTAAATGAACCCCGGAACCTGCATTTATTCCTGTTGGAATTAACGAGTTCTCTGAAGATTGAGCTCCAGCTTGACTTGAATTTTGATAAAGTAAATCTTGAAATATTGCCCTATCTTTCTTAAATCCAGTGGTATTGACGTTTGCTAAATTGTTAGCAATTGTAGCAATATTTTTTTCTTGTGCTTCCAAGCCTGATTTACTGACCCACAATGCTGGTTCCATGGAGATCCCTCCGCAATTATTCTTATTTTTTCACTAAAATGGTAATCATACCTGCAATACTTGTGCCAATTTCTGGAGATTGTCTTCAAGCGTAGAGATCAATTTCATATGAGAATCATACTCCCGTCCAGAAGTAATCATTTCCACCATTTGATCAACGGCATTCACATTAGATCCTTCAATAGCTCCGCTTTTAACTTTGACACTCCCATCAGCAGCAGTTGGAGCGCCATTTTTTAATTGGAATAAACCTTCCGAGTTTTTAACAATATTATTTTTATCCAGTGTAACTAGCTTAATCCTATCGAGTATGACCACGCTTTTAGGATCCCCACCCTGAGGAACTATGGTGATCGTCCCATCCGCTCCTATATCGATTGATTGAGCTGGAGGAATAGAAATGGGACCTCCATTCCCCAAAACGGGATGCCCAGATGCCGTAGTTAATAAACCATTAACATCCAAGCGCAAGTTTCCCGCTTTAGTATACGATTCTTTACCTTGACTATTACCTACAGCAAACCAGCCATTACCTTCTATCGCTATATCTAAATTACGCCCCGTTGTCATAATTTCTCCAGGACTTAAATCTACTGAACTCGGGTTTTGGATTGTAAAGGCTGGTCCACCATTGGATCCATTCATATTTGCATACAATGTTTGTGCTTGATACAGATCGGCTTTAAAACCTGGAGTATTCACATTCGCCAAATTATTGGCGATTATCTCCTGACGTTTAAAACCAGTTCGACCACCACCTGCTGCATTATATAAGATAGGATCCATGGGTTATCTCCTAACGCATATTAATAATTGTTTGGGTAATCGTATCACCCGCACGAATTGACTGTGCATTCGCTTGGAAATCACGTTGAGCACTAATCAAATCAACAAGTTCGCTGGTTAGATCAACATTCGATTGCTCCAACATTCCGGATTTAATCGCACCTAATCCTCCAGTTGTGGCAACACCAATTAAAGGTTGCCCGGAAGCTGAAGTTTCACCCCAGCACACATTTCCCATATTTTGTAACCCTGTAGGATCAGCAAAATTAGCTAATTGAATTTGTCCCATAGCCATTGACTGACCATTGGTATAAATACCCAAAATAAGTCCTGAATCATCGATACTTAGGCTAGCGAGACTTCCTGTTGTATAGCCATTGGGGGCACTAGACTGAACAGAAAATGGACTTCCGAACTGTGTACTGTCTGATAAGTCAATATTTAAACTTAACGGATTGGCACCATTATTCAAGTTTAATGATAACGGGATCAGATTATTACCAATAGGTACGCCTCCTGGGCTAGCAACTCCAGCAAAAGATCCATCCGTATTAAAATTCACTTCGAACAAGTTCGTAGTATTGTCTGTGCCTACATTCGTTGGAACATTCTGGTTATCAATTTGAAAAGCAACATACCATTGATTCTCTGTACCTGCAGGAGTTGAGGCATTAGGTTGCCCGGCTGCTGCTGCAGAATCTGCTTTGATAAAAAACATACTAAGCACATGAGAATTCCCCAAACTATCGTAAATAGTCAATGCGGTGGGGTTATTATAAGAACTACTTAGAGGTGAGGCACCACCAACCCAATCAATTGCTGGAGGAGTGCTTTGTGAATTTAAATTAACCCCAGTCGTCACCATAGTGCTCGCCTGTGGAGTTATATTCTCCGTACTTATCTGTAAATTCCCAGACGTTCCGGTAATATTACCTTGGCCATCAGCAAGCAGTCCAGTAAGATATTGTCCATTAGCATTTGTAATATAATTTTGATTGTCCAAATTAAACTGACCCGCACGGGTATATACAGCCCCACCACCGGGATTGTTTAAAATAAAAAATCCAGAACCATTTACAGCAAGATCCAAACTGTTTGTGCTATTCGTTAAATTTCCTGAAGCAAATGATTGCTGAACTTGAGTCAACATTACGCCACCACCAATGGCAGTGCTACCAGAACCAAAGCTCCCATACCCGCCAAAAGCATAAATATCACCAAAATTAGCGCGAGATCCCTTAAATCCTATAGTTGAAGAGTTTGCAATATTATTACCTATAACGTCTAAGTTACTGGTTGCTGCCTGAAGTCCACTTAATGCTGCGTCAAAAATCATATTAGCCTCCTGCTTTTAAACTGAAATTTGTCTTACCTGATCCAATGATATTGGTCCAATTCCTGCTACATTCAATTTTAAGCCCTCTCCATTTTGACCAAGGCTTACACTATCAACATTTGCAGAGGTCATCGTTTTTAATGATACTTCCTGCCCTCCATAAACAGCATGCACTTCAATTTTGTATTTACCTTCTTTAACTCGATTGCTGTCGTTTCCTGTACCATCCCAATTAAACTGAAAAAATCCAGGTGAGGGTTGGCCTAAAGGAATCGTTTTTATAAGTTCACCGGATTCGGAATAAATGGATGCATTCAAATTACTAAGACC
Source organism: Legionella stuttgartensis (assembly GCF_977063405.2). Taxonomy (NCBI): domain Bacteria; kingdom Pseudomonadati; phylum Pseudomonadota; class Gammaproteobacteria; order Legionellales; family Legionellaceae; genus Legionella; species Legionella stuttgartensis. Next base: position 314,746 of record NZ_CDRUHA020000071.1, read on the forward strand.
AGGCGGAATATCAACCGCTGCTTTCGTATCGCCTTCGACCCCAAGTTGGAGTGCATTACTATTTACCAAAACCTTACGGCCAACTAAAGCTGATGCCTGTAAAGCCTGATTTGATTGCAAAGAAGTTGCCATTTGTTGCAATGATTCTTGCATTTTAGCAACTCCATCATTAGTACTAAACTGAGCTAATTGTGAGAGAAACTCCCCATTTACCTGCGGTTGCATAGGATCCTGGTTTTGAATTTGAGCCACCATTAAACGTAAGAAATCCTGTTGTCCTAAGCTTTTCTTCGCTGTAGCATCAATTTGATTAAATGATGGATTCGTTGTGTTAGTTCCATTAACTGAATTTGTAGGCATTCCCTTTTCTCCCTTACTCACCTAACTTTAAGGTCCTTTGTAAAAGTTGTTTTGTTGTATTAAGCAATTCAACATCCATTTGATACGATCTTGATGCAGAAATTACGTTCGCCATTTCTTCGACATAATTCACATTCGGTGAATAAACAAATCCCTTTTGATCCGCTTGGGGGTTATCAGGAGCATAATGCTTTATAGGATCCAAAGTACTTTCATAAGTGCCCTTAAGTTGGACTCCCCCAGAGATTTGTTCATCCATCCATTGATTTGCATGTTGCTGTACCGCTTTGAATATAGGATATTTTGCTTTATAAACCTCATCAGCATTACCTGTTTCTACGTTAGCATTACCCATATTCTGAGCACTCGTTGTTAAACGAGCTGTTTCAGCTGTCAATGCCGAACCTGCAATATTAAAAACTGCACTTAATGTCATTGTTATTCTCCTTTTAGTGCAAGCATCATGGATTTGATTTTATTATCGAGAAAACTCAAACTGGCTTGATAATTAAGCGAGTTCTTTGCAAATTCTGTGGTTTCCAAATCTTTGTCCACGGTATTTCCATCTAAAGACATTTGAGAAGTAACCCGATATTTCAAACTTGCTGCAAAATCTGCGTTTGTATCAATATGATTCGGAGAAGTAACATCCATCTTCTGAGCACTGCCCGCCATACTGGCTGCAAGAAACTCATTGAAATCGACATCTTGAGCTTTATAATTGGGTGTGTTTACGTTAGCTAAGTTATTCGCCAACTGCGAGGCCCTATGATCACGCGCGACTAAAGCTTTAGCATGTATTCCAAAATATGAATCCAAATCTAACGCCATATGTCCCCCTTTTTAAATAAGTACAACAAGAAAAGCAAACATTGTGCCAATTTCAAATAAGTGAGAAAATAAGAGAGTTATTACCTGGGGAGGCTCAGCCATGTCAAAAAACCATACTCTTCCTGAAAACGCTATAGAACAAGTTAAAACCTATCTGCTACAGTTACAAAATACAATTTGCCCGCGACTTGAGAATCTTGATGGTAAAGCTCAATTTATTGAAGATTCCTGGAAACGACCCTCAGGTGGTGGTGGAAGTACTCGCGTTTTAACAGGAGGTTCAGTCTTTGCAAAAGCTGGTGTCAATTTTTCTCATGTCTCAGGAGCTCATCTTCCTGCTTCAGCCAGTGCACATCGTCCCGAATTAGCGGGCAGAAATTTTAATGCCCTCGGTGTATCATTAGTCATTCACCCAGATAACCCTTATGTACCTACATCGCATGCGAATGTCCGCTTTTTTGTTGCAGAGAAAGATGGAGCAGAACCCGTTTGGTGGTTTGGTGGTGGATTTGATTTAACGCCCTATTACGGATTTGAAGAAGATTGTACCCATTGGCATCAAACTGCTTTACGCGCATGCGAGCCTTTTGGCCAAACGATTTACCCTAAATTTAAACAATGGTGTGATGAGTATTTTTTCATTAAACATCGAAATGAAGCACGCGGAATTGGTGGCTTATTTTTTGATGATTATAATGAAATAAGTTTTGAGCATAGTTTTGCTCTAATGCAAAGCATAGGCAATCACTATATTGAGGCTTATGCCCCAATCGTATCACGTCGCAAATCCCATCCTTTTGGTGCAACAGAAAAAGCTTTTCAAAATTACCGAAGAGGACGCTATGTGGAATTCAATCTCATCTATGATCGTGGCACATTATTCGGTTTACAATCGAATGGCAGAACAGAGTCAATTTTAATGTCATTACCACCCGAAGTTACTTGGGAATATAATTGGCAGCCCGATGCAAATAGCGCAGAAGCAAAACTTTATACTGATTTTCTGCCTCCTCGTGATTGGGTATCACACTTGGTTTGTAGCTAGAGACTAAGTAGCCCGGGTGAGGCGCAACGAAACCCGGGCCCACTATTATAATTACTAAAGCTCCGTAGTCCCCCAGACTACAGCCAACCCTTACTGTACTGGTAGAGGCACTCTCTTTAAATAAATCCGAGCTAACAATGCAACAACCGCATTTAATAAACTCAAAATTAAAAAGATCTGTGGAATTGCAGCACTAAAGTGCAATAAACCAATGACCATAAACGTCCCTGTAACCATAAATAGCGAATTATAAATATTATTGGTGGCAATAACTCGAGCTCTACCATGAGGCGGACTCGCAACCTGTAAATAAGTATACAGGGGAACTAAAAATAAGCCTGAACTAAAAGCCAACATGAATAAATCAAAAGCAATACGCCAATGCGCAAAGCGTGTAAAAAAATTACTTAAAGAAAAGAGAATTCCTTGTTCTGTTGTAGGGCTCGCCCAATACAAATCCATAGAAAAGCAAGTAAAAGCGAACATGGCCCAGGGGACCATAGGCAGATTGATTCGTCCCTGAAAAATAAAGTTAACTGTCACTGAGCCGCATGCAATTCCCACTGAGAATAAAGCAAGAAATAATGCGAAAACTGCATTATTTGCTCCTAACACATAATTCGTATAATCAGGTAACTTGGTTAGGATTACTGTCCCTAATAACCAAAACCAAGATAAAATCAAAATAGCTAATAAAATACCGAAATGCTCTGTCGCCTGCTTCAACATCTTATAGGTCACTCGCCAAATCTGAGTATCAATTATTATTTTTTCAGACGAAGATGGAGCCCGAGGTATAAACATACTTGAAGTTAAACCAGCAAGGGCAACAAGTACCGTCAAAAAAACAGCCATGTATGGTTTTGGGCTGTTCATTCCAATCGACAATGAACCCATTGTAGTTCCCAATAAAATAGCTATAAAAGTACTGGCGTCAATTAAACCGGTTGCACCTAATAAATCTTTTTTGGGCAAATGGTCTGGTAAAATGGCATATTTTATTGGTCCAAAAAATGTTGAATGGACTCCTAAACCTGTCAAAGTGAGCATCATCAGAAAAATATTGCCCCAATAAAGAGCAAAGCTACCGATAATCATTAAAAATACTTCTAATATTTTAATCACCCGGGTTACTAAAGCTTTATCGTATTTATCTGCTAATTGCCCGGAGGTAGCAGAAAGAAGAAAGAATGGAGTTATAAATAAAGCACCTGCTATAGCCTGGTAAAATTCTGATTGAGCCTGATCATGGGTTAAATGATAACTAATCAAAGTAAGCATTGCTAATTTGAAGGCATTATCGTTGAATGCACCAAAAAATTGAGTCAGAAAAAAAGGCAAAAATCTACGTTCTCTTAAAAGGTAAAAAGCACCAGTGCCCATCGGCAAAACTCCATTGATAAATATATAACCGTTCATGTACCACTAGAATGTGAATACTACACTGAACGGATACATAATTCTGCATTTAATATCAATAAAGTACTTGTAAATCTGATCGATTAGTTTTAAACGTTGAAGGGAGAAGATGATTATGCTTTAATATCAAATCTTCAAGGTTCTGATGAGTCTCCGCCTCTCGAACGAGCTGAGACAGGCCTGTTTCTGAAATTCTATTATCTGACAAATCTACATATTTTAAATTAGTATTTAATTTTAATGCTTGTGCTATATATTCAGCGCCTGCATTACCAATTTTGTTACTCCTAATATTAAGATGAGTCAATGATTGTGATTTAGTTATCATAGCGGCAATTTGTTTCGCGCATTCTTCGTTCAAGTTATTGTACGAAATATCCAAAATTTTTAATGAAGGATGTCTCACCACAAAATGATGCAATGCATTCATTCCAGCCAAGCTAAAATCATTACAGCTTAATACCAGTTCATTTAAGTCCGTATTCGTTTCGAGTGCGTCTAATAAACACTGTACCCCTGTATCACGTAACCAGTTTAATGATAAATCCAAAACATTCAATTTCTTATTGTTTAGAAAAGAAAAAAAGTGAGTAGGAATTTTCTCTCCTATCCAATTATCTACACATCTGATTGTAGTCAGTCTTTTATTAGGTAACGAATCAAATAAATAAGTGAGGTGAACCGTATCAATATGATTTGCATAGAAGGAAACCTCACTCACTTTTGACGATAATTTCAGGATGTCGTGGAGTGCACTATAATCTTTATCATCCAAAGTGGAGTGTTCAATGCTAATTTTTTTTATTGATTTACATTGTCTTGAGCCTTTTGATTGCAAATAGCTCTTAAGATGTGGGAGCGCCAAATGGTGTTGTAGTTGAAAAAGCTCTATCGCCTCTAATGTCCCATGCTCATGTTTTAGTCGAATTGTCATATCACATCCTCTGTAAATTGATCACTTAATTAAGTGTAGATGATATTTTTCTTCAGGATGTGATGAGGTATAAAATTTTATTTATTAATAAAATATCCCCATAAAACACTGTGCATTCATAGGGATATCCGCTTTGAGAGTTATTAGATTTGTGTTACTAAACGGCTCAATACATTTCCAGGACCCACTTCAATAAAAACGGTTTCACCTTGGTTTTTCAGATAACGAATTGTTTCAGTCCAGCGAACAGGATGAGAAATCTGCTTCACCAAATTGTCTTTAATCATTTTATCACTATATGGCTCTGCTGTAACATTAGCAATCACTTGAGTTTGGAGTGGAGCAAATTCAAATGGAGCTATAAATTGTGCAAATTCATCAGCTGCTGCTTGCATATAACGAGAATGAAAGGCACCACTGACTTTTAATGGCACACACATCAATGCTTCGTTAGCAAGCAGTTCATTCGCCTTGACAATATCTGCAGCAAGTCCTGAAAGAACAATTTGTTTGGGTGAATTAAAATTAGCAAAATCTATAGAATCCAATCCATTGACTTTCAGTAAAAACTTAATGCGATCTTCAGGTAAATTAATTACTGCCAACATTCCCCCACCACTTGCTTGGGCCATCAATTCACCACGCTTTTGCACCAGTTTTAATCCCGTAACAAAATCAAATGCTCCTGCAGCAAATAAAGCAGCATACTCACCCAAACTATGTCCTATAAGATATTGCGGTGTCGGCTCTTCAGCAGCTCTAGCTAAAAAAGAAAGTGCTTCAATAATATATAATGCGGGTTGTGTATATTTAGTATTCCCCAATTCCTGTCCGGGATCATCTAAGCATAATTCCTTTATGGAATATCCCAAAATCTCGTCTGCTTGTTTTATCTGCTCAGGAAAATGTGAAAATAATTCGATCCCCATCCCTTTTGCTTGAGATCCTTGTCCAGGAAACATATAGATTGTCATAGATACTCCTTTTCTAATACGATCATTTACTAAATAAAACACTCATGATAAAGAGAACCACGAATAATGTCATTAAGTAAATTGAATAAAGAAAACAAATGTAATTACGCTGGATTATTTTTTATTCTATACAAATAATGTTTCGCCAAAGAATTGACTGGGTCAATTTTAGGATGAAGGAAATCACCCTGCTTATCCCGAATCATCCCAAGTTTTTCCATAACACGTTGAGAACGTATATTGTCAGGTACTGTAAAAGCAACTACTTCACTTAATTTTAAAATCTTAAATGCATAATTCAAAGCAGCTTGAGCCCCTTCAATGGCATAACCCTTACCCCAAAATGAAAATGCCAAACGCCAACCGATTTCCACGCATGGTGTAAAATGTGCTTCCCAAGTTGGATTGTTTAAGCCGATAAATCCCATAAATTGGTGTGTGCTTTTTTCTTCTACAGCCCATAATGTATAACTTTTTTCAGCAAGCTGTGCATTCATTCGCTCAATAAAGGAAGTAACCATATCCATGGTCCAAAAATTAGCAATGTACTCCATTACCTTTGGATCTTGGTTCATAGAGAAAAATGGAGCGATGTCTTCATCGCTCCATGTTCTTAATAAGAGTCTTGATGTCTCTAGAGTGTTCATGGCAAATAAATTGTCCCCTCTAAGTAAAGATGACTTGTTCCATACAAAAAGACTCGTCCTTCTTTAACTTCACACTCTAATTTCCCCTGACGGTTTCCACCTTGCATGGCAGTAATATTCGATGTACCCAATTGTTCACACCAATACGGAGCAATAACGCAATGTGCTGAACCGGTCACAGGATCTTCTGGGACGTTACATCCTGGATAAAAACATCGTGAATAAACATCTGTATTTTTACCTGGCGCAGTTAAAATGAGTCCTCTGTAGTCTAAACCCGCTACTGCATCCAAATCAGGTTCAGCCATCATTACGTCATTCTCATTCTCATAAACAAACATTAAATCGAATTGACTTTTTAAGACTTTCTGTGGTTTTTTTAAATTGAGTTGCTGTAACTCAGGGGTGAGTTCGATTGGATGATAAGGCAATGCGGGAAAATCCATCATAATGCCACTTCCATTTTTACGAACAAAGAGTACCCCACTTTTGCAATTAAATTTTATTTCTGTTCCTTTATAATTTAATTGTTCAAAAATCACATGCGCAGTAGCAAGAGTTGCGTGACCACATAAAGCGATTTCTTCATTTGGAGTAAACCATCTTATGTAATACCCATCTTCTTCAGGAACAAAAAATGCTGTTTCGGATAAATTATTTTCAGCAGCAATATTTTGCATTTCTTTATCAGTTAACCACTGATCTAAAGGACAAACTGCTGCAGGATTACCTTCAAAAAGAGCAGATGCAAATGCATCTACTTGATACATAGACAAACGTTTCATACAAATCCCTTAACATAAAAATTAACAAATACGAGGGATATATATGAAGATGTTTTTGCAGAATTCAAGATCTACATTATTATCTTATGAAATTTAGATAAACAAATAGAATTGACTAACTGCCACTTTCCCTATATTTGTAGATTCTAGCTCATAAATAAATTTTACTAGAACACAAAACTCCTAGATCGTAGCCATAATCAAAAAAGTCCATTGCATGAGAAGTAAACCCAGGTTATGGCAAATCCTTAGCCCAGGTTAAACTTAACACGCAGCGATAGCTGAGAATATATTATGCGTTACTTTACTGTTCGGTAATTATTGTAACGTCTTGTGCTTTTAACCCTTTAGGTCCTTTATCAAGCACAAAGGATACTGGATCATTTTCATGGAGGGTCTTAAATCCAACACCTTGGATATCTTTATAATGAACAAAAATATCGTCACCATTTTCATTAATGATAAAACCAAATCCTTTTTTCTCATTGAACCATTTTACATGGCCCGTTTCTCTTTGCGACATTAGCTATCCCCTTTGTCTTAAGCTTTACTATCCAACTATTACAGATGTTTATTTTTAACTCAAAAATATTTACTATTAAAACCCTGAGTTATAATAAACATTCACTATACGTAAGAAATGTTTCCTTACATATAGATTAGCATAGCAGTTTTTTGTTGATTGTTAAGAATTTTTTAAAAAAAACAATATCTTTATCTTTTTTTTTTCTATTGGAAATACACAATGAATCAGATGAAATCAGCTTTTATAAAATTAGCGCTTGATTGCCAAGTTTTAAAATTTGGTGAGTTTACTTTAAAGTCCGGACGCATTAGTCCTTACTTTTTTAATGCAGGATTATTTTATCAAGGAAACGCTTTACGACAATTAGGACATTTTTATGCAAAAACTTTACTTGAACATCAAGTTCAATTCGAACATTTATTTGGCCCCGCTTATAAAGGCTTGCCTCTTGCTACCGCAACAGCTATAGCTTTAGCTGAGTTAGGAAAAGAAACTACAGTTACTTTTAACCGTAAAGAAGTAAAAGATCATGGTGAAGGAGGCCAATTAATTGGCGCCCCCCTATCCGGAAAAACTATTGTGGTTGATGATGTTATTACTGCAGGTACTGCTTTTAGAGAATCACAAGTTTTAATTAAGGAACATGGAGGCCAATTAACTGGAGTCATTATCGCACTAGATCGATGTGAACGTGGATTAACTAAGGAATCAGCGTTATCTGAAATTAAAGCTCAAGGTATTGACGTCTATTCCATTATCACTTTATTTGATTTGATTGATTACTTAAAAAGTACAAAACAAAATGAATATGTTAAAAAACTTGAGGATTATCACTCTGTATATGGTTGTTAATCCCACATATCTGCTTAAGCTGGCTCATAATCTAGGAGCGTAACGCTTTAAATTCCTTCTCCCCCAAAGGAGAGAAGGTGTCCCTTAAGGCGGATGAGGGTATACATTATATCACCCTCACTCCTACCTCTCTCCCATTGGTGGGAGAGTGTATTTTTTTAACTGCTCTCCCCAAGCTACGACTTCTTTACTTCAATATATTTCGCTTATCTACAATTTTTGCATTGACAGTATGAAAAATAGCCATTACCATTGTTTTAATGTTCTAACACACTAATACATTAATATGAAAACACATACCACAATAAAACATTCTGCACTCCCTGATTTAATGCATGTAATCAGTTTGCTTGAGAACAAAGATGAAGCATTGCAATTTTTTACCGATTTATGCACTCCAGCCGAGCTCGAAGCAATGGCCGATCGGTGGCAGGTTGTTCCTTTATTGAGGCAAGGTATTCCCTATCGCACTATTCATGAGCAAACCGGGGTCAGCGTCACCACAATAACTCGTGTAGCACGCTGTTTGAGTTTTGGTACTGGCGGTTATGAACTAATCGCGAAAAAATTGGAGTTGTCGTGAAAAATCGTTTACGTTTAGCTTTACAGAAAAAGGGGCGCTTATCAGAGGAGTCGTTGAGTCTTTTACAACGATGCGGTTTAAAGTTTCGTATCAAACCAAATAGCTTACTCACACATGTTGATAACTTCCCCATAGATTTACTTTTTGTACGCGATGATGACATTCCTGTTTTAGTATTTGACGGTTTATGTGATGGCGGTATCGTTGGTGAAAACGTCTTATTAGAGGCCTCACTTGCTAATCCACAAAAAGGATACAAAATAACCGCTACGTTGGGTACGTGCACCTGTCGCTTATCCATTGCTGTACCTGAGTCCATGGACTATCAAGGACCAGGAAGTTTAGATGGTAAACGAATTGCTACCAGCTATCCCAATTTATTGAATCAATATTTACGTGAAAAAAAAATATGTGCTGAAAGCCTTGTCTTATCGGGTTCAATTGAGGTTGCCCCGCGAATGGGTATGGCTGATGCAATTTGTGATCTGGTTTCAAGTGGCCAAACGTTGGAGGACAACAAGCTCAACGAAGTGGATACAGTACTTTCAAGCCAAGCCGTATTGATTCAAGCTGATCAACACTCTCCCAACATGTTTCAAGACCTATTTGATATGCTTGCGCGAAGAATTCAATCAGTACAACAAGCTCAGGAACGAAAATATATTGTTTTTCATGCCCCAAAATCCGCCCTCGAAGCAATTGCAGAAAAACTACCTGGAGCTGAATCGCCCACAATTCTACCTTTGCCAGGAAATATGGACAAAGTAGCGGTTCACGTAGTTTCGAGCGAACGCGTATTTTGGAACACTTTAGAAACCATCCAAACCCTAGGCGCCAGTTCTATATTGGTTTTACCCATAGAAAAAATGTTGGAGTAGTATGATGTTATCGATTAAAAATTGGCAAACCATATCTCAAGATGAAAAAAAACTCTGTTTAACTCGCCCCATGCAAACCTCATCCGTAAAAAGCAAGGTAGACGAGATTATTAAACAAGTGCGAACGTTTGGAGATCAAGCCTTATTTGCATTTACAAAACAATTCGATGGTGCTTATTTAAAAAGCCTGCAGATCCCAACGAAGAAAATTGAAAACGCATCCATCAGTCGGCAATCTCTAAATGCCATTAATGAGGCAATCAAAACCATAACTGCTTACCACCAGGCCCTACTCCCGGAAAACAAAAATATATGTACCGCAAAAGGAGTGAATATCTACAGCACCTATAGGCCAATACAACGCGTGGGATTGTATATCCCCGGAGGCAACAAAACTCCTTTGGTTTCTTCATTGTTAATGCAAGCGATACCAGCCTTGGTTGCAGGATGTCCAACAAAAATATTATGTACACCTCCTGATGCATCAGGTTCGATTAATGAGCATTTACTTGTGGCCGCACGTTTATGTGGCATAGACACTATTTACGCAGTCGGAGGAGCTCAAGCCATTGCAGCTATGGCTTATGGGACTGAAACGGTTATTAAAGTGGATAAGATTTTTGGACCAGGAAACAGCTATGTCACAGAAGCAAAAACTTTGGTTGCCTCAGATCCATTGGGTGCGGCTATCGATATGCCAGCTGGCCCTTCCGAAGTGATGATCCTTGCAGACAATCAAGCAAATCCAGCATTTGTTGCTGCTGATCTACTTGCCCAAGCAGAACATGGAGTCGACTCTCAAGTAATTTTGATTTGCGATACACTTCAGTTCGCAGAACAGGTAAATCAACAGCTACAAGCCCAGTTTACCCGCTTATCAAGAACTCAAATAATCAATAAATCATTAGCAAACAGTGTAATTATTGTTTGTAACAATAAAACTGCACAATTAAATATGGTCAACATCTACGCACCAGAACACTTAATTATAAATCGTGAAGATGGAGGAGATTTACTCGATAAAATTCATAGTGTAGGAACTGTATTTCTTGGTTCCTGGGCTGCTGAAACGCTTGGTGATTACATAACCGGGTCGAATCACGTGCTACCCACCAACGGTTACGCCAAAAATCATAATGGCCTAAGTACACTCGATTTCCTAACTCGCTTTAATGTGCAATCGATTAATGAGGAAGGAATTAGAACATTAGGACCTGCCGCAATAGCACTGGCACAAATTGAAGGGTTGGATGCGCATGCACAGGCTGTAGCCATTAGGTTGAACTCATTGGAGATTTAAATGTCTGTACTTAACTTAATACGCCCTGAACTATTAAACAACAAACCTTATGTTTCTAATGGTGCTCCTAGATACCGATTACATGCCAATGAACTTCCTTGGTCTGCATTAAGTACGGATATTGATTTAAATTTTTATCCAGAAAAAAATCTGCTCGACCAGTTACAAGAACAATTGGCAAAACGCTATCAGGTTGATGCAAATCAAATGGTATTAACTCGCGGCTCGGATGATGGAATTGATTTAATCACTCGTTTATTTTTAAGTGCTGGTCAGGATGCATGTATGCAATTCGCTCCTACCTTTTCCATGTATGCATTTTATGTGTATTTACAAGATGCTCAACTTATTGAGTGCTCTTTAAATCCACAAAACAACTTCGAACTGTCCTTAGCAGATGTGCGAACCAGTTGGCAAAAAAATTGTAAACTCATTTTTTTGTGCAATCCTAATAATCCTACGGCCAACCTAATCGATCTGGATTTTATAGCGACTCTTTGTGAAGAATATAAAAATCGTTCCATTATTGTCGTTGATGAGGCATATATCGAATTTGCTCAAGCCCGAAGTGCAACGTCATTAATTCCCCAATTTGATAATTTAATTGTTTTACGTACTCTTTCCAAAGCCTATGGCCTAGCTAATCTTCGTTTAGGAATCATTTTAGCGCAAGAAAATTTAATCCAGGCCTTTAATAAAATCATGCCTCCCTTCCCGCTTTCCAGCGTAGTGATTGATTTAGCACTGCGCGCATTGGAAAAGCCAGAATGGTTTATTCAGACGATTAGCACAATTAAAGAATCTCGAACCAAGTTAGTGAAGGAGTTGCAAGCTTGCCCTGCAATTAAAAATGTCTATCCGACTGAAACAAACTTCATTCTTGTTCAAACCGACTATGCAATTGAATTAACTTCTTGGTTGGCCAATCAAGGCATAGCCATCAAAAGCTTTTTAACCAATTCATTACTACATGAGCATTTACGGATCACCGTTGGTGATGAGTCGCAAAATCAGCTATTGCTGCGTGCTTTATCTTCTTTTCAAAACAATGTTTCAGGATGTTAAAATGCAAAAAATCTTATTTATTGATCGTGACGGCACTTTGATTGAAGAACCTTTTGATTTTCAAGTAGATTCTTTAGATAAAATCAAACTCACGCCCCATGTTATTCCTTCATTACTGCAATTACAAAAGGAAGGATTTCGCTTTATTATGGTAAGCAATCAAAATGGTATAGGCACTCCTTCCTTCCCTGAAGATGATTTTATGATTTGTCATGAATTTACTTTGGATCTTTTCTCTTCTCAGGGAATATTTTTTGAAGAAATGTTTATTTGTCCTCACATGCCTGAAGAAAATTGTTTCTGTCGGAAACCAAAAACAGGGTTGGTGGATCAATTTTTAAAAGAAAGAGTAATCGATAAATCATTCTCCTGGGTTATTGGTGACCGAGAAACCGATCGACAATTTGCAGATAATCTCGGTATCAAATTTCTGCCTATCTCTCAAAAAAATGGATGGGATCAAGTTACCCAAACCATACTGAATCAAAAACGCACTGCAGTAATTCAAAGAAAAACAAAAGAAACTGATATCTCACTAACCTTAATTTTGGATAGGGATCAAAATAGTGTCATAAGCACACCGATACCATTTTTTAACCACATGCTGGAGCAAGTAGCCAAACATGGCGGATTTAATCTTGAATTATATGCCAAGGGCGATGTAGAAGTTGATGATCATCATCTTATTGAAGATACCGCCATTGCTTTAGGAGAAAGCCTAAAAAAAGCACTTGGTGATAAATGGGGTATTAACCGTTATGGCTTTACCTTACCCATGGATGAAGCTTTAGCTTCTATCGCTATTGATATCAGTGGGAGAGGCTTTTGCGAGTTTAAAGGTGAATTTACCCGGGAATTTGTGGGAGGTATGGCAACTGAGATGGTACCTCATTTCTTTAATTCATTAGCCACAGCACTTGGTGCAACTATTCACATTGAAGTTAAAGGCCAAAATCATCACCACATGATCGAAGCCTGTTTCAAATCATTAGGTAGAGCGCTAGGTCAGGCCTGTATGAAAACAAACAATGCGTTACCATCGACCAAGGGGGTATTATGATCGCGGTTATTGATGTGAGTGGCACAAATCTAACCTCTTTAGTTAATGCATTAAAAAGGTTGGGATTTAACTATCAATTAACGCACGATGCAAAGGTAATTAATAAAGCAAGTCATGTGATTCTGCCTGGTGTAGGTACCGCAGCTTATGGTATGAATGCACTACGTCAGTATGATTTGATTGACGTCATTACCTCATTAGAACAACCCTTGCTGGGAATTTGTCTCGGTATGCAATTATTGTTTGAACACAGCGAAGAAAATGATATTCGTTGTCTAGGAATGCTACCCGGAAGAATAAAACGTTTGCCCCGGCAGGAAAATTATCCGGTACCTCATATGGGGTGGAATCAGTTGCAATGGTGCACAGAATCATTCTTACAACACGGATTAAATAAACAAGATTATGTTTATTTCGTTCATAGTTATGCCCTTGGTGAGAGTGAGTATGCCTTGGCTTATTGTGAATACAGTGAACCTTTTACAGCAATAATTCAAAAAAATAATATTTGGGGCATGCAATTTCACCCAGAAAAATCAGCAGAAACCGGAATGACGTTACTGAATAATTTTTGTAACTTAAGGCTAGCTTAGACTGAACAGCCCTAGAGCGCCACCCACTAAATTTAACTGACTTAAAATATGGAGGCTGTATGATCCTTATCCCTGCAATTGATCTCCAAGCAGGTCGTTGTGTACGTTTACGACAAGGACAATTCGATCAAGTCACACAATTCGATACACTACCTATAGACCGTGCCACGTATTTCTCCCAATTAGGAGCGGAACGTTTACATATCGTTGATTTAGATGGCGCCCAAACAGGAGCGATGCAACAACTGTCTTTAATCTGCGCCATGCAAAACACTGGGATCACGGTGCAAGCCGGTGGCGGGATTCGCTCTTTAGAACAAGCCGCTTTATGTTTTTCAGCAGGAATATCCAACTTGGTTTTAGGCAGCGTTGCCATTACCAATCCGGTACTGACTGCACAAATCATTAAAGAGATAAATCCACAACACATTATCTTGGCTTTAGATATTCGAATGCAAAAAAAGATCCCTATACCCGCTACTCATGGGTGGCAAACCACATCAAATAGTAATTTATGGGATGTTGTTTCTCATTATCTGCAATTGAATGTCACCCAAATACTCTGTACTGATATTGCTTGTGATGGAATGATGCAAGGACCGAATTTTGAGTTATATAAAGAGGCTGTAGAACGTTTTCCACAAATTAAATGGCAAGCCTCAGGAGGTATTCGTAATGCAGAAGATATTGATCGATTGGAAGCATTGGGAGTTAGCGCAGCGATTCTGGGATTAAGCCTCTACCAAGGCACTTTAGACTTGGAATCAATGTTATCGGTGTAAGTTGTAGCCTGGGTAAAGCGCAGCGGAGCCCATGGCATTAATTTGAGTATAAATTATGTTAACCAAACGAATTATTCCATGTCTTGATGTACGCGATAATCAAGTCGTCAAAGGAATTAAATTTCGCAATCATCGCGTTGTTGGGAATATCCTTGAACTTGCAGAAGAATATTCCGCATCGGGTGCAGATGAGCTTGTATTTTATGATATTACTGCAAGTTCTGAGCAACGCTTAGTTTGCCCGGATTGGGTAAATCAAGTGGCCGGAACAATCAATATTCCTTTTACCGTAGCGGGTGGAATTCGTTCTCTTAATCAGGCAAAATCGGTATTAAATTCTGGAGCTGATAAAATATCCATTAATAGCCCAGCGTTAGAAACCCCCGACTTAATCAATGAATTAAGTCGGAATTTTGGAAGCCAATGCGTTGTAATCGGGATTGATAGTCAATGGATAGATAATGATTATTATGTCTATCAATATACCGGAGATGAGAAAAAAACGCTTAACTCCAGGCGCAAAACAAGAGAATGGATCAAGGAGGTACAAGATCGGGGAGCAGGAGAAATTGTACTTAACTGCATGCAATCAGATGGTGTACGCACAGGTTATGACCTACATCAATTAAAATTGATGCGACCTCTATGTCAGGTACCATTAATTGCTTCAGGAGGTGCTGGGGCACTAGATGATTTTACTAAAGTGTTCCTTGAGTCCCGAGTCGATGGTGCTTTAGCAGCCAGCATTTTTCATGACAAAATTTTGACGATACACGAAATAAAATTAGCACTTAAAAAACAAAAGATTGAGGTACGATTATGATTCATATGGAAATTAATTCTTTAGATTGGAAAAAAATGAATGGGCTATTACCAGCCATCATTCAAAATGCTGAAAACGGTAATGTTCTCATGCTCGGTTATATGAACCAGGAGGCTCTAATAGCAACCCTCACCACTGGCCAATTAAATCTCTATAGTCGAAGCCGTAAACGCTTGTGGCGTAAGGGAGAAACCTCAGGTAACAGCATGTCGGTACAACACATCAGTGTTGATTGCGACAATGACAGCCTGTTAATTCAGGTTCTTCCTAAAGGTCCTGCATGTCATTTAGGATACACAAGTTGCTTTCAACCCGCACATCACACCAACCTTGGATTTATTCATGAGTTAATTGAATTGATTAACGAACGAGCGGATTCAAAAAATGAAAACAGCTATACAGCAAAATTATTAGATTCTGGACTCTCGAGATGCGCTCAAAAAGTAGGAGAAGAAGCGGTAGAAACAGTAATTGCTGCTGTAAATAACGACCGAGAAGAATTAGTTAATGAATGTGCTGATTTAATTTTTCACTTATTTGTTTTGTTAAAAGCATCTGAACTGAGTTTTTATGATGTATTGCAATGTTTACAAGATAGAGACCGATCGGTTCATACCTAAATGGTATCATTAACTATTGGTGCAGCCGAATCCTCTATAAACCAATCCAACCCTATTCCGACGTCCCGCGGCTTGTCCGCGGGATGCAGAAGATCTGCCCTAAAACAATGGACCACGGACAAGCCGCGCTGACAGTGAGGTGCAGTCAGAGTCTGCTGCATTCAGGCTGCAAAATCGATTATACAACTGCCAATAAAACCGCAGTAAGATAATTTCCTTCTGGGAAAGACGCTAATGTAGGATGACAACTTGATGGGCCATACACCCCTAAAATCCGTGCTTGTTTCCCTACAGCTCCGGCTTGAGCACTCACCAGAGAGCAAAACTCCTGGGACGAAAGTGCTGAAGAACAATTACACGTCATTAATAAGGAGCCTGTTTTCATGTACTTAAACACTTCACGATGTAAAAACCGATAATAGTTTTTAGCACGCTCAACGTGCTGTTTGGATGGAACCAATTTAGGAGGATCAAGAACGACTACATCATAGTCCCCTGCTTTTGTTAAATACTCTCGTGCATCGGCTTCAATCCATTCAATTTGAGACACTCCATTTAATTCCGCATTCTTTTGAGCTTGCCCTATTGCTTGAGCAGAACTATCAACTGCAGTGACCTTTAAAGCACCTGCTTTCGCAGCATGTAATGCAAACCCCCCACTATAACAATAGAGATCTAAAACATTTTTTCCTTTAGATAATTGCGCAATACGTTGATGGTTCTCGCGTTGATCAAGGAATAATCCTGTTTTTTGTGCTTGAGCAAACTCAACTTCATAAATAACCCCTGCTTCAAGCACCTGGGTATTATAATGTTTCTCTTGAACTGTAATTTGCTTCCAGCCATCTTGTCCCAAGGGTTTACTTTGTGGCAACCATATAATTTGATCTGTGGGAAACAAAGTTTGTAATGCTTCAATAATAAGTTCTCGATTGAGCTCAACCCAATAAGCAGAGCTTGCAACCACACATGTTTGATTAAATCGATCGATGGTTAAGCCAGAAAGACCATCTGCTTCACTATTAAATAAACGATAGGCTGTAGTTTCTTCATTAGGTAAATTTAAACACTCTCTTACTTGCTTCGCTTGATTTAAGCGATGGGTAATCAAAGTGCGCAAATTACTTATATCAATGGATTCATTGGTAAGCGCCAAGACCCTGACTCTGTAGAGAGAATACTCATTATAGGCACCTACACCAATAAGTTTCTCATCTGCATTATAAATATCAACTAACTGTCCTGTAACTAATCTACCCTGAGTCTTCGCAATGGCCTTGGGGAATATCCAGGGATGACCGCGTAATACAGTATTTTGTTTTGCTGCAAGCAAAATAACTTTTGCATTCATTTTTCTATTTCCCAAAGAACAAAAATCGGCTAATCTACACAAAGAACGCTAGACCTGCAAGAGTTCGTAAATTTATAAAACCTAAGAAAAATCATTCCTCCTCCAATTAACTGGTGGAAAAATAAAAGTTAGGGACAGTATAGCAAATATGAAAACACTCTTTATCGCCCTTTTTGCTATTAATTTAGCAACGCATTCTGGTAATTGATATGGAAAACACACACAAGTTCTCTTATGGTCTCACCCTTGGGGCTTTAGGTGTTGTCTTTGGTGATATAGGAACCAGTCCTTTATATGCTTTAAAAGTAACTCTGAATAATATTGCTATTACTCAATCACATATTTTAGGCGTGCTATCGCTAATTTTTTGGTGTTTGATTCTTGTCATTTCATTCAAATATCTAATTTTGATTTTTCGGGCCGATAATGATGGTGAAGGAGGAATTCTCGCCCTTTTGGCACTAATGAAATATAAAAGCACCCGATATACGCCATTATTTTACATCATCGCAATTTTTGGGGCTGGATTACTCTTGGGTGATGGCATGCTGACGCCAGCCATCTCCGTAATTAGTGCTGTAGAAGGTCTTAGCACTCTTTCAGACACCTTTACTCCCTATATCTTACCTATAGCGGTTATTATTCTCATTCTCCTTTTCACCTTACAAGCAAGAGGAACCGGGAGTATTGGCAATCTATTTGGACCCATTATATTAATTTGGTTCTTTACTATTGCCATTCTTGGCATCGCACAAATTATTAAAGCTCCTATCGTGCTTACCGCAATCAATCCTTATTACGCATTCGATCTAATTCGCGATACAGGATTAAAAGGGTATTTGTTATTAGGCGGTATTTTTCTTGTGGTAACCGGAGGCGAAGCCCTTTACGCCGATATAGGACATTTTGGGAAAAACCCTATTCGTGCCGGTTGGTTTGCAGTTGTTCTCCCTTGTTTGATATTAAATTATTTTGGTCAAGGGGCTAACTTACTTATGAACCCTAATGCCATTAACAATCCTTTTTACATGATTGCCCCTGAATGGTTTTATATTCCATTAATTATCTTAGCTACTATTGCGACAATAATCGCGTCCCAAGCGGTGATTTCGGCAACCTTTTCGTTAACAAAACAAGCTGTTTTGCTGAGTTTATGCCCTCGTATACCCATAGTACAAACATCTAAGGAGTTTTCCGGACAGATTTATGTTCCACAAATCAACTTTATTTTGTTTATTGGAACCTTAACTTTTTGCATTGCCTTCAAAACTTCAGATCGACTTGCTCATGCATATGGAATTGCTGTGAATGCAGATATGCTTCTCATTGATGCAATGGTTGCTTATGCTGCATTATCCATTTGGAAATGGTCCAAATTTAAAGTTATCGCTATATTTGGATTATTCCTTACTATAGATTTTGCATTTCTTGGTTCAAATTTACATAAGTTTTTGACTGGTGGTTGGGTCCCTGTTACGTTCGCTTTAGCCATAGCAACCATTATGTATACCTGGAAGTTTGGCTTAGAATACTTGCGCGAAAATTATTACATGAATAAAGATGATATTTCCAAGATTCTCAGGCAATTAGAGTATAAAAGCTTAAATCAACTTACTGACTTGACTGCGGTATTTATCACCGATGTTTATGATAAAAGTGGCGGAAGCTTTCTACATTTCCTTAAGTTAAGCCGCGCTGTTCCCGAACGCGTGCTTATTGTGAATTATGTAGTAGATAACATCCCATATATACATTACAGCCAACGCTATGAAATTACCTGCTTACATGAGAAGGTATTCAATCTTACTTTGCACTATGGATTTATGGAAACTATTTCTATCCCCAGAGCTTTAGAACGTGCTTCAAATAAAAATCTTTTCCCCTTTAAGTTAAATGTTGATCGCGCTACTTATATGGTAGAAATACCAAATATTACAGCATCAAAATCAAAAAAATCATTAACCTTTTATTGGCAAGAAAAGTTATTTGCTTTTTTAATACGCAATTATTCGGCCAATTTAAACATCGACTTTTATAAACTACCATACAATAGAACGATGGCAATCGGTACCTATTATATTATGTAATCTTAGGAGTTTTTTATGTGGTTTAACAATGCACTAATCTATCAATATGAGTTGGATGAAGCGAGTGATTTAACAGCATCTCTCGCAGAAAATATCCTAAAGCCTTGTCCACCTCATGCTCGTTTTGTTTATGGATGGCTTCCTGCTTTTGCAGACGAAATGGTTCAAGAAGTTGCTGGGAGCTCTCTAATTTGTATGGGTAAAGAAGAACGTTTGCTGCCACGTGGTGTGATAAACAAAATGCTCGCTGAAAAAGTTCAAGCACTTGAAACCCAACAAGGCCGCACGATTAAACGTGCAGAGAAAGCACAAATGGCCGAAGATATTGAATTTGAATTACTACCCAAATCGTTTTGCGTCCAAAAAAGAATGCTTGCCATTTTGGATAGCGCGAGCAAAAGAATAATAGTAAATGCTTCCAGTAATAATCAAGCGTCGCAGCTTACTTCTCTGTTACGTAAGTCAGTAGCAGGAATTACGATTGAACCGTTAACCCATACTGAGAATTTAGCTTTACGATTTGCAGAATGGATTCACTCCCCGAATACTCTTCCTAACCATTTTCAATTAGCATCGGATTGCATCCTTTTTGCTCTTGATGATGAAAAAAAACGAGTGCATTGTAAGGGCTATGAGCTTCCTGCTGAGGAAATTATAACCTTACTATCACAAGGCATGGCAACCGCCGAAATTTCGTTAATCTGGAAAGAAAGAATTCAATTTACATTAACCCATGATTTTACATTCAAAAAACTTAAAAGCCTTGAATATCTTCTCGATGATTTTAACGACATCAAACAACTTGATGAAGAATATCAACAACGTGATGCCGCACTTACTTTATTAGCAGGTGAATTACGTGAGTTAACTAATGATCTTTTTGCAGCTGTCGCAGTGAAAGCAAAAGAACCTGAATTAGAAGAAGCTCTATAAATTTAAAATAAAAAGGGAGCGATGGCTCCCTTTTTTTATTCC
The DNA here is from genome assembly GCF_977063405.2 of Legionella stuttgartensis. Classification (NCBI taxonomy): domain Bacteria; kingdom Pseudomonadati; phylum Pseudomonadota; class Gammaproteobacteria; order Legionellales; family Legionellaceae; genus Legionella; species Legionella stuttgartensis. The sequence goes on from NZ_CDRUHA020000071.1 coordinate 335,236, forward strand.
TTGTTTCCCATTTAATTTGAGTATAAGACGAGGCGCCTCTTAAATTAATGGGGCAGAAACTTAAAAAAAGTATTATTAAGTTCCATTGCATTATATCTAACATCATACTATCTGATTTATATGCATCCAAGATGCCTTTTTCATCATTAAGGAATTAAGAAATTTTTTCCATCTTGGCAGTATGATAAGTTGCTTTATAAACAGCCAGAGCTTCTTCTGCAGCCTGATGAAAACCTAAAGCCATATTTGCATCATGCATAACCACTAAAGCTTGTTTTACACTTGGAGCTTGTGGATAGTTTTTAACAACGTAACTTGCTCTATTAATTGCTGCAACATACATCTGACGCTTATAATAGAACGTCGCTACATTTAGCTCATGCTGTGCGAACATATTACGTAAGTAAGTCATCCGTTGTAATGCATTAGCTTTATATTTGCTGTCTGGAAACTTTTGAATCAAAATACCGAAATCAGAATAAGCCTGTGTTTGTGTTCCAGGATCTCTCCATGATTCATCTAGAGGTAAAAATTTTGCAAAAACCCCACGGCTTTGTTGGAAATTAGCCATTCCACGCATGTAATATGCATAATCTACGTTTTTTGCGCGTGGATAAAGATGAATAAACCGCTCTGCAGTTGCTGCAGAAGAAGGATAATCTTCATTTTTATAATATGCGTAGATTAATTGCCGCTGCGAATTTTCAGTATAATCACTAAACGGATACATTGTTTCAATTGCTTCAAGATGTTTTATTGCAGTTGCATATTCCTTTTTGTGTAGGTCCTTCTGAGCCGCGGTATAAAGCTGTTCAGCAGTCATTCCTTTGTAAGGATTATTATCTTCATCATCCTTACCCCACCATGTTTTACATGCAGATAAAGAGACAATAAGACCGATTAGGAACAACATTCGAATTCGTTTCATAAACTACACCTATCTAAATATATATCTGTTGCATCCGCACAACAGCCACAAAAATTTGAAACATTATACCTAGGACTATTTAATTTGCGAACATTCTTCTGTTTTTTTTAAAAAATGGAGCAATTTAAAACAACAGTCTAAAAAAATGACCTACGACTGCCTAGAATATAAAAAAATATTTGCAAAAGCAGAGTTGTTAGGATAGTATTCTCGGCTGTCGGAGAGATGGCAGAGCGGTCGAATGCGGCGGTCTTGAAAACCGTTGAAGGGCAACCTTCCCAGGGTTCGAATCCCTGTCTCTCCGCCAAGTCTTAAATACCCCACTCTTGATAACCTATTAATTCAAAAAAATAAAGTTCTAATATCGCTATCAGTTTCCTTTCAAATAATATAAGTTCCTATAATAAAAAAAGTTCAATATTGAAATTATATGGGCCGTTGATATAGTAAGGCCATCTATTATTTTTGGAGAATCCGTATGTTAAGGAATACCGTAAAGCGGTTTGGTACTATGACAAAACTACTGCATTGGTTAATTTTTATTTTAATAACCGCACAATTTTATTTTGTCTGGTCTCTTAGCGAAAACTCCCCTCTCACAGGCCCTTATATCATGTTACATAAGTCTGTTGGCATGACCCTCTTAATATTGGGGATCCTATTTTTCATTTGGCATATCTTCAATGTGAAACCTCTACCCCCAGAAACTCAACCACGATGGCAATATATTATTTCTAAAGCGGTCCATCATACCCTGTTCCTCCTTATAATGCTCATGCCAATTATTGGTTATCTATTAACGTGTGCTGATGGAAAACCTATTAACTTTTTTGGTTTGTTTACCATACCCTGTCTTATTTCAGCGAATGAGCATCTTGGAGGCATTATGTTTTTAGCTCATGAAACACTTGCGTTTGTCATTCTATTTTTGGTGGGGGTTCATATTCTTGCAGCTTTATATCATCATTTTATCTACAAAGATAATGTATTGAAGCGTATGCTTCCATTTACGTCTAATGAGTAAGTTTGGATAACGAAGAAAGGCAAAACAATGACTTGATCAGGTAAAGATTAGACTTTACCTGATCAAAAAACCTCTTAGACTATTGATAAGCTGGGTACTCTGGAGGAGCTGAAGGCCGTAGATTCAATGTATGTTCAGAATATGACGGTGGTGGTTGCTGCGAATAAAAGCTTGGTGTATAGACAGGTTGTGGGATAGGTTGCGGGAGCCTGCAATCAAAACGCAAATTACCCACATCAACAATACTCATCTCACCGCGACGTAATTTCCTTAACTTTGTAAGTAATTCATTGACTTCACTTCCATTTTCATCAAAATAACGAGTGAAAAAAGAAGGGATTGGCTTCTCATTACCTAACACATTCGCTATTTCCGCACGCAATGCAACCATAGCACATTTTACTGCAATGGGATCAATTGTCTTTTGTCGTAAGGACTCTTCTTCTGCAGCGGTTAATTGAAATCGCTGTGGATCTTCAGGGTCCATAGACTCTTTATTCGCTGATGTATTAATGGAATCATACATCATACTCATTGCCCAACATCCAATACCAGCACCTATTGTTGTAAACAATACCGCTCCAAGAATCACAATACCCACAGGATTGAGCCCTGCTGCCACTGCAAGAGCAATAAGAGGCGCCGCCGCGAAATTAAGCGTTAAAGAGGCAGAACCTGCACCAAATGCAAGAGAAGTTGCAAACATTAATGCACCCTTCAGCCATCCTTCGCCATAATAAAATCGTTCCATACTGCTTGCAAATTCATCCACCATATAGGCTAGAGCAATGAACGCTAAAACAGCCGCAATCGCAGCTAAAGCGATAACAAGTAAAGCTAGAATTAATTTACCTAAATCATCATTTGAAGATGAACTGTGTCCGTGATGATTAGAAGGGAAACAACAACTTGAATCATGATGGCGAGCATGATGGCGAGAATCGAGTACGTAGCTCAAAATCAGCCAATTGGTGAGTGTTGAGTCGTGATGACTATAGTTATTGTAAATATTCGTTTCATATTTAACTTGCGGGTTAAACTTAGGCGGTTTAGGATTAAAATCGCGTTGTTGGGTGGCAGTCAGATTTCTATAGAACGGTAAAGCATAAAATATTTTATTAAAAGCCGCATACACTTTAATTTTTTCTTCTCCGTCTAGAGAAGATAGGGAGCTATAAGGCGACTCCAGGGAATACTGCACTGCACCATACATTTCATAATACATGGCAGTAGCATCAAGATGACGGTCCATGCAATGTTTATAATGATTTAACATGTGACCATATAACTGCTTCAATTTAAGATCGGTAAACTTCGTACTTAAATCAGACATACAGAGACTCCTATTATTGGGGTAACATCGGCAAACATTGCTATTTAGCTTCTAAATAAAACCTCTAACCTAAAAACTATCCAGCATGTTTGTCCAGATCCTAATGCCTCACAATTTGTGCGCGACTAATTAAACTTTTTTCATACAAGTCATAATCCATCATGCCATAGCTTGCTTCAATTTGTTGAATTAAGCTATCTTGTTGCTCCCTGTCTAATGTACTCAATTTCCCATCATGAATCTGCTTTAATCTCACTACCACATAATCACCATTTGGCATCACAAGGCCATCGCGACTTTCTGGTCGTAATAAATTGAACGCCGTATCATTAATATCGGTATCAACTTTATCATTATCTCGTGTTGACCGAAGTTCTGATTTCCATACTAGATGGTTTGAGTGGATCAACTCTTGCTGTTGTTTATCTTCAATCGGACTTAATAAATTCATGCCAACTTCTTTAGCTTTAGCTTCAGCACTTTTCTTAACTAAAATTTTATTAATTTGATCATGAACAGACTCCAAAGACTGTTCTGTTTCATCCCAGTGACGATTAACCCGTACCACTACTACCGAATCATTATCAATTTGTATTGGTTCACTATTATTACTTAAATCAAGAACATCATGACTGAATGCAGCATTTATTACCTGTTTATTCTTGGTAATATTTTCGACACCATCAGCTCTTGAGAAAGGCTTTGTTGTTTCGATTTTTAAATTTAAAGCGTCTGCAACTGGCTGAAGCGAATCAGGAGATTGATAGCTCAAATCAGATAATTGTTCCAAAGCTTGCGTATATTTGTTTTGGGCTGCTTCAGCAATCAGTTGTTCTTTAATCGATTGCTCTACTTCAGAGAAAGATTTTGTAGAAACTGGTTTATAAGCAATTACTTTAAAAATTTCATAACCATGTTTCGTTTTTTCAGGTGATGATATCTGACCTGGTTTGGTTAAATTAGATAAAATTTGATTGTAATCATTCTGTCCAGCAGTGATCCAAGGCAGAACGCCCTTATCTGCTATAGAAAGTTTATCGTCTGATAGCGTTGAAACAAAATGGTCAAATTGCTCCGGATTTTTTTGTAAGGCCTGATATGCATCATTGGCTTTTTTCTGAATTTTTTCTAAATCAGCTTGGTTTGCATCTTCTGGAACAGCAAATAAAATATGGGCTACTTGCCAACTCGCAGGTATTAAATAACTATTTTGGTTTTCTTCATAGTAACGTTTTACATCATCATCAGAAATTTTAATTTTGTTTTTAATATCATGCATCGACAAAGAAACATAATCCAAACTAACTTTTTCTGGGGTCATGAATTCTTTTTTATGGTTTTTATAATAACTAGTTATTTCCTGTGGAGTAATCTGTATATCCTTCTCAAAAAGTGATGCCGGGATAGTTAAGTAGTCATAGTCTCGACTTTGCATATACAGACTTACAAAACGATCGATTTCATCAGGTAAAGCAAAAGAACTTCCCATAAAAGCAAATCGTTGTTGATTTAATAACATCCCCTGTTTTACTTCATTTTGAAAACTTGATTGAGTGAATAAGGCTGCATTTAACGCTTGCTGATATTTTTGAGCAGAGAAATGACCGTCTTCCTGGAACTGAGGAATACTCAAAATTGCTGCATCTGCTTGATTCGAGCTGACATCAAATCCATTTTTTCGAGCCGCTTGCACTAAAACTTCATTAGTAATCATTTGCTCGAGAACTTGATTTTGCAGCTTTTTCTCATCTGCAGCAGTCATCTGTTCAATATCTTGCATAGAACGAGCACGTCTATAATTAGTCTCAAAAGCCTGCATTGTTAAAGGCTGACCATTGACAACAACCTTGGAGTTTGTTGTTTGACGTGATTGTAGATAGTAATCCACACCAAAAAGTGTGAACGTAATACCGATTAAAATAACTACTAACCAAGCTACAACACCCTGTATACGTTCATTTAACTTTTGTAACATGTCCCGAGATCCATATATTAATTAAGGGTTTATTTAATTTAGCGAGGCCGATTATACCCCAGACTGAAAAAAATCAAAACAAAAACAACAGCACACTTATTTTGCAAAATTTTTCTTTCCTGATCAGCTTGAAAATTGGTGAAATGGGTATGGAGTTTCATTTTCATAGCATCACCTAATCTTTCTCTAAGTAAAAAGAATCAGAAATGAAAGGAAATATATTTTGACATAAACAATCATTCAAGATAAAAAAAACGCGCCTTTCGGCGCGTTAATCTGGCGGAGTGGACGGGGCTCGAACCCGCGACCCCCGGCGTGACAGGCCGGTATTCTGACCAACTGAACTACCACTCCATTTCTTGGTGGGTGCTGTAGGGATCGAACCTACGACCCTCGCCTTGTAAGGGCGATGCTCTCCCAGCTGAGCTAAGCACCCAGAAAACTTATGCTTCTTGCACCGCTTCTTTCAGGTTTTTACCCGCTTTAAACTTGGCTACTCGTGACGCTTTAATTTGAATAATTTTACCAGTTTGTGGGTTTCTACCTGTTCTAGCTGAACGATTGCCTGTTGAAAAAGAACCGAAACCAGGTATTACCACTTGATCACCATTTTTTAAAACATTAGTAATAGTATCAGTAAAAGTTTCGAGAACTCGGCTTGCGTCAGCTTTTGTTAAACCCGAACCACTTGCTATAGCATCAACTAATTCGCTCTTATTCATTGCTTCCCCTATACTGTTAATCTTCCATACTTCTAAGTTAATTTAACTAAACTTATTAAACTAACCGGTCGAGTAGTTACTTCCTTGCAATGCCCGCTAGTGGCGGGCTACGAAACGAAATATACCTCTAATTAATGGGTATGTAAATCATTATTTTTAATTTTTTTTGATTTTTTACCTACTAAACCCTCAGACTGTACATTTGTTGGCTGATCTACCCAAGGAGTGCGTTGTAAAGCCAGCTCTAAAACCTGTTCTATGGTCTTTACAGGATGTATTGATAGCTTACGTAAAACATTATCTGGAATCTCTTCCAGGTCTTTTACATTCTCCTCAGGAATAATGACATGTTTAATTCCGCCTCGATGAGCAGCCAATAGTTTCTCTTTAAGACCACCTATTGGTAATACCTGCCCTCTTAGTGTTATTTCCCCTGTCATTGCTACATCCGCTTTTACAGGAATATGTGTCACTACAGAAACTAACACCGTACACATACCTATACCCGCACTGGGACCATCCTTGGGAGTTGCACCCTCTGGAACATGCACATGGAAATCATTCTTATCATAAAAATCATCAGCCAAACCTAATTTTTTAGCTCGACTTCGGACAACAGTCATTGCTGCATGGATAGATTCCTGCATGACCTCGCCTAATTGACCTGTATGAGTCACTTTACCTTTACCAGGCATCATGGATGCTTCTATTGTTAGTAATTCCCCACCAACACTTGTCCACGCCAAACCTGTAACCTGTCCAACCTGGTCAAATTCTTCAGCCAAACCATAACGGAATTTTTTCACACCTAAATATTTTTCAATATTACTGGTGGTTACCGTCATTTTTTTAACTTTTTTATTGGATAAAATTTCTTTTACGACTTTTCTACAAACACTAGCAATATCCCGTTCTAAGTTACGAACACCTGCCTCGCGTGTATAGTGCCGAATTACCTCTCGTATCGCTCCTTCACTAATATGTATTTCTTGGTTACTCAAACCATTCAAGACAACTTGTTTCGGAACAAGATATTTTTCAGCAATACTTACTTTTTCATCTTCTGTATATCCTGCAAGTCGAATTACTTCCATTCTATCTAATAATGGGGCAGGAATTTCTAACGAGTTTGCTGTCGCAATGAACATCACGTCACTCAAATCATAATCTACTTCGAGATAATGATCATTGAACGTGTGGTTTTGCTCTGGGTCCAATACCTCAAGTAAAGCTGCAGCTGGGTCCCCACGGAAATCCATAGCCATTTTATCCACTTCATCCAACATAATAAGTGGATTTTTTACTCCAGCCTTACACAATTTCTGAATAATCTTACCTGGCATAGAACCAATATAAGTTCTACGATGGCCACGAATCTCTGCTTCATCTCGAACACCACCCAAAGCAATACGAATAAACGTACGCCCCGTAGCATTTGCAATAGATTGTCCTAATGATGTTTTACCTACTCCTGGAGGTCCAACGAGACAAAGTATAGGACCTTTCAATCGTTTCACACGTTGTTGAACAGCCAGATACTCAATAATGCGCTCTTTAACCAGCTCAAGCCCATAATGTTCTTTATCTAATAATTTTTCTGCCTTAGGCAGATCAAATTGAATTTTAGTTCTTTTTTTCCAGGGTACAGCGAGCATCCAATCAAGATAATTACGAATGACCGTCGCTTCAGCAGACATGGGCGACATCATTTTCAACTTATGAAGTTCTGCTAGTGATTTTTCTTTAGCTTCCTTAGGCATACCGGCTTTATTAATGGAATTTTCCAGTTGTTCGATTTCACTCCCTTCTTCACCCAATTCGCCTAATTCTTTTTGAATCGCTTTCATTTGTTCATTGAGATAATATTCTCTCTGACTTTTCTCCATTTGTCGCTTAACCCGGCCTCTCACACGTTTTTCTACGTGCAATAAATCAATTTCATTTTCTATAGCAGACATTAAGCGTTCAAGGCGCGTACCCACGTCCATTGTTTCTAATAATTCTTGCTTATCATCAACTTTCAAAGTGAGGTGCGCAGCAATGGTATCGGCTAACCGTCCTGGTTCTTCTATACCCGCAAGAGGCGATAAAACTTCAGGTGGAATTTTTTTGTTTAGTTTAATGTATTGCTCAAATTGCGACATCAAGGAGCGCATTAAAATACCAATATCCGGCTCCTGAACTGCAGCATTTTCATCCTCAAGCAATTCTAGATCCGCTTCTAAATACCCTTTTGCCTGATTATATTCTTTTGCTTTAGCACGCTTCTCCCCTTCAACTAAAACTTTCACCGTTCCATCAGGAAGTTTCAATAGCTGGAGAACACTGGATAATGTGCCAACGTGGAAAATATCCTCTGCCCCTGGATCATCGTTTGATGATTTCTTCTGTGCGACTAAAAAGATTTGCTTACTATCAACCATAGCCGCTTCTAAGGCTTTAATTGATTTTCCTCGCCCAACAAATAGAGGAATAACCATATGGGGGTAGACCACTACGTCTCTTAATGGTAACACAGGTATACTAGACAGTTTTTCTGTCTCATTCGAAGTCTCTTTAATTTCAGTGGACATAATGAACCCTTATTCAATCGGAAAACTTTAATATTTACGTGACTACTAATTATAATTTAAAAGGAAGGGAGAGTTATTGCAAGAAATCAAAGCGTTATAATTAAGAAAGTTTTAAAGAACTTCTCTCCCATCATAAAGATAGGAGAGAGATAGAGCAAAAATTTTACTCTTGGCCACCTGCTGCACTCTTCATCCCATCTTGTTCATAAATAAGGATGGGTTTAGATGAGCTAGTCACCGCACTTTCATCTACCACAACCTTAATTACTCCTTCAAGAGAAGGTAATTCATACATGGTGTCTAAAAGAATATTTTCAAGTATGGCACGCAAACCTCGTGCACCCATTTTTCTTTCTAGAGCCTTTTTAGCTATAGCGTTCAATGCTTCTTCTCTAAATTCAAGTTCCACTTCTTCCATTTTGAATAAAGACTGGAATTGCTTGGTCAAAGCATTTTTAGGATTCGTTAAAATATCAATAAGAGCGGATTCATCCAATTCCTGTAAGGTAGCAACGACAGGCAATCGACCAACGAATTCGGGTATTAATCCGTATTTAATCAAATCATCAGATTCAAGCTGGTTCAATACTTTGGATATTTCATCATTGTTTTCTTTTTTATTTTTTAATTGAGCAGAAAATCCAATACCTGACTTGTCACTACGCTCTCTTATTACCTTTTCTAATCCAGCAAACGCACCACCACAAATAAATAAAATGTTAGAAGTATCTACTTGTAAGAATTCTTGTTGTGGGTGCTTACGACCACCTTGCGGCGGAACTGAAGCAATTGTACCTTCAATCAGTTTTAAAAGGGCTTGCTGAACTCCCTCACCAGAAACATCGCGAGTAATTGAAGGATTATCTGATTTGCGTGATATCTTATCAATTTCATCAATGTAAACGATACCATGTTGTGCTTTATCTACATCATAATCACACTTTTGTAAGAGCTTCTGGATAATGTTCTCTACGTCTTCACCTACATAACCTGCTTCAGTAAGAGTAGTTGCATCTGCCATAGCAAACGGAACATTGAGAATACGAGCTAATGTTTGCGCCAAAAGTGTTTTTCCACTACCAGTTGGGCCGATAAGTAAAATATTACTTTTACCAAGTTCAACCCCATCTTCACTTTTATGTTGTAATCGCTTGTAATGATTATATACAGCTACGGATAAGACTTTTTTGGCATGTGATTGCCCGATGACGTACTCATCTAAGAAGGTTGAAATTTCTTTAGGTGATGGCAAGCGTACTTCTGTCTCTTCATGAGATTCATGTGTTTCTTCACGAATAATATCGTTGCATAATTCAACACACTCATCACATACAAACACAGAAGGACCAGCAATCAATTTTTTTACTTCATGTTGGCTCTTTCCACAAAAAGAACAATACAAAACTTTATCGCCACTTCCGTTACCGGATTTACTCATAACCAAACCCCTTCTTACAACGATTATCGGAAAAATAGATAATATATGTAAAATATTAGTCAATCAGAAAAAGATATGCCACTGTTATTCACAGCAACTATTTTTTAAAAACAAAGCGAAATACGAAGAAGTAATAATGAATCAATCTATAAAAAGGCACCTCGCATTCCTAGCCTGGGTACAGCGAAGCGGAACCCGGTAAACCTGAACCCTAACCCAGGTTCCGCTTCGCTACAGCCGGGCCATCATACATTATAGTTCAGTCTTTAAATTTAATGTAAATAATTACTCTACTTTACTTACTGACTCACGATCATAAAGCACTTGATCTACTAGGCCATATTCAACAGCCTGTGTCGCACTCATAAAATTATCACGCTCTGTATCGCGCATAATTTGGTCAGGAGTCTTTTTCGTGTGCTTTGCCATGATGGTATTTAATCGTTCTCTCACCGCTAAAGTTTCACGAGCATGAATTTCGATATCAGTTGCCTGACCACGATAACCACCTAGAGGTTGGTGAATCATGACCCGTGAGTTTGGTAAACAGAATCTCTTACCATCTGCGCCAGCACAAAGTAGTAAGGCAGCAGCACTTGCTGCTTGCCCTATACATAAAGTACTTACATCAGGTTTAATAAACTGAATGGTATCGTAAATTGCTAAACCAGCAGTTACTACCCCTCCAGGAGAATTAATGTAGAGAGAAATATCTTTTTCAGGATTTTCAGACTCAAGAAACAACAATTGAGCAACAACTAAATTAGCCATATGATCTTCAACTTCACCCAATAGAAAGATAATACGCTCTTTCAATAATCTTGAGTAAATATCATATGAACGCTCACCACGTGAGGTTTGTTCAATAACCATTGGGACTAATCCACTGGCATTGCGAATTATGTTCTCTGAATAGCCCGACATATAATTACTCTCCTTTTTTCTCAGTCGCATCAGTCTCTGGCTTAGGATTCATGACTGAATCATAATCCTTATTCTTGTATTTAACTTTTGCATCCTCGGCAATTTTATCTGCAACCATCTCTTCCATAACAAGAGCTTCAATTTCCGCCATATGTTCTTTACTGCTTTGGTACCACGCACGTAACTCATCAGGATTTTCATAAGCGCTAGCAAATCGCTCAATAACTTCCTTAACTTTATCTTTATCAGCTACGATTTGGTGTTTTTTAACATATTCTGAAAAGAGTAAACCAAGATGAACACGACGTTTTGCTTGTTCTACGAAAAGTTCACGAGGGAAATCAGGAATTTGCTCGTTCTCATGATGTTCATGTCCAAAAAGACGATGATACATGTCATGTTTCAAATGTTCGATTTCTTTGTCAATTAAAGCCATTGGTAATTCAACAGTATTAACTTCCATTAATTTATCAAACAATTTTTCTCTATTCATCATGCTAACACGACGCTCTAATTCACGAGCCATATTCTCTTTAATATCTTTTTTCAGTGCATCTACGCCACCTTCTTTGATATTAAACTTCTCAGCGAATTCATCATTGAGCTCAGGAAGCTTTCCTTCCATTACATTATGAATAGTAATTTTGAATACAGCCTCTTTACCTGCTAATTCTTTATGACCGTAGTCTTCGGGGAAGGTTACTTTAATATCAAAAGCCTTTTCTTTCTTATTACCAATAATTCCATCCTCAAAACCAGGAATCATTGATCCAGAACCAATAACTAATTCATGGCCATTAGCACTTCCACCATCAAAAAGCTTGTCATCAAGAAACCCTTCGAAATCGATAACAACTTTATCGCCTTTTTTAACAGCTCGAGAAACATCATGCCATTCTTTATTTTGTTCACGAAGTTTATCCAGCATGTCATCAACATCTTTATCAGTGACTTCTGAACGTGCTAGCTCAACCACGGCTTGATTTAATTCAACAACCTCAAATACAGGCATTACTTCAAATATTGCTGAGTATCTGAAGTCTTTACCCTTCTCAAGTTGCTCAGGCTCTACAGAAGGATAACCAGCTGGAACCAATTCATTTTTTTGCAATGCTTCATATAAAGTAGATTGTACCATGTCGCGAGCGACTTCTTCACGGACACTTTGAGAATAACGACTAACAACAACATGCATCGGTACTTTACCAGGACGAAAACCATCCATTTTAGCTTTGCGAGCAAGATTCTTGAGACGTAAGCTCACTTCTTCCTCAACTTTCTCCGCAGGTACAGAAACTGTCACCTTACGTTCCAAACCTTCTAGGGTCTCAACAGAAACTTGCATTAATGTCACCTCTTGGAATTTATAATGATAATGGTGCGAAAGGAGAGACTCGAACTCTCACGGGTCGCCCCGCTGGAACCTAAATCCAGTGCGTCTACCAATTCCGCCACTTTCGCAAATCAGGTTGGATTATCAATCAGTAATTCGGTCTTGTAAAGACTCAGATAGAATCTTTAGCGATAAACCATTTGTTTCTCTCTCAAATGGGGTGAACGATGGGACTCGAACCCACGACAACCGGGATCACAACCCGGGGCTCTACCAACTGAGCTACGCTCACCATAAAAACTTTTACCAGAAATTCTTATGATAAATAAAATCTGGGCTGGCACGCCCGGCAGGATTCGAACCTGCTACCCTCGGCTTAGAAGGCCGATGCTCTATCCAGATGAGCTACGGGCGCAAATTTGGTCGGGGTGGAGGGATTCGAACCCCCGACATCCTGCTCCCAAAGCAGGCGCGCTACCAGACTGCGCTACACCCCGTTAACCCGTCCCAAGGACAGAGCGCAGATGATACTAGGTGCTTTCATCAAGGTCAATATCTTAAATCATTTAATTTTAATTAATTTTATTTTTGGGGGTTAGATATTTATTTGGCTTGAACAACTAGATTTTTTTTAAACCACATAGCCAATCATCGATACAAGTACCTTAATTTTCCCTACTCGTATCTTCATCACTTTTCAGCTAGCATTGGGAATTATAATTAACCTCCGAATGAATTTATGAAATTTAAACTGCTTCCTATCTTCGACAGCATGAATTTTCTTCATAAAAATCATGAACACGTCGTATTGCCTGATCCACGTTTTCGAAATGATTTTAATTATGCTTTGAATTTTCTGAAAAGTTATACTGGTAGCCAGGGAACATTTAATAGTTATCGCAGAGAAACGGAACGTTTGTTGCAATGGACGTGGTTAATAAAAAAAACCACATTAAATGAATTAAAACGTGACGATATTGAGCAATACATTCATTTTTGTCAGAACCCACTCAAATCCTGGATTAGTTTGAAAAAGGTGCCTCGCTTTATTGAAAAGGATGGGACTCGTATTCCCAATGAAGAATGGAGACCTTTTGTAGTTACGGTAAGTAAATCTGCAATAAAAAATGGCCATAAACCTGAAATAGACCAATTCAATTTGTCGCAAGGAGCCATTCAGGAAATCTTTGCGATTTTAAGTACTTTATTTAATTTCTTAATTGCTGAGGAATACCTGGTTTCCAATCCAGTTGCCCTTATTCGTCAAAAAAGTAAATTTATTCGTAAGAAACAACATAATGCCCCCATCCGTCGACTTAGTTTGATGCAATGGAGTGCCGTGTTGGACGCTGCTGAATCTCTTGCCGAAGAATCGCCTATGAAACATGAGCGTACTCGTTTTATGCTAAGCATGTTATTTGGTATGTATCTCCGTATCTCTGAACTAGCAGCCAGTGATCGGTGGATCCCCAGTATGAATGATTTCTCTAAAGATAGTAATGGCCACTGGTGGTTTACAACGGTAGGTAAAGGAAATAAAGAACGCCAAATCGCAGTAAGCGATGCGATGTTAGAGAGTTTAATGCGATGGCGATCTTTTCAAGGCTTATCCCCTCTTCCATCTCCCGCTGATAATAGCCCTCTTATTCCAAAAATTCGTGGCAACGGCCCCATGAGTGATACAGCACCAATACGTAGAATTATTCAAGGATGCTTTGACTTAGCTGGTGAGCAACTTCGAATAAAAGGCTATCAAGAAGAGGCAGATAATTTGGCTGCGGCCACGGTGCACTGGCTTAGACATACAGGAATCTCTGAAGATGTGAAAATTCGTCCCCGCGAGCATGTGCGTGATGATGCCGGTCACAGCTCCAGTGCTACAACTGATCGCTATATAGACATCGAGAAGCAAGCTCGTTATCAATCGGCCAGGAAAAAAACTATAGAGCCTGAGCCAAGTTAAACGGATTGTGATAAAATTCATAAAATGTTTGTGGTTCGTAGCCAGGATTAAGTATCTGTCTCTTGCCGTACTATCTACGCCCTGCCCACGACTTGTTCGCGCATTATCGCAGTTCATCTGGATTCCGCGGGCAAGTCGCAGAACGTCGGAGATCAAAATTAGACACTTTTTTTGAGACGTGTTTATTTTAGGTGCACTTGAGCAAATCTTTCCCTGCGAATTCATAATTTTTGTACCAACTCTATTTATGGCTAAAGATTTATCATGCTTACTCTTCGTCAAATTACTCTAAGTCGTGGCAATAAAGTTTTATTAGACAAAGTCAATGTCACCCTATATGAAAAACAAAAAATAGGTCTTATCGGTCATAACGGCTGCGGAAAATCAACATTATTTGATTTTTTATTAGGAAAATTGACTCCCGATACAGGTGAGTTTTTAATTAATCCGCAACTAAGCATAAGTCACTTATCTCAGCAATTACCTGACAGCGATGCAAAAGCATTAGATTTTGTCGTAGGTGGCGATGATGGTTATATGAAATTGCTCCAACGCTTACAGGAAGCAGAAGAAACAGGTAACGATGCTGAAGTATTAGCTTGTCATGAAGAATTAAGTCATACGGGTGGTTACAGTAAACCCGCTCAAGCAGCTACGATTATGTCTGGCCTGGGTTTTAGTAGTGCGCAGCAACAGGCTTCCGTAAATAGCTTTTCCGGAGGCTGGCGAATGCGTTTAAGCCTTGCGCGTTGTTTAATGAAGCCTGCAGATTTGCTTTTATTGGATGAACCTACTAACCATTTGGATATGGAAGCCATTTTTTGGCTGGAGCGTTTTTTAAAACAAAGCCCAAGTACGATTATTCTTATTTCTCATGACCGTGAATTTCTTGATGCCTTTGTCACGCATATTTTACATATTGAAAAACAAAATCTATCACTTTATGGTGGCAATTACAGTTGTTTTGAAAAAACGCATGCACAGCAATTGGCATTACAACAAGCTATGTATGAGAAGCAACAAACCCAAATTAATCATATGATGTCCTTTGTAAATCGTTTTAAAGCTAAAGCGACTAAGGCAAAACAAGCGCAGGGACGTCTTAAAGCCATAGAAAGAATGGAAATTATCGCCGCAGCTCAAGTTGACTCCCCTTTTTCTTTCGAATTCTTTCCATGTCCCCGTGCAGGAAACCCGCTAATACAATGCAACATGGTTGACGCAGGATATCAATCAGAAAAAACGATAATAAAAAGAATTAATCTTTCTCTCAATCCGGGTGACAGAATCGCGTTACTGGGTCCAAATGGCGAAGGAAAATCAACATTAATTAAGACCTTAACTGGCTCTTTAGCTCCATTAAATGGCATCATTCACCGTTCAGCTCATTTAAAGATTGGTTATTATGCACAACACCAATTGGAACAGCTTGATTGTAATTTAAGTCCAGTAGAAACGATCCAAGCCCTATCGCCAGAAATACGTGAACAAACCATTCGTGATTTTTTAGGGGGCTTCAATTTTACTGGTGATATGGCAGTTCAAACTATCACTCATTTTTCCGGCGGTGAAAAAGCACGCCTGGCTTTGGCCAAACTTGTTTGGCTCAAACCCAATTTGCTCCTACTTGATGAGCCGACAAACCATTTGGATCTTGGAATGCGCTCTGCTATTGAACTTGCATTACAAAGTTATGAAGGGGCATTAATTTTGATTTCTCATGATCGTCATATGCTTAAAACCACCGTAGATAATTTCTATCTTGTTTATCAGCAAAAAGTTCAACCTTTTGAAGGCGACTTAGACGATTATTATTCTTGGCTTCAAACTAAAGATTCAATTAAAGAAAATACAGTAACTGCGTCTACAAATGATTATAAAGAGAAGAAAGCATTACAAAATCGTCTGAAAAAATTGGAACAATTAATTGAACAATATCACAGTGAAATTTCCAAACTGGATCTACTACTCGGCGATGCCAGTCTTTATGAGGACAGCTCCCAACAAAATAAACTCAATCAGTTACTCCAAAAACGCACTGATTCACATACTTCATTAAACGAAGCTGAAGAAGAATGGTTAGAAATTAGTAGCAGCTTAGAAGATTTAAGTTAAATTTATAGCTTAAGTGTCGCTCTTTTGGGGCTTAGGATATCTAAATACCTTATTCCTAGACTCCAGAGCGCTGCATCAGACTAAGATTTGCCCCACAATTTGCCTTTTTAAACTAATCGATTTTTTATTACGCCCTGAAATTATTTTTTATAGCCTATAATTTAATCACATAGTATTTAATTGAGGCTATCATGGAAGCAAAACTACTCGAGAAACTCAAAAAAATAAATCCTTTAAATGAACATGGTATTCCCAAAAGCCAAGGAAATTGCCATTGGTGTGCTATTGAAGGGGCTCGCGTACTATTACAAGGTGTTGAACCCAGGGAAATACCCGATTATGAGGGGGGCAACGATCCTGTAGAAGGTCTAGTTCATAAAGTACATGACAGTGAGGAAGTAGAAGACTTGGATGAGTTTTTTAAGAAAATACAAGAATTAAATAAAGGTGAATTACTGTTGGTAAGTCTTGAAAGCACAAGTGAAGATGAAGATGACGATTTAGATCACACCTACATCATCTATGTAGATGCAAATAATGAGGCATATCTTATTGACGCAGATAGGCAAATTTTTGTTGAATTAGATGAGCGAGAGGATTTTCACCAACAAGTTAAAGGCTGGAAAAACATTAATACGATTAACTACTTAAATGGTCAGCTCAATTCCGATTTTTCTGACAATGTTAAAGTTTGCGTCTGCAAATTGACCAAAGAAGCTGTTCATGAGGTTCATGGCGAACCGTTACCTGAATATGGAACTGAGGTTCCAAGTTTTCGTTTTTACTAGATTTAATGAAGTTCATTTTCCAGCTAACTACTCTCCTTTTTAGTAGGTAGCTGGAAATCATCATGAGTGATTATAAATTTCAACGGCGACTCGGCTAACATCTTTTTGAATTAGAAAAGCATCCTCTAGCGTTTCCAAAGGCGTATTAGAGACTGCAATGATAAACGCAAGCAAATGCCCGTTCTTCGTTTCAATATATCCTGATAATACCTCTGAAAAAGAATAAAAACGTTGGTTTGCAAAGTCATATGATAGTGAGGTGCCTGTTTTTCCGTGAATTTTACCTACGGCAGGAATATTCTGAGCTGCTTTTGCAAGACTACCATCTACACCAAGTATGGGTAAGGCATTATAGAACACTTTAAATTGGTTATCCGGCAGCTTGTGCATATAGGTTAATAACTTAATAGCAGCCGAGGGAAGAATCCTGTTTGTATCCCCACCAGCACCGTCACCGAATACAAACTCATTTGCAGTCAATCCTACGGTATCACGCAAAAATTTTGCAATATGGGGCAAACCTTGAGCAAATGAAGTTTCGTTATAGTGTTGAGCTAATAAAAGCGGTAATAAATCGGCGCCTATGTTATGACTTAATTTTAGAATGACTTTAACATACTCAGAAAATGGTGGAGAAGTATATTGGGCAATGGGTGTAAGTCGATTATAGACTTCTGCGTTTGGTAACTGATTATTTTTATTATCGAGGTGTACAACAATACCTTGTTGTTTTAATGCTGCGATAAATGCCTGTCTGGCAAAAGAAGCGGGTTTAAGAATAGGCGATACTCTTAATAGTTCTTCGGAATTCGCAGCAATTTGTCCTTTTATAGTCAATACGGTGTCATCATTATTACTTGAGGTTTCAATATTGTTTTTTTCACCATCACTTACAGTTATAACCTGGTTATCAATAGAATAACCAGGAGCTTGTGGGCGCCATTTTATTAGGGCTTTCTGTCCCACAGTTGTAGGTTTAATTTGAAAATCAAATAAGTTCTCATTAATCATAATCGGAGAAATAATGTAATTGCGTAAATATTCAGTTTTGAATAAGCGGTTATCTACTAATACATCACCATTAATTTTTGTAATACCTTTGGCTTTGATTTGTTCAGCAAGACTAATCAATCCATTCAGTGGGTTTTCGGGAGTAATTCCTGCACCCGGTAAATCATTTGCATAAATATGATCAATATACCCATAAGTGAGTTTATCCTCATGAACACGGCCCCCTAATTCTAAATCGCCTTTACCAACGAGAATAAGGTTGCCGTTTAAGATGTTATTATCTTTCTGCCCTATAAAATAAACCGGTGTTTTAAAGCGATAGTCATTACCTAAAACATTCAAAGCAGCGGCAGAAGAGAATAATTTTGTAACAGAGGCGGGCATTAATAAATGGTTGGAGTTTAATTGGTAAATGTTTTCTTGGGTATTCAAATCTTTAACTTCAATCCACCATTGCGCATTTTGGTAACGGGGTTGGTGCATAACATTGAGCATGTCCTGCGGTAATAATTTAGTCGCGTTGGATGAAGTAACTGGTAACAAAATTAAAAGAATGGTGAGCTTGTTGAACAATATTTTTATTGTTTTAAGTTTAATGTGCACAATTTACTCCCTATCTAACTAATAGTCCTTTGAGAATAAATTGTCAGATATGAATCATTATATCAAGTTTCTTAGGATTTTCTTTTTCAACATCGTGTTAAAAATAAGAGGTTTTAGGATTTATCAAAACTAATTAAATGCATAGGAGTAAAGTAAAAATGAAAAATGAGCTTCTCTAATGCGGAGAGATCAGAACAATTAAGTGAGTTCCTCACTCAAGGTATGCCAATCCCAATGTTGGTTCTCAAATGACTTTGAGTCAAACTATGCAATGAAGTAAAGTGATTACGTAGAGCGTAATAGTTCCAACATTAATTTTGCAGATAATTGTTCTGCTTTTCTACGGTTAGAACCTTGGCCATAAGTTTGTTGTTTTGTCCCCATCACCGTACAAGTTATATAGAATATTTGATTGTGCTCATCTCCTTCCACCTTAGTCAAAGTGTATTCAGGAAGAGCCATTTTTTCAGCTTGCAAATATTCTTGTAATTGAGTTTTGGCATCTTTTAAACAATCGTTTAAATTAGAATCTTCAAGTCTGGAGCGATATAATTTTAAAATAACCTCTTTAGAGGCCTCTATTCCCCCATCCAGAAAAATTGCTGCAAAAACAGCTTCCATAGCATCAGAAAGGATCGAGGCTCGGCGAAAACCACCACTTTTCAACTCACCTTGTCCGAGAAAAAGGAAATCACCCAAATCAATTTCTTTAGCCAATTCAACCAGCATCTCGCCCCGAACTAAAAATGAACGCAAACGACTTAATTGGCCTTCGCTTTGTAACGGAAAACGATGAAACAATTCATTGGCGATCACAAAACTTAAAATTGAATCTCCAAGAAACTCAAAACGCTCATAGTTTACACTCCCAACACTACAATGCGTTAAAGCTTGTTTGAGATAGGCAATATTATTGAATTGATACTTTAATCGCCTGCATAACCTTTCTAAATCAACTTTCACTGCCAGCTACAACCTCTTCAGTATGATCAAAATCAAATAATAAGCTTATATTATATACTAAGGGCTTAATCACTTGATATTTCACTTTTACTCTAAATTTATTGGTCCCTATGGGCTCAACCATTAACTGATCATCCTTTAAACTTTCCACACCATTGATATTTAGGCGTTTATCCATGGTACTCTTTAGCACATTAACATCTGCCATGGGATCACCACTTAATGAGGACAGAGGCAATGCATTCAACCCTTTTACCGATTTGATAACTGAGTAATACTGCAAATAAACTGGAATAACACGCATTACAACGATTGCAGCCATAACAATCAAAGCTACTGTAAGTGTCATTCCTATGAAAGTCATTCCCTTTTGTTTCTGCATTTGCCATTCCTTTCAGCTTTATCGTCAGTGTTTTTGATCAGAACATAATTAAAAATACGATATTAATTTACGGGATCAATTTCCCTATTCTAGACCAACGAACGTTATCCGTTTTACCATTCCAACTCATCCAAACTAAAAACGCTCTACCTCGCAAATAGGATTCCGGTACAAATCCCCAGAATCGGCTGTCCGCGCTATCATCACGATTATCACCCATCATGAAATAATTCCCCTCGGGCACCACGATGTCAAAATCTACAGCTGGAACATCTGTTCTAACGAAAATATTATGTATTGTACCATTCAAGTCTTCTTGATATTTAGCTACAGCTTTTCCGGAGCTTTCATCAATAGTGTATTCAAGAAAAGTCTGTTTTGCTTTTCTTCCGTTAATGGTTAACACTTTATTATGATAACTAATTTTATCGCCAGGTACTCCAATTACCCTTTTAATGTAATCATATGAAGGATCTGGCGGCCAGCGAAATACTGCCACCTGTCCTGTTTTAGGGTCAGAAATCGAAACCACTTTCTTTTCCCAAACAGGAAGTCTTAATCCATAAATAAATTTATTTACTGCGACAAAATCACCAACAAGCAATGTCGGCTCCAATGAACCAGAAGGAATACGGAACGGTTCAATTAAAAATGAACGTAAAATTAATACAATGAAAAATACAGGAAAAAACGATCGTGAATATTCAATAATACGATTTGGTTTTTGATCCTCAGCACGTTTTCTTGCCCAAAAAAGCACATCTAAAAGATAAATAAAACCGCTGATGAACGATAGGACAACCAATATTAAAGCAAAATTCATAAATTATATCCTAAACTTAGTTTCGTAATAATACATCTACCAGCAATCATAATGCCCTTGTACTATTTCTTTTTATCTGTTTGGAAAACAGCCATAAACGCCTCTTGAGGTATTTCCACATGTCCCACTTGTTTCATACGTTTTTTACCGGCTTTTTGTTTTTCCAATAATTTTCGTTTTCGAGTCACATCACCACCATAACATTTTGCAGTAACGTTCTTACGTAATGCCTTTACTGTTTGTCTGGCAATAATATGGCTACCTAAAGCGGCTTGAATGGCTACATCAAACATTTGTCGTGGAATTAAGTCACGCATTTTTTCGGCGATTAATTTTCCACGAGTATGCGCTGAAGAACGATGAACAATAACAGAAAGTGCATCCACCCGTTCACTATTAATTAAAATGTCCATTTTAACTAAGTCGGCTTCTTGAAACCGTAAAAAATTATAATCAAGCGACGCATAACCACGGCTTACTGATTTTAAACGATCAAAGAAATCCGAAACCACTTCACTCATAGGAATATCATAAGTTACAGAAACTTGACGACCACTATACGTCATATTGACCTGTACACCGCGTCGCTCAACACACAAACTAATTATTGAGCCAAGAAAGTCCTGAGGCACCAGTATGTTTGCTCTCACAATAGGTTCATACATTTCTTTAATTTGTGGCAGTGGAGGTAATAGAGACGGATTATCAATCAACATAGTCTCGCCTTTTTGGGTCAAAATTTGATAAACCACAGTAGGCGCAGTAGATATTAAGTCAAGATTGTATTCTCTTTCTAAACGCTCTTGTACGATTTCCATATGCAACATACCCAAGAAACCGCAGCGAAAACCAAAACCCAATGCTTCTGAAGATTCAGGTTCATAAAATAAGGAAGCATCATTTAAGCTTAGTTTAGCTAGCGCTTCACGGAATGCCTCAAAATCATCAGAACTAATAGGAAATAAGCCAGCATAAACTTGGGGTTTCACACGTTGAAATCCCGGAAGCGGTTTATCTGCTTGAGTTTTTTCCAAAGTAAGTGTATCCCCAACAGGAGCTCCTTGAATTTCCTTAATTCCTGCTACTAAGTAACCTACCTCACCAGCGTTTAAAACATCAAGTTTCGTACGTTTAGGCGTAAATATGCCAACTTGGTCGACTTCATATGAGCGTCCAGTAGACATAACTCTCATTTTATCCCCTTTACGTATTGAGCCATTAACGATGCGTACCAAGGAAACAACTCCCAGATAGCTATCGAACCATGAATCAATAATTAAAGCCTGTAATGGTGCATGAATGTCCCCCTCGGGTGGAGGGATACGAGTTACTAAAGCTTCAAGGACATCGTCTACACCCAGTCCACTTTTGGCGCTGACTCGTATTGCATCATGGGCATCAACACCAATAATATCTTCAATTTCCGAGATAACGCGTTCGGGTTCAGCTTGTGGCAAATCAATTTTGTTAAGAACTGGCAAAACAGATAATGATTGGTCAATCGCGGTATAACACACAGCTACAGTTTGTGCTTCTACACCTTGGGCTGCGTCAACAACAAGAATTGCCCCCTCACAGGCAGCCAGGGAGCGAGATACCTCATAACTAAAATCTACGTGCCCTGGGGTATCAATAAAATTCAAGAGATAGCTTTTACCATCTTGCGCAGTGTAATTTAAAGAAACACACTGTGCTTTAATCGTGATACCCCGCTCTCGTTCTATATCCATCGAGTCAAGTACTTGAGCACTCATTTCACGTTCGGATAAACCACCACAAATTTGGATAAATCGATCAGCCAAGGTCGATTTACCATGATCAATATGGGCAATAATTGAAAAATTACGAATTCGCTTTAAATCACTCAACTGAAATAACCTTTTTGCAAATAGCGCATTCTAGCTTAAATATGCGCGACCTTAAAGTATTTGCTAATATAGTGCATTTTTAATAAGATTTATCATTTCATTTATTAGGGTGCGCTATGCGACGAATACCAGGTTTGGGGTTTATTGCAATAATACTGCTACTTTTTTCATTCTCAACTTATTCAAATAGCGCATTTACGCAAAGAAAAGATGTGCAGCTTTTTATCAAAAGTATGGTCAAAGAGCACCACTTTAATGCCAAAGAGCTTACAGCAATAATGAATCAAGTTGTTATTCAACCTGATATTATTGAATCAATGGAAAAACCATACGAAAAGAAAAATTGGGATGTCTACAGAGATTTGTTTCTCACTCCCGCACGTTTAAAAGGTGGATTGGACTATTGGATTGCTAATAGAGAAGCCTTAGACAGAGCACAAAAAAAATATGGTGTTCCACCAGAAATTATTATTGCAATTCTCGGGGTAGAAACCCTGTATGGAGAACGACAAGGGGATCATCGAGTTTTAGATGCATTGGCTACATTGGCTTTCAACTATCCCAAACGCTCCCCCTACTTCACAAAAGAGTTAAAAGAGTATTTGCTTTTATGTCGTGAACATGGCGTCCCTGCAACTCAATACAAAGGATCTTATGCTGGAGCCATAGGGCAACCACAATTTATGCCCAGTAGTTACCGTAATTTTGCTGTCGATTTTAATAACACCGGCAAACGCGACCTGGTTTCTAATAATGCTGACTCCATAGGAAGCATCGCAAATTACTTTCATAAACATGGTTGGAAACCAAATGATGGGGTTGCCCAAAATGCTAAATTAGTAGGTTCAATGCATAAACGCATTCAAATGAATCCTAAAAGGACAAATTATTATTATTCGCAACTCATTGCGCATGGAGTCAAACCAATAACCGCCGCGCACAATCATCCTTCTCGCGCTGCATTAATTGAACTGGTCACTGCAAAAGGAAATGAATATTGGATTGCTTATCCTAACTTTTTTGTTATAACTCGGTACAATTCCAGTCCTCAATATGCGCTTGTAGTCTATTTGTTAGCACAACAATTGAAGCAGCAGTGGACTGCCATGAATATAAAAAAACTTAGAGCATTTGCTTAGGAATGGACACTCTTTTTCTCTTTACAAAACATCTTGATGAAACAGGGTGTTTTTGCCTTAAACTAAATGAAGGTGGGACCTTAATTCTCCCACCTGCACAACGAAGTTTTGCTGAAATTAAATCATTGCAAACCGAATGTAACACGTTGGTGATTGAAACATGTGAGCAAGTTAGTCTTCTCAATCTGGAGCTCTCCTGGCTTCCTGAAAGAAAAGCAAGAGCTGCAATTCCTTATGCTTTAGAAGAAAAGGTAGCACAACCTGTAGATGAACTGCATTTCGCTTTTGATAAGGCAAGGTATCAAAACAATCAATACCTTATTACTGTGATAGGCAAACAGCGAATTCGATATCTGATGCAATTACTCAATGAACGAGACATTGAATTTATCACAATTACTGTAGATTGGTTTGCCTTGGAACCAGAGGAACTATGCATCAGTGAAACCACTTTACTCATTAATACAGAGGATTTCAAAGGTGCTCTTTCTGGGGAGTTAGCTGATATCTATCTAAAAAACCACCCACAGTACCACCCATTACTGTTTACAGATAGCGCAATTCAAATTGATACATCATCTACTAAAAACCAGGAAACATCGTATACCTGGATTGCTCAAAGACTATTAAGAGCAAAGTTGATGAATTTATGCCAAGGCGAAATGCAACATGGGAATAAAAGTGATTTAATTAAAAAAGGATATCAGCTCGTCGGTCTCCTTTTCTGTATCTGGTTAATTTCTCTACTCGTTGTTAATGGAATCAAGTTGCATTTATTAAATAAGCAAACTCAGAAAATTGATGAACAAATCGCAGTGATCTATCATGAGTTTTTCCCTAATGCGAAACAAATTATTAGTCCCAAATTTCGCATTACACAACTATTAAAAAGTAATAATGCAGAGGAACAGAATCGTTTTTGGTTTTTACTCAATCAATTGGCTAAAGTAATAAAGAATGATCGTAATACCGTAGAACAATTGCGATATCAAAACAAAACTTTATCTGTAACTATAATAAGCATGGATTTCGCCAGTTTAGAAGAGTTGGAAAATGAATTAAAAAAACTCCAACTCAAAGTAAAACAAACTCAAGCATCAACTCGTGAACAACAAGTTGCTGCCACTTTGGAGTTAATGTGAAGGCGTATTTAAGTACTCTTAATGAAAGAGAAAAATGGATGTTGATTGGAGCAGCCCTATGTCTTTTGCTCTATGTTTATTATTTGTTTTTATATAGCCCGTTGAGCCAAAAGGTATCCCAAAAATCAACTCAGCTCGTAGAAAAAACGGCTACATTGGCTTGGATGCAAAAAATAAGACAACAAAGTCAGGTTAAGCAAACAAAGAAACAATCAGTAGATAACAGTCAACTCCTAACTACGCTCGCAACCAAACTAAAAAATGATCCGACGCTTAAATTCCCTTATCAGTTACAACAAACTGGTTTAGGAGATATTCAACTTACGTTCGACGCCGTTGCTTTTAACTTATTTATTGCTTGGTTGGAAAAATTAAATCAACGCTACGCAATTACAGTGAAACAGTTTGAAGCAGACCGGTCAAAAACACCAGGCGTCACTCGTTTAATGATTCTGATTAGTTCTGCTTCTAAAGCAACATAGCCTCAATTGCCCCCAAATTAAGATATCAATTAATTTGGGGGCAATTGTTCCGCTTATTGTTGTACATTACTCCAGTTAATTACTGAAGCACTCCCTTTGATTTCAGGTGGTAATGAGTTTAACGCTTTTTGTGCTTCTTCTGCAGAACTGTAAGTTCCATATACACCCTTGTAACGTGTTTTGCCATCACGTTCATATTTGATCTGAGCCATCCGATCTTTTTTAGGAGCCTTATAAAGAACTTGTGCTACTTGAGATGGCTTTTCACCCTCTGTCAACTCAATAGTATAACCTTGTGGATTTTGGCTATTTACCCAAGTCTGATCTCTATCCTTAAAAGAAACAGGAGAATGTAATTCGCCAACATGATACGATTGAGGAACATTAACTTCACGTCGTTGTTGATACTTATAGTCATAATTAACCATACGGTAACTATTTATAGCATATGGTTCAGTAATGTCAGTGTATGAGTAAGCGGGATATGTGAGGTATTCACTGTCCTTGGCACAAGAAGACATAATAAAAGCACACACTACCATGAGTGCTAAGTTTATTTTCTTATCCATTGTCATTCCCCTAGTTTATAGTTCTTATTATTCACTTCTTGACTACTATATCTACATAATTAGAAAAAACTTTAGAAATTTGTGTTGTTAAAGAACAAATTTTGTCTTACAGTAATTATTTTTTTATTCCTATGGCAAAAACTTATGTGGACACATCGACGTTCTGGACAAACAAATCAAAGAGGGAACTTGGATCATCGAGATCCTTATGAACGAGATCGAACACGAGTAATTCACTGCCCAGCATTCAGGCGACTGCAAAGAAAAACTCAAATTTTAGGCACTGACGAAGGTGATTTTCATCGAACTCGTCTAACCCATTCTCTGGAAGTCGATTCTATAGGACGGAGCATAGTCCACAATCTATTGATGAACCAAGAAAAACACATTGGCCTGGCCGGCTTATTGCCCAATGATGATTTAATCTCTGTTATTTGTTTACTTCATGATATTGGTCATCCACCTTTTGGCCATGGTGGCGAAGTAGCGCTGAATTACATGATGCGCGATTATGGAGGATTTGAAGCAAACGGCCAAACTCTACGATTACTCACTAAAGTAGAAAGCAGCTATGGAACCTATGGTCTTGATTTAACCCGACGTGCACTGCTTGGTATTTTAAAATATCCTGTGAAACGTTCTACGGTTGTTGCCCCCAAACAAGCGCCCGTTCATGAATCCATCCATAAAACCATTAAGATTAACGATTGGTTACCGCCCAAAGCTTATTTTGATTGTGAACAGCCTGAGATCGATTGGTTGTTATCCCCTTTTTCCAATAGTGATAAAGAATTATTTCAATCGCTGTCACAAAAGCCTCAAGGCACAAAAACAGGAAAATCGGCTTATCATAGTTTTGATTGCTCTATTATGGACATCGCAGATGATATTGCTTATGGAGTTCATGATCTTGAAGATGCGATTCATTTACGTCTAATCAATCCCGCTCATCTAGATACACCTGAGTTTCGGCAGTTATTAAACAATACATTGTTAGCCGGACGTCAAAATCAATTAATTGAGTCATTATTTTCCTCAGATCTGTATTCAAGGAAACAAACGATCGGAGAAATGGTTAATTATTTTATTACTTCAACCCAAATCATAACAACCAATGAACACTTCGAAAATAATTTACTTAAATACAATCTAGCCCTTACTCCTGAAGCAAATGCACTTTTGAATTATTTAAAACAATGCATCTATAATAATGTCATCGACTCTCAAGAAGCCCGTACTTTTGAGTTTGGAGGCCAAACCGTGGTATTAAGGCTCTTCGATGCCATCAGTTCAAATCCCGGTAGTTTATTAGATAATAAAAACAGAGTTTTTTTTAAACAAGCTGAAGATGAAACGACTGCTTATCGAATCGTTTGCGATTATCTGGCTAATATGACAGATGAGTATGCCTATAGGATGCATGAGCGCTTATTTGGATTTAATACACGAACAATTTTCGAAAGACTTTAAAGCAGTATCAGAGTTGTTTTGTTCATATTAAAGGTGGACGAAATGACTCTTTGAACGCTTCAGAATAATTGAATAAAAAAAGAAACTATAGAATGAACAAATATGTGGCGTCCCCAAGGGGGTTCGAACCCCTGTTACCGCCGTGAAAGGGCAGTGTCCTAGGCCGCTAGACGATGGGGACCTGGATCTTTATATTTTATACTTCTTACTGCTAAACTACAACACCAATAATGGCGTCCCCAAGGGGGTTCGAACCCCTGTTACCGCCGTGAAAGGGCAGTGTCCTAGGCCGCTAGACGATGGGGACCTTGAACATTTCTCCCATCAACATCAGAGATGTTGATGGTGGAGCTAGGCGGGATCGAACCGCCGACCTCTTGCATGCCATGCAAGCGCTCTCCCAGCTGAGCTATAACCCCAAAATTAGGTTCGCAGTTTAATGAGCTACCTAAGATCTGTCAAGTAAATTTTGCACTTTTCCTAAAGAAGTTTATTTTGTAATTGAAAAAATTGAGGAATAAATTTTTTAAGTTGCTAATTAAAAGAAAAATCAAAACGCCTGGTTATTATAGACCGAATAAAAATGCGAACTTCTGTGCAATATAATCTTCTAAAATGCATTTATTAAAATAAAGCCCCTAATGAATAATTTATTTACATATCGCATTGTATATATTCGTTTTTTCTCACTATAATATGCCTCACTATTAGCTAAATAAAAAAATATTCATTGCATCTTTAACGCTTAATCTCCTGTTAATAATAACCATGTATTCTTTTATTTCTTTTAATTCTAGGAGTTTTGCTGTGCAACAATACTCACAAAACAAATACATTCAATCCTTACTAGAAAATCTAATTACTTCATACGAAACTGAAATAAACTACACTCCTTTACAAATTGAGCTTGATTCAAAACAAATCGTTGAAAATGATATTGATAGCCTGATCAATTTTCTTAACGATGATCGTAAACGACTATTTATTTTTAAAATTCCAGAAAACCAACAAACATCAAATCGACTCGGACTTCTTGCACGTCGAATAGTCTTAAATAAAACAGCAGAAACCTTGCTTAAAAACACATCAAGCGAACCCAAAATTAACCCATTAAAGTATGCGTTAAGTTCTAACTCCCCTGCCGTTCGTGCCCGCATCCAGATTCAAAAAAGCATTGTTTTACCTGCGCCCCCCAGTGCCCAAGAAGTGATTCATCTCGAACAGAGTGAACATGTAGGAGGCCCGGAGCTCAACCTTGTACCGATTGAATCAACTGAGCTTCCTGAATTAATCAAACAACTTAAGGCATTAGGGATTGACAACCTACAAGAATCCGCACTTCCTTTAATAAAAGAACATTCTTATGCCTTTGGTGACGGTATTATCCCTGGCAATCTTCCTAAAGGATTTCATATAAACAAAGACAAAAAAGCACTTTGTTATACTGATGCACCAAGAAAACTTCCCTCTGCTTTAGCTCCGGTACTAAAAAAACAAGAATCATTAACATTACCTTCAATTGAGGAAATAACCGCACTATTACCTCATCTTCCTCAAAATACTCTTTCTATGCTTGTGGAATCTAAGTATTCACCTGAACAAAAAAACACGCTTCTGAGTCTTGTCCCTGCAAATGAAAGCGAAATCAAAACGTTTTTA
Organism: Legionella stuttgartensis; assembly: GCF_977063405.2. Classification (NCBI taxonomy): domain Bacteria; kingdom Pseudomonadati; phylum Pseudomonadota; class Gammaproteobacteria; order Legionellales; family Legionellaceae; genus Legionella; species Legionella stuttgartensis. Next base: position 364,463 of record NZ_CDRUHA020000071.1, read on the forward strand.
CTTCAACTGTATAAATCAAATGGGTCGATCTCCGCCACGCAGCAGGATGAATTCATTATTCCATTACTTTGTAAGCAATATGTACTTGGAGGTGAGGCACATACTATTTTATTGGTCAGACTGCTTATTGCCTGTTTGAATAAAAAAATTGACATTGAGTTCCTTAAAAACCCTGAAACACAAAATTCACTTTTGAGTACACGTGGGATTAAAAATCTACAAAAATTAATTCAACTCCCTGCCGAACAAAAAGAATGGTGGAATACACTGGTTAAGGCGCATCTAGAGTATGACAAAAGCAGTTTTGATTTTAACACTTTTTTTGATGCCTATACTCAAACTGTTCTCCCTCGCATTGCAGAAAAAAGTCTTACACTCCCTAATCCGTGCCCGATTCATCATAAGGGGCATTTTCTCATTACATTAAATCGTGTATTGGATGTAATAGAACATGCTAAAAATCCACAAGAACAGTGTCTCTCTTTATCGGAACTTAATTGGGGCTCAACAGGCGTACATTATGCCATGTTACAAAAGCCAGCTTCAGAGCAATTTAAGCAAGTTGCTGGATGTATGTACATTGATAACCCTGAAGATACCATTACAGATCCTGAACCCATTTATCAGAAAATCGACACAGAACCCTACGATCTTAAACCTTGGCTATTTCGATATATGGGACAACATTGGAAGTCAGAAATAAGATTAACTGACATCCAGGCTCAACTTCGTGAAATTGAAAAACTTGCTTCGTGGACCTCAGTTCAGAAAAATCAATTAGCTTTTATTTTAACCTGTACTTTTGCAAATAATGCTACCTTAGAAGCGGTGCAATGGAAAGAAACTTTAAGTCACTGTATTCATTCATTACAAGGGCTGGATTCAAACGATCGTACTGATTTACTGCAAGCATTCTCTCGATGTTTTGCATTTAAACCTACCCCTTCATTGATGCAAATCAAAACATTAATGAAACAATGTATTGAATTTAAAACTGCGTCTCCTAATAAAAAACTCAAAGATGATTTCATTGTACCCCTGGTTTCCTGCTTGGAAAATGAAGGGTTTGAATTACTAAATACACTACAAGAGCGTATTCAAAAAACTGCACCAGACGAAGTAGATCAATTTTCTTTGGAAGTTACCGCATCCTTTTCTGCGATGCTGCAAAAAAATCGTCAAGACTTATCTCCTGAGATCATTAAATTATTTGCAAAACTTAATGAACCTGATTTAACTCAGGAAAATATTGATAAATTATTATTAACAATTAGAAGTATACAAGATAAGAAAGGCGACCTCTTTCATCACGTTGTATTAAGTACTTTAAGTCAAATTAATATTTCAAAGTCGCAAATATTACCTAAAGCAGAACAAATTCAAACTCTTCTGGAGTTACTGGCGAATTCAGCAGATGCAATCCCTCCTGAGTGTAAAACCTTAGAAAAGCAAGAAGCATGGTTAAAAGCACTCATCATTGAACACAATCCTTTTCCGGGCTGTGTCCTGGGAAATGGAGATATTTCTAAGCTCGATGATTTAATTGTTGATGCTTTAGTTGATGCAATTAAAAAAAGAAGTGCCGTATTCAAAATAGATGTACTTAAAGAGGCATTACAAAAAAACCTAAACAATTTCATTGTTCCTCAACAATTACGCGACCAACTGAATGCTGAACTAATACCACTTTTTGATGCAGTTAATGAGCTTGTCATTCTGCTCCAAACCCCCAACCCCAAATTTCCCGAGGTGATTGAAAAACTCCAATTTTTCGAAGAAAAAAAGCCTATATTACTCGAAGGAATGTATAAGCTATTCATTGGAGAGACTAAAGGGGAATATATTTTAAGTTTCCTCCTTACTGGAAAAAGAAAAGCTACCGATCAAACAACTAATAAAGCATTCGCTGCAGTTTTAGGCCCTGTGCATTCGCTGTTTGTATCTCAAATGAAATCCTTTTTTGACAATCCGCTGAATGAACAAATTGTCAAAGATTTAGATTTGAATACGTGTTTATCATGGATGGCCGCTTTTAATGATACTCACTCTTTAACGTTCTTCTTTAAAGAGGAACTGATTCAGAAAAAAGTATTACCTGCTCTGAAAAAAACATTGCAACAGTTAAATACCCAAGATGTTGAATTTGAAAAAAGCATCCTTGATGAAGCGGCTTTAATCGATGAAAATGCTCCGGCTGATCAAGCACTTCAAGGTTATAAAAATAAAATTGAGTCGATAGCAAATTATCTCAACTTACTTATTGAGATCAATGATCGCCTTCCTCAACAATTTATTAAAATCTACAAACAACTCAACACTGGAAGCCTAGCTCGTTTAAATTATCAGCAAAAGCATACTTTAGTTAATAAATTAATTAGTAACAATACGGAAAAACTCGATCTTTATTTAAAATTAGCAACCCAAACTTTAGAGGAACATCCTAATGCGGATAATGCTGCAATTGGACGGGCTGTAGATGGTCTAGTTGATCTCTTTAATCTTCCCGACCTTGAGCCCGAAACTCAAACAATGTTCTTCAAAATGAGCATGGCTCATAATTTGAAAAGTACTACATCGTTCCCACTTGCTGCATTAAATAAATTCAAGAATTCGGATCTCCCAGAACAGACCAAATCATTAATTATCAAGCAAATTATTCAGATTTTAGCGGGGCTATCCACTACAGACTCAGGACTCATTCAAGAGTTGGTTGAAAAGACCCAAGTTTTTTTAACTCATAATATCGATCAACCTGAACTTTGTATTGCTTTACTCAACAGAATCTCTCAGGATAACGCAGGACAAAACCTGAGCACCTACCCTCATATTCTCGAACAATTAGCCGAAATCAATCCTGGGGAAAAGAGAGCAAAAGTAGCTACGATTTTGACTGGCCTGGCTAAAAACAAAAAAGACTCAACCGTAAGTCTAGCTTCACTGTTGGAAATCACCAAGGGTTTAAAACGGCGTTTACCTGCTGATGTAGATCAAGTTCTTAAATTATTTACGACACCTCCCTACCCTAATGCACAGAGTCTCAACACTGCTTTGCTTGCACATGACTCAGAAAAAATTAATGCATATTACCTGAGCTTTGACACGAATCCTTTTGCTAAAACCGGTGAAAAAAGGGATTTGGTAAAGCAGTTTGCAACTGATCGAATAAAAGATGCCTTAATTAATCTGCAAGATTTGCTTCATGAAGAAGATTTACCTCACTCATTGCACATGAAGCTTGCCAAACAATTAACTTTTATAGAAACATTAGGCTATACCGATCCGCTAAACCCTGGTGATTTTACCGGTCTAAAAGGATTAACTGCTACCTCACGCCATGACTTAAAAGTAAAAGCTAACGCCTTACTCCAACAATTACGTACACAAGAATTAAGTCCCAAACAAAGAGAAGTAACTCATTTAGAACTTTTAGCGTATTTAAGAGAAATCTATTTCCGCACCACAGGCTTATTTCCAAACACAACACAAATGCTTGTCCTATTGCTCGCATTAGAAGATCCGTCCTCAAATTTATTAATGCGTATCAAAACGGGTGAAGGAAAAAGCATCAATACGCCAATGCTTTCTGTTCTACAATGGGCACAAGGTGGTACGGTAGTTCAATGGACCGCAAACCCAACGCTACTGATTCGAGATTATGAAAACAGCTGCGAACCTTTTTTTGATTTTTTAGGAATTAAATCAGCACTGATCAAAAGTAATAGCTCTATAGATACCTTCGTCCCGAATGGGATTAACTGTTCAACAGTTGAGGATATGGCCTGTTTTCACTTGACGGCAAATAATGGAAAACTTCTTGAAACTAATGGTCCAGTCCATATTGTGTTGGATGAATGTGACGATGCACTTTTAGATCAAGTAACGCTTTACAAGCTCGTCGCCGAAGCCGAAGCTGCGAATACGAACAATCCTGCACAGTGGATTTATCCACTTGCATATCAATTCATTAATCAGCCAGGATTTCGTAACCTCAATCCAGCCTGGGATGAAGATGAAGATCTGGACCAATTCCGACGCTTTCTCAACAAACAAATCAATGAACAATTTAATGGGGATGTTGACAAGCAAAATTATTTGATGGCATCAAGTAACACGCAAATGAAACAATGGATTCATGCCAGTTGTATCGCCGCAAAACTGGTTGAAAACAAGCATTTTATAATGCAACCACTCAAAGAGAAAAATGAAGCTGGCCACGAAATTACGAAGAAAATTGCCTGTGTCCCTTTAATTCGTAGTACTCCTAAAACAGGATCAATTTTTACTGAGTCAGTGCAACAAGCATTACAAGCTCGACTCAAAGCAGAACGCAAAGATCAAGCTCAATATATTTTTATTGATACAGTTCCCTCTGTACTTGGCAGCCAATCTGCACAAGGATTGGTCAAATTTTTCCAAAAAACCTTAGGACGTCTACTGGGAATATCAGCAACTCCGGGAGATAAACCTGAGCTGGAAAGTCTGGCTACATCAATAGGAACTCAGGCAATCAGTGTAGCTCCTTATGCAGGAGACAGACGCATAAATCATCCTCCGATCTTCACCCTTAATCGCGGAGAAACCATTAAGGCAATACATGAAACGCTTAAAAAGATTAAACTCCCTGTTACCAAGCCAACAATGGAAATTAATCCTGATGAAACAATTCTCCCCTATGATGAAACTTTAATTGTACAAAGAAAAATTGCCATTGAAAAATGGAGTCACACACAGACTCAACCCATTCTAATCGTTAATGAAGATTTTGATGAAGCACAAGCTATCGGCAACAGTTTAAAAATCTATGAAGAGCAAGGGTTCAAAATCCAGATTCTTACTGGCAAAGAATCCGCTGCTGAATTGGATAAAATCATTAAACAAGCAGGTCAAGCTAATACCATTACTGTAGGTACTTCAATGCTTGCAAAAGGGATAGACATCAATACGGGCGACCATCCTAAAGGTTTATTTGTGATTCAAACTTATCCTGATACCGAACGAATGACAACCCAAATTGCTGGCCGTGCTGCGCGTAATGGAAAACCTGGGGAATGGCTGCCAATTTATCAGGTAAAAGCGCCAGAGGATTTACTCAATAAGTTTTTTTATTATGTGTTCCCTTGGACTCGGCAACGTATCAATGAACATACAATTGAAGAAGTAAGAGATAAAATCAAATTACAAGCAACTGTTGATAGAACATACACTCAAGCTATTGATGAAGCACAACAAATTTTGATGTCACAAATTGAAGCGTGGGAAAGCTTACTCCTTGAACTATATCATGATGATCCTAAAATCCGATATGAGCTCTATCAATGGCGTGAGCTGCTTTTAAGTGAATTAACTCGTTCTCAAGACACCAGTGTATCTGAACACTCTCTCTATGAAAGTATTGCTCAGTTTAAAAAATCAGCATGCAAATTTTGGGAGTCTGCTCGCGAAGAAAAATGGGCCGCTAAGGCAGCAAAAGCTCCTATGACTAGTGAGCAAGGTCTAAGATTTAAGTATTTAAAAGAATTAGATTTTTTCCAAGAATTAAATATTCAAACCAAGCTGAAGCAGAAAAGTAAACACTTTACTGCAGGAACAACAGCATTAATGCACCAAAACATTGAAACCGTGATTGCTGATAAAGCTGGAGCAGTTCTGGAATATTCTAATCCCTCAGAGGAGGAAAGAAAAAATTTAGAATTAGCACAAAGCCGACAAATTTTACCGAATTTGATTGGAGAATTTTGTGCTGTTTGTCCCAGCGCAATAAAGGTGTTTTTCCCTAAAAATTCATCACAAAACGCTTCCTATATCCCCGAAATAGTTAGAAACGGAATTGACAAGCTCATTGAACAAAAAAATAAGGTACTCCATGGTGACGTACAACAAGAAGTTTCTCAAAGCATTATTCAGTTTTATCAAAAGAAACTAAAAGATGGTGACAGGGAGCAAATTAGAAAATTATTGACTCAGATGAAACCTTTAATTCTAAATCGTTTCTCCGACTTTACAAAGTTTTCACTGGTTGAACAATTTAAAATGCAGGGCCTAATCCTTTCTTTTTCCACTCTTTATCGAAATTTAGATATGCCTGCAGATGCCAATTTAAATGACCTGCAAATGAGCTATGATGCAGAAATTATGAAAAAACTGGCTGAATATTTACTCCATGAATTTGCATGGGTAAAGGAAAATCCAGTTCCTTTTCACGCGCTTTTTGAGCGAAGTGAAGCCAAAAAAGCAGCCTTGGATGTTTATAACTTAGCGAATAACTTAAAGGATTCGCCTCAAGACCAAGAGAAGATTCGTGATCTTTATACCGCGCTTCAACAACATAAAGTCAATTTAAAAGATAAGTATTTGTTTTCAATAAGTCACTCATCACCTCGAAAGGTAATTAATAATGCACTTGATGCTATTGACTCATTAAATAATGCCCCTCACTGTGATCTTGGTTTTCGACAAAACTGTCATGATAAGGTGGTCTCAGAGCATCAGATTGCTGCATTTCGTAAACTGTTAACGAATACCTCTCCTTATTTCTTTAAAACTGATGATCCCACTTGGGAGCATATGAAACAATCTCTACTCAAGATAAGTAATCAGAGCAAAGAGAATCCAAGTCATATTATTCATGAATTATATGAAGCAACCGTCCGCTTTAGCACCTATAAAGCATATCAGCCCTACTTAAATCAACTGAGTGCTTTGCAAAAACAACTTTTACGCTCTGTAGAGGAGTTAGGTAAAGACGATGGACTTAATCAAGACGTTCAGGAAAGTTTATTTACCCAAAAACAGTCTCAATTTGCTGCGTTACTAAAAGTTGATCCTCAAAAAATACGTATTCAAAATGGTACTGATGGCATTCAGTCTTATATAGAACTGCAAATTGAAGATGGAGCATTACAAGAAGGCTTTACTGGATATCAATCCTCTTTTCTAACCCGAGTAGATTCAGAACGAAATAAACTTAAAACCGCCCAATCCACTCTTGAAAGGAATAAAGATGCCCTGCTCAAATTAGCCGATGAAAAAGCAATTGAAGCTCTTCCTGAGCGAAAACATGCCGAATTTAATCAACTATTTAGATTAAAAGCTCTTTCAACTCAAAATTGGAATAATATAAATATTGATCGTGAAGGACTACCTGATTTAATTCGGCAAAAAATGAAATATGTCGATGAAATGAAACAATGGAATTGGAAAGAAAATCCTGTAGATCAAAATCGACTTAGAGTGATTTTTGGCAAAATACCTAACGAACGTTTTTCTATTCTTATGAATAAACAAGCGAGAATAAACGATGAGCTGAGTGAGATTCGCATTCGCATACAAGATATTAAAGAAAAAATCAGTGCAAAGGAAAAAGAAATTGCAGATATAGATAATACCATTAAAGATGCAGAAAAACGTATGAAAGAGAACACCTGTTCTTATCTGGAAAAAGGTAAATTAACCCTTCAAAACATGTCCAGAGAAAGATCCATAAGTTCAATGAGAGAGTATATCAGGGAATTAATTGAAGAGAAAAATTCTATTATTCGAGAAGAAGAAACGGAATGTCTGAATGCGTTAAAAGATCATAATGATCTATTAGATAAAAGTAGAGCACAACTCATAACTGAACTTCTAGAACAAACCAAACTAGATCTTGCATCCTACCTTGATCAAACCGCACAAGAACAAGTTGCTTTAATAGAAAAAGAATTCAGTGAAACTGAGCCTGTTATTGAGAGAATTGAAAAAGAAGAACGTCAAAAAACATGTTATCAAACACGTCGATTCTTCAAAACAAGTGAGTTGTTACGTTATGAGGCAAGCTTAGCTGAAGAAGAAGCCAAGATACTGCTTTCTGAACAACAAGAAGAAGCTCAAATCGTTGAGGCTCTTGTTTATTAATTGCTCTCTCTTTAAGCAACACATTAAAAGAGCCTGGTTGCACGCAACCAGGCTACCTTACTGTTTCTAGAGTCAACTAATTCCGATCTAACTGACGGATAAATCCCCTTTGTCTAATACCCAATACATTGCTAATATTAAATACTCTCTTTCGAGTAAAAAAATATGATCCAAAAAATCCTAATTATCATAGGAATTATTTTACTTATAATTGGTATTTTTTGGCCGTTTATAACAAAATTAGGTTTGGGTAAATTACCTGGTGATATCATCATTCACAAAGGTAACTTTACTTTTTATTTTCCTATTACTACATGCATTTTAATTAGTCTAATCATTACGCTTATTTTTTGGTTTTTTTATAAATAGTATTTTTTAAAACCATTGACAATGCTTTAATATCGATGTTACAAACTTCTCACCCAAACTGATTAGGCATAAAAAATGATAAAATTCTATACTTTTCTTTTAATGGGTTTAGTCGCAGGGACGTGTTTTGCAAAACCATGCATCAGTACTCATAGAAGCTGTTTAAAACTTAAAAATCAACACGCTCAATCGGCTAAAATAGAGTGTAACTGGTTGAATGAAGTGGCTTCTGCAGGTAGATCGCATGGATCAACCCAATTGGATCTTAGCTATGGGGACGGTCTTGGAGCTCCTGAACCCCGGCAAGTTTCGTGCAAGTTAACCACGGGACAAACCAAACAAGGCTTTGAATTTCATAATCCCTATTGGGGTTCATTAATTGAATTTAGTCTGATCTCTGAACGTCAGCTCGAAGTACACATTACAGATGGATGGAGCTCGAGAGAAACACGATATACATTTACCTGGTAATTATCAGAATTTCTACGAGGTATTCACTACTACGTCATCCTGAGGAGTTTACGAGGAAGGATCTCCTGATTTGAATCATACCCATCTGGAGATCCCTCACTGCGTTCAGGATGATGTATCCTCCGCCTGGATGAAGCGATGCGGAACGCCGACTACATAGCATAGGTTCTAAGCGGGTCTTGTCGATAAAATTGAGTAAGTAAATCATAAATATCAGGATAGTAATGCTTGATTACTTCAGGCTTTTCGAAAAATAATTCAGAAAATACTGCAAAAAATTCAGCTGGTGATGTAACCGCATAGGAATCAATTGGAATGGGATCATTTTGCTGGATAAGGCTTATCAAATTGTCATATCCATTGCTAAACGCTTCAGCCCAATGTTTCGCCGACATTCCTTTGTGGAGTGGAGGAAATCCATTCGCTCTACCATTTTGCATATCCAATTTATGAGCAAACTCATGAATTATCACATTTCGTCCTCCCCATCCACCATGATGCAAAGCATCATTCCAAGAAAGAATAACAGGTCCCTGTTGCCACGACTCGCCACTTAAATAAGATCTTCCTGAGTGTTCTATACCAAACTCATCGATTGTTTTGCTCTCACGTGCGTAAGCACCAGGATAGATTACAACCGAAACCCAACCCTCATACCAATCGAGACCCAGATTTAAAATGGGAAGACATGCTTGTAGTGCAATATTTAATTGCATATCAGGTGTTATTTGCAGGTCCCCTACCCCTTCCAATGATTTATAGTGAAGAAATAAAATGGCCAGGTGTTTAAGTCTTCTTTGTTCCTCATTACTCAAGCGTTGTAGTAAATGCAAGTTTTGAAATACGTCATTCCATTGCTCTTCGGTTATCGGTGAATGACGAATTATGCGGTTGTACCACCATTCCTTTAGCCAGTGAAACATTGTCCGTACCTTGCTGTAACTAAAAAGATAAAATTACTTTTAACAAGAATATCAATGGGTCGTTTGTCTTCATAGACAAAATGAAGTACTGCTCTATTTTCTATCCTTAATTTTTTTGGCATACGGTCCTTTACTGAATTACTGCATCAAAAGATTGTTTTGGTATGCCAAAAAAAGTAGCTATTCATCTAAATTAACATTCTATACCCATCTTCGCCAAGCCGATGCTCCTCTAATCGAGCAAAATTTACGTCCATATCTTGGCTATTAAAATGTGCGGACTCATTTCGGCCCAAAACATAAGTAGTCAAATCAGAGTATTCAAGTGGTTTATGATCCGATTGGAGTAGCTCTTTAATTGCAATAAATTGGGGTTGATTTAATGCAGTAACCAATGCGAGTCCAGAAGTGGTTGTGCTGTAAAAACTATAGCTGTAGCGATCGCGTTGTAATGCAACCGAGAGAATATCTCTGAGGATAAAACTCAGTCGTTCCTCATTATTAAGAGTAGCCTCAGGTTCTCGTTGTATACCATTTTTTATTTTAAGTAATAACCTTCCTTTTCCACCTTGTTTACTTGTATTAGTCATTTTATTTTCAATTAATTCAATTAAATCTACCAATACTGCTCTTGTTAACGGAGTGTTTTTCTTTTCCGAATACGTTCGCACTGGCTCTACTTTTAAGCAGAGTTCCTCTGGATCATCAGATTCCGTATCGAGAAGTTCACGATGTGTCTTATTTAAATATTTTGCTGAGTTCGAGACTGTGATCTTAGATTGATCCTGAGAATGTAAAGCTCTACTTCTAGGAATAATACTGGCAATAATTTCAGCTAAAATACGCTTCCATTTTGCTCCTTCTCGTTCGAATTCGTTGAGGAGCTCAGCTTGCTCTATATTCTCTCCGGAGTTTACTATGCTGCCAACCCTATCCAAAAACTGATACATAATCGCTTTGCTCAATTTTCTGATTACAGGAATTACATCAACTCCATAACGTAGATGAGGGGCATCATTTTCTTTATCAAGATCCTGGAACGCTTTTAAATGCGCGCCTAAAATAACTTCCTCTCTAACCTGACAATGTGGTGGATAAGTAGGTCTAATGGGTATATGGAATTTTGCAAGTATCTGATCAAGCAACTCTTCAGTATCCTCACCCACTTCAAGATAAGGATAAAGCGTTTCAACATAATTCAAATTTTTAGAGCTAGATAAATCAATTGAGCTATTGGTTAAGGTATAATTGAAGAAATCTAAAAAAGGAACATAAAATAAATTACCTGGTACGGGATCTAAAAGAAGTAAATTCGTTTCCAAGTGAAAACGATCAACATGAGCCAACTTGAGAGCCGCCATAATAGCAGCAATCCCACCTCGACTTAAACCAATGCCGTTAAACTTTACTTTATATCCGTCTTTAATTAACTTCTTGATCACTTCTACAACTTGATCACTCTGTTCTTTTACCCCCGCTCCGAATAAAAGCCCTTTTACCCCATAATCAACGCCGCATCCATTAAAACCCATTTTAAAATGAGTAGCATCTTTATGTTGCTCAACCTCATCAGCAGAGCTAATACGTACACCCTTACAATCTCTAGATAAAACTTGGTGCAAATGAGTATTGGGTTCTTCAATACTGTAAATCGTTCCTTCAAATATTGCGGTCAGAGTTATCTCTTTCATTAATTAAAAACCTTTTAAATACAGATTGTAAAAAAACGTATTCTAACAACATCGATCATGATGAGCAATTAACAACCAAGAAAAGAACTTTATTTATCCAGTTGTTTTATTTTTATAAGTCTGATTTAATCAGCATCTGTATTTTAAATGCAAACCATGGATAAAATGAAATCCTTGTGTTGATAAAGCAAGCGCTCTACGTACGTACGAAATTAATCGAGATCGAACGATAACCTCATAATGAACCCGTCTCTCACTTCTCTAATAGATAAATTAAACAGACAACTCCATGAACTGGACTTAGATTTATATTCAGCGCAATGTAAGAAACAAGAGCTCGAAGAACAAATCCAACATATTGAAGAACAGGTTAATGAAAGCACCCACTCTCTTATCGTTAATCCAGTAACTGAAATATCTTGGCTTAATTTCATCACCCAACAACAAGAAAAAAAAGAAGCGATAACTCTGGATCTTAAAAATTACCAAGATATAGAAAATAAATTAAAGGAAAAAATCAAACGCACTAAAATGGAATTAAAAATGTTAGCAAATTATTTGGAGCGGCGACCAACCAATCAGCAGAAAAGCTCCTTAGGTTAATGTCTTATTATAGGTACACTAACCTCTGAGCGTGTTTTTGTCTAGATGCATCGTAAAACACACTCATCTGTATCAGTCTCTGCTACCTCATCCTGAGCTGCCGGCGCATCAATGACATTGCCTGAACATAAAGCATCTATAGAAGCAGCAGAACGAGTAACTACAGAAATTAAGCTATGAGGAACGCTAATGATCGCCAATAAAGCACTCACAGCAGCTGTCAAAAGTGCAACTCCGACAAACTGTATCATAAACCCAGTAAATTCTAGTGCATCATCACGAAGCGTTGGAGCATCAAATAAAGCACTACCAGCGGCAACAAGCAAAGCTCCAATGCAAATAACGGTTGAAAGAACTGAAGCATATACAGAAAATCCAGCAGTCACAACTCCTGCGAATGGATATATACCTGGAGCAATTAATTCGCCTATAAATTCATACCTATTTTTATATGCAGTGAAAAAACCAGGACGACCCCTATATGTGTTAATTGCTCTACGGGCGATTTCTTCAATGGTTTCTCCTTCTAAAATGAAATTTACTTCTTTTTCACCTAATAAATAAAGCATAAGATCCTTCGTATTTCAGGGCCCATAAAAATAAAGTAGAATTTTTATTTCAACATACTTGTTTGTACTTCAGTAGTAGTCTCCATATTATTCATACATTCAAGTACTTCAGCACCGACAGAAGCCAAACTACGAGTGCCAAGTGTAACTAAAGCACATGGAATGCTAAGAGCTGCAAGTAAGAGACTCGCTGCTGTGAGTAAAATTGAATAGCCAGTTAAATACAAAAAAGTAGAAGCACCCGCAAGTGCTGTATTACACAGATTTGTGTTTCCGAACGCAGTAGCCCCCAGACCAACAACCAAGGCTCCAGCGCAGGCAAGCGGGGAAATAACACCTATAACAACTCCCATGATACCCAAAGCAGCAAACTCCAAGGGATGCACAACTGGAGCGAGCACACCACCAAGAAACTCTTTACGGTCTTGGTAAGGTTGAAAAAATCCAGGACGTTTTTTATATAACTCAATAAATCGTGCTCGTTCATAAGAACAAAATAAAGAATCATCTGGGTCCTTCATATCATTTAATACATACCAGATATCATCTAAACTTATCATTCCCAACATTTATATCCCTCATTTCGCCTAGTTTTTGCCCATGCTAAAGAGATGACGTAGGGATGTCAATCTATTTAATCCTCTGAGCACGGTCGTTAAAAATTCTTGTCATTCAGATGACGATGTTAAGTTTGTTGTCATTCCCGCGAAGGCGGAAGTCTATTCTTAAAAAGGTACTGCGATTACTGGAAATGGGCTCGCCTTCGCAGAATCGACAGTAATAGAGGATGTTTGTCACCACGAGGTAGTTAGTTTCAACTCAGAATGGAGAGAATACTCTCACTAAATATCAGATAATCTTATTTAAAAGGTAGCATCAAAGTTAGAGCATACTTTTTAAAATATAGCCTCATTCAAATTGAGATTAAGTTTTATACTTTGGTGGTAGATGGGCAACCCAACCGCCTCCTAATGCTTTAACCAACCCTACAGCAGAGGCCATTTGCAAACCATCTATTTGTATGGCAGCCTGCTCCAGTGTAAAAGCACTAATTTGTGCCGTAAGTACATTTAAATAAGGAACAGTGCCCGCTTTATATTGATTTATAACAAGTTTAAGTGCGTATCGCGCATCCTTTGCTGCTTTATCTTGGACTATGCTCTGATTTGTTAAAAAACGTAACGAAACCAGATTATCTTCAACATCCTGAAATGCAGTTAGGACTACTTGACGATAATTGGCAACTTGAGCCATATATTGTTCTTTGGCAGCCCTTACCCCTGCCGCCCGGTAACCCCCATCAAAAATAGTTTCTGCCAATTGCATCCCGGCAGACCAACTGATTGCAGGTTTATGAATCAATTGATGAAAACTATTTCCGGCGGCACTAACCGTTCCATTTAAAGTCAAATTGGGGAAATATGCAGCAATCACCACTCCAATTAAGGCACTCGCTTGTTGAACCAGACGTTCAGCTTGAGCAATGTCTGGCCTACGTTCCAACCAAACTGAAGGGACTTCCAAAGGAATCACCGGCGGTTTTAAATTAATAATGGCAGGTTTTAATGAAAAATCGGCAGGAGGACGCCCCATTAATACAGCAATTGCATGTTCATATTGGCCACGTAAGATTCCATTATTAATGGCTGATGCCTGCGCTGATTCGACCTGGATTTGTGCCTGAACCACATCAGCACGCGATACAACACCTGATGCATATTGATTTCGGGTGAATTGTAATACTTTGCTGTAAGCAGTTACCGTGTCGTCCAAATATTTTTGAACTCGATCCAAGGTGCGTAATTCAAAATAATATTGCGCCAAAGCCCCTTGGGCTGATAAACGAGTCACCCCAATTAACGCTTCATTGGATTGTGCTAAAGCCAGATCGGACTCAATGGTTCGCCGAACAAGTCCCCAAAGATCAGGTTCCCAACTCGCATTCAAAAATGAGGTATAAATTGTAGTGGTTGATGCTGAAGACACGATATTTGTCGTCGCTGTGCCCGTAGTACCAGAAGTGCTGATAATTGATGTAGATCCTCCGGCCTGTCGTTGTCGGAACAAGCTAAATGCACCCACTACAGTTGGATATAAATTTGCGCGTGCTTGGTCTACAATTGCAAGTGACTGCCTGAAATTTGCCTCTGCATTCACAATATTTTGGTTGAAATAATTTAACTGGCTTTCCAAATCATTCAATACTGGATCATTGAAAATCTTCCACCATTCGCCACGGTTCATATCATCTTGAGGCTGGATGGGTTTCCAATTTTTACGCTTAACCCCTATTACCTCTTTACCTTTGGCTTCTTTGAATTGAGTTGGAACTACAACTTTTGGAGGCACATAATTGGGTCCAACCATACAAGAACACACTAAAAAAGAACATAAAATTAAAAATTGTAATCGATTATGAGTGGCCATGGGCACCTCGTAACTTAAACCGTTTCATAAAATTGCGCAATCGTATTCCAGCATTATCCATTGCTAAATAAATCACTGGTGTCGTGTACAGTGTTAATAATTGACTCATAATTAGCCCGCCAACAATAGTTATACCTAATGGGCGACGCAATTCTGAACCTACTCCAAAACCAATAACCAGAGGCATAGCACCTAAAATAGCGGCCATTGTCGTCATCATAATTGGTCGAAAGCGTAATAATGCGGCTTCATAAATTGCTTCACGTGAGGATTTATTTTCTAACCGCTCCGCTTCCAAGGCAAAATCAATCATCATAATGGCATTTTTTTTCACAATACCAATCAGAAGAATCATTCCAATCAAAGCAATAATGCTCAAATCGGATTTAAATAACAATAAAGCCAATAATGCACCCACCCCAGCCGACGGTAGAGTAGACAAAATAGTTATTGGATGAATCAAGCTTTCATAGAGCATCCCCAGCACAATATAAACAGCCAAAATAGCTGTCATTATCAAATATTTCTCTTTTGCAAAAGATTCTTGAAACGCTTGTGCCGTCCCCTGAAACGTACCCCGCATGGTTGGTGGTAAATTCATTTTATTAATTGCACCAGTGATTTGTTTCACTACCCCCCCTAGCGATACTCCAGGAATCAAATTAAATGAAAAAGTAGCCGCCGGAGCAAGACCTAAATGATTTACGGATAATAAAGTAGAACCAGTCTCAAAACTGGCAAATGCGGATATAGGCACTTCGTCACCAGTTGAAGACTTAACGTAAATTTCATCCAATACAGCAGGATATTGCCAATATTTGGGGGCAACATTCAAAACCACATAATATTGATTCATTGGCATATACATAACCGAGATCTGACTTTGGCCAAAAGCATGATATAGCACTTGATCAATCTGTTGTGGGGTAATCCCAAAACGTGATGCAGTGTCATGATCTACATTCACATAAGTTTGCAAACCATGATTAAGCTGGTCATTATTTAAGTCAGTAATACCATGAATCTTTGCCAATTGCTCCATAATTCGCGGCGTCCACGTAGCTAGATCATTTAAATTATCAGCAGTTATAGTATATTGGAATTGAGCTGCTGTTTGTCGCCCACCTATTGTTAGATCTTGGGCTGCCTGCATATACAAAGTAGCACCCGTAATTAAAGATAATTTGCTTCGCAATCGTTCTATTACCTGGAAGGTAGTTATATTTTGGATAGGCTTCAACGTAATAAACATTGAGCCTGTATTGGCTGTATTATTGCTCGGACCACTGCCAATAAAGGCACCAACATTAGCTACAGCGGGATCCTTACGAATTTCTGAAACAAATTGAATTAATTTCCTTTGCATCGCTTGAAATGAAATATTTTGATCTGCTCGTAAAGAACCTGCGATTCGATCCGTATTTTGTTGAGGGAAAAATCCTCTAGGTATAACCGCAAACAAACTTGCAGTAAGTAAAACAGTTGCAAAAGTAAGAATTAACATGACTCGTGGGTGAAACAACGCCCAATGCAAGCCATTTGCATAACTCAAACGCACCTTTTCTGTAAAGCGCATAAAAAAATTGCTGTTATTGCCTTCATGCTCATGCAACATTTTGGAGCACATCATCGGTGTCAAAGTTAAGGAAATAACGAGTGAAATCAAAATTGCTACAGAAAGGGTCACCACAAATTCACGAAATAAACGTCCTACAATGCCACTCATAAGAAAAATTGGAATAAATACGGCAATTAATGAAATGCTAATGGATAACACCGTAAAACCAATTTCTTTTGATCCATCAAAAGCAGCCTGCAGCGGTTTTTTCCCCATAGCAATATGACGAGAAACATTTTCCAGTACTACAACTGCATCATCGACAACAAAACCTGTAGAAATGGTTAAAGCCATCAGCGATAAATTATCCAAACTGTAATTTAATAATTTCATTACTGCAAAAGTCCCAAGTAATGATAATGGAACTGCAATGCCCGGAATCATCATCGCCCTGAAACTTCCAAGAAAAAGGTAAGTAACAAAAATTACCAAACACATAGCAATAAGTAGAGTAAGCTCCACATCATGTAATGAAGTACGAATTGAGGTTGTTCTATCCAGCAAAATATTTAATTTAATATCCTTTGATATAGAAGCCTCAATTTGAGGTAAGATTTGTTTTATATGATCCACTGTTTTTATCACATTGGCGCCGGGTTGCTTGAATAAAACCAAGAGCACGGCTGGTTTCCCGTTTGCCAAGCCCGCAGTATGAACATCAGCAACTGAGTCGAATACATGAGCGACATCAGAAAGACGTACTGGCTGGTTATCGAAATAGCTAATAATTAGTGGGGCATACTCACTTGCCTTATTCATCTGGTCATTACTACTGATTACTGAAACAGTATCATCATGAATCAATTGTCCTTTTGCCAAATTCACATTGGCATTGTTAATTGTTCCAGCAAGTTGGTTTAATCCAATTCCATATTTATTTAAAGCTGTAGGATTAATTTCAACACGAACTGCAGGTAATGAGCTCCCACCCACGGCCACCTGCCCTAAACCTTCAATACGCAAAATCCTTTGTTGCAATATAGTTGATGCGACATCATACATCTGTCCTGGAGTATATTTATCCGAAGTCAATGCAAGAATCATAATCGGCGCGTCAGCAGGATTTACTTTGCGATAAGTAGGATTATTAGTTAAGTTAGCCGGTAATTGACTTAAAGATGCATTAATTGCTGCTTGGATGTCTCGTGCAGCGCCATCAATATTACGTGATAAATCAAATTGTACAGTGATGCTGGTTTGTCCTAAGGTACTTGAGGAAGTAAGTTGAGTGACACCTGCAATTCGCCCTATCTGCCGCTCCAAAGGCGCTGCAACTGAGGTCGCCATAATTTCTGGGCTACCCCCTGGTAACTGAGCTTGTACCATAATGGTTGGGAAATCAATTTGAGGTAAAGGTGCTACAGGTAATAAATCAAATGCAAGAATTCCTGCACAGCTTAGTCCAAATGCTAATAGGATTGTAGCAATGGGTTTTTTAATAAACAAAGATGATAAATTCACGCCCCACTCTCCCTAACATTGGGATTGTGTTTACCATAACTCATTACTTTACGTGATATGCGATCAAAAGTCAGATAAATAATAGGAGTCGTATATAAAGTCACCAACTGACTTACTATTAGTCCCCCAATTATCGCAATACCTAATGGACGTCGTAACTCACCACCTAGCCCATGACTAAATGCCAAAGGAACTGCACCAAGCATGGAGGCCATAGTGGTCATCAAAATGGGTCTAAAACGTAATAAAGCTGCCTCATAAATTGCATTTTCAGGTTTGAGTTTGTATTCACGTTCTTGCTCAAGAGCAAAGTCGATCATCATAATTGCATTTTTTAACACAATTCCAATCAATAAAATAATCGCAATCAAAGCAATGATACTCAGTTCATTATTTGTTATATACAATGCAAATAATGCTCCCATAGAAGCTGAGGGTAAGGTAGATAAAATAGTAAGTGGATGAATGTAACTTTCATAAAGCACACCTAATATGATGTAAACAACAACTACGGCAGCAATGACCAACCACCCTTCATTAGCGAGGGAGTTTTGAAAATTTTTTGTTGTTCCTTGAAAACCTGCCTCTATATTAAGAGGCATATTGAGACTATTTTTTACAGCGTCAACCTGAGTCACTGCATCACCCAAGGATGCATTATTTGCAAGATTAAACGAAAGCGTCGCAGAGGGAAACTGATCCTTATGCGTAATGACTAAGGGACCAACCGCTTGCTGCAAATGAGCAAACGTCTTAATGGGTACAGAGCCACTTGATACCACTCCCGATAAAGGATTAAGATTTTGTGAATTACTCGCTAAGTTATTTATACTATTATTATTTGTTCCAGTAGCATTCACAAAAGAGTTAGTAGCAGAGCTTGTAGAAGAATTAATCACCGAAGAATTAATATAAATGTTATCAAAAGCAATCGATTCTCTTTGTAGTGGAGGCAATACTTCCAATACAACTCGGTATTGATTTCGTTGCGTAAACATAATAGATATTTGCCGCTGACCAAACGAATCATATAAAGTTTCGTCAATCATTTGCATGTTAATACCCAGACGGTATGCCGTATCGCGATCAATATTCAATAATGTAACCAAACCCCTATTTTGCTGATCGGTATTTACGTCTTTCAAAATGGATAATTGGCGCATTTTCTCTAACATTAACTGTGACCACTTAGTAACGTCCTCCCTATCAGGGGCGCTAATACTGTACTGATATTGTGTGCGACTGGTTAACGTATCGATCGTTAAGTCTTGTACAGGTTGCATGTATAAAGAAGCCCCAAAAACTTGATTGATTTTGGATTGCAAACGATTCATAACTTCGATAACGCCTGGACGTTGTTCAAAGGGTTTTAAATTGATCAAAATACGCCCGCTATTGAGCGTGATATTCGTACCATCAATACCGATAAAGGACGATACATTTTCAACTGCCGGATCGGAAAGCACTGCATGCACTAGAGCTTGTTGTCGATTAGTCATTTCTTTAAATGAAACCGATTCAGAGGCCAATGATACTCCTTGAATAATTCCTGTATCCTGAATGGGGAAAAAGCCTTTAGGAATGAGATACAATAAAATGCCTGTGATTAATACAGTAATCAAAAAAATCAGTAAAATAAAAGGTTGGCGTGAAAGAACCCAATGCAGGGAGATTTTATATCGCTCACTAAGATAATCTGATTGACGCTTTAGAAAGCGCTCTAAATCGGTCACTTCATTTTCACTTTGCATCTTTAGAAGTCTAGAACAAAGCATGGGCGTTAACGTTAACGAAACAAATGCTGAAATTGCAATTGTCATGGTTAAGGTCACTGCAAATTCGCGGAATAATCGACCAACTATGTCCCCCATAAATAATAAAGGGATCAGTACCGCAATAAGAGAAATAGACAAAGAAACAATAGTAAAGCCTATTTGAGCGGCTCCTTTATGAGCCGCATCCAAAGGTTTCTCACCCATCTCGATATAACGTATGATGTTTTCAATCATCACAATCGCATCATCAACCACAAATCCTGCAGCAATAGTTAATCCCATCAAAGTAAGGTTATTAAGGCTAAACCCGAGTAAATACATTAGACCTAATGTGCCTACGAGTGCCAAGGGTACTGAAATACTAGGAATTATTGTTGCTGATAACCTACGTAAAAACAGGAAAATCACCATCACAACTAAAACAACTGATAAAAGTAATTCAAATTGGACATTTTCTACGGAAGAACGAATACTGGTCGTACGATCGGTAAGTACTTTGATCTCCATCCCAGACGGAATTGCCAATTTCATTTGTTTCAACAGATTTTTGACTCGTTCTGCTACCTCAATAACATTTGCTGCGGGTTGACGTTGAATATTGAGGATAATCGCTGGCTCTGTATTCATCCATGCCGCTTGCATTGTATTTTCTATACCATCAATAACATTCGCTACATCAGATAAACGGACGGGAGCTCCATTCTGATATGAAACAATTAAGGGACGATAATCTGCTGCAGACAAGAGCTGGTCATTGGAATTAATCGTATAGGCTAAACGTGGGCCATCGAAATTTCCTTTAGCAGCATTCACATTTGAAGCCACAACGATGGAACGCACATCTTCCATAGTTAATCCATACGCAGACAATGCATTTGGATTAGCCTGAATACGTACTGCAGGTCGATGTCCGCCGCCAATACTTACCAACCCTACACCCGATAATTGAGAAATTCTAGGGACAAGACGTGTTTCTGCATAATCCTCTACTTGAGTTAAGGGTAGAGTACTTGTAGTCAAAGCCAAGGTTAGGATGGGTGTATCTGCCGGATTGACTTTACTGTAAACAGGAGGATTGGGAAGATCAATCGGCAAATAATTACTTGCTGCGTTAATTGCTTGCTGAACCTGTTGCTCCGCTACATCCAAACTCATATCCAAATTAAATTGCAAAGTAATAATGGATGAGCCACCTGAGCTGTTTGAGGTCATTTGCTCCAAACCTGGCATTTGTCCGAATTGACGTTCAAGTGGTGCCGTGACTGTAGTGCTCATTACATCTGGACTTGCTCCAGGATAAAATGTTGATACTTGAATGGTGGGGTATTCCACGTCAGGCAGTGCTGAAATAGGTAATAGTTTGTATGAAAGGACGCCAGTTAGCAAAATAGCAAGCATCAATAATGAGGTGCTTATAGCTCTTGCGATAAATGGGCCTGAAATACTCATGAGAGACTGTGCACCTTTAAGCGAGACCCGCTTTTGCGAACTGAGACACTTGGTGAATGCTCTTTTTGGACAAGTACTCTGGAACCATTCATTAATTTATCAGCACCGTTTATTACTATTCTTTGATTGGGTAATAAACCACTTTTGATTACAGTATCATCTTCACTAGTAGGTCCAACAATTACAGTTTGAATTTTTACTGTATTATCTTCCTTAATAACATAAATAAAATCTTCTGTTGTTGTATGTTGTAGAGCAGCTGTTGGCACAACTGTCGCTAGGTGCAACGTTTCAGCTAATATTTTCACATTCACAAATTGATTAGGGAACAATGTGTTTTTTTCGTTATTAAATATCGCTCTAAGTCTTACGGTTCCTGTAGTAGTACTAATTTGGTTATCCAAAGCCAGTAATTTTCCTGTTGCGAGTAAATGGTTTTGTTGTCTATCAAAAACATTCACTTGCATCGCTTTACCACCATAAGCTTGGGGTGCAATAAGTGGTACATAATCTTCTGCTATAGGAAAAATTACCGTAATGGGATCGTGAGTAGTTATTACTGCAATACCTTGGGTATTTGAAGTCTGCACAAAATTTCCTGGGTCTACCAAACGCAAACCGATTCGTCCCTCAATAGGCGAAGTAATATTGCAATAAATAAGATTGACTTTGGTACTCTGAATGAGACCCAGATCTGTTTTAACATTTCCTTCATATTGCTCTACAAGTGACTGCTGTGTTGCTAATGTTTGTTGAGAAATAGAATCTTCTTTCCATAATTTTTGATAACGTTTTAAGTCAATTTTTGCATTCGCTAACAGAGCTGAATCCCGCTTGAGATCTCCTTCATATTGAGTCAGTAATGCTTCATAAGGACGTTGATCAATTTGGGCAAGTAACTGGCCTTTTTTAACCAATTGGCCTTCCTTGAAGAGAACCTTCATTAATAAACCATTTATCTGAGTTTGCACTGTAACAGTATAAACTGGAGTTACTGTGCCAAGTGCCGCGATATAAATAGGTACATCCCGAGTTGTAGAAATTCCCGCTACAACTGGAATAGGATTAGGACTCACAGTATGCGTTTTTTTAGTGGAGATATAGAACCATAATACAGCAACTAGGGTAACTAAAATGATGAGTAAACCTAAATAATTTTCTGCCGGGAAACGCTCTCGCCAACGTTCAATAATCACCATTTTTTTATTCCTGGTAGGTGATTTTTTTCCTTCCATAAACACTACGTCCCTTAAGCAAAAATAATGAAATTCATCATATCGAATTTTCATGTGGGTAGCAAAAAAATCTAGATTACTCCACAGCCCCCTTTATTTGATCAAAAACAACCCACTCAATCAAGAAAAAAGCCAAATTTAACACTATACTAATAAAAAACATTTTTTTCATTGTCCTACATAGCTACAAGGAGTGACCTATGGAAATAAAAGCCTTTCAATTCCTTAGAAATAAAGGATGGAGCTTGAAAGAATTTCCAGATCTTGATTCTATGAACACCCTGGTGCTTATTTTTGCAGCACCCGAGTTCTTGGAATATCAAGAGCCAATAATGCAATTGGCTAACTTTTATTCCAAATCAAAAATCATCGGTTGCTCTACTGCTGGAGAAATTTTTGGGGACAATCTTTTTGACAGCAGTATTACAGTGGCCGTAATCAAATTTGCTAAAACATCGTTAAAAATTGCTAAAGCTGAAGTAAATCATGGTAAAGACTCCGAAAAAGCCGGCAAGCTAATTGCCGAACAATTAAAAGCGGACGATCTGCATAGTATTTTCATTTTGTCTGATGGACTTAATGTAAATGGTTCCGAATTAGTGCAAGGATTAAATACAGTTAAGGGTAACCACAAACTCATTATTACCGGTGGCTTAGCGGGTGATGGCAGTCATTTCGAAAAAACATGGGCCATTTTAAATAATAAAATTCTTGACCATTATGCCGTTGCAGTAGGTTTTTATGGTTCTGATATACATATTGGACATGCATCTAAAGGGGGGTGGGATATTTTTGGTCCAATTCGTCGAATTACCCGTTCTGAATCAAATGTATTATATGAACTTGATTATCAACCGGCTTTACAGCTTTATAAAGAATATTTAGGTGAAAAAGCCTCTGAATTACCTTCTTCAGGATTACTTTATCCATTGGCTATTAATAATCCTCAGGCACATGATGATACCCAATTGGTACGTACTATCCTTGCAATTAATGAGAAAGAACAATCCCTGACTTTTGCAGGGGATATTCCAATAGGATGGTATGCACAATTAATGAGAGCGAATTTTGATCGATTAATTGATAGTGCTAATGAAGCAGGTCTGCTCGCAAATAAATTGATGCTCAATGATAACTTAGATCAGTTAGGGCCCGTTTTGGCGATTGATATCAGTTGTGTAGGCAGGCGATTGCTTTTGGGGGAACGAACAGAAGAAGAAATTGAGTCTACTATGTCTGCTCTACCCAAAGGCTCAACTCAAGTTGGTTTTTATTCATATGGGGAATTATCACCTTTTTCTGTGGGGAATTGTCAATTACATAACCAAACCATGACGATTACAACTATTTATGAGACATAAAAATTTAAGGTTAAAATAAGACAATATGGAAATTCATAAATTATTAAAGCGACAACTGGAACATTCAAACATTGCTGAAGATAAAAAACCAGAATCTGACGAGCAATGGAAAACTTTTCTCCAGCGCATCAATAATACGTATATGGAAGCAGATCAAGAGCGTTATTTGCATGAACGTTCAATAAAAATTTCTTCACGAGAAATGATGAGCTTGAATGAAAAGCTTGAATTTGCTCAACATATTGCAGGATTAGGATATTGGTCTTTTGATGGCAATACCGGACATACTATCTGGTCCAATGAGTTATTCAATCTTTTCCGCTTAAATCCAAATAATAAACCACCTTCTTTGCAGGAGTTTCTAGAGTTAGTTCATGAGCAAGATCGGTTTGAATTACTCCAAAAGGTAGAGTGTGCTTTAAACGATAATATTGATTATGAATGTGAAATACGTGTCAGAAACCCTAGTGGAAATTACCATTGGTATAGAACGATTGGCCAATGCCAAAAAGAAAATAAACAGCTTGCGGGCATTGTTATTGATATTCATAAAAGTAAAATTGCCGAAGAAAAAATCAAAGAATTAAATCAACAAATATCATCTACGGCTCGTCGTGCGGGAATGGCAGAGGTAGCAACAACTATTTTGCACAACATTGGAAATATCTTAAATAGCTCCAATGTTTCCATCACTTTATTAAAAAATAGTTTTAAACAAGATTATGATAAAAAATTATTAAAAATTATGGAAATGATGGAGAAAAATAAGCTCAATTTAGCTGATTTTTTATCCCATGATCCCAAAGGTAAAATTATTCCCCAATATCTATTAACCCTGGCCAAAATTATTTTGGAAGAAAATAAAAAAAACAATACAGAAGTAAATAACCTTCAAAATGATCTACAGCATATAAATCAAATTGTAGATACTCAAAAATCAATTAGTGGACTATCGAGTGTGAACGAAAAAGTCTATCTTCCAGAATTGATAGATACTGCAGTAAATATCACTATGAGTTCCTCAAAAAATGGTGGTATTAAGATAATTAAAGAGTTTCACCCAGCACCTTTAGTTATCGTCGATAAATCCAAATTACTGCAAATATTAATCAATCTAATTCAAAATGCCAAAGAATCGATATTGGAAAACAACTCTATTCCCATTAAAGAAATCAAGTTAATAGTACAAAAATCAGAAAAAAAATCAGTACAAGTTATAGTCGAAGATAATGGAGTTGGAATTAATGCAGATAATTTGCAACGTATCTTTGCTTTTGGATTTACAACAAAAACAAATGGCCATGGTTTTGGATTACACAGTTCTGCATTATCAGCCCGTGATATGGGTGGGTCTCTTTTGGCAGAGAGTAAAGGTGAAGGATATGGGGCGCAATTTGTATTGACTTTGCCGATCCGCGACAGCTTAGATAAATAGGGGGAGCCCATGAATGATATACCATTACATATTATGATCATTGATGATAATCCCTCAATTCATCAAGATTTTATTAAAGTCTTGACTGCTTCGAATCCAAAGTCAGAACTACATCATTTAGACCAACAATTATTTGATGATGAACTCTCTTTAAACGAATCCTATAGTCCCGATATCGAATTTTTTTTACCAAAATTTATTTTTAATACCGCGTGTCAGGGCCAAGAAGCAATTAAAAAAATTAAGGGTGATGTAGAAAAAGGAATACATTATGCCCTGGCCTTTGTCGATATACGAATGCCACCAGGGTGGGATGGGATTGAAACCATTAAACATATGTGGGAGATTGATTCTGATATTCAAGTGGTCATTTGTACTGCTTATTCGGACTACAGTTGGGAAGAAACGGTCAAAGAATTAGGTGTGGGAGATAATTATCTCATCTTAAAAAAACCATTTGACGTGGTTGCGGTAAGACAACTCGCTTGTGCATTAACAAGAAAATGGATTTTGGCCAATGATGCAAAACATCATGAGCAAATATTGCAACAGACGGTGAAAGAGCGCACCGAATCCTTGCAACAATCATTATCCCTCTTAAGATCCACCTTTGAATCATCCGCCGATGGAATTTTAGTCATCGATTTAAATAACAATTTAATCGATTGTAATTCCAAGTTTATCTCCATGTGGAATATCCCGAAATCCATGTTAGAAACTAATGATGGAAGCATCTTTTTATTTTATATGCTGAATCAGATTGTTAAGCCCCGTGAATATTTAGCGGATATAGAGCGTCTAAGAAAAAACATTAATGAAATCAGTAGAGAGATTATTACTTTTAAGAATGGCAAAATATTGGAGTGCTATACTCTTCCCCACCGATTAAATAAAAAAGTCATCGGTCGAGTATGGAGTTTTCGTGATATAACGGAACAAGCAAATCTTGAGAAACAACTAAAATATCAGGCCCTACATGATCCATTAACCAAACTACCTAACAGAGCTCTATTAATCGATAGGATACAAGCCAGTATTGATTATGCAAAGAAACATGGACATCAATTTGCCATCCTGTATTTTGATTTAGATCGATTTAAATTAATCAATGACAGTTTGTCACATGAAGTGGGGGATCAATTATTGCGCATGGTTGGACAACGATGGTCTTCTCTAGTTCGTAAAGAAGATACTTTAGCGCGTATGGGTGGCGATGAGTTCGTGATGATTTGTCATGTATCCGAAAATGAGGATATTAGAGCCATTGCTAACAAAATTATAGATTCTATGAAAGAACCATTCAAAATTTTAAAACGAGATATAACGATTACTACCGCAGCAGGAATAAGTATTTACCCTAAAGATGGAGAGACACCCAGTGATTTGTTAAAAAATGCAGATTTAGCAATGTATCAGTCTAAGGGATTGGGAGGAAATCAGTATTCTTTGTATGCTACTCAATTACATGAATATTCTGATCAATGCTTTAAACTCGAAACAGAGTTACGGAATGCCCTTAAAAATAAAGAGTTTTTTTTATTATATCAACCCCAGTTTAATCTTGATAAGGAAGACTTATTGTCTGTAGAAGC
Organism: Legionella stuttgartensis; assembly: GCF_977063405.2. Taxonomy (NCBI): domain Bacteria; kingdom Pseudomonadati; phylum Pseudomonadota; class Gammaproteobacteria; order Legionellales; family Legionellaceae; genus Legionella; species Legionella stuttgartensis. The sequence continues at coordinate 391,335 of NZ_CDRUHA020000071.1, forward strand.
CTTGATTCGTTGGAATCATCCAGACAAAGGATTAATGCTACCTATGGATTTTATTCCTTTGGCAGAAGAAACGGGTTTAATTATACCTATGGGTGAATGGATTATTGGCGAAGTGTGTCAACAAATTAAAGCCTGGCGTAAAAAAGGTCTTCCCTATATACGCGTTGCCATTAATATTACTACTCGGCAATTACAACAGCACAATTTTATTTCCGTAGTAGAGACAATTTTAAAGGAACATTTACTTTCTCCTGAACATATAGAATTTGAAATATCTGAAAATGTGATCATCACGCACCGAGATATTATAAAAACACTGAATCAACTCAAACAACTTGGTATTCGAATCGCATTAGATGATTTTGGAACGGGAAACTCCAGCATCAATTATCTAAAACAACTTCACATTGATTGCCTAAAGATAGATCAATCTTTTATCCAAAATATATCGGCGTCTCGTAGCGATGAAGTAATTATTGAGGCGATCATTTCCATGGCGCGAAGTTTTAATTTTAAAGTTCTTGCTGAAGGTGTAGAAAGTAAAAAACAATTGGATTTTTTAAAACAACAGCGTTGTGATGAAGTTCAAGGCTTTCTTTTCAGCAAACCTTTAACACCCAGTGCGCTTGAGAAATTCTTAAAGCATCACATTTAATCTTCATTGGGTGATTTAGATATAGCGGTACTATTTCATGCTTAAACTACACAAACAAACCTGTCATTGGAATAAATTAGTTCCTTGAAATTAAGTCCCCAAAGTTCTGAATTCGTTTAGAACTTTGGGGGACATTATAAACATATTAACGTGAACAATTCGTTTCATCGCAATTGTTTAGGCTTCTGTAGGAAAGTCTTCAATAGGAGGGGCTATCCATAGACTGCAGTTGGGAGATGGCATGACGTAAGTCGTGACCACGTGTGAGTTCATGCTATTAAGCATCGCTCTTCTGGTAGAATGCATCGTATTTTTGACAGTACAGACCATATTTTTTTGTGCCAAAAAAGCTGCGCACCCACTATTTCCTGGAGAATTAGTGTAATCAATATCACGAGTTGTCATGAGATACACCCGTGTTTTTAAGGATGCTGATTCAGAAATAAGCTTAAAGCTGAAAGGCCCCGCGATGTGATGTTGTCCCCAAGAAGTAATTTGTTCTGAGGCAGCAACAACTACTTGTGGAAGTCCTTGCGCTGTCACTGTAACTGTTTCTGTACTATTTGGCTCGATTGGGAGATTGTTAATCGTTAACGAAAAATCTTGAGAAAGCAAGTTGGGAAATTCTTGGTTAAACACTACCGCCTGTGCTTCCGGGTCTCCTCGATACTGAGCCTTTACGCTATCGAAAACATGCCAGAGCTTATTATAAGCATTAGTACAAAGTTGAGCATCTTTTGCGCTAGGAAGCACTCCTGCGGAAACAGAATTTGAGGCTCCAGCAAGTAAACAAATGGATAGAAATGTATATTTCATAACAAACTCCTTGTTATTTAGTTAAAGAATCATTACCCAATTAAGGCCTTGATTCTGATAATGAAGCCTCTTCATTAACATTTTTGCCGTCAATGATTACAATTGTGACTTCACACGTGCCATTCCATGGCATTTTGTATAATTACATAGCTAAAAAACAATTGTCAAAAAAGCGGCGACTGTTTGGCGAGATAGTAGAAGTTGATGATTTTATTTTAAACCTGTGGGTGAAAAGTCCTTAACACTTCATTAGTGTAATGGCATATCTAATAATAAATAATGCACATTACACCGCGATACCACTAATAAGATCTTATCTCAGGTCTAATTTTCTGCCATTGATTTAATGGTGAGTAATCAGGCGTTGTCATTTTATCGACAGGCAAGTAGAACGTTTGTTCTAACAAATGCTGACCACTCAATGCTGCATGCGACACATGATCGGTAAAGACTATCCAGGTACTTTTAGCCGGAAAATCAATTTGCATCTTCTCAACATTTGCCTGATAACTATCATCCAGCTTCATCGTATCATGTAAATGCAGCATGTAATGATCGTAGGGAGGTCTTAAAGTTTTTGTTGCTTTAACCCACTTCAGCATTTTGGCTTTTATTTTACTGTAGGGTGCGATTTTAGGTGCAAACCGATTAAGAACATTTTCAAATGGCTCACCAAGATTCCAAACTCGAGGTTCACTAGGATTGATATTACAAAAAACCCGTAAAATTCTTAAGCCATGGACGGGACTGGCCGAAAAGGAATCCACATGCAAACGCGTATCATCTTTACGTTTTGAAGAAACACGACCGTTAATTTGTGCAGGCCTGAAACTGGTCCTTCCCCATTGCAAATGAGGTGCGTAAGAAGGAAGAGTAGTCTGAATTAATTGATGGGCAAATTCTGCATAACCATGCATCATATCCCTCAGTTTACCATCCAGATTACCAATATCTTTGTTAAAAGCGCTTAACTTTTTATTACGAATATCGTAACTTACATTTTTACGACTACCATCCAAGACATTTTCAGATAATAAAAGCGCGTCCACAGGAGCAAAAAAATATTCTGGAAAAAACAAAACCTTGCCTGCTTCTAATAGATTAACACTCTTTTGGTGGTCAATTTGCTCAATGTTTTGTGTAAATAAATAGGAATTCATTATTTTTACCTTAAATAATGTGTAATTTAGTAAAAATTTCATGCTACATCGAATATAATTCAAAAAACCCAATTTTTACTTTTAGCTGCTGGATCATACCATGTCACTTTGTCCTTGTGGATCACAAAATAAATATGAATTATGTTGTGGTTTATACCTTGAGAAAAAACAACACCCAGAAACTCCGGAGCAATTGATGCGGTCACGATATACTGCATACAGTATGGGCAATATTGATTACATCAAAAATACAATGAAAGGCAAAGCCTTAATAGGCTTTAATGAATTTGAAGCGGATCTATGGGCTAAAAGTGTAACCTGGATTAGTTTGGACGTGTTGAATACAAATACACCAGCTCCTGATAAAAGTTTTGTTGAATTTGCAGCACGTTATTCCGAGGGTAATAAAGTACAAATTATTCATGAGGTAAGTGAATTTCACAGGGAAAATGACCGTTGGTTCTATGTCAGTGGAGTACACAAACACAGTTTAGAGAAAATCAGAAAACCCAAAGTTGCCCGGAATGCCCCCTGCCCTTGTGGTAGTGGTAAAAAATTTAAGAATTGTCATGATAAATAACAATTAGAGTTAAAAATATGAATGGTCACTTAATGCTTAATATCTTCATCTTTCTTGCCGCCGCCAGCATTATGGTTCCTATTGCCAGTCGTTTCAAATTGGGCTCAGTTCTTGGCTATCTTACCGTGGGCATTCTTATTGGTCCTTTTGGATTAAAACTGATAGGAAACTCGCAACAAATTATGAATTTTGGTGAATTTGGCGTGATTATGATGTTGTTTCTTATTGGTTTGGAATTGGAACCGGCCATGTTATGGAAACTTCGAAAAATCATTGTAGGCCTAGGGGGGTTACAAGTACTCTTAACTACAAGCATCTTAACTGCCATTGGACTTCTCATTGGTTTTGATTGGCGAGCAACTTTAGCAGTAAGTATGGCTTTGTCGCTTTCATCAACAGCTCTTGTCTTGCAGATGCTGCAAGAAAAAAACTTACTCAAAACAGCAGAAGGTGAAACCTCTTTCGCTGTTTTATTATTCCAAGATATTGCAGTCATCCCGATCTTAATCATTATTCCCTTACTCGAGCAACATGCAAATATAAAAATCAATCACGAAACAGCATTTATAATGAATCTTCCCCGATGGTTACATGCAATTTTGGTGACTGGAGTAATTGGAGTGGTTATTTTAGTGGGCCATTACCTATCCAGACACTTGTTTTCAATTATTGCCAAAACCAATTTACGCGAAGTATTCACCGCCTTTTCTCTTGCTTTAGTAGTAGGCGTTACTTTATTAATGGAATCTATAGGCGTCTCTCCTGCTTTAGGCGCCTTTATTGCTGGTGTTGTATTGGCTAACTCTCAATACAAACATGCGGTTGATGCAGATATTCAACCTTTTAAAGGGATTTTACTTGGATTGTTCTTTATCTCTGTAGGAATGGGGATGAATTTCTCTCTTTTTTCTAATAAAGCCCTGCTGATTATTGTTGCTGTGCTTTCCTTAATTACCTGCAAAGCATTTATTTTGTTTCTGTTGGGACGTTTCTTTGATTTAACTAAATTACAAAGCTTAGGTTTTGCTTTTGCTCTATCGCAAGGAAGTGAATTTGCCTTCGTGCTCTTTGAATATGCGGGCGTGACCAAGGTAATCAATCAAGAAAGCGCAGCCTTTTTTACTCTAGTTGTCGCATTATCCATGCTTGCAACTCCCTTTTTAATGCTTTTTTATCATCGATTTGTCATACCCAAATTTCTAAGTTTTTTACCTGAACGTGAATACGATTCGTTTAATGAAAAAAATGGGATTATTCTTGCAGGTTATGGACGTTTTGGTCAAATCATTGGCCGCTTGCTTAACGGTGAAAATATAAAAATGACCGTATTGGAAAAAAATCCGGAGCAAATTGAGCTGCTCAGAAAATTTGGTTATGTCGGATATTTCGGAGATGCAAGCCGATTGGATATGTTAAAAAGTGCAGGGGCAGAACACGCAAAACTGCTGATAGTCGCCGTGGGAAATGTAGAAGCTAATCTAAAGATCGTGAAGTTAGCCAAACAACATTTTCCCCATTTAAAAATTTATGCCAGAGCCCGTAATCGGCGCCATGCTTATGAATTACATCGAGTAGGCGTGGATTATTTTATTAGAGAATTATTTGATTCTTCTTTGACTATGACCCAGGAGGTCATGAAATTCCTAGGATATAATCACGAGGACATTCAGAAAAAAGCGACAGCCTTCAAAAAACACGATGAAACAACATTAGTTCAATCCTTTGATTTTTTTGAAAAAGAAAGCGATTTAATTAGTTTCTCACGACAAGCAAAAGGTGAATTAGAACGCATTCTACAATCAAATTAAAAGGCATCCAGGTTACACCAAATTACATGGCGAACAGGAGTATTAACTACGCATGATTAATTTTCAGCAAATTTCTTTAGAAACGTTTCTTAGTGAATATTGGCAAAAAAAACCGTTAGTAATTCGCAATGCATTGCCAGAATTTATTAATCCCTTATCTCCCGATGAGTTAGCTGGTCTCGCTCTTGAAGAAGATGTTGAAAGTCGTTTGGTTTTTGAAACTCCCCATGAAAAGCCACATTGGCATTTAAAGCGCGGCCCATTCTCTGAACATGATTTCAACATTCTCCCCCCAACACATTGGACTTTGCTCGTTCAAGGAGTAGACCGATTAATTCCTGAAGTTTATGCGTTGCTTGAGCATTTCGATTTTATTCCTCAATGGCGCATCGACGATATCATGATTAGTTATGCTGCACTTCATGGTAGCGTTGGACCTCATTACGATAATTATGATGTTTTTTTATATCAGGGTGTAGGGCGTCGAGAATGGTTTCTTACCACTAAAAGATGCAATAATGAGAATTACCTCAAAGATCTTGAACTTCGTATCATGGAGCAATTTGATGTCGAAGAGCGCATCATTCTCGAAGAGGGAGATATGTTATATCTCCCTCCACATGTGGGGCACCATGGAATTTCACTTACACAAGACTGCATGACTTATTCTTTTGGTTACCGTAGCTATCAAGGACAAGAGTTATTAGATAGCCTTGGTGAATATTTAGCTGAAAAAGATACATTCAAAACATTATATCAAGATCCAGACTGGTCTCATTTACACAATACCTCTGAAATCACTCGCCCCGCCTGGCAAAACGCGCAAAGACTATTACAACAATTAATCAGTGATGAAACAATAATGAAATCATGGTTTGGATGCTTTGCAACACAGTTGGATCAACAAGCAGAGCATCAATTACCTTTACCCTTAGAGGAAGATGAATTAATTGATTTATCAAGTTTTATTAACGAATTAAAAACAGGATTAAATCTTACGAGAGATGCCTCATGTCGTTTTGCTTATCAAAGTCCAGATGAACAATCCGAATACCAACTGTATATTAATGGCTGTGAATGGGAAATTAATGGTGTCTCACACGATTTACTAAGCTATGTAGCAAATAATCGTTTCTTAACCCACAAAGTACTTACGACTCATTTAAATACTACACAAAATCAAATATTTATTTATAATTTATGGAAATTGCAATGGTTACAAATTGCAGGGGATTAAAGTTTGTTGGCTTATTTTTTCTCAAATTGAGAATAGTTAAAAGGTCAGGAAACTTGAATAATTGGTTAAACTTAAAATCGTAGAGTATAGTTAATATACATACCATAACAAGGATAGGTAATGAAAAAAATAATACTGGCTGTAATCCTAGTGTGTTCAACTGGGTTCTTAGTCAACTGTTCTAACGGTAACCCATGTTGTGGAACTTGTGCGAGTGATTGTGGGGGCTGCGGTGGTTGCAATGGAAGTTGGTATTAAAAATATCCGACAACTGCAGTATGTGTCGTAACCCGGGGTCTCTCGCAGATTTTCCCGGTTTACGGCAACACCATCATCCTGGCGAAACTAAGTATCTTAATAAGACCGTTTCACTTTCCAACCAATACTACCCAACATCTTCGCTGCGTCGCATAAGCTGAAATTTCAATTGGCCAAAATTAATTCTATGGCTAAATAAAGTAATAAGTGCACCAGTTAATACCAAAATAACTCCCGCAAGGCCCCACAGACTCACTTCTTCACCTAAGAGAAATACTCCAAAAATGACCACAAACACGGGTTCTAAAACAGATAAAATGGAGGCTTTTTCTGAACTGATGTATTTCAAGCTGTACAACAACAAAATAATAGGAGCTACAGTTGCAATAATTGAAATTCCAAAAAGATGATACCAAACATCCATAGAAGACGGAATTGAAAAGGAGTGATTAAAAAGAGAAACAATTAAACTGGTTACCATGCATCCCAAACAGACCATAAAAGTAGACATATTTGGAGAGAGCTCATTTCGTTTACTGCCGATCACATAACACGCATAAAAGAAAGCAGAAGCAACGCCTAACAGAATGCCCCATAAGTTAAACGACAATGCATTGAAGTCCACCATAAGCACCATACCAATTAAAATAACTAGAATAGCGAAATAATAAACGTGCGGAATAGACTGCTCATAAAAGAAATAGTTGAGCAACATAATCAGGACTGGATAAGTAAAAAAGATAACCATCGCCAATCCAGAACCTATGTATTGAGAGGCTAAAAAATATAGCCAGGTTGATATACCGTAAAAAAAAGCACCTGTTAAAAAGGCAATACATATATTTTTATATGAATCGGTTCTCTTTTTTATTTTGGGCAGCATAATAAGCAAAATAATCATGCTAGAAATTAAAAAGCGCCAAAATAACATTGTGCTGGCGGATAGGTTGCCATTAATCGCACTCAAACCAAAATAACCAATAAAACCATACAGGAATCCGGATAAAATGGCATAGATAGAACCACGATATTCTTGATTTATCATTATGATACTGCCTGAAAAAACTGACTTAAATAAAGCAGGTTAGATTATTAATCCAACCAGAAAGCATGGAGGTATATTCACCTGCATGAAAATATAAAAAATAGTGTATCATTTTTTCGACATAATATCATATTGAAAACAAAAGATACATAATGTATCATTTGTTCACTTTTTATTGAGATTTTTAACTATGTTTCGATTTTTGCTCTTTATCTCCTGTCTTTTTGTAATAGTTAATGATGGTTATGCTGATTCTGCTGTCTGTACTGAACATCAATGCATCGCCGTTGTAGATGCAGGGAGTACCGGCTCAAGACTTCATATTTTTGCTTATGATCTTGATGAAACCAATACCCCATTCGGTATTGCAGAAATATGGTCCAAAAAGATCAAACCTGGATTTGCTACGATTGAAGCAAACCAAAATACTATAGATGCATACCTCACTACCCTTTTCTCCGGAGCTCCAGCACAGCATATTCCTGTTTACTTTTATGCAACAGCAGGAATGCGTCTTGTACCACAAACCAAACAAAAAATTTACTATCAGGAAGTACAAAAATGGTTTAACCAGCAATCTGCATGGCAGCTTATAGATGCCAAAACCATTACTGGACATGATGAAGCATTATACGACTGGCTTGCTGTAAATTATCATATAGGCGCACTCAAATCGGCCTCTAGTACGCCCGTAGGAGTTATGGATATTGGCGGAGCTTCAGTACAAATTGTATTTCCAATACAAAAAAATACTGAAGAGAAAGGAACACAAGTTGAATTGGATCTTTACGGCCAACACATCAATTTATCCGTCCACAGTTTCTTAGGACTTGGACAAAACGAAATGGCCCATCAACTTCTAGATACTGCTTCTTGCTTTTCAGAAGGTTACCCACTTTCGGACGGACGTTCTGGACAAGGTGATGCCTTACTTTGTGAGCATGAGGTATCTCCTTTAATTAAAATGCATAAGGTCAAAAAAGAAGTACAGCCTATTCTTTCAGCGAGTCATATCAGCTCATGGTATGCCATTGGCGGTTTTCCAAATCTTGCAGAAAGCAAACCGTTTCAATTTCAAAACAATCAATTGACTATTCAAGATTTGTTTCAACAAGCAAATAATCTGATTTGTCATCAACAATGGGAAAGTCTCAGTAATCAGTTCCCAAACAATGAATACATTGAGTCATATTGTCTCTTACCTGCATTTTATTATGCATTGATGGTAGAGGGTTATGGTTTAACAGCCAGTCAACAGGTAAATTATGTTCCTTCAGCACAAAACCTGGATTGGACTTTAGGTGTTGTATTACATCATTGATGCGTAGCCTGGGTGAAAGCCAAATCTTAACCCAGGTTTAATTTGCCTCACATTTCCAAGTCCGCTTCATTGAGGCCTGTCTATATGGGTTCTATACGAAACTCATAGTTCTTCTAAAGAAAAATCCTCAATCCTTAAAACTTTTGATTGCCCATAAAAGGTACTTAGAGCATCATGAAATTTTTGTGCACGTGGTGATAATCCATGCTGACAATAATGAAGTACTTGTTTATAAACCGCTTGTTTAAAAGCAACAGTATCCGACTCTGCGCCATTTAAATTATCAATACTGATATGAAATTTATGCCCGGCAGCTTTTGAAAGAATCCACTCTATTGCTTGTGGCTTTACTTCAACCTGTTGAAATAAAGCTTGTTGCTCTGCACTACGCCCATCAGGCATATACCAATATCCGAAATCTACTTGTTTTCTGCGCTCTTCTCCAGCAATAAGCCAATGAGAACACTCATGCAACGCGCTGCTAAAAAAACCATGAGCAAAATATAACGCGTTATAGGAATGTTCTTCATTCGCAGGTAAATAGATTGGTTCATCATCACCTTTAACGAGCTTGGTATTAAATTCTTTGCCGAAGCATTGATCAAAAAGAGTTATTAAATCCTGATATTGATGCACAAACAGCTTTTCACTCATTAATTTACACATAATGTCTAATTTATACTAATATATTTAAAGAGTCATTATATTTTATGAGTTTCCGGAACTTGGAGTTTCGACGATAAATATGCAAAAAAAAGCACTGTCGTATCGATTAGGAAGATTTATAAATAAGCTTCGATGGCCAATAATAGGTTTATGGTTGCTTGCAATTTTACTCTGCATTCCCTTTTTACCGCACATTATTACTCCGTTTAAAACGACTGGTTTTGTGGATGAGAGTTCTCAAAGTGCCCGTGCCGAAGAGTATATGAATAAACAGTTGGGGTATAATGATAAAAATAAATTTCTTATCATGTACCACAGCAAAAAACTTTTAGCGACGCAGCATAAATTTAAAGAGAAAATTAAAAAATCATTGTCTGATTTAAAAGATTTTCCAATTAAACACAAAATAATTTACCCTGATGGTACACATCAAATTTCCAAAGATAAACATACAGCTTATGTTGGAGTGATCATCAAGAGCAATAAGCCGCTTAGTAATGATCTATTAAAGCAGTTTAAAGAATCTATAAAAAAACCGAGCAATATGACGATGTGGATTGGAGGTGAGCCGCTTTTCGTAGAAAATGTGAACCAACAAACACAAACTGACCTTTATAAAGCTGATATTGTCGCCACCCCGATAGCGATTATCACCTTAATTCTTGTATTTGGATCGGTAGTCGCTGCTACCCTTCCAATTATTCTGGGTGGCGGATGTGCGATAATCATCCTGACCACTCTTTATTTCTTTGGGCATTTATTCACACTTTCTATTTTCACCATTAACATCGCTTTATTGCTCGGTCTGTGTCTTTGCCTTGATTATTCATTGTTTTTTATTAATCGATTTAGAGATGAGTTAAAGAACGGACTAAATATTGAGGAAGCGATAGCAACAACTCAAGAAACTGCTGGCAAAGCGATTTTTTTTAGTGGTTTAGCCGTTTTTGTAAGCCTCAGTGCTTTATTTTTATTCCCGGTCAACATTCTTTTCTCAGTTGCTGTGGGTGGCTTGGCTGCTGTATTTTTTGCGGTATTAATCTCTACTATATTCCTCCCTGCGATTCTTGCCGTATTGAAATCAAAAATTAATTTTATGTCAGTACACATAATATTTAAAAACAAAAATCATTCCAGTTCCTGGCGATGGCTTGCGGAGCGAGTTGTTCATCATCCTTACTATTTTTTCTTTCCTATTCTTATTTTTTTATTAGTGCTTGGATATCCATTCTTAGAGGCAAAATTTGGCATATCAGACTATCGTATTTTCCCGGAGAAATCAGCAAATCGTGCTTTTTATGACAACTATGCAAAGAAATTTCAGATTGAACAATTAAGCCCTATAATCTTGGTGATTGAATCCCCCTCTTCATCCATCTTATCGCGTCATAACTTGTCCAAAATATATAATTTGGTCCAGAAATTGAAAGATAATCCACGCGTCAAAGAGGTCAATGGTATTATAAGTAGCAATTCCGACCTAAAAAAGAATCAATATTACACTCTTTATCATTTGAATAAAAAACTACTTGACCCACAGGTCAAACAACTATTGGATACGACAACAACCAAACATTTGGCAGTCATTAATGTAATTAGCAAGTATCCAGTTAATTCACAAGAAACTAAAAAACTGGTAAGTGAATTACAGGATATAAAATTAGGATCAGGATTAAAAGTACAACTTACTGGGGTAACGGTGAGTAACATTGATGTACTACACAGCATTTATCGTTATCTACCTTATGCCATCATATGGATTATTGTATTTTCTTATCTGATACTGCTTTTATTATTAAGATCTCTATTCTTGCCTTTGAAAGCAATTATAATGACTTTATTAAGTCTATGTGCCTCATATGGCGCATTGGTTTTTGTGTTCCAGCATGGATATTTATCCAGCATCCTTAACTTCCAACCACAAGAAATGCTCGACATCAGTTTATTGGTAATTATATTTTGTGCTCTGTTTGGTTTTTCGATGGACTATGAAGTATTTTTGCTCTCTCGAATCAAAGAAGCGCATCAATTAACTAAAGATAACAACAAAAGTATTATTTTTGGGATTGAAAAAAGCAGTCGTATTATTACCAGTGCTGCACTGATTGTTATTGTGATTAGCTGCTCGTTTTTGATAGCAGATGTCTTAATGGTCAAAGCATTTGGGCTAGGCATTGCAGTTGCTATTTTCGTCGATGCCTTTTTAATACGAAGCTTTTTAGTCCCAGCAACCATGGCCATCTTCAAAAACTGGGTATGGTATCTACCTAAATGGCTGGATCGAATTCTGCCTAAATTATAATCCTAAATGCTAATTTGAATATACCAAAACCGTCTACTATACTGAATTTAAAGGTTTTTTAATTATAGTAGATGAAGTAATTCAAATAATATTTGAAGCGGTGAACACTTCATCATAAATAAAATATAACGATAAGACGCTCAAATTCAGCATGAAATTTTAGTTTTAAACTATTCCTTAACTGCCGAATTTAGGATAAAAAATGGCGAATAAGAAAATAATACAAGCCTTATTTGAAGAGCATGCACATCATTTCCCTAATCATGTTGCCGTTCTAAAAGGGAATGAAAAACTGACTTATAGCGAGCTAAATCAAAGAGCAAATCAACTCGCTCATTATTTACAAAACTCGGGCTTAAAGCCGGACACCCCTATTGCGCTTTGTTTAGAGCGTTCATTTGATTTTCTTATTACGCTTATAGCCATTTTAAAAGCAGGCGGTGCTTATTTACCTATAGATGCATCCCAACCCGAAGAACGTTTATTATTTTTACTTCATGATAGCCAAGCATCGCATTTAATTACTAAATCTATATTCAAAGATAAATTTAAACCATACCAGGGCACTCTAATTGTATTGGACATCGATGATAAGGTTATCAACAAACAAGCAACGCATAATCCCTCTTCAACTAATGATCCAGAGCATTTAGCATATATAATTTATACATCAGGCACTACTGGAACCCCGAAAGGCGTATTGATTGAACACCGCTCTGTCGTCAATTACTGTCAGTGGTTTGCTAACTATACCCAATGCAAACCCCAACAACGAATCGATTTTTCTGCAAACCCTATTTTTGATATGTCAGTCACGACTACCATTGTTCCATTAATGCTTGGGTTAACTGTGGTTCTTTGCGAAGAGATGACTAAGAAGGAAGTTCGCTCGTATTTGCATTATCTAGCAAAATCACGCATTAACATTATGAAGTTAACTCCAAGTTACTTTAAAGTGCTTTTGCATGAAGCAAAAAATAATTTCATAATATTGCCACAGTTGCATTCTATTGTTCTCGGAGGAGAAAATTTATCTTCTGTTGAATGCCAATCTTGGCTTGCATCATACCCTAATCACGTTCTATTTAACGAATATGGACCAACTGAAGCAACAGTCGCTGTCTCAACTTATAAAGTAACTCATTTGAACTGTACCCATCTGGATACGAATGTTCCTATTGGCATTGCTGGCAATAATATGAGTTGCTTCATTCTCGATGCCAATAATCAACTTGTGCCCGATGGCGAAGTAGGTGAACTATTTATCGGTGGAGCTTGTCTGGCTCGTGGTTACTTAAATCAACCCAAACTTACGCAACAACAATTTATTACAACAAATAACATTCGTTTATATAAAACAGGTGATTTATGCAAAAAGCGTCCTGATGGAACAATTGAATATCTGGGACGAATTGACGAGCAAGTCAAAATACGTGGATATCGTATTGAGCCAAGCGAGATAGAAAAATACATGATGAGTCATCCAGGTATTAAAGAAGTTGCATTACTTGCTCAAAAAGACGCTTTGGGTGAACAACGACTAGTAGCCTACTACATCCAGAAGGATTTTGATGCCACTTTAAATGCGAATCAAATACGTCAGTATTTACAAAAAAATTTACCAGACTATATGGTTCCTACAGTTTTTGTACAAGTGGATGCATTTCCCATGAACATGAATGGGAAGTTGGATAAGACTGCATTGCCAGTACCTTTGTTAACTGCAAGCCATAATTATGTTGAGCCAGTTACGGCACTAGAAAAAAAGCTTGCGCAAATCTGGTCCGATGAATTGGGCGTTCAGCTCATTGGCATTCATGATGATTTTTTTGATTTGGGGGGACACTCCTTATCAGCAGCACGTATCATTTCAAAAATAAATGGTGAGCTAAACAGAAATATCAACCTACATGACTTTTATAAAGCCACAAACATTGCAACATTAGTCCCCATCATTAAGAATACAAAAAAGAACAAGAAAAAACGAACAAATAAAATCCCTAGTTATCATAAAGTAAGTAATCTTCCTCTGAGTGATTTTCAGTTTTTACTTTGGATGTCGAACACATTTGAACCCCGAGCCCAAAAGTTAAATATTGTCGCCAGAAAGCGACTCAGAGGTCACTTAAATGAACAGGCTTTAGAATTTGCTTTTCATGCGATTTTAAAAAAGCATGAAACATTAACTTATCAAATCTTCAAATTAAAACCCGCTCAAAAAACACAAAAAAATTGGTCGTTCAGACTGGAAGCTACTGATCTTAGTACGCTTTCTTCACAAAAAAGTGAGCAAGAATTGCAAGATTCAATGACACAATTAATTGATTTTTATCCGTGGCCGAAAAAAACCGCTTTAATTATTGGCAAATTATTTTACTTACATGAGAACGAATCCGAATTGCAAATTTGTATACCGCATCTCATTTCAGATGATCACTGCACTGATATTTTATTCGCTGAGCTATCTCATTTTTATGAACAATACACTCACTTAAGACTTGATGAAATTGAACCGGATTCACACTTTAAAGAACATATTTTTAATGAGCGAACCACAATGAAAATGCACATGGAGGAAGACATTTCATTTTGGGAAAAGTATCTCAGTGATACCCATTTATTTACTTTTCCTGAAGAACATATAATTCATGATATGCAAGCTGCACAGGTTCCTTATTCAACGTACTCGGTCATACCAGAGGACTCCTTAAATCATCTCAAGCTTTTTTGCGAACTAAATCATATTAGTATTAATAACGCATTAGGCGCTGTACTTGCGTTGGCATTACGGAATTGCTGTGGCAGCTATAAAAGCGAAACGCCTTATACGTTCATGAATATTATTCAATCAACACGCGACAACTCAATTTATGATAATACAATTGGCTGTTTCCTTAGAATTGAACCGACTAAAATTATTCTTGATGACAACGCAACTTTGACTGGCCTATCCCAACAAATACGTAATGCGATGATTGACACCAGTAGCTATCAGCACTGTTCAAATTTAATAAAACTGTGCTCCATAAGTTCTCTTAAACCCAATATACTTGAAAAATTAATTACCCATTTAATTACTCCGCTTTATGTAAAACTACTCAAAATACCTTCCATTTATCGTAAGATTCTAAAGCGATGTGGTAGCCACATGATTTCATTTAAGCGAAATACCAAATTTGTTATTAACCTCAACATACGAACTAATTTTATTGACCCGCCTAATAAAAACTTAAAATTATTTGGTTTGAATACAAAACAAATCACAAATAGTAATGATGATTTGCTATCTATTGATCATATTTTCGAAGCCAGTTTTATTCGAGATGACAATCAAAATGTTCACCACCTAGTTATTTCCGCCAATCTAAAACCCGAATTTCGTGAAAAAATTGCTCTGGAAGCAATTCAAATTATGAATTCAGTAGCAGTTGAAAAAAATGTACACGAAGCCTCGCTCAAATATGAACAGGAGGAACAATTGCTTTCATAAGTAATGAAATCAGAAATATTTTTGGAGTTTTCAATATTCATAGCATTAAAAATCAAATATTAATACCGATGTCTTTTGCAGCCAGATTAATTTTCTGATACAGTAACTTGCATAGAATTTCGAGTTAAATAGAGGATGTTAAAAAATGATACGAGGATTTTTTGCGGGTTTAATGTGCTTACTCAGTTTCTCTGCTTTTTCTTATGGTAGTTCTTGTGGGAATGCTGTTCCTACTAATGATGTAAATTTTTGTTCCTCATTTAAGAAAGTTGCAACCTGCTATTGTACTTCTTCAGGTTTGCCTTCTGGTATGTGCCAAGATATGAACATGCTTTATGCACGTATGGTGAGTGTCTATGGCTCATTGGATAAAGCTTGTGCAGCTCAACCCTATACGACAAAACAAGATTGTCTTGATAACTGGAATTGTTATCGTCTGGGAGGCTCTGATTCTCGAGGCAGAATATGTAGTTCTACCAAAAAACCCTGTCAGTAATTTATATTAAATTAGAGTTATAAAATGATTAAGGTTGGGCTACGGCCCAACAAAATGCTAATGATCAAAGGAATCTTGGTAGAGTAATTATTGTGCGTAATAAAAAATCTAAATTATTTTTATTCTCATTCTTATTTCTTTCTACGTCTTATTGTCTGGCCGAAACAGAGAATCTTCCCCACCACCCTTTTTATATTGGTGCAATTGGAGGGTTTGGCTCAACTACATGGACTGGTTTGGTTCCTACTAAGGAAAATCAAAATGTTGCCCTGATGTTATCCACACCTATAGATGTTGAGGAAGGTGGAAGTGTTTGGGGTGTACTGGCTGGATACGAGTTTACTCGATATTTTGCAATTGAAGTAAACTACACGCACTTTCCTGAAGCAAATGTTTTTTTCGATCCTATAAGTTTGTTCAGTTTCGAGCATGATGGTTTAGAAACGTTAGCATCTCAAACTGAGACCCTAACTTTGATGGGAAAACTTATGGTCCCTATTCCTCATTCCCAGATGAAAATTTTTTCTGGTGCAGGAGTGGCCGGTGTGCATCGCAAAGATATAGTTGTTGATGATTGGCGACCAGGACCGGCTTTTAGTGTGGGTGTAAATTATAATTTTACTGAGCGAATTATGGGTGAAATTGCTGGTAGCTTTACTGCTGGTTATGGAGAATCGCAGCTTAACCCAGCAGACGCATATTACCCATTTCTTTATTCGATCGCCGCTCACCTGATTTTTCGTTTTTAACGAATGATTTACCCTAAATATGTTCGCCAAATGTGGGGGATACCCTAACGGTAAAGCATAGATACTATCTAATAGTTACTGCTTACCTAAACGATATGTTTCGTAGTGTTTCTCTAATATAGATTTCAATTTCTCTTTATTATCCAATCCCAATTGGTGAACCAAACTTAAAGTATGGAATATATGGGATGCTTTAGCCTTGGTTGCCTTAAAAGAGACCTGTAAATGAGCATTTTTAGTATCATCACTTTCAGCTAGTAAAGTTTGTTTTGTAATTCCTTGAACGTGTCTACTTTCCTTTTCTTTTCTGGATAAAAAGTTTTTATCCTTTATCAAGCAACGTGTTATTCGATAATAAGTATTTATTTGTTGATAAGTAAGTTCGATTTCAACCATATTATTTTCATGATACATATCCATTGAAGAATTTCTAAGAAGAGAAGGATCATGTATTTGGGCTAATCCAGTGATGTTCTTGGATGATAGAGTCCCAGAGCTTTCAGGAAGCAACTTGTTCAACATATAATATCCAAATGGACGAACTGCATACGTGTAAGGAACCAACACGTAATAATAAATAAAGGATCTCACAATCGCATTCAATAAAAGATGATGTGTTTTACGTTGATAATTATCAGCTTCTGCAGAAATATATCGAAACTCAGTATCAGCAAATCCTGCATAATTTAAACAGTGATCAAAAAAAGCATTAGGACCTTGTTTATCTTGAGGGGGTACAACCTGAAGAATCTCCCAATCCTTTTTCCAAACTCCAAAAGCCGAAACAGGATCATTACCTTGTTTTTGCACTACCACCCGGGGTTTGTCTTTTAATTCATCCCAATGATCATAACCAGTTCTAAATAGAGGATCATAAAGCCCAGGAGGATTTAATGCATCCACACGTGATAGCTTATAATTTCCTTTATCAATGGCAAGTAATAAACTTAAAGCGCCCCCCAGACTGACCCCACATACATGAATAGCGTTTTTCTGTTGGTTTAACCACGCTCTAATTCGCTCGCGCCCACTACGATATAAAGAGAGACCAACCGTTTCAAACCCCTTAGAGTCAGTCTTTACTTGAGTAAGAAAACCTTGGCCTGCAGGATAAGTAGTACCCATAAAAATTAAATGGGATTCTGCATTCTCATGAAAAATTGGCTTAAGCCCATAAGCAAAAACACGATCATTATCATAGGTAAAAAAATTCTTCCACCAATGTCGCTCTGTTAATTCAATTGGAGTAACTTGGTATTCAACCAAGTCCCAATGACCATCAATACATTGGGGGATGGAAATAGATTCATAAGGAGTTAAATCACCATAAGGAAGCATAGACAAACAATTACTTAAAAAAAGCTGTACTTGTTCCCCCTCATCCGAACTTAAGTCTTTACCTTGCAATTGGTTAAAGAGTTCCAAAAATCCTTGTTGCATGGCAAAACGAACTTCTCTTAATAAATCAGTATCGCGTTGAAGAAAAAACGAATACAAAACAGTCGGGGTTAAAAATTGAGTCCAGGATTCTGTCCACCCCATAGTGAAAAAACGCAATATATTTCGCGCTAAAATAGGGGTTTGTTCAGAACGGTCGACACCCTCAAGAGATTCAAACTCTTGTTGGTCAAAAAACTTTAGTTCTAAACCCCCTTTAAAAACAGTTCCTTCTGTCAAAACTTATCTCCTTATTCCTAATAATCATTGAATGATATACCTGGTACAAAGAAGTGTAAGAGCAAATTCAGCTATGTGTGCTTGCCAATGCAATACTCAGTGTAGCATTTTTCTAAACTTGGCTTTAATTTTTCATTCTCAATTCCCATTTGTTCCACTAAAGTAAGAGTATGGCGAATATGAGCTGCTTTGGCTCGAGTCACTTTAAGCGGCAATACTAAATCGTGTTTTTTGGAATCTGAGCATTCTTGGAGTAGGGATTTTTTGGTAACTCCATCAATATGTTTGCTTTTCTTTTCTTCGCTCGGCAAAGAATGCTTATTTTTTACAAGACGACGCATTACATTATAATAAGTATGGATTTGTTGGTAAGTCAAACCTACTTCCACTGCATTACTATCATTATAAATATCCATAGTCGGGTTACGAGCAAGAGATGGATCATGTAGTTTAGCAAGCCCTTCTTTTTCTACGAGCTCAGCTTGGGCTGACGGCGCTTTTGAAATGCCATTTTTAGAAAAAAAACAAGAGGATATAAAAATACCAGCCAATATACTGCCAACTATGCCCACAAAAGCAAGTAGGGGTAAAACACCAGTAACTGTAAGAGGGGCACAAACTAAAACGCCTAAAACTGGTACAGTAATTTTCCAGTTTTGCGCGAAAAAATAAAAAAGTGGACGAACCAAATAAGTATAAGGAAGTAAGAATAGGCCGTAAATTAAGCTCCTACCGACATTATAAAGCCAAAAATTACGTGTTTTTCGTTTAACATTATCTTCTTCCGCGTCAATATAAACGAATTTTGTATCTGCAAATCCAGCGTAATTTAAAAAATGATCATAAAAACAATTAGGACCCTTTTTATCATTTGGAGGGATTACTTGAATAATATACCAATCATCCTTCCAGATCCCAAAAGCTGAAACCGGATCATTACCTTGCTTTTGCACGACAACCAATGGTTTATCGGTTAACTCATCCCAATAATCATACTTTCGTTTGAAATCATGAAGTCCTGCGGGGTTTAATGCGTCAACGCGTGAGAGTTTATACTCTCCTTTATCGATAGCAAGCAATAAACTTAAAGACCCTCCTAAACTAACCCCGCACACATGTATTTTATTTTTTTGTGTATTCAGCCATTCGTGAATTCTCTTCCGACCCATTATGTAAAGAGATTCACCAACTGTTTCAAAACCATTCGAGTCCGTATTAATCTGAGATAAGAAGCCTTGCCCTGCTGGGTAAGTTGTTCCCATAAAGATTAAATGCGACTCGGCTTTTTTTTGAAAAAGAGGTTCCAGTCCATAAGCAAAAACGCGATCGGCATCATGGATAAAGAAGCGTCGCCATCCTGAGCGTTCTGTTAATTCAATGGGCTTAACTTGATACTCGACAAGCTCCCAATTTCCATCAATACATTGAGGAATTTTGATTGACTCATAGGGAGTTAAATCGCCATAAGGAAGTAATGTTAAGCAATTACTCAAATAAAGATGAACTTGTTCTTCTTGCTCTTTAGTTAACTGTTTATTTCTTAATTGCTCAAAAAGCTCTAAAAAACCTTGTTGAAAAGCAAAACGTAATTCTCTTACTAATTCAGGATCACGTTTTACAAAAATAGCTTGAGCCACTGATGTGGTTAAAAACTCAGTCCACTGTTCCGTCCAGCCCATCATTAAAAATCGTACGGCATTGCGGGCAATAATAGAAGCTTGCTTGTGTTGGGCCACTCCTTCAAGGGGTTCAAATTTACTTTGTGACGAAAAATTTAGATCTATTCCACCCTGAAAAGTAGGTTTTATAGGCATATTTTACTTCCAAAAATAATTACAGTGGGTAATTATCTTATCCCTGAGTAACAATTGAAGAACGTTCGGATCGATACCGATAAAACACAAAAATGCAAAATACGAACGTTCTTAATATAGGATAAGTACTTATTATAATTGTTCCTGTTGCAGCGAAGTCACCACAGCTGGACGCTCTGCAAC
Source organism: Legionella stuttgartensis (assembly GCF_977063405.2). NCBI lineage: Bacteria > Pseudomonadati > Pseudomonadota > Gammaproteobacteria > Legionellales > Legionellaceae > Legionella > Legionella stuttgartensis. The sequence continues at coordinate 411,592 of NZ_CDRUHA020000071.1, forward strand.
AACTTTTATGAATTGCTCTACATGTTTATACGCTGAAAGATCCATTTTAAAATAATGAGTCCAGCGAAGTATGACAAATAAATAAACATCTGGCAATGTAAAATCCTTGCCCATTAAATAAGGTCCTTTTGCAAGATGTTCATTAACAAACTTTAATTTCGTATTAATTACCGACATAAACATATTTTTTGTTTCTTCATTAAGATTAGGATTGAAAAACATTCCTAATGTCTTATGTAATTCAGTAGCAACAAAATTGAGCCATTCAAGAGTATGATATCTTTTTAAATCTCCCACTGAAGGTAGCAGGGTTTGACCCGGAGTGATATCCGCCAAATATTGTAAAATGACCTGATTTTCCGTAAGTAAGTCCCCATTATCTAGGCGAAGTGCTGGCACTGCACCTTTAGGATTAATGGATAGATAATTTTCGTCGGATTTTGTTTTTTTTGCTTTTAAATCAACTTCTTCATCTTGAAAATTACGACCTAATTCATTAAGAACAATACGTACAGCTAATGAGCATGCTGATTTAGCATAATAAAGTTTCATATCCACTCCTTTGATTAATCGTCAATTATCAGGGGCTATGATATGCTTTTTAGGTTCACAATAGAACACCTACAAATAAAATGCCCTAGCAATCTGGTGTCAGCGTTTGATTCCTCTCAAGCTCTGCTTCTATTTCAGTGATTAGTTTCATCGTAGACGATTGTCTGTGGATAAAAGGGAGATTATCCCAAAAATATGTTTTTCTTAAAACCTTTAAGGTATCTACATGTTGATCTTTCCAAGACTTAATTTCTTTAAGCAATTGATTAAGCGATAAATTCTTATTTGGTCCAACTATTTCTAAATATAACTCTTTCAATCGCAAAAATTTTTTCTGAGTATCAGAGGAGTATGGCTCAAGAAGTAGCATATTCTCCATTCTCTCATATAGTTTTGTAATTACTTTCTTCTTTATCTTATCTGATTCAAAAAACGCTGTTGGGGGCTGTGGAAGCACATAAAAAGGGATATCCTCGCTTGGCGTGCCAAATTCCAACGTTGTTTCATAAGGTAAGTCCATGAAAAAGGTAGAAGAAACCTTAGAAGATACCGGTGCATGCTGGGTTGCCTCAACAAGCGCTATTGCTGAATGCCTGCATGTATTACCAATATGCAACTTCTTAACACTACCTTTTATTCTATTTGCATCGATATTATTTGTTTTAATTTGAGTTACATCGAGGGGAGGTAAAACTTTCTCGCTACCCAATTTTAATGTGACTTCATCATCAGTTGTTGCATTTGGTTTGTAACATCTATATTTGTTATACAATGACTGTGAGGCTTCTAATACTTGCACAAACTCTACATATTGCTCATATGTAATATCATAAGCTTGATAAGTAATTTTAGTGCTTCTATTATTTTCGCGCCAGATTCTTTCGTCCATCAATACGCCCTTGTTAGCGAAAAAAAGCGCATTGCACAAAAAACCCATTTGCATGGAATAATCTGGTTCCATATCCTGAGTGTGACCACCATTTGATTCGATCATTTCCTCAACTTGCTTACCGCTAAGATGTAACCGGCTAGCCTTTTGCGGATTAATTTTATCTATATCCTCATCAAGTTGATGAAAATCAGCTATTTTAACTTCTTCAACGATCCCCAGGTTGTGTTTTCCATTTGCTGTAATGCACGAGTGAACTTCCTCAGTAGTGAGATGCCATTGGTTATCTCTTCTCTGTTTAATTTTTTTTAAATTATTCTCAAGTTGTTGAAAGCAATTAATTGTTACTTCTTCAGATGTTCCGTCTGACTTAATATAATATAACTTTTTAATGTTTCCATTTTTACAATAAAGATAACTTTCTTTGTATTTTTTAAGATTATCAGGTAAGACAGATAGTAAATGAAGGTCACATCCTGATTTAATGTAATACAGTTTTTTCTCATGAGAGTTATCATTATTGCAATAGATATAACTCCCTTTATATTGTCTAAGATCAACAGGTAAATGAGCCTTCAAATGGAAGTCACATTTTATGGCACCAGTATTACCAAACTTACCTACACGACAAAGTAAATGACGGACTTTATTTTGGTGATACACTCCCAGCATTACAAAAGAATGCGGCCCTTGTTTGTTAATTGAAACAAAAAAATGATCCGTTTTTTTATTAACTGTTAGCATCCTGGGTGGTGTTCTTTTTTCTTGCATAGATATCATCTTTTGATCTTTGAGCGCAAATAATACCACAGGAAATGTATAGATACTACAAATCCGCTAGGATCCAATTCATAATAGAATTTAAGACGTTTTTGTAAGCATAAGCCCCCCTCTTCAGGAAGAAGAAGAGAGGCAAAGAACAGGATTCAAGACAGACACTGTAATTCAGGATAATTTTTCAAAATTACTTTATATAAATTTTGGTTTGCTTTAATAATTTCATCACCCAGTTTAGACTGAGTATTTCCTTCGCCTCCCTTACCATTTAAAGCCACCACGGTAGTCACATTATTACAAGGTTGCCAAAAATACATGACACGAAACCCTAATGTACTACCTTTATACACCCAAAAGCGTTGCTTCAGTTCCTTATCGTAAAGCGCTCCTACTCCCAATCCAAATCCGTAAGGATCTTCTTCCGTCACTGTAGGAATAGTTTTTCCAGTTTTCATCGATACAACGGACTCTAACTCAGCTAAAATTCGTTCTCTAAAAATTGGCTTAATTAATGTGCCATGATAAAGTTGTTGGACCCAACGTACGACATCTTCTGTAGTACCAACAATAGCACCAGCAGCCCCTGCCCAGGATAAGTCATTGCTTAAGGTATCTATTAATTTGTTGTTTTGTTCATCATAAAAGTATCCATGAACCCTACGATCCTCAATCGATTTTCCTAGAGATTGACCCTCAGGACCTGCAAGATAAAACATATCATGTAACCCATTTTGAGAATTAATGATTCGCAATTTTAATTGATTGGCAAACGTATCATTGGTAACTTTTTCTATAACTAAGGCAGCCAAAATATAATTAGAATTCGAGTACTCATAAAGATTACCCTTTTTCTTTTCGAGTGGTTTTTCAGGATGAGCAAACTTTAGTAACTCTTCATCCGTCCAAACAGCATCTAAATGAGCCTCCATTTTCTCAGAAAAGGCATCATCCGCAGAATAATTTGGAATCCTGCTGGTCATATTTAATAACTGTCTTAAAGTAACATTTTTCCAATTGGGATATTGCGGCAACCATTTACCCAATGGATCGTTTAAGGACAATTTATCTTCGGTTTGCAGTTGCAGTATAATTAATGCGGTAAAAGATTTAGTAATACTACCAATATCAAATAAATTGCTTGGAGTAATAGCTTGGGATAAAGGAGGATATCCCATGGTACCATGCACTACAGTTTTAATTTCTTTTTTGTAATTGGTTTGATTCTGAGGAATCAAGACTGAAGCCGCAATAGCAGTGAATTTTTCCTTTTTACTATACTTCGTATAATAATCATCAATTACTTTCTGCAATTGATTTGTAATATTAGAAGAAGTCTCTGAAGCCGCAGCGCATATTGGGGAAATCAAAGAAGTAATTAACGCTAACCCCAGGAATTTTGATTTTAATTTCATAAGATACCATCCTTGTTACATAAAATTTTTTATCCCATAGATAGGACATGAGCTCACATCTGCAGGTTGTTACTCTAAATCAACCTGCAGTTCATGAGATAAATATTAGCTATTTGCTTGAGCTCTAATTTTTAACTGTTCTAAAGCATTTTTAAGGCGGGTTAATACCCTATCTTTGCCTAATAAAGTTAATGTCATATCAATTGATGGAGACATACTCGACCCTGTTACGGCTACCCGCAAAGGTTGTGCGATCTTTCCCATATTGATATCAAATTGTGCGCTCACATCATTAATACATTCTTGCAAATGATCTTTTTCCCAAGAGCTTACCTTTTGTAAATGTTCATAAAGGGCCGTCAAGGGCTCCAGAATCACTGGACGTAAATGTTTTTTAACCGCAGCTTCATCATACTCAATCGAATCAGTAAAAAAATATAAACTCATTTGACACATTTCAGTCAAAGTTTTACACCGTTCAGCTTGAATGGAAACCAAATCAGTTAACTTAGGTCCATTGGATAAATCAATACCCGCCTGTTCAAAATGCCAACGTAACGACTCAGCAACCTCCTCAACAGGATCATTTTTTTGATAATGTTGATTTAACCAATACAACTTCTCATAGTTAAAACTTGAAACACCTCGACTTACATTTTTTAAATCAAAGCGCTCTATCATTTCATTAATACTAAAAATTTCCTGATCTCCATAAGACCAGCCCAAACGCACTAAATAATTTAATAACGCATGAGGTAAAACACCTAACTCTTTAAATTGCAATACGCTGACGGCACCGTGTCTTTTAGACAAACGTTTACCATCTTCCCCTAAAATCATGGGTAAATGAGCAAAGACGGGAATAGATGCATTCAATGCGTGAAACAGATTAATTTGTCGTGGTGTGTTATTAATGTGATCATCCCCGCGAATTACATGAGTAATGTTCATATCCGCATCATCAATAACCACAGCAAAGTTATAGGTTGGGTGACCATCAGAACGCACCAAAATCAAATCATCCAACTCGCTATTTGCTACATGGATTTCTCCATATACCTCATCGTGAAACGATACGGTTCCTTGTTCGGGGTTTTTAAAACGTATTACAAAAGGCTTATCCGATAAAGGCAAGTTTTTATCGCGGCAATGACCATCATAACGGGGTTTTTCCTTAGCAGCTAATTGTTCGGTCCGCAACGCTTCTAAACGTTCTTTGCTGCATTCACAACGATAAGCCTTTCCTTCATCCAAAAATTGTTGCGCAACTTGATTATATCGCTCATAACGTGCGGTTTGATAAAAAGGACCTTCAGAATAATCCATACCCAGCCAAGCCATTCCATCCAGAATAGCTCGAACTGATTCTTGGGTAGAACGCTCCTGGTCGGTGTCCTCTATGCGCAAAATAAATTCACCTTGATGACGCTTTGCATAAAGCCATGAAAATAAAGCAGTTCTCACTCCACCTACATGTAAAAATCCAGTGGGGCTTGGTGCAAATCGGGTTCTAACTGTCATAATCTGTTCCACATTGTAAGGAATAAAATAATCGGGCTATAATAACTGACTTTGCAGCCTGGGTGAAGCAAGTCACTTGAGATATTGTACAAATCATTTCAGGTTACACTGTGCTCTACTCAGGCTAAAATAAAAGTATTATCCGAACTATTTGGTGAGTTATCTTGAAAAGCATTGGTATTAAGTATCAACTGAGAATTACCACCCTGATTCCAGCCTTTCTAGTCGCCCTACTTCTCGCTATTTTTTATAATGGACTGTTTGGTAATGACTTAAAACAACACATGTCCCGCTTAGGAGAAGCATACATCCGTCAATTACTACCTGCAGCACAATACGCGATGCTCCGGCGTGATGATCGTACTTTGCAGGGCCTAATTAATGCATCCACTATCAATCCCGAAGTAATCGCTCTAGCCTTCTACAGTAGTGATGGGCAATTGCTTGCTTATCGGGGTGGAAAACATTCTTTGAATAAACCGTTTGATCCGCCTAAATTTACGGGCGATTACATTGAAAGTAAGCAAATAAATCCTTTTACGATTAATTTCATCGCACCGGTCACCATTCCAAAATTCAATCTTTATTCAAATTCACCCTTCAAGAAGCTTCTAAGCCCCATGGCAACCCGTGCGGATGATATTTTAGGGTGGTTATCTATCGATATTGATACGCGTTCGATGATAATAAAGCGCTATCAAATGCTCATAGTCACCATCTTCATTACTTTGTTTGGTTTACTTATGGGATTAACAATTCATTACTTTCTTTCCAAACGTATTTATTTACCTATTTCCCGTTTACGTCGAAGCATGAAGCAAATTTTGCGAAATGAATTTGAAACAGAAATAAAAACAACAAGCCCAGGGGAATTAGGGATTATTGAGCAAGGCTGCTCTCATTTGCAAAAAAAATACCTCGAAACAATCCGGGATTTGAATCAACATATTGAAGTAGCCACTGAAGATCTACAACAAAGTCTCGAACTCCTGGAAGAAAAAAATATCGAGCTCTCACTTGAGAAGAAAAAAATAGAAGAAAAAAGTCGACAAAAATCTGAATTTATTGCCAATATGAGCCATGAAATCCGTACCCCTATGAATGGAGTGATTGGTTTCACCAATGTTTTATTGGAAAGCAAACTGGATCCATTACAATTGGATTATGTAAAAACGATCAAAGCCTCTGCTCAAGATTTATTAGGAATTATCAACGACATTCTCGATTTTTCCAAAATCGATGCTGGAAAACTTCACCTAGATTGCATTCCGTTAAATATTCGTCATTGTATAGATGAAGTGCTTACGCTTGCCGCACCAAATGCCCATAAAAAAGGAATTGATTTAATCCCCATAACCGATGTCAATGTTCCCAAAATTATTTTAGGTGATCCCTTCCGAATTAAGCAATTTATCACCAATTTGGTGACAAATGCGGTTAAGTTTACAGATCATGGTTATGTGTTAGTTCGTACAAAAGTAGAACAGGAAACGGATAAAGACTACACCTTAAGTATCACAATTACCGATACTGGTCTGGGCATTTCTCCTGAAGATCAAAGTAAACTCTTTACAGCCTTTAACCAGGCAGATACAAGCATTACTCGTCGTTATGGTGGATCCGGTCTTGGTTTGGTCATTTGCAAAAAACTTTGTGAGGAAATGCAAGGCCGTATTTCTTTTACAAGTGAACTCAATAAAGGGTCAAGCTTTACTGCTCAGGTCAAAGTTGAAAAATTGGCTGCCTATGAAATAGAAAGAAATCAAATACACCCTTTCGCTCATTTTAAAATGTTGTGCTTTGACGATAATTCACTGCACTTAGAAGCCCTATGCAATGGCCTAGGTTATTGGGGAATACAATGTGTCGCGGTAAACTCATTTAACCGCCTTGCGAAAGCTTTGGAAAATAACAAAGACTGTAAAATTGCTTTTCTCAACATCAACAAGGGCTATGAACAACAAATTTGCAAACTCATTTCAACACATAATTATTTCCCCTATGTATTGATTTCCAAATGGCTCATTAATGATTATACCGCTCTTGGTGCTCAGGGATTTTTATATAAGCCCATTAGTATTCAAAAACTTCAAGACGTGATTGAATCACTTACCAGCATGGAAAATGTTGAAAAACCAGTAAACCATGAATTGGATAGCCTAAGAGAACAACTGCGTTTTATGCGGCTTAATTTGCTTATTGCCGAAGACAATCCAGTGAACAAGATGCTTCTTAACTCTTTATTAGGCACTCATGCAAACATGACTGGAGTTGACGACGGCGAGATGGCTGTATCCGCTTGTAATGACAAAAAGTACGACCTTATTTTACTTGATCTACAAATGCCTAAAATAAATGGGCTGGAAGCATCTCGACTCATTCGCCAAAAATCACAACTTAATCGACATACACCCATCGTTTTAATTAGTGCAAATGGAAGTGATGTGAATAGTATTGATTTAAAAAAATCAGGCGTCGATTTTTGCTTGCAAAAGCCTATAGATGAAAAACAATTACTCACTCAAATCATCCGTATTGCCGATAAAGCAAAACATGCTGCGATCGATTGGCAATTGTGCGTACAAAAAGTATCAGGAAATCATGCGCTGGCTGAAGAGTTTCTTGCCCGCTTTGTCGAAGAGTTACATAAGAACCGTGAAGAATTCATTCAATTAATGCATGACAAAAATATTAAAAAATTAGGAGAGGCGGCACATAAGCTTCATGGAGCCTGTTGCTTTTCCGGCGTGCCAACATTACAGAAAAAAGTAGTGCATGTGGAAAAATTAGCTACACATGCTGCTTCAATCGAAGAATTAGCGACTCCTTTTGCAGAATTAATTCAAAGCATTGATGCAGTAATCAGTGAATACGAAAATCAAAAAATAAGAATTTAAAATGTCTCAGTCCCTATTTTGTAACGCCACACGAGGGTGATGGAGATGAGAATGACCTTTAACCAGGAGAAAGAATGACTATAAAAAATGCGATATATGCTCAATCAGGTGGTGTAACCGCCGTAATAAATGCATCTGCATGTGGTGTGTTACAAACCGCTCGGTTATATCCGCAACAGATTGGCAAAGTGTATGCAGCTAAAAATGGAATTATTGGTGCGTTACATGAAGAACTTATTGATACCTCGCTTGAAAGTGACGCAGACATTGCCAAATTATTGCAAACTCCTTCTGGAGCCTTCGGTTCATGTCGCTACAAACTCAAAGATGAAGGTGCAGAATATGAGCGTCTGATTGAGGTGTTTAAAGCGCATAATATAGGTTATTTTTTCTATAATGGTGGTGGTGACTCACAAGATACCGCTCATAAGATATCGCAGTTAGGAACCAAAATGGGATACCCACTCACCTGCATTGGAATACCCAAAACTGTTGATAATGATCTTCCCTACACAGATACTTGTCCAGGATTCGGCTCGGTAGCTAAATATGTAGCTGTCTCCACCAGGGAGGCGGGTTTTGATGTTGCTTCAATGGCAGCCTCATCAACCAAGGTTTTTATTCTTGAAGTAATGGGCCGTCATGCAGGCTGGATTGCAGCAGCAAGCGGATTGGCAAGTCAACAACCTGATGAGCCTCCCCACATTATTTTATTGCCTGAAGTTCCTTTCCACCAGGCAAAATTTCTGAATAAGGTTGATGAATGTGTCAAGACCTATGGCTATTGTGTGGTGGTCGTTTCAGAAGGCATTCGTAATACAGAAGGTAAATTCTTAAGCGATGCAGGGCTACGTGATGCGTTTGGTCACGCTCAGTTAGGTGGTGTGGCACCGGTCATTGCTCAGCTCATCAAAACCGAACTGAATTATAAATACCACTGGGCAGTTGCAGATTACTTACAACGTGCTGCTCGTCATATCGCTTCAAAAATGGATCTTGAACAAGCTTATGCTCTTGGCAAAGCTGCAGTAGAGTATGCCATCAAAGGGCATAACGCCATTATGCCCATTATTATCCGTGAGCAAGATGAACCCTACCAATGGTCCATCGGCCATGTTCCCTTGGCTAATGTTGCCAATCAGGAAAAAGCGATGCCTGCTGAATATATAGGGGCCGATGGAATGAGTATTACCGATGCATGTAGAAGATATTTGTCACCGCTGATACAAGGAGAGGCATACCCGGAGTACATAAATGGACTACCTGATTACGTCCGATTAAAGAATCAATTAGTCCCCAAGATTCTGAAATAATCGCACTCAAAATCCCTATTTTTAAGTTCAACAAACTCCCTTCTCTCCCAAGGGGAGAAGGTGCCCGTTCAGGGCGCATGAGGGACATTAGCCCCCCTAGCCCTCTCCCATTACTGGGAGTGGGGAATTTACTTTTAATTTAAAACCCGAGAGTTGAACTACGCATCACCAGACCACAGAGAAACAAATTATTAAAAATAGTCTTAGTTATATATATCAAGCAACCCACTACACATCTGCTACAATTAGTATAGAGGCAAGTAAAGAGGACTTCCTTTTCTAGCCATGGCAGGTTGTATTTGGCCTATTTGGGTTGTAAGCTATTGATAAATGGCATTTTATTTGCATATTTATCGTTGTACCAATCATTAGGAGCAGATAATGAAAGAAAAAGGCTTTACTTTAATTGAATTAATGATAGTGGTGGCAATCGTAGGTATTCTTGCAGCAATTGCTATACCTGCGTACCAGGATTACGTCGTCAGAGCACGAGTTACCGAAGGGTTAAGTATTGCCTCTTCAGCAAAAACTACTGTTTCTGAAAATGCATCGACTGGGGCTAACTTAGACTTGGGTTGGAATTTTGCAAACCCGACTGCTAATGTGCAAAGTATTATTGTTACTCCCGCTACCGGTGTAATCACAGTCACCTATACAGCTCAGGCGCAAAACGTGGTCCTTACCTTAACCCCAACAGCGAATGGAGCAGCCCTTGTTCCTGGAACACCACCAACAAGTCCGATTGAATGGACTTGCAGGGTAAATAATGCCGCCAATGATCGATACGTCCCTGCAAACTGCAGAGTTTAATCGTATCATATTTAAAAAGCCGCTTTATGGCGGCTTTTTTATTGTAAGTTTAATTTAAAAAAGAGTTGAATATGTCACGTAAAAATCGTATTGAACAATTAGTAAAGCAAGAGTTGGTTCCAATTTATTTAAATGTCGAAGATGAATCAGGGAATCATCATGTTCCTGAGGGGGCCCAAACTCATTTCAAACTTACTGTTGTTTCTTCACAATTTACCGATTTATCGCGAGTTGCACGACATAGACTTTTAAATCAATTGCTCAAAGAAGAATTTGAGCTTGGGTTACACGCCTTAAGCATGCATTTATTTACTCCCGATGAATGGAAAAGCAGAGGTAACAGTGTATTGAACTCTCCAGTATGTAAAGGTGGTTTTAATAAAGAAAGTAACAATACCTAATTTTGGTTTTAGTGATCTTAAAGAATCTATAACCTATGCTATTTAATCCAAATGCTTTATTTAAATCGAGATGAAAACGGCATGTTTTTTGCTTTTTATTCATGAGGTTAGGATACCTTCTTCATAATCTAAAAAGGATTAAACATGAAAATAGAAGCATATAAAGCGCAATTTATCGAATTTACCGAACAAGCTATGAAATTACGCGACCATTTCAAATCAACAGCTGATTTACAACAAAAAATAACGAAGCTCAGCGGCCAAGCCGTAGAGTTTTATAAAGAGAACAGCGATCACAAAGAATCCGATTATCAATTAAAAATAGAAATTTTTCTTGAGTTCGATAATTTTTTAAAAACAATTAAACGCGAGTTTTTATCTGAATCCAAAGAGAAAGGGAAATCCTTTTTTAATAGTACGAAACACCTTAAAAAAGATGATTCCCATGAGACGGTGTCCAGTTTAGAAAACTCTATAACGCTTTGAATTTAAATATTATTGACAGGTTTTTAGCTATTTATATCACTTAAATTTCAACTGTCAAAAACCTGTCAGTGACAATAAAAAAAAAAGAACAAAGTGTAATCCGAAGATATAAAAGAGTTCCATAGTTTGTTACTTTACATAAAAGTAACAAAGGTTAACTCTTTATGATAAAATAAACAGTAACGTCCTTCACCAACTTCCTATATAATGCCTTCCATTTTTAATAAGTCGTTTTAATTAATGAACAATTGGTCTTCTGAAAAAATATCTGTATTTGCTTTGGTCTTACTCATAACGGGTGCAATCGACAGCATTAGAAATCTGCCGGGAACCGCCCTATTCGGTTCTTCATTAATTTTTTTCTTTATCTTTTCCGCAATTGTTTTTTTAATTCCTGTTGCGCTAGTAGCAGCTGAGTTATCCTCAACCTGGTCTGATGAAGAAGGTGGAATTTATAGTTGGGTAAAACATGCCTACGGCGAAAATTTAGCCTTTTTTACCATTTGGCTACAATGGATCAATACATTAGTCTGGTATCCCACTATTTTATCCTTTATTGCAGGGGTGTTGGCCTATTTAATAAATCCTGAATTAGCCCAAAATAAATACTATTTAATCACAGTAATCCTAGTTATCTTTTGGTCATTAACTCTAATCGCCCTATCTGGCTTAAGGGCCTCGGCTCACTTTGCAGGTCTTTGCGCCATATTGGGAATGATATTGCCTATGGGCTTTATTATTGTTCTAGCACTGATTTGGGTCCTTAAAGGGAATCCAATAGCAATTGATATGAGTTTGTCCCATTTAATACCGCACTGGAAAGACAGCCAATCTTGGGTATCACTCACTGCTATAATGACTTCGTTTTTGGGTATGGAACTCGCTGCAGTGCATGTTCGTAACGTACATAAGCCACAAACTAATTTTCCGCGAGCAATGTTTTGTTCTGTGCTGCTTATCTTAACCACAATGATTTTTGGTTCTTTAGCTATAGCCTTCGTACTACCCAAAGAAAAAATTAGCCTTATTGATGGAGTACTCCAAGCCTTTACTAACTTTTTCCATGCTTATAATCTAGAATGGCTTTTACCAATCCTTATAGCCTTACTTCTATTAGGAAGTTTAGGAAGTATGATCAATTGGATAATTTCACCTGCTAAAGGGCTACTCATGGCAGCCAATCATAATTTCCTTCCAAAGTTTATGTGTCAATTAAATAAACGAGGCATGGCGTCGCGAATATTAATTACACAGGCTATTCTAGTAACGCTCCTATGTAGTGGCTTCCTGCTATTTCCTAGTGTGAATGCCATCTATTGGTTATTTACTGCTTTAAGTACCGAACTCTACATCATGATGTATGTTCTGATGTTTATTGCAGCATGGAAATTAAAAAGCAAATATGCCCACATTGAAAGACCTTTTGCGATACCAGGGAAAAAATTCGGTTACTATTTAACCTGTATTTTGGGCTTATCTGGATGTACTATGACTCTAATCGTAGGCTTCATCCCGCCCGTAGAATTTATGAACTTTGGTAGTGCCTCACATTTTCGCTTGGTTTTTTCTGTGGGCATCGTGATCATGATGATTCCTGCATTTTTACTGTACTGGCGTAAAAGATATATTACAAAATCATAAAATATGCATAGCCCGGGTTCTCCATGCTGCACCCGGGCTACAATGCTATAAAATTAAGCGATAATCTTCTGTTACAACTCATCCTTTTCTTCTAATGGAATAACTCGAGCTTCATGCTCCAACATCACAGGAATATCGTCGTGAATAGGAAAGGCCAAGCGATCGAATTTACAAATAAGTTCTTGCTTCTTAAGCAATAATTTTCCCTTACATAAAGGACACACTAATATTTCCAATAATTTTTTATCCACAAAATTCTCCTATGAGCTTAAGTCACTTTATTTCGTACATATACAGGCTGCGCTTGAGCAGCTGAAAGAGGTTTCAGTCCAGAACATTTAACAAACTGAATCATGGCTGCCGCAGAAGGATTAATCGTTATTTTATCACTTATTAGTGATTTAATTTCTGGGGTAAAATCATTCCAATATGCATCAATTCCAACTCCTGCAAGAATTACAGCGTGCTTCTCGGGGACGCGAAGTTCTTGCACTGAATTAACATGCTCCTCAGCGTTCCATTGATTCTCGTCAAAATAAGCCCAGTACATCTCGTGCATACGGGCATCTAGAACCGCCAATACGGCTACATTGTTCGTTTGCTTTTGTTGACGAACTGACCAAACAATCGCAGCCAGACTACTCACTGGAATCAATTGCAAGTCATTCGCATAAGCCAGACCTTTTGCAATACTGCATGCGATGCGTAAACCGGTAAAACTACCAGGGCCTCGACCAAATACTATGGCGTCTAGCTGGTTCATGTGTAAACCTGCATTCCCCATCAACCTATCGATCATCGGTAAAATAAATTGCGCATGTGTTTTTTGATTACTTTGTTCCTCACAAAGTAACTCTTCTCCAGTAAACAAAGCAACACTGGCTGTTTCTGTAGATGTATCAATCGCTAGCAGTTTCATAATCCAGCTCTAATTCTCTAATAAAGTTAAGCACTTTTTGTTCATCACGAGTTTTCGGTAATTGAGGCAAGCTGGCCAAGATACGACCACCATAATCTCTACTGGTTAGACGAGGATCCGCAATCATTAAAACACCTTTATCAGTATTGTCGCGAATTAAACGTCCTACCCCTTGCTTTAAAGCAATTACTGCTCCAGGTAAAGATAACTCATCAAAACCCGACAAACCTTTTTCCTTTAAATAAGCCATTCTCCCGCGAACCACCGGATCCGCTGGACTAGAAAAAGGTAATTTATCAATAATAACACACGAAAGAGCTTCTCCTTTAACATCCACTCCTTCCCAAAAAGTTGCTGTACCTAATAAAACAGCATTGCCAAGTTGCCTAAAACGCTCCAGTAAAATGGGTTTTGCCTCGGTACCTTGAATCAATAAGGGGTAGTTTAAGATATTGCCCATCATTTGAGCAACTTGTTTTAACGCTTTATGACTGGTAAATAGAAAAAAGCAGCGACCACCCAAAGCTTCAATTAGAGGAATCGCCCGAGAAACTAATAATTCATAATAAGTTAAATCCTTAGGATCAGGTAATCCCCTGGGCAAATACAGCACCGCCTGTTGTCGAAAATCAAAAGGACTCGGTAATAATAGAGTCTTAGCGTCAACCAAGCCTAAAGGTTTACAAAAGCAATCAAAAGAGTCAGCTATAGTTAAAGTTGCTGAAGTAAATACATAAGTACACTCTTGGCGTTTGAGTAAATCGCTAAATGGTTCAGCCACATCATAGGGAGTAACATGAAAAACTAAAGTATGTTTAAAACGCTCGAGCCAACGTATTCTATTATTACTTTCTTGAGTAAAAAATAATAAGACCCGCGTTAACTCCATCAATCGCTCTTTACAACGCGCAAGACCAGGAATTTCTGCAAGTGAGAGGTCACTGAAGCATTCCATCACTTCGTCTTTTAATGCCAACCACTCATTCCAAACACTCATAAAGGATTTGTTATATTTTATTTCTTCCCAGCTGATTCGGTCATCCATTCCGGGCAAATTACTCAATAACTCATCCATTAACTTATCTGCTTTATGGCTTAATGCTTTTAAAGGTTGATTTGCGAGATCTACAACAGGCCATTCTTTAATAAGATCATCCAATAAATCACGAAATTGGCGTGTGCCAATTCGCTCGCCATTAAAATGAGTGGCTATTTCAGCAAGCTGATGCGCCTCATCAAAAATAATTACATCCACTCCAGGCAATAACTCCCCAAAGCCCTCTTCCTTCAAGCGTGAATCAGCAAAAAAAAGATGATGATTAATCACAACTACATCAGCATCCAATGCACGTTTACGAGCCTTGAGTAAAAAACATGTATCATGATTGGGGCATTCAACACCCAAGCAATTATCTACTGTTGACGTCACATAAGGCCAAACCGGAGAATCTTCACTTAACTCAGGTAACTCCGATCGATCACCGTTTTTCATTTGCGATAATTTGCTGCGTACATGCGCAACTTCATGGGCACATTGTGGGCTTTGAAATTGCCCTTCCTCGGAATGTAACTCAACGCGGTATTGACATATATAATTCGAGCGTCCTTTGAGATTTTGGATCCGCGCAGAAAGACCCAAAGCTCTTACTAAAGTGGGTAAATCTTTTTGATAGAGTTGATCTTGTAATGTTTTGGTTGCTGTAGAAATCAGCGCTTTTTTTCCACTTAACAAACAAGGGAGCAAGTAGGCAAAGGTCTTACCGGTTCCTGTCCCCGCCTCAGCAATTAGAATTGATTTCTCTTCAATTGCCGTAGCAATTGCTACAGCCAAATCGGACTGTGGCTTTCGCGCCACAAATCCAGGAATGGCAGTGGAAAGTCGACCATTCTCACTAAGAAACCGCTGACACGATTCAGCAAGCGGCGTGATTTCTACCACTCTTTTTGTAAATATTGAAGTTTATCCTTAACCTCTTCCCAATCTTTGGCATCGGGCGGTCCATCTTTTTTAGCAGTAATATTAGGCCATGTTTTAGCAAGTTCAGCATTTAATTCTTTAAATTGCTGTTGGTCGGAAGTTAAATCATCTTCAGAAACAATCGCATTGACCGGGCATTCAGGTTCACACAAGGCACAATCGATGCATTCATCGGGATGAATCACTAAAAAGTTCGGTCCCTCATAAAAACAATCCACAGGACATACTTCAACACAATCAGTGTACTTGCACTTAATACAACTTTCTGTTACTACAAAAGTCATGATAACCCTTTCTTATACTGGAAATAATCAATATTAAATCATAAAACAGACTATTTAAGATAGTAGTTTTCTTAGTAATTAAATCATCTAAAATGGTCTTCATAAACTAAAATGCCCTTATGGGTTTAGATATAAATTTCGAAAAATCAGCATGTTGCAATTATCCCTCTTCTGTTCAATTGTATTTCTTGAAAGATATATAGGACTATGTTGTAATTTTACCCAATTTTTAAAATTACTGATGCGATTGATATTTAAAATCTCACTAATTTTTTTCTTAGCCAGAAAAAATGAAATCCCCTAGTGAAAATAAATATTAACTCCATTTTTCTGATTTTTGACGTCGGAGTACCCATGGGATTAAAAATAGAACCAATTAGTGCGAAACACCGAAAGCTAAGAAGACTGATACAGGAATTTAATAAAATATCGGACGAAGATGTAGTCCAGCGTTTATACTACTTACAAAAGATCAATTATGCCATCAATTCAACCCCTATATCTGAGGGGGAGTTTAAGTGGCTTTCAGCAAGGGATAAGGATAGTTGGCAAGCCCATCTGGAGGCCTATGGAATAAATCCTGATGGTTCGTTCCTTTTAAAAGGGTTCCAATTTGCAAACGCTGTAGCGAAGCAAATCGCAGCGTCTAAGTTTAGAGCAAGTGAAGGCGAAGACATCTATCAGTTAATGCAAAAGCGAGACGCATTATTAAAAAGCACCGAACCTTTTGAACAAGTGAAAAACGAATTTTTGGCCATAAGTTATCGTCTTAATCTATTGGCTGAGAAGAATGCCATTCTGAAAAAGGAACTGGATGAACATAAGCAAATTTTACACTTGGCTAAAGAGAAAATTAGTGCCATTAAAGGTGAAATTGATCTAAGTAGTTCCGAATATATGACTGAACCGCTCGGCGAAAAGCAAGTCAATAATCATAATTATAAATTCAAAATGAAACGTTGGGAAAAGTACCTGGTTTTTCGCGTAGAAGACCGAAATGATTTGAGTTTTGAACAAGACCTTCATTCTTTTCCAGTAGCAAAATATTTCGTCAATGATGCTGCTCTATTTATGATGCAATTCGAAAGCGAACACAGTAAAGAAATTGAATACAAGCCTGTAGTAATAAGCCAATTTGCCGAGCAAGGAAGTTTAGTGAATGTCGCAAAAACACTGAAGGGTGAGTCACAACAAAAAATCGCGGCAACAGCACAATTTTATTTTAAACAAATTAACAATTTTTTACTTGAACTCGAAAAAGCAAATGCTTACCATCCCGATATTAAATTAAGTAATTTTTTGGTGCACCAGAACAAATTACTGGTCAGTGATCGCAAAACGTTTGTCCGTTCCGCCCAACCACTTGCCAGCGACCTACGTAGTACTCCGCGTTATGCACCACCTCAGTATCTTGCTTGTCTCGATGACAAATGTGAGGATTACAGGCCTAAAGCACGTACAACGCACATCGACATAAAGCAATTAATGTCATATCAACTGGGGAAAATGCTCAAAGAATTTCTGATCGTGACCCAACTTGGTGAACTACCCACAAAGTCTGGCAAAGAACACCGTAATGTACTTGCACATTTTCACAAACCCAATCGTGCCATTACCAACTTTTCCATACTTATTGATGAACTAACACGTTTTGATGAGGGGAAACGGCTTACAATAGAACAGTTCAATAGATTACTCCCCTTTCTTAACCATAAAACTGACTTTTTCTATCAACAAATTGAACTGCAATTATCTTCAGAAACATTAGACATTGATGGTGAATTAAAAGAGGTGAAAAAACTCCTAAATTCCAATAAGTTCAAAGGTATAAACTATTTGGCGCGAGCAAATGTAATTTTTTCTGCCATTTCAGAACGCACTCCTAGTGAACCACGTCTAAACTATATTGCGGAAAAGTTAGCAACTAAATGTTATCAAAAATATTCGAAGAACTATTTTTCTGGAATTTCTCAGGAAATTGAAGCAGCCCTTCTTACAAATGATTGGAACTCTGCGAGCTGGTGGAGACAAATGGTCCAAACTCTCTCATGGGGCTTTTTCAGAGTTCCAAGAGTAACCACCGCAGACCAGATAAAGATTTCACTTGATTATAATGATCAAAACTTTCAAACTCATTTTCATCAATTTGAATTCTTGCCTGCAGAAGAACTTGATAGTTTGGGCATCACTGAAGCAGATAACTTTAAAGAGTACTTTAAGGTACATTTTGATGAGATAAGAGCATTAAATAACAAGGAGGCAAACCGTGCGGAAGAGGAGCTTGCTGCTCAAGCATCAGGAGTTTCCAAGGATTCAGGTACTATTTCCTCCTCCCGAAAAAAACAAAAGGAAGATGAGTCATCTGAGGAGTTCTTACCATCTGATACGATGGTTGTAAAGAACGTTACTGAAGAAAAAAATACTAAGACATCAGAAGAAGGATCCTCTCCTTTGAAAAGCTCTGCTGATGCCCCTCCTTCCACTGAGCCACAAAAAACCACCTCTCAAACTGAAGAGAAACCAGGACATCAAAGAAAAACATCAGTTACTCTTGCAGAAAACTATAGATTTTTTGCGGCGCTTGCAAACGGCTATAAGGACATAGATAACCCGGGAGTTAGAAGAAGGTCTATTCGTAAAGTCGGCCCCACTCTTTTCAGGGGAGAGATAATATCACGGGTTGACGAGATTTTTCAGCCCCCATCACATTCCAAACCCACTGAATCAGAAGCCCCAGGTATTGGCTTCTAATGAAGAGCTCAAGGAAGAGCGCTCACTTCCAGAACTTATTTTTTAGCCTTTAAACTTAATAAGAAAAATCAAGCACGCTAAGTGATTGTATTTTTATGTGGTTTTCATCTGTATTGGTATTGATTATTATACGTAAAATCCCTAATGTACTTTTTGACCAAAAATAAAAAAGTTGTCTATATTATAAATAGGTCAAATTGGTTTTATAAGGATATAACCAATGGAGTTGGAGCAAAAAAACAGGATTATTAAACGTTTTTTAAAAGAAAAAAGTGAAGATCCTGTTGCAGTAGAACTGCAAGACACCGATCTGGCTCTTTATGCCGATCTGGATAAGTTATTAGATCATATCGATCTTCATAATAATGGATTGTTTAACCTGCAAACTCTTGAAGCAGACCAGGACCAATGGCGAGATTTTTGTAGTGTCATTAAATATTCTGCTGCTTTTGAAAAAGGAGGATCCCCTCCTGTATTAAAAAGCGTTGATCTCAAAAAAGCAGAAGAAGGCTTACGTTATACTTTAAATGCACATGAAATTATTCAATTACCGAAAGATAATTACTACGACCGCCCAACCAATATACCTCAAGATATTGATGTTGAGTTGGATGATTTGATAGTTAATAGCAGAGCAAAGCTTTATACCCTGACCCAAACCTTTCCAGAAGCTAAACCCTTTGAGGCATCCAACTCAATACAAATTTCAGCATTAATTCAGCGCTATGAAGAAGAGATAGCACGGCTCGCTAATGATAATTCAGAACGAGAAAAGGCAGAAAAAAAATTAAATATCCTCTTGGATCTTAATAAAATAAACGAATTAAAGCGAATTAATATTCCCCAAGACAATGGACCAGACCTTTGCTATTGCACCTTACAAGAAAACGTAGGGGGCGTCACAGAAAAAATCTCCTTAATCAGTCTGGAAAGAGTAAAAAAACAATTGGGGCGTCTATGTAGTAATTTGGATGATCTCAGCATTGAGAACTATCATACTGGACGAGAGCAATATAAGCTCAGTACGCAAGCCATTATAAAATTACCCAAACGTGGCGATATTAAAGAAATACAACATGAAGCAATGGCACTCAATATTTCTCGACTACTGAAATTAGATACAACCGACGCGACTACAATTTGCCATAATGGACATCCTGCATTATTTATTCCTTTTGAAGAGATTCGTTTGCTTAGTGAATTTTCTTTAGGGAAAACATTTTACTCATGGTTAGCAGGGAAAACCTATACTCATTACTCAACCATTAAAGCCTTAGGTGAAGGGATTCAAGCTGATTGTTTTATTAATGATTTTGGCGATGTCCTTGGTTTGCTTTATCTATGTAGCGATACCGATACAATAGGCGGCAACTGTCAAAACAAGGCATTAAGAAATGCGAAATCACTTTTTATTTTTGACCAGTCCCTTATGGATACCCACAAATTTATTCTTGATTCACGATTATGTCTGATACCTGGGGAATTTCTTAAAAGACATACTCGCCATGGTTTGGGACGCAATCGCACCATCATTGAAGACTCGTCCATGTGTTCCAAATTTCATAGCATCATGCAATTACGCGCAATAGGCGATAAAATGATTCAATACATAACTCATATCGCATGGCAGCATCACAAGCAACAAGTCCGAATTAAACGACAATTTAAAAAGCAACTAAGTATTGAAAAACAAAGCCAATTAACTACATATTTAAGCGACTTGATCATTCTTGAAAAAGATGCAGAGCTACTACGAACTCGAATAACGGAGCGTCTTAAGTCTATCGACGAGGTGCTGCCACAAACAACAGGGAATATAAGTTTTCTTGATATAAGACAAGCCTTAATTTTTGAAAAACTACTGCATAACCCCATATTATTTAGTGACGATAGCCGCCCTTTTAAATATCCATGGACTTATAGACAGCAGAATAAAATTAAGAAAATAGAAGAGTTCGGGGATAACTTAATCCAACTGACTTTTAGTGACAAAGTTTCTTCGGCCATGCTGGATTTTATTAAACGCCGTGGTGGGGGTGAATCGATTACGAGTACCTCTGCTAAAACAATAACCCTAACTAAAACTCATTTGGCAGCCTTAAGAGAAGACTTACTTCATCCTGAGCATCAACTAGTCCTGGATCTTTCTACAAACTATTTAGATCCAGCTGATTTGGCGATAATCAAAGAAGCCTATAATGCCGGAAATAGAACTTATGTTATGAACGCGATTACAACTTATCGTGAAAAAATGAATTCTTCGATTTCCACTGATGAAAAATTGAAATGCATTGTTGAGACAGAGAAACAACTCAAAGAACTCATTGATGCGGCCTATGATAAAGGCTTTGGTATGCATGTCATTAAAAAATTCTTTTTTGACGCGCAACAACAATTACAAAAGATGATGCCTCCTTTAAAAACCCCAATGAATCTCAATGAAGCATTTATTGCTGCATTGAGGCTGGATAGAGTATCTGAATTTAATGCTGTAGTATTAGAAGCAGTAAGACAAAATAAAATAACAAATTTACAATTCACCGACTTTCTGGACGAATGCATTCTCAGAGTGGGAGCCGCGACAAATTACACTCAAGCACAACATGAAAGTCGAATGCTCTCAAGCTCTGCGAAAAAAGTACTACCCCAATTAGAGGCATTTTTAATGCCTTGGATGCAAGTTTTAACAACAAGTTTGCATAAAAATGGATTGAATCAGGCTGAATCAATAGATTTTACTGAAGCAAAGCAAGAGAGAAGAGAAGATGAGTGGATAGCAAAACCATCACCGAACTCATCATTGGATATGTTACAAGAAGAACAATTAAAGATATCATGTAATTGATAAGTCAAGGAGACTTTTTTACTAAAATGCAGTTAATGGAGCTACTATGCCTATACATGAGAGACGTCAACATTTTCGGGTAGAAGATCATATTTATTTTAACTACCGAATTATGGAACCGGGGGAACTGTGTCCTGATCGCGCAGTTGTGGACCAACTTTTAGGAAAAAATGGACAACGATATCTTGAGGCAGCACATTATTTTCAAGAAATTGATTATGAGTTGGCTGAATTGACCCAAGTCATTGCCCTTAAAGAGCCAACCATAGCCCATTACCTTAACCTGCTCAATGCTAAAATAGATTATTTATCACGACAAATGTTGATGACAAATACTATTCAGCTACGTAAGGTTAACATTAGTCTAGGTGGAATGGCATTTAAAACACCCGATCTCGTTAAAGAGAGAACCCTGTTAAAATTGGTGATCTATACTAAACCCAAAATGATACCCATTATCGTTGAAGGGACTGTAGTCTATAGTCAATACCAAAACGAACATAATTACCGAACAGCAGTATCTTTTAACGGTTTAACCAATGAACAGGAGCAAATTTTATCCCAGCATATTTTATTGGCACAGGCAAAACATCGTTCAGACTAAAATAAATATTTAACTACACAATTGCCGAATAACACGTAAACTATATAACGTTTATAGGTTGGAAATAAGAGGCAAAACATGAGCAGAATAGTACATTGTTGTAAGTTAAAACAAGAAGCCGAAGGCTTATTAAAAGCACCCTTCCCAGGCGCGTTAGGAGAACGAATTTATAATGAAGTATCAAAACAAGCTTGGAATATGTGGTTGTCCCATCAAACCATGATCATCAATGAATACCGTCTGAATTTAATGGAAGCGAAAGCACGTGAATTTTTAAAAGAAGAGATGCAAAAATATTTTTTTGGGGAAGGCTCCGAAAAACCAGCAGGTTACACTCCTGAATAAATTTAAAAACAAATAAATATTAAAAATCAAATAAAATGAGCTCGTATACCCTGAGGTATCACCAGTTTTATTCTTCATTATTTGTTAAATTTTCAGACTCCTATATCCCGCGGTTTGTCCGCGGGATCCAGAAATTCCCTAAAGTTGCACTCCATTTTGTTCTTAACGAGCTCATGGTTCCCGCGGGATGTGGCGAGAAGAGATTTAAGAAATCTAATTAGACTACTCAGTTAAAACTTAAAAAAATCAAAAAAAATAAAAAATTTTCAAAAAAACGATAAAAAACTGAACAAACACAATACAAATAAAAACATATCATCCAACTTGAACAAGTAAAACACATAAAGCATTGATTAAGAACTGAAATTATGACAAATATTAACCATTAGTGTATAAAAAGCATATGATTTAAACGAATGAATCCATTAGCACTTAAAAGGCAAATCCCATCAAAGCAAAAAATAATGTTTTTTTTAAAAAAAATTGCATTCAACACTTGACTCAAAACGCTTCTAGGAGTCTAATAGCAACCCTCGGGGCCAGATAGCTCAGTCGGTAGAGCAGAGGATTGAAAATCCTCGTGTCGGTGGTTCGATTCCGCCTCTGGCCACCATGTAAATCAAGGACTTACGTGGTGGTTGCCCAAACATCTGAAATCTCATTTAAAATCATCATATCAAACGTATTCTGGTTATTAGTTCCAGTTATCCTCTAATGCATCTTAAACAAATATTAATCTGTCATAACGCTACACCCTTCTACAATTTTCACTACCCCCCACAATTTTGTAGCTAATTGAACTGCCTTGAAAGTGATTTATTACTTCATCTTCAAAACGCAACTATATCTGATTGCACCCTATTTTCATTAATATCTCTCCATGACTCTTTTCTCAATAAGAGAAATAGTTCCTTAGATCTATATCCATATAAACATCAGGCTTTAGATTAACTGGAGATCCTTGTATCAGTTGGCCCATATTTTTATTTGTATGGAATTTATTAGTAACTCTATTGCGAGTTCATTCACAAAATAATTGAACAGAATTGATTTTCAATTAAACAAAGATATAGCCTATAATTAAAAAAGGCTCACCATGATTAAAAAATATGGCTAGAACAATATCAGTAGCGATTGGCAACACCCAATGTGGGTAATGGTTCAATTATTCGCTGGAATCCTTCCCCAGAAAGTAAAAAAATCACCAACGCCCCATCGCAATTGGTTTGGCTCATGAACTTTGCCATGCTTATTATAACGCTTTGGGCATGCAACCTGGAAGGCAAGATTCTGATGAGAGCACCGTATTGTTTGAGTTTTTAACTACTGGACTTGGTCCATGGAAATCCGTCGAAGTCTGCGAAAACAGATTCAGGGAAGAATGGAATGACATTTTGTCAAACATACCTAATGAAGATAAATTAAATAAAAAAACAGTCAAAGAAAGAATCTTTTATGACCTGGATGCCTCTTATAAAGGAGAAAAATATTCATGTACATTAATTTAAACCTAGTAATCATGTGACAAGACATCAAACTTGGTTTCATAAAGAATTTTTTCTTGGAACTTTGGGAGTAATTTATAGACCAGGGCCATTCTGCGCTTGCACTAAGTATTCAATGGATGGGTTCTCTATGGGAGATTTTTATGGGTAGATGGGATGATGTTAAGGACAGAGCACAAGCTTATGATGAATATCATAGTAATTTACGAGCGATTCTAGACGAAGAGAATGTGCCGGCACAGAAAAATCAGCTCGATTGTGCCGTAGAGATTCTAACTGCGCTGCGTCAACATATTGATAAGCAAATAAAACGTTATGGGAAAGGGGAAGAAAAATTTAACACTTACTCCAACTTAAAGCAGGATCTGGAGAGTGTATCGAGTAAGATTCTATTGACTAACCCTAATTCAGAAGAAAGGGAAGAAAATATAAACAGTGTTATTGAGATTATGAAAAAAACGGGGGAAGCGTCTCAACAACGCCGTGAAAGCTTTTGGGGTTCTGTTTATGAATTTATTTTTGGCAATAAGGTGGAAGTCAAATCATGGACCAACTTTAAAAATACAATAGACACTGTTAAAGACATGATTGCAGAAAAAAATGAAAAGCAAAGGGAGGTTAGCGGCCCCAGAACTCCAGACTATATAGCAGACTTATCTCAGGCTACGGATGAGGCCACCAAAGAAATTAATGAGGATAGTTCTCCAAAAAGACCGGTTTAAAAATGATACGGATTCTTTCAGTGACTTAATGTTATGTTAAGAATTAAGCCATACAATAGCTCAACTTAGAAGCTATTCAAGTAATAAATCATCAGGTAATTAAAAATCTGAGTGAGCGGAGGACTGATACAACTTAGTAATCTTAAATCAATAAGCTGGAGTTATGTTGAGACAGATTTTTTAAGTTATCAGCGCCATTAAAGGAACAATCTAAAAAATAAGAATTAAGATTAAGACTGTCGCAGTTTGTCACTTTATATTTAATTGAACTTTCATAATACCTCTCTGCATAACCAAAAAATAAATACCTACAGCGAATTTGAGAAGATTTCTTGGAAATTGGAAATTTATCAGCAATTTTTATTTCAAATTACTTAGTCGGATTACAGCATTTTGACTGAGCCCAACATCATCAATTTTTAAGTAGGTATCATATGAAAGACAAACAGGATCTGAATCAACGAGAGCAAATGGCTAAGATAAGAGAACAACGAGCCAGAAGATTTGCAGAACAAAAAGCAAAGGAAGAAGCAAAAGAAC
This sequence comes from Legionella stuttgartensis, assembly GCF_977063405.2. Taxonomy (NCBI): domain Bacteria; kingdom Pseudomonadati; phylum Pseudomonadota; class Gammaproteobacteria; order Legionellales; family Legionellaceae; genus Legionella; species Legionella stuttgartensis. The sequence continues at coordinate 436,784 of NZ_CDRUHA020000071.1, forward strand.
TCTTGATTGTTCCAACGAAAATTGAGGAAGACGAAGATGAGGATATGAATCAATCCAATCCGTTTTTAGCACTTCCTGATGAAATGATGATGTACATTCTTGGCCAAGTGTCTCCACAGAATTTGCTCAATGTACGATTGATGACGAAGTCAAAAAAAGGGGTTGTAGAGGCAACATTGGATAGGATAACTAGACCTCATTTTATTATCAAGCAATTGAGTCACATGGATGGGGTTACAGGGCATCAATTTACAGCCTTCTATCAGAAGACACGACGTTATCAAGAATTAAAACGTAAAGTTCTTGCAAAAGAATCACTGACTGCTGATGAAGTGATTTGTTATACACTTACACGAGATTGTAATGTGTTACCCGCTAACTTAAAACACATGATGCACAAAATAAAATTAGACAAGAATACCCGGAGGCATTTAGAGCTAATTATTACGATATCGGACGAAATTCATGCGTTTAACAACAAACTGATAGGAATGATGTTGGATGAATATTCTCTCGAGTACATCAATAAAATGATGAAGCAAGACATCGACAAGTTCATGGATCGCATAACACAGCATCACCCTGGTCGATTTGTCAATTTGCTCGCTGGAGCTGATTTTAGTAGCTTGCAATTCAGAGGTAAGGATTTTTCTTATCTCAATTTGAGGGGCGTGCGATTTAGTGATGCAGATCTTCGTGATTCGAATTTTAAGGGGGCTTTTTTAGCTGATGTGGATTTGAATGGAGCTTTATTGAGAGGAGCTGATCTTACGGATACCAGTCTAAGCGGTACCCAATTACTAAGAGCGAGTCTTGATGGAGTTGATTTATCTACAAACAATCTGGAAAAAACTGATTTTGAATGGACTTTTATTCGCAATGTCACATTCCTGCCTGTCGAGGCACTCAATAGTCCAGAAGAATTGCATGTTTTTTTATCTCAATTTGAAAAAAATAGTGCAAACCATTCAGCTGCAAGTCGGCGAAAGTTACAGGAACAAATGTTGCAAGATATTGCAAATCAGATTGAATTATCTACCGAGCATAGTTTAAAAGAAAAAATTGCGCTCTTAGATGTTGCTTTGTCTGTGATTAACCCAGAACAGATAACCGTAGGATTATTTTCTTTCCAAAATGCCTGTCATGTCCTAAAAGAACAACTCGCCCCATCACAGCTCAAACAAGCCCCAGATCATCCATTGAAAAAAGAGGCACAGGAAATTATTGAGCGTATTTTGGATCTTCTCAATGGAAAGGGACCCGTTTCAAGAAGGCAAATGAAACGAAAAAGACAGCCAGGTCCAATGCGTGTCAATGAGAGTGCTTTTTTTAATGAATATGAGCGCTTGGTGACATCCATTGCAAAATATCCTGAGTTAGATAATAGCATCAAGATTTCTGAAGCCTTAGGTATTAGTCTTGAAACGTGGCATATGCTCTATCTTATGTGCTTCAACCAAGATAATCGTCCTAAACAATTACCCGTTCTCGCAGATTTTCATTGTGCTACACACGAAAAAAATGACGGGGAAGAAAGGCATTATGCCAGTGAAGTATTTAATGGGTACTTGTTTGAAATTCAGCATCTTAAAAAAATACAGTTGCAGCACTTAGGCCAATATTTATATAAAGAAGAAGATTTCGTTATCTTCGAAGGAGCTGAAATACGCGTAAAATTAGGTGATTTATTTATGAGTTTTCGTCCAGGGAATAAAGGGGGTATTGATTCAACCATTGAAATTATTGACTTTTTGAAACGTGAACGAAAACCTGCTTTTCCTGTGAATTTTGCACGCTTTGGTAATATTCCATTTGAAGCATTTATTCCTCTTGAATCTTGCGTTAAATATGGAGGTGCAACATCCACGAATCAGGAATTAACTGTTGAGGATGTTAGGAATTTCGAAGAAGCTTATGTATTAAAGAGACAAATTATAGAAAGAATATTTGCCTTTGAGAAATTCAATCGTCAGCAAAAGGAAAATCTATTTTTTCCTTTTTTTGAACCGCATCAAGATCGAGGAAATAGCTATAAAGGATCACCTATGACTGGGGTGAAGACAAATAAGCGGAGCATGCCACCTCCCCTTGAAAAAGAGAAGGAATTTTCGAGAAAAGAAAATCAACACTCGAAGTCGTCAAAACTTGCTGCACCAAAAGGTCAAGGATTGTTTTCAGCAACTCAGAAGGAAGTCGCTCAGGAACGCACCGTCCTTGATGCATCTCCAAAAACGAATATCCCAGAGCAAAGAGGACAGCCATCAGTTCAAGATGAAGCGCAAGACAACTCTAGAATAAAAGGCTCTTCCTAAACCGATTGCAGTCGACGTGGCGAACTCTTATTAATTTCATAAATTACCCTCTGATCCAGTCGTATTTGTAAGTCATGTTTACAAATACGATTGAAAGCACATTAACTGTTGTCTACTAAAAGAGAAGAGTTCAAAACATATTTATATTTAATGAATTAATTTTTCTTAAGAATGAAGCAACAATGAAATCTATTTTTAAACTCTTCATGTTTGTTTCTTACATCATAGAGCAAAATAATAAAGCAGCTTTTCAAATTATTAGTTAAGTGTTTTAATACCCGCCCCAAATTACTAAGAGATAAGTCTGTCAATGAATTCAGTTTTTAAAAAAATGCTTCGTAAATATGTAGACAGCAAATATTCGCCCATTTCTGTTGAGGTTCCTCTTACTAAACGAGAAAAAGAAAAAGAGGTTGATGCTTTATTTGAAAAATATAAAGAACTTTTTTGCCAATTTAGTGGCGGCTCATATAAAAAAAGTGTACTTAAAAGTTCTTTTATTGAACAGGGGGCACCCAAGGATTTACCTGATTTTATAATAAAAGAGATGGAAAGTGGCCTTTATCCTGAAATTTTTGTAAAGGAACCCCCGTTACTTTTCTCTGCTCGGCCAGCACAGCAAACTTTTATACAGCTGAGAAGACGAACCGATGATGGAGACTCCGTACCTATTCCTGAAAATGATCCTTTTAATGATGTTTTAAAGCAAATTAGCAGTAATGAAGCATCCGCTGACCATTTAATTACAGATTCAATAACTCCTGCAGTGAATGAGCAAGAACTACCCCTTGAACTCCAAGTTAAATTTAGAGAGTTAATGGTCCGTTATGAGGCATTATACTACGAACAGTTGGCTAAGTTGGATATCTCAGATAATGAGGCGTTATTCAGTTTTAGAGAATCTTTAATCCACGGTGGCTATGATAAACATTGGTTTTGGCAATTTATAGATGATTTATCCTCTATTGTAGCAATACAAGATAATCTTCTTACTCAGCTTGAGTCTTGTGGCGTTATAGAGCACCGTAACCTTGCACAGCAACAGTCTTGGGAGAAATTCCATAATACAATTTTCAAGTATAGAATAACTGTAAATGCTATGGTGTCGGTATTTCTAACCTTATTCTCTCGTAATAGCGAGGTTCCACCTTCAGCTTTTGGGCCTATTTTCAACGCAAGTATGCTGCAAATGGCCCATGAAACAGATGTCTACCTACGAGGAATTCTGGATTTCTATAAAGGCGATGTTACGAGAGATTTTAGATATGTTATTCATGATATCGCTACTGTAATGACAAATTTTTTGCAAGAAGACTTAAAGAAAATTTCTGCCTGTTTTCCAAAATTAGATCAAGATGGGCATGTTTTTATGGATTCGAATTTATTCGATGATCCGGTATCCGTTGCACGGTTTTGTAAATCAGCTCAGGTTGTTTTAGGTGTTCTAAAAAACATTGTGAGTACTACAAGACCTGAGAACAAGATAGATGAAAGCACAAAGCAGCAGACTCAAATAGATACTGTGCCACAAAAAAATCATACAAGAAATCGGCAGCATAGCAGATCAATAAAGAAAAAAGAAAAAAGAAAAGAAACAGATAAAGGAAAAGAAAAGGTTTTACAACCGAAACCTACTCTTGAGACTCCTGCACGAACTTCTATGCGCTTTTTAAAAGATCGCACAAAACCTACCACTATGGATGAAGAAATAACGATGGAGGAGCCTTGGACTTTAGTTAAGTCAAAGCCCTCTTTGAATAAGGCAGAAACATTAAAGGACGCCTGGGCCCATCTAGAAAAAAAGCAATATGATGAGGCGATCTCTCTATTCTTAGCGGTTAAAAAGGCCTGCATAGATAAAACCTCTGATAATCATGCTGCGGCTCAGTATGGAATGGCGCGATGCTCCATAAAAAAAGGTGATTTTGCTACGGCAGCTAGCCTAATTGAAACGCTTCCTCATCATTGGGAAAAAGTTTACCATATACAACGCGACCTTCTTTATTGCTATGAGCATTTAAGCGATTTTTCAAGGGCAATAAAACTCGCTCAAAAAATGCTAACCATATGGAAAGATGATCCGGTTCTACTTCATTGCATGGCTAAATTTTATGCATCAATAGGGGATGTTTATACTGGACTGGCTCTCCATCAGCGATTATTAAAAAAAGAGTTAAATTCAAACTCAATTTTACACACAGTACAAGCTTATATAGGAGCAAATAAGCATCGAGAGGCCTTAGGTTTATTAGCTGAGTTAAACGAGTCATATCAACACGAAAAATCAGTGATTAATACTAAAGCCTATTGCTACATTATTATAGGAGAAAATGAGAAGGCTTTAACTATTCTTGAGAAAGGGTTAATTTCTTACCCCCATGATCTTTCTCTTCTGGATACCTATATTCCTTGCTTAATCAATGCTGGGAAAAATACAGAAGCGTTGAAGCGATTGGAAGACGCTCAAGTAAAATACCCTAATAATCCAACTATTTTAAGTCTTTTTGCACTTTATTATGAAAAACTAGATAAATCAAAAATGATTTATTATTTGAAAAGTATAAAAAATCAACCAGAAGTGAAACCCAATATCCTTCAAAGACAAACTCATCTGTGGAGAATGGCTAATCATTTTGAAAGAGCCCGACAATGCTGCGAGGTTTTAATAAAAAATTATCCTTCAATGCCGCAGGGATACATTGAGAAACAACGGTTGGAGGAATTAAGAGCACCAAATAATATTTCCCAACATCTTGCAAAATATGAAGTCCTTTTTAAACAGTTTCCAAACTCTTTTCTCGTTTATTTGAAAAAAGCAAAATACTTGATTGCTAATCAAGATAAGAGGGTTTCTACGGAAGTATTTCTTCGCTCTGCTATTGATAAATTTCCACATCAACCTAAATTGTATCAACTATTGGCTCAACATCTTGATGAACGTGGTGAGCATGATAAGGCGTTTTTTACGCTGGAAAAAGCCATGTCATTTTTTCACAATAACAGATGGTTACTTTTAGGTCTTCTGTTTCATTACATAAAAATCGGTGATTTAGATAAAGTAGAGCAAACTCGAAATAAAATAACCAAGTTATTTCCTGGAAACCAAAAAATAGCAGCAGAAATAGAAAAAACTGTTCCAGGAAAATTTAGATTATCCCTTAAAGATTATGTAAAATCAGATAAAAATGAAGATGAGAAGGCGATTGAGCTTCCTAGGGTAAAGCTTCCAGCAGTTATTTCCCATATTTTTGATCAACTAAAAGAAATTTCGGGGCATCATTATTTAGTAGGAAGTTCTGTTGTTAAACTTTTACAGGACCACCCTCAAACACTCACTGATCTTGATTTTACGAGTGATTGTGATCCTCAAGCATTACTTAGAATAGGTTTTAGAAAAGATAAATATATTCCTAATCTTTATACTAAAAAATTACTCTTTGATAATAAAGAATTTTCAGTGGATATTCATGTTACAAAAAATAGTGGTCAAAGTCCAAAAACATGGTTAGAAGAAAATGCTTCTCATCGAGATTTTACTATCTGCGCATTATTTTTAGATTGTGAAGGAACAATTCATGATCCTTTAAATCATGGCGTTGATGACGTACACCGTTTTTCTTTAAATACCCAGAGTAGCGCGGAACTTCTTTTCCGAGAAGATCCAGTACGTTTGTTAAGAGCTGTAAAATATATAACAGAAGGCTTTAAACCTACCCCAGAGTTAAGTCAAGCGATTCTAAATTGGAATGGTAATACTCATCTTTTTCCACATTATAGTCATATCGTAGCGGTAACAATCAGACATCTTGCTGCCGTGGAACATCCAGTTTCTTATGTAAAGGCTTTGTATGAGTATGGTTTATTAAAGAAAATATTTCCGGAGGTATTTGATAAAATCAACTCATCTGAAGAAATTAATGACCTTTTCGTCATGGATTTTTATCAAACTTTAATTAATGATAAGTTACTAATTTCAGACACGAATTCGTATTCTGATGCTGATGCTGATGCTGATGCTGATGCTGATGCTGATGCTGATGCTGAACCACAGTCTCCTCCAGTGAATCTTTTACCTCAAGAAGAGGATGAAAAAAATTGGCCTTTCCTACCTGCTACTCAAGAAGAAACTCCAAGGACGCTTGATAGTGCTCAGCGAGAAACAGTCCAAAGTTCTAATCCACACCTATTTTTTGGACAAAAGAAATATGGCGTTACCATACCAATTGTTGGCCATAAACGTACCTATAGTGCAGAGTTTTAATCGCTGAAAGGAAAATTACTCGAATTTAAGTTTAGAAAATTAGATTCGAGATAAAATAGTTGATATGTAAGCCACAATCATGAGTTTATATGGCCCAAATAAACTCATGATTGTGGCTTATATTCATTACTAAAATGATATAGAAATTTTTCGTAGCAACCAGTGCATAGCAGTCACGATAGACCGTACTCCAGTTTATAAAGATAATACATAGTTACTGGCTTTGGGGTGCTTGTTGTTTTTCATAAGATATTTAATATTTATAAAACCCAATAATCATTCTTTTGTACATACTATTTTGTGCGTAATGGAAAATTGTATGTTTTAAAACGAGATAAATTTTTTGGTTAAGTTACTTTCTTTCCCACCAATAACATTGAAGTTGAAAAAAAACCAGTTAGAATAACAACTTGCTTCTGGAAAACCTTAATGCAAAACATTTTGAGTATTTTCAGTAGCTAAAATCGACTTACGATTAAATTTCGATTTAATCTGCACATATGTTTATTTAAAAGGATTTTAAAAAATGGCAGGAACAACTTATTCTACTGTATTAGATCGCCTTCAAGCCCGAGCACCCCAGTCCTCCTCTGCCCATAGAAATGCTCAACGAGGAAACGCCGGATTAGCAGTGACCCAACTAACCGTACAAGCAGGTATGCAAATAGTTAACACGACAAGCCCGATTCCTTTAATTCCTATATCTTTTGCCCAGGTCCTCAACTCTGGTTATGCTCTGTGTCGCTCAGATACCCACCTTAATGAAAAAGTTATCCAAGGACTTCAGGCTATTTTTTCAGCCATTATGCTGGGGTTCGCGATAGCCTTGGTTTTTAATGATGAACAAATAGTTGGGCAACTCTTGTATTTATTTCAACTTCTCTACAGCGCACTACTTCTCGTTTCATGGGGCGGTAGTGAAGTTTCGAAAGAATCTACTCCAACAACTTCTACGACGAATGGAGTTGCTCCTCGTATGCTTAAAGGCATCATTAAAAATTCTGTTGAGAATGATGAAGAAAAAGGTGAGAAGAGCGAGCAAGAAGACGAAGAAGGAAGCGATGAAGAGATGCAGTTAGGTACAATGAAAAGCATAGGTGCCTAATACAAAAAGAAATGCACTTGGGGGAAAGCAAATATAATCCCACTTAAAAGCCCCCAAGAACATGTTGAGTCTATTTTAAAGTCAATGCCACTGTAAGGTGATAATAAATCTCCAAGCTTCATGCCATTAAGCGCTCAAATACCTCGTAGTTATTGGAGCTTTACTTGGTATTGGGTATAGGAATTTGGATTTCTTAATCCAAATCCAACAAGTGTTCATTAGTAGTAAAAAAATCGATGAATTTCCTAATTTTTGGCTGCAAATATCGGCTTTGTTGATAATATACATATACGGGTAATTGCTGGTCTTGAAATTCAGACAGCACTTCAATAAGGTGCCCATCTCTTAATGCATCTGCAATAATATAATCGTGTAATTTGACAATGCCCATTCCCAGTATGGCGCACTCCCGCATCGCACGACTATCATTTAGCCACAATATGGGATGTACAACGATTTCTTTGTTATCTTTAAACACAAGCACGTTATCTGGTGTGCGCATACTATGAGTAATGTAATGGTGTTTACTCAAGTCATGAGGAACCCGCGGTGTACCATATTTTTTTAAATACTCAGGAGATGCACAAAGCACATATCGTGTCATTGCAACACGTTTTCTCACTAGATGACCAGCGCCCTCTAATGAAACACCAAACAGAATGTCAATTTCCTCCATATCCATATCTGGGAAGCGCTCCGCTAATTCAAACATAACCTGCAAATTAGGATTCTTCGCCATAAAACTCGATAAGCCAGGTATTAAATGTTTGAGAGCAAAATAGCGGCTACTTACCACTTTTAACGTCCCTACGGCTTCGTTTTGACTCCCAGCAATGGCAATTTCTGCTTCTCGCAAGCCATCAATTGTTTTTTTACAATGTTGATAATAGGTAATGCCAATTTCAGTAAGCGATACTTTGCGAGTGGTTCGCTTTAACAATTCGACGTTTAGATCTGACTCAAGTCGAGTAACTAAGCGACTTATTGCCGCAGTGGAAACTCCCTGTTTTCTGGCTGCCGCCGCAAAACCATTTTCGTCTACTACATCAATAAAAGCAGCGATACGCTCCAATTTACTCATAATTATTGCATAAATGTTAACAGTTATTAACATATTATAATATTGTTAACTTTTAAGTCAATTTATATACTATTATCTGATTTATTTAGGATATTCTATGAAAACAACGATACAACTCCCTTTTACTACCTTAGTTTTGATGATTTCATTTGCGTCGGTAAATGCAGTGTTATTTTCCCCTGCTTTACCTAATATTGCTGAGTTTTTCTCTATCTCAGACATAACTGCTCAGCAAACCATTAGCTGGTTTCTCATTGGATATGCATTGGGACAACTGGTTTATGGTCCCATTGCTAATCGATTTGGTAGGAAGCCTGCTTTATACATAGGAATTAGTTTACAAATCACGAGTAGCCTTTTATGTGTTTTAGCAGGAACCATGCATTATTATCCATTATTAGTGCTGGGGCGATTTTTACTTGCCCTAGGAGCTGGTGTTGGCTTGAAAATGACATTTACCTTAGTGAATGAGTGTTATGCTCCTAAAGAGGCGAGTCAAAAAATATCTTATTTATTGCTAGCATTTGCTATTACCCCAGGACTAGGTGTTGCATTAGGCGGCATTCTTAATTCACATTTTGGCTGGATGAGTTGTTTTTTTGCCAGTGCTTTTTATGGATTGATACTTTTGTTGCTTGTCGGTCGATTACCTGAAACACAGAAAAATTTGAACTACGATTCGCTCAAACCATCTTATCTTTTGTCTGCTTATGGCAAGCAATTCAAAAATTCTCAATTGATTGCAGGCGGTTTACTGATGGGCGCATGCACTTCTTTTATCTATGCATTTGCTGCTATTGCACCGTTCATTGCTATCAATGCATTTGGAATGAGCAGTACTGAGTACGGTATAGCAAACATTTTACCATCCATTGGTTTAATACTTGGTTCACTCATTGGAGCCAAATTGACAAATAAACATACTCTTCAATCGATTATGTTTATGGGTTTATGTATCACGCTAGTTGGAGTCCTAGCTATGTTTCTTTGCCTATGTGCTAAAATGCCCATAATGTTCTCACTATTCATACCAACCATTACTATTTACCTTGGATTATGCTTTATTCTTGCCAATGCATCCTCCATTGCCATGAGTGGGTCAGATGATAAAGCGCATGCTTCCGCAGTGATGAATTTTATTAATATGGGTACAGCCACAGTGATCGTACTCTGTATGGGTATTTTTACTCTTAACACTTTTTTATTACCTGCCATTTATATCCTATTGAGTGTTTTTATGATGGGAATGTATAAATGGCTTATGCTAAGCAAATCTGATGCTGAGGGCCTCACATCTTAACTTATATACAGTCCTGGAAATTACGTATAATTTGTCGAGAATTTGGTGAGCCTAACCTAACGGATAGGTTAAGCAATGATCGAATTATCTTAGGATTGCCCTCAATAATTGGTTGGCCACTGGAATTAATGCCTAATTCTTATTCAGTTTGAACGCATTATTACCTTAAATAGTATATACTTAACGTACGAAGTTAGGAAAACCACTGACTGGACTGTCGATTCCACACCCGGTGTTTAAAGGAGAAAATATTATGCGCAAAATCACTCATAGCACCGCCTTATCTACGTTTTTAATTGTGGTGCTTAGCGTTGTACCCACTATGGTATATGCACATCATGCTGAATTTATGCGCGATGCTCCCTTTTTGCAAGGGTTAAGTATGCCAATTCATGGTGTCGACCATATGCTGTTCACCTTTGCAGTTGGGCTCATTGCAGCACAAATAGGTGGGCGGGCCTTATGGAGCATTCCATTGGTATTTAGTATGGCTATGTTACTGGGTGGCATTTTAAACCTCTCCGGTGTATCAATTCCTTTATTGGAATATGCCATTCTTGCTTCCATTGTTGTTTGCGGCGCCTTGCTTTCGTTGAATACAGGTATTTCATTGTTAGCCATTGTGGGTATTATTGCAGTCTTTACTTTCTTTAATGGTAATGGACTAATGGTAAATTATAGTTCTCTAATGAGCATGCCCGCTTTCATCCTCGGATGCCTAATTTCCTCATTATTCTTATTAGGTGTTGGAGTTGGGGCAGGACTGCTGATCTCGCGATTCCAAGCATCCATGTTCCGGTATGTAGGCGTAGGAGTGCTGGCCGCTGCGATTGTGATTGCTATTTTTCCCAATCTTAATGGCTTAGTAATTCATCTTCTAGAGGTCTAATAAAACTTAAATATTTAAAAAATTTCAAAAAAACTTAAATAATTAGGGGCGTTTACGCCCCTTTTGTAGTTTAATTACATTTTAACTTTAAGTCATAGATAAATGAGAGAATTATATAAGATAAGCAGATTCAGCTTATTCCTAACTGTTGTTTTTGCATACCCCAATATCGCTTTCTGTGAGGTCATCTCGCCAGAAACCGAAAATGAACCCCCAAGTATAGGAAATTTTGCTCTTCCTCCTTCCCAACAACCTGGCCCATTCCTCTCATTTGGTCAAAGTTTAATTGAAAGGATCAATTCCAATTTTATGTTGCACCCACTTATTTGCAAATTAGAAACGAACATTTTTTAAACGCACCAGTCTCTTTTGTTTATGGTTTATCGGATAAAGCCTCCCTTTTATTATCGCTCCCAATCGCTGCAAATTACGTAAGCGGTAACGAGCACTCCTCCGGCATAGGAGATATTTACATTCAAGGAGAATATGCTCCTTATGAAAATAGCAATTCAAAATATGCCGACCAATTGACTGTTGTAGGTGCACTGTCCGCGCCAACAGGTTCCTTTCAGAAAAACCCACCTACAGGTTTTGGCTCACCTAGTTATTTTTTGGGAAGTACCTTTAACCGCATGTCTGTAAATTGGTTATGGTATGCTTCTTCTGGGTTGACGTGGATAGAAAAAAATGGAAATGTTAAATTAGGTACCCAATATCTATATCAATCCGGCTTGGGTCGAAACATTAAAAGCGTAACGGGGAAATACATATTTATGGGTTTAGTTGAAGTCCATGGAACCTATGCAGAAAAAGATAGAATCTCAGGAGAGGCTGATCCAGACACAGGAGGAAATGTAGTATACCTTACCCCTTCTTTATGGTTTTCTACCAAAAAACTCTTCTTTCAGTTAGGATGGTCAACCCCAATTTCTCAAGTATTGAATGGGGATCAAAGCAAAATTAACTATAATATCACTGGTGTTATCGGCATGACTTTTAATAACTAGTTATGAAATGATGAATACCCCATGGGGGGACCGCTGCGTTTGGTTTGTCGCTATTCTAAATCCACACAGAACCTGAAAAAATATTGCAAGGCACTTAATTCAATAAGCGCTTTACCTGCTTATAAGCCTTTTAATATTGCAAGCCGCTCGTGATTCGCGCCAATTCTTTCAGCAACTTCCATGCCAGATAACACGGCCTCTTCATGTGAATCACCGTTGCCAGTCCAGGTACCAGCAAAAAACAACCCTTTTTTACCCTGAGCTTTTTTCACAGCTTTTTGTGCATCTACATAAGCTTGATTAACACGCAGGTGCATAAACCCATCTTCAGAGTAACAAGGCTCAGGCTTTTCATCGTGGGTAACCCATGTTTTATAGATTTTCACATCGTTATGTTTAAACATCGTCATGCGGGCGCTTTGCCTATCCTCTGCAATACGAATATTAATTGTTTTTCTGTCATCAGGATTTATTGGTAGAAAACTTTCATCACCATGTAGAGCAATCGTAGCAGGTACGTAGTCAACTTTGTTAATAATATCAACTAACTTCTCGCGCCCTGCCATTCCTTTAAGCATGCGAGCCGTAGACTTTGCATTGGTTGCCAAAACTACTTTATCGAACGATTCTGAACTCCCATCTTCTTTAATAACTCGATAACGGCCATTTTCTTTCAACTCTATAGACTTAACACCAATACCCGTCTCTATTTTTGTGCCATCCTCTTCGATTTCGTGAGCAATTTTATCAATATAACTTTTCAACCCCTCAGTAGCCTCCAGCCATTGAGTATTTTCACCAATAACCATATAACGCAGAGCATAATAAGCTTTCATGTTGCTTGCTGCTGTTGCATTAACACCAAAAAATGCACCTAGCGTTGCATATAAATACTGTTTAAATCCTGCTGTAAGCCATAATGAATCCAGAAATTCACTAAGGGAAAGCGTCGAATCCTTATTGGCAACTAAAGGGCCTGCTTTATATAGTACATATTTTAAACCCAGCATTTTTACTAAATTTCTTGGTCGAAAGGAATTCCATTCCACAGTACCGTCATGTACAGGAGGCACGACTAGCCGTTGATTATTATTTTGGTTATAAAAAATGGTTACTAAAGTAAAACCAGCCAGAGCCACGCCTAAATATTCCAATAATCGGAGAAAATGAGGGTATGCGGTGGTATTGAAAAATTCAGCCCCCGCTTCGGCAATATGAATCTTACCCTCTAAATGAACTTTTCTCGTTAGAGCATGACCACCTAACTGTCTCTTATCTATTAATGTCACCTCGTGTGCATTTCCTATTGACCATGCAGTGGCTAAGCCTGAGGCACCGGCTCCAACAACAGCCACTTTCTCGGAATGAACAGCCCCGGTGATAACAAACAAAAAACCACCAATTATTAATTTCTTGAACATTATGCATTCCCTGGCTGTCTTAGATAATATTTTATACTAAATATAAATATAATTTATTTCAATGAATATAAAAGTATTAATTAACTTAAGCGCAGGGAATATTGGTATCTAAAAGCATGCGAATCAATTTCACAGATGGCATGGGGATATAAAAGCTGTCGGCAAATTGACGGATTTTCGCATCAGTGTATTGATGTTTGCTTGCTTAATTTGGCTTGAATACCATCCAATACAAGTTCATTAGTGGCAAGACGGTTGCAATGATACCAAATATCATCCAAAACTTTTCAAGTTTCCAATACTCTTCGGAAACCTTTTGATTCGTTTTAAATTTCTTGGCAATTATATGCAATTTAATTTGCAAAGGAATTAGAATTGATAACCAAATAATACCGGATGCGATAAATAAACTTATCCCCCATGCGATCCATTTTAAGTGCAAGTAATTAGCATATTGTTTTGCCATCAGAATTCCAGTAATAGCTATTATTAAAACTCCAACAGTTGTAAAAAAAATATCAGTATATGTTACTAATTTTTGAGAGAAGGCAATAACTCTCCAATCTTTTGAAAGGTCCGCGAAGGTTTTCCAAAATGCTGTAACAATTATATTTCCTAAAAACAAGACGGCTCCAAAAATATGAAGCATTTTTAACATCAAGTAATATTGCATTATTCTTACCTCATGATTCTTTAATCGCGATAGGCTGGTCTAACTCAAGTAGTTTTAAACTTTTCCTGCACCAAGATAGTTCTGCCTCCGCCATGTCTATTCCATGGCTTAATGTAAGAAGCCAATATTTTAGGTGCGGGGAATTTTTGTGTTCGTCGATCAATTCATTATATAAATTTTTATAGCGCTCAAGGGTTAATTCAATTTCCTTTTGACGATGTATAACGTGATGAATGTTATCTATTTTATCAACGTTATGGCCATAAAATAATTTTAATAATAATTCATTCCTAATGATGGTAGCTTTAGGACTTTTTTTAAGCCATTCTCTTAAAAATCTTTTACCATCCTCGGTAATCGAATATATTTTTTTATTGTGGCCTATTTTATTGGCTGGTTGTGCTGTGCAGAAAGCAAACCCCTCCTCAACACATTTTGCAAGAGTTGGATATATTTGTCCTTCGCTTTCTGACCAAAAATATTCCGTGCTGGTTTGAATTAATTTAGTGATTTCATAACCAGATAAATCCCTTATTGCTAGCATACCTAGCAAGGTATATTTTGTTCGGCTACGATCTTTCATATATTATTACTTTTAGAGAGTATCTATTAGAGGCATGTTAACAAAAAAGTTATGTATGTCAAACCTTAAACTTTAACTGTTGTTCAAAAAAACATCATTTTAATCGGATTTGTATTTCTTAATGTATGCACTCAGTGACAAGCATTTACCATACCCAAGAAATCACAATATAATCTGGTGCTATTTTATGCGCATTATGTATCGTATCCTTATATTAATGCCCAAATTTTCATGTTATTCAAACAATTCAGTTCAATGCCAGAATCTTTTACCAAGAGCCGCTAACACCTTAGATTCTGTTACTCCTCTGGGATTACCAATTTTTTCTACGTGTCTAGCCTACTTCCTGGTTGAACATCCATAATGGCTCTTCGCGCAGGATCCTCAGACAATGAGTTACGAATGCTTCTAAAGTCAGTTGAGCTCGATTTACTAAACACTTCAAGAACAGCTTGGGCGTGGGAGTTGAGACCATTACTCTTGGTTGCGCTGATATTTTCCTTAATATCACAAATAGATTTACATATACTTGTTTCAGACTCAGGATCTATTTCCCCTACCAATTTTTTTATATCTTCAATAATCTTAGGAACCAAACCATCTTGGTTATTCATTAAAGGATCATTCAGTAAATTATAAACTGCTAAGATATTCGCACTGCGTTCATCTATGGGAATCTTGAGAATATTTACTTTCATTTGAAAGGTGCTGGTAGAAGCAGTGGCGTTGGATAGATCGCGTTGCGCCTCAAATAGCTTAATAATTTTTGGGTCATCCAGATCATTGGCTAAAGAAAGAGCGCTTTGGTATGCAATTTCTAAATTAGGATTGGCACCATGTCTTAACAGGCTTTCTATTGCTCGATAATTTTGCGCAGCAACTGCCTGTGTAAGTGGTGAGTATGGTGAAGAAGGCGTAGGATTATCGATTTTACTCTGGTCAAACACGACTTTTTTGTAAAAATTATCAACCTCTTCAGGTGACAAATATTTATCAATGTCTTCCATGTGCTGAGTGAATTTTGCTGGATCTAAAGGGCCTTCCTCGGACAATCTCAAAATCTCCCTCGTTGCTAATATACCGTTGATGTCTGTAAACGTTAGATATTTACCGGGTATAGCCTCTTTTTTATCAAAAGCATGGAAAGAAATAAAAAAGCGTTCAGGAGAACCTTTATTGACCCGATCATATAAACATTCACGAATTTCTAAAGCGCCTTCTTTAATTTCTGTGGGGTCTTTTAAATCAAAGGATTTTGTTAAAGGCGTATTTCCAAATTCTCCTGGGAAATTTGAATCGAAAAGTTCTAATATCCCATCGCGGTAAAAGCCAGCTATAACATGGGTTCTCGATTTAAAGTTAAATCCTTTGCCGTCATTTTCTGCAATGGCTAATTTCTAACATAGGTAAAGTTACCTCCTCCCCTCTTATTTCCCTTTCAAATTGATATTTCTTGCTATCCCACACTTTTTGCCAGTCGGTAGAGGGGGTCATAAAATCCTGTGCTGCCTCCAAATTAGATTTTGCAGTTTCAAACCGTGCTAGCTCAGCAGCCAGTTGGGCTTTTGCATCTACACTTTCAGCCTGTGCAAGTTGTTGTCTTAAAGCCTCCCCCTCTTTATAAAATTGTTCTCTTTCCTTTTGAAATTGCTCCTCTTCATGTTTAAGATGTCGAGGATTCATATGATAGGAACGAACAAGTTGTAGGGCATAGTCAAACTTTTTAACAAGTGCTTCAGTCAGGGTTGCTTCGGATTTATCCCAAGTCACAATATCGTTCATTAGTTCATAATATTTTTGATTTTCGCCGTTAAGCTTACAGTGTAACCAGATTGAACTAAAGCCATTACAGTGACCTTCTCGAAGAATATTGATTATCTGATTAACTTCTTCCTCATTATATTCATTTTTTTTTGTTGATAGCGTAAAAATTGTCTGAATTGCTCGAGAATAAATGATTGCTTCCAGGAAGCGCTCAACATTTCTCTGGCTTTATTTTTAAATGCAGTCTGCTCCTTAGGTAAATCAGCTATACAATCATATGGAGTTTTACCTAATTTGTTTCTTATTGATAAGCTTTCCTCAAAACCTGCTTCATAAGTACTTAATGTTCTCATAATCATAAAGTCGGCTTGCATTAAGGCATGATGTAAAATCGTACTCCCGTTCTCATCGGTCATGATTGGTAAATCTTTAAGACCTTTATCTCTGGCATGCCTTAATAAATCAGAAAGTTGATCCAAGTTTTTTGTCTTTATTGCGATTATTAGTGCAGAGAAAGTATCTCTTTCATTTAATTCTTCATATTTAAACTCCATGGGTTTATCCTTTTGTAAAAACTGATATATTAATTATAATGTATTTTTTTTATTCAATTATGGAGTGAAACTCTATAACATCAGGGTTTTCTTAGAGGCATATCTAATTATTTATTGATAAGCAATTTTATCAATGTTTTTATGTCAGGCAAATCGGAGATATTTTCGATCATATTTATAATTTTCTGAACTCGACCTCGGGGAAGATTTTTTTCAGTTATAAATAAAAATTTCTCTTGGACCTCGGCTGAGCTAAGAGGATTTTTAGGTATTCCTTTTGCCAGTAATAGTTCTTGCTCAATTAAACGACCATCGTTAAGCTCCATGATAAATGGGTATAATTGAGAGCGTATTGTGTTCTGATTGGAATCAACTAATATGCAGGATATCTTTTTTACAATGTTCAAAATATGTGGATTAGCTAAATCAACGGATAAATAATCCCAGAAGCCATTGCCACCTTCAACACCTTTTCCGCCATGCCAAAGTCTCATTGCCAGACTAAATGGGAGGCTAAATTGTGCACCCAAAACATCTTTAGGTTCTCTTATTGAACAAATGTGATGAAAAACATCAGGATTATCTATGTACAACGTAATGGATTTGATTTGCTCAGGGATAATTTCAATAGTAGAACGCACCCGATCTAATGTTTCCAAAAAACCATGGATGTAAAAACAGCAGCTATGTATTTTCAACCCATTTTCAAGTAATCGATAAGTAGAACCCAGTTCTTTGGTGATTTGTTCTCGATGATATTGATCTCCTGCGAACACATTACAAAAACCCCGAGTACCTTCGATAATCGCTTGAGGTCCAGTAATTCCTGCTTGAGCAAACATTGCGGCACGCACTCCGCCTTGAGCAGAAATTGCGCAATGCACTCGTTTAACAGAACCTCCAGACTGAGTATATTCAAGTAACCCTGAAGCATAACTGCCGGCTATGCCCAACGCATCAATAGTTTTTTGTTTATCAAACCCCAGTAAAACCGCTCCTGCAGCTGCTCCTCCGAAAGGCCCAACACCAGCAGGCGGGTGATGACCACGATTGATGAGATGGGGAGAGCACGCCGAAGCAATTCTAATTTGCACTTCATAAGCAGCGATAAGTGCTAACAGCAATTGTTTACCTGAACAATTGCAATACTCTCCCAGGGCAAGTGCTGAGGGGATAGCAATGCTTCCAAGATGTGTGGGACTGGCTAGATGTGTATCATCGCTTTCATTGGCATGTCCAAAGGAGCTGTTTAAAAATGCAGCCTCGTCAGGCGAATGTTTATCGCCGTAATAAATTACGGTGGAATGATGTCCGGAGCGCGTACTTTTAATCGTTTGATAGTAGCTTAAACTCCAAGGGAGTTTGGCACCTCCGATCATACATCCCACATTATCAAGAAGAAATAATTGAATCGATTCAATAACTGCGGTTGGCATAGATTCAAATGCAATCTGGGATACCCATTCAGCTAATAATTTAGTCTCATTCATATTATTTTTTCACAATTAGAAAAAACAAACATTTACCAATACGTACGTGACAACCAGATTGGCATAAGAACTATTTATTTTCAGAGCCCACCCAAAAAAGCCGTGAGCTTTTAATTGCATCAAACTAATAAATAAAAGGATAGCATAGAATGCACTCAATATCTGGGTCGTGAGAGCCAGTGTAGAAGCATCCTCCTATTTTAATCCATTTAAGGATTCATTTATGGTGTTGTAGTCAAATTCAAATCCATTCTCGAGTAACCTTTTCGGCGAGACTCGTTCAGAGTCAGTTAATACTACAGATGATTCGCCGATTAATAATTTTAAAACTGAACTTGGGACAGGTACTCCAAACATCGATTTACCCCATCGCAACGACTGTAATATTTCAGAATTAGTACAGGATTGCGGAGCAGTTATGTTTATGGGGCCCTCAATAATTTTGTCGGTTTTAGCAATAAATTCAATCGCTTTTGCGACGTCTTTAACATGCACATAAGGAACAAATTGATTACCAGTACCAAATCTCCCAGCTCCAAAAAATCCAGCGTATCGATAATAAGGCAAAAGACCACCATTGTTCGATAACACATGTCCCAGTCTTAAATTGACCACGTGACAATTTGCTTTATTTGCTCTATGTTCAATTTCCTTACAGACTTCCACTCTGAATTTTGTTCCAGGATCACTGCCTATAACTGACCCACTTTCTTCTGTCAAAATGGAATCGTCAGCATTTCCATAAAATCCGACAGCAGACGCTTGCAGATACTTTAATGGTTTTTCGCGAGCTTTATCAATGTTGTGAATTATTGTATCAATCACCCGAAAGCGTGATTCTGCTATAGTAGTTTTAACTGAAGAAGTCCATCTTTGAGCACCTGGATTTTCGCCACTTAAGTTTAATATGATTGTGTTTTTATCAATAAGATCTGACCAATCTTCATCAATTTGTCTGACTTTGACGCCTTCAATATTTATTTTTGTCTCTGAAGAGCGACTTAAACAATATACCTCATATCCTTTTTTGACGAACTCCAAGCATGCTTCTTTTCCGATCATACCCGATCCGCCTGCGATAATTACTCTTTTATTCGTCACAACATCCATTTTGTTCACATGAAAATGTCCATAATAATGCATCAAGGTGCCAATCATAGGAAAAGAAACTGTTCCATCAAATTTCCATCCTTGTTCTGTTGGTTTCTCGACCCACTCTGATTTGGGTAATAAAAATGTGGGTAATGGTATTTTGAATGAATCAAAAAATGTTATACCTTGAGATTCATATTTTAACGACTTATCGGCTTGTAGTTGTATTTTGTAAATAAATCGAAGCGCCTTGTCTAGTTTACCTCCCATACCTTCACTTAAATGCATTTGTTGATTAAAGCCTTTGTAGAGTGAATGTGTGGTTGAATAGGTCTTTTGTTGCGGAGTCTTATAGCCAAACACTCTGTTCCAGCGTTGTACATCTTTAGTTAAATTGATTACCTCAGCGTAAAACGGCTGCTGATTCATATCACTGGGAAAACCTGCAAAATATCCAATTATTTTTGCTAAAGAGCTTGGCTTTTCTACGGTAACCTCACCTATCCCATTACCTCCAATACTCGCCGTTTTAAACTCTTTTACCTGACTATCAAGTAAATGGGCCTTAGGAAAAGCTCTCCCAAAGATAGAGGATGATTCATTCTCAGTTATTGCTAATGTAGGCGCATGCCAGTAGGGTGACTTTGTTGATCCACCCAAGCTGTAAGATACTAAATATTCGAATACATTTCGTTGCAATGATGGAACAAGGTGAGTGGCAGTACGCATGGCGCCGTTTCTTAACATTTTTAGCAATGGATTTTGAGCTTGTCCTACGGAAGCCACCCAATCCGCAATATTCTGGACTGTTTTAGCTCGTGGTTTTCGTTCGGTTTCGTATTCAGATATACCCTCTAAATAATCAATTCGATCCATTTTAGATGCAAGGCACGCTGCATCCTCGATACACAAACCGGCTCCCTGAGCAATATTCGGTGCGGTAGCATGAGCTGAGTCCCCCATAAGCACTATTCGATTGTCTTTTGATGTCCAGGGGAATTGTTCCACCCCTTCAATTTTAGCTATATCTGTTCTGATTATTTTATTGGTCGAATTGATTAGTTCCACATAATCTACTGCAATATCACCAGAGTCGATGCGAATTGGTTTCCAATCTCTAACTAAGTCTTGCAAAAATTTCTTAGTATCCTGGTCCACTAACTGAACGCCTGTAATTGGCGATAAATACTTGTGATCCTGTTGTGTTTTAACTGCGATAAACCAAAAGGCATTTGGAGGTTTTAGCGGGACATAACCAAACCGAACCTCTTGGTTACCATATTTTTTGGATTGATAAGTTCCCCATGTTTCAAAGGATGAGGACCACCATTTATGTTGGGTATCGATAGGAAGCTGAACATTTGCACGAAAATAAGTATAACCAAGATCAGTTTCATGGACTGGTGGTCGTTTTAATTCGGACATCAGACAATTTCTGATCTTTGAATGAATGCCATCACAAGCAATGAGTAAATCCCCTCGATATGATTTATTCCCATCAAGAGTCACCACAATTTCATCTTTGTCTCTTTTATATCCATCGATTTTTTGTGATGTAATAATTTCAACATCATCTCTATTTTTTAAACCATCTAAAAGCATATTAATTAAATCATCGCGGTTTAAACATTGCACAGGAAATCGGTTTCCAAAATCGTCATTCGCTCTAGCTAATATCCTTCCATCCGAATCTCGATAACTCGGAAAAGGCATGAGATAACCAAATTCTTGAATAAAGTTTTGATAGTTAGGTATATTACTCAATACCAACTGACTGGGCGGCCATAGACCAATACCTCCACCGATACTTTCTTGATTGTTATTTAAATTGGGGCGTGAATCGAAGATTGTGACGTGAAACTTTACATCTTTACCAATACGAACTAATAAATTAGCCAAAGTTAAGCCCGAAATACCGCCACCTGAGATTAAGACATGAACTACTTTACCCATTCCTCACCCCCAAATACTATACGCGTTCTTATTATAAAAAATAACTTTGAATTGAACATAAGTTACCCAAAACTCAATGAGTTTTGCATAACCTCTCAGATTCTTGAGCAAATACATCGAGACAAAATGACGTTGAACACATGTGAGTTATGTGGCTGAATAATGACAATCAAATTTGAATCGTTCGTTTTGAGCAAAAAACTTTGGTTCCTAACCTTGTAATGCCCTTTACTCCTCAAAAAAAGCGACCTCTCCAGAGGATACATCATACAAACCACCAATTATTTTAATAGTTCGTTGCTCTGTCAGTTCTTTTATAATGGTACTTTTATTTAAAATATTTTGGATGCTGTTTTTGATATTAATTTTTGCCACCTCATTAACATAGGGAAGGTTACTCCCATTTCGATTTTCTTTATATGATTGCTCCAGATTGATTGCAGGTTTTATTTTTTCTAAAAGCTGAGTTAAAAAACCTAACTGAGCATCATCACACGCCCCTTTTATTGCACCACAGTTGGTATGGCCAAGCACCACAATTAATTTAGATCCCGCAGCCTTACACGCAAACTCTAAACTACCAAGAATATCGTCGTTCACAATATTACCGGCAATTCGGATACTAAAAATATCTCCAAGACCTTGGTCAAATATTAACTCTGCGGGTGTTCGTGAATCAATACAGCTTAAAATGGTGGCAAAAGGATACTGCCCGTCAGCTGTTTCATTCACTTGTTGGAGTAAATTTCGATTAAACCGTAAGTTTTGGACAAACCGTTCATTTCCTTTTCGTAGCAAATCAATTGCTTGATCTGGTGTAATATTATGCTGATCTTTCTTACTGATAGTTTTCATAAATGCTCCAATATTTAATAGACTTCCTTGCTTTTTTAATTTCCATTAATACCGAATCTATAACTTTTCCTTAAAGTATTATTTTAGTAAAAAAAATTGTGCCCATAACAATACTTAAGCAAAAATAATTATAAATAAGGTAAGTTATCCATATTGAGTGCAGGAATCGATTGTATCGCTTGCTCGCACAAGGCTTGATAAAAGCTCACTAATCTTGAGTAAAATAAACACTACTCCTTACTATCAAGGTGGCTTAAACCATCAACCTGCAATTGCCTCCTGATTACCACATTATCTCTCAGAAGCATACTATATTTTAATTAATCAGTATTTCCAATAATTGATCTTTTTTTGAGAGTGTCATGAAAAAAAATTTTGAAAAGTTAAAGCTTAAACTTAAAGAACTAATGAAAGAAAAAGAACCCATTGATTTACCTATTTATAATGAGCCTGGACGTGAGATTAATAGAGGGGATGTCAAAAGGGATGCGAGCGGTAATGCTCTAGCGAGTACTACAAAAAACTCTTCGGCAAATATACCCCAAGATAAATTGTTTGTATCTGAAAGTGGTTATGCATATCATATTGATGATATTATTCATAGCCTTGGAAGTCGTACCGAACCTAAACTGTTTGAAGATTTTTTAAATCCAGACAACAAAAAAGGGGTTGTGCTCTTTTCTCCCACCGACATACAAAAACTATTAGAATTTCCATCTGTAAAAGAAGCGATCTATAAATTTTCTAGTTCAAAAATCGAAGGAAAATTTGATCCAGAAGACATATTTACTCAATTAGCAGAAACAGCAAGTCTAATTAAAGAAACAACGGTTCAAGCAATGCTTAATATTTATGAAGCAGGTAAACCAATTCATAGGATCATTAAAATAGGAAATCCCGAGGTATATACTAAATTAATGGCACCATCTATGATCGCTTTAATGGAAATTATAGATAAAATGGATAAACGTGAAAAAATGGCTTTAAAATGGTTTATGGATACTATGCCTTATGAATATGGTAAGGTGCGTGCGGTATCATCCAGGGATGCAAATGTTTCTCTATTAGAAATGGATTTAGCGGACCAAATGCAAAAAGAAAAGTGTGGTTCAGGTTTTGAAACGGCGATGCAAACGTTATCAGCTATTATTCATTCTTTTAAACAAGCACAAAAGGCAATCGAGACAAGTCAGTTAGAAACCAAAGAAGAACGAAATTATTCTCCTTAAGTTTAGAGTAACCCTACTGAGCTACCATCGTGCTCCTGAGACTAATGATGAGTCAGGGTCTGAACCATAAAAGCTAGTTTGACACCTCTACACCTGCTTCATTTACTCAAAGCGATGATACTCGCCTAAATCATCATCATATTCCTCTTCCACCACTTTCCTGGAAATAGCACCATGACCATGGGCAATAACATGGTTTCGAAATCCTTCATCTGCAATAAGTGCACATTTACCTAAGGATGAATTGACGTCACTACTCCAGCATCCTACATTTAAAACACCTTGTTCCTGTTCAGATGGCCTCAACGCAGCTTGCAAGGCCTCATAACTATGAGCCCCCTTAATTTTATCGATTATCCCCTGCACTATGCTTACTTTTCGCGCAGTAACAACAGAGTTTCTAAGGTATTTTGTTCTGTCTGAAGGTACGAAATCTCCTTTATCGTTAATTGTACCTCGAGAATTAATATAATCTTGTAACTCTTTAAGGCAACTTTCCTTGGAATGTTTCAAATTAGGATGTAGCTGTTTATCAAGAATTTTTCTTCCTTGAGATACTAGAACTTCATCTTCGTCATCTTCAAAAGCCCCAGTTCCAGCTCTGCGGATAAAAGCTGAAAGATCATGCGAACTTACATCTTCCCTTTGTAACATCGCTCTTGTCTCTTCCACTCCATGTCCTCTCCTTCTATCGGGGACAGGCAGGCGCTCAGGACTAGGAGACACTTCAGGAAGATGACGGCCCGTTACAACATGCTCAGAAGGCCTGGGTACTCTTGCCCCCTCTAAGACAGGTGGTACAGAAGTAGACACTCGAACACTCGAAAGCGAAACAGCATGATCCGATGGACCTGGTACATGAGGCGTATCAACCCGAGCATGGGCATCTAATAGTCTGGCCATGCTGTGATCTCGTGCATCATAAGCTAACGCTAATTTTTTAAGCAGATCTGGATGGTGTCTGAGAAAACTGACATCATGCATATCGGGTCGTGTAGATTTAATAAATAACAAAGCCTTAATCGTATTTACCGTATTTGGATGAGAAGCTTCGCTTTTTTTAAAATAATCACTATCATATATATGATGTAATTCTTCCCAAGCCTTCATACTTACTACGCTTCTTCTCCTTCCATGAGATGCAATCAATTCATCTTCTCTTCGTTCTAAATTTATTGCCAAACCGATATCGACACAAACTACCTCACCCGAGCTAGTTGTTAAAAAATTTTCTTTTGATGGTGCATCAATAACAACCCGTCCAGTACTATTAAAAATATTGATTAAAGCACCACTAATTTCACTATCAGTTGATTGACGCCCCTTTATTAATGGGCATTTCCATCCCAATTGCCCTTCACCAGGCATGTAAAATAAGGATGCAGTTGCACGAGTAGGATTAATAAGATTCCACAAACGCACGGAGCGTTCTGGGCTATCGGCCTTATCGACCCCCTCCTTCGAGGATGAACTGGAGTCTTTCCTTGAAATCTTCGCAACCTCTGTACCATTAGTATAAGTTCTATTAAAGGTTCCCCCACCTAGTCTTTGCCATGACATGATTACTCCATTATAAATCCATATATGTCTAATTTTAGCTCATGTTAATGCAAGAGTGGGGGCCATTGTTTTTTAAAAGGTTACACACGAACTCTAATCTGGTGAGCAACTAGAATCCTAGTTGCAAGCAACCAAAATTCTAGTTAATGAGCATGATTTGATAATTACCTCATTGATTTCTCACAACAACTTCTCTGGTTTCATTAGACTTAAACACCTTTAGCAGATTATTTGCCGATGCATCATCGTGATTAGATCGTACATATTTTCCATCGACCTGATGAAAACTCGATACATAAATTTTGCCATTCTGCATCAATCTAGCCAATTCTTGTGCACGAAATTTTCGTCTGTCGTCAAGTTCAAAAATTACGAAACGGCGTAATTTGTGAGAATATTCAGCTGAACGCATCCGCGCCATCATCGAAGTAATAATAACCTGAGCAAACAAGACCATGTTGCCATTCACTACTGAAGCTGAATCAGGAGTACCATCAACAGAGAGCTCACCTGCTGCAGTTGAATCATCTAGAGATGCCGCAAGTAAACTGAGTTGAGCTCCTAGCCCTGAACCCAGGCTGTCCCGAAGAATATTCGGAGCATTATCAAGTTCCACACCGCCGTTCCAAACTTTCTGAACCAGGGTTAACCACAAAAGAATACCCAAGGCGGTTAAGCTCCCTACTCCGGTGAAGAGCAATGCCGACGCTCCGACAGTTATTACCCATCTCAGCGCTCCATAAAAGATCTCATCACTGTCATCAACATCTACATCAATTCCGGAGGTATCCATCGTCATGCCTGTTGTACCACGGATCAGCACTGGAATAGCCACACCATCGAAGTCAATATCCACATCAGGAGCCACATCGATAACAGGTGTATCAATTGCACGAATCACATGCCCCGTTATTTGAATTCCATTATCAGCCATGGCCATGGACAAGGATGTTATCTTAGCACCATCGACTTCCTGCCCTATTTTAGCAGCGGCGCCTCTATCCAAAACCATATCCAGGAAATTTCTGTTATATGCTATAGCAAGTCCGGTCCGCGGTGCGACAAAACTTTCAGTTATTGTTAATGTTGCAGGTGTTGCTGGTGGACTGGCGGATACTACGAAGGCATCGACACTGTCAGATCCAGCCGGTGTTAAGGTAATTTCAACATTCCATTCAGAAGCATCAGGCTTTGTACCGGGATCGATAAATCGAGTGTTATTAAGACCTTCCACCAGGCTATCAGCAATTGGCAGCCGTGTATTCGCCAGTATATCCTGCACTTCGGCGCTATTCATGAAGTTGTCAATATCACTTGCAATTTCAGCGGGTGAAGGCGTTCCGTCAACTCCATCATAACGAAAGCCGATCTCCGCAACCGGATCAGCATCAACCAAGATGACGGTTAACTTTGCTGCTGCCTCAAGAGGGACAGTCAATGGAGGTGCATTAGGATCGGATGCTGGTCGTACCTCAATCGTTCCCAAAATACGTAATATACTTCGGGGTGAGTCAGGCCCCTGGGTTATCATTACAAACTCAAAAGGATCGAAAAGAACAGTAATATGAGATGGTTGTCCTCCAATGTCCCGGTCAAATTCCAAATGGTCGGGTAATCGACCAATCCGAGTTAATTCACGCAGAAAATCAGTGATTACATTAAAAGAAATTCCAACTGCGGCATCTGCGTTTCCTAAATCAATATTCATGATAATCTCCCTATTTCATGCTATTAGGACGCCCCTTTCCATTTCATTATTTGCCATTGTTTAATTTCTTGAATATTCAATTCTGAAATTACAGCAACAGTTTCCTATTTAGTGAACAGATATTAAGAATAAGTTTGTGCAAATTTTACACAATACCTTTTCAAAGTATAGCCAATTTTTTTATAAAGAGTTCGGATGGAAAAAATGAAATGGGCCTTGTTATAACCAGAAATCTACTAAAATGAGTGGAACATCAATTGTAAGCTTAGAAAAATTGCAAATTCAATAGAATACACATAACTCCAATTAATAATTCCATAATCATTTTGTGCTATTTTTATATCAATAGGGCAAGTTATTATAACTTGTAAGGAGTTAACGTTGTATCAAAAAAATGAACAAAATGTTGAGACTTGGGCTAATATTTGGCATGACCTCACGAAGTTGATTTGTGCCATTGAACGATTTACTCCCAATTCAGCTTTGAAAAATGACGCTACACTCGAAGATTTTCTTCAAGAAGAAAAGAACAACGCCCAGATAGCAAAACAATGTATCAATTCGATTTATCCTTTAATAAAAGAATTAAGAACTTTTTTAAGTGATGAGGAGATATTTAAGGAGTTCACTCGCCGTATTCAACTAAGAAATTTTCACAATTTACGTCTCAATAATAGAGAACATTTTGCTGTGGCTAAGGATGAGCAATATGTCCAAGAGAATAATAAAATAATAGCTATTGCAAAATATATCCTGAACAATATACCTGATAAACCAGGCCCAGGATTAAACAATAAAAATTTCAAAGAAGTGGAGCAGATAAGTGGTAGCCAATTCTTGCATATTAAATATGGCGAGCCCAATGCTCAAGAATTTACTCAACTGTCGAAGGAGCAATTCAACTCCACCAAAGGAATAGAAAAGATAAAAGCGATAAAGAACAATCCCCAATATTGGCTCGGAGACAAATTAGCTTTAAACCCCTTTTTAGTTTTCTATCATTCTTTATCGGACCAACACGCCTCCGCTCTGCTTAATTTTGTGACAAAAAATCCCGGCCTGATGTCACTCATCGATTTAAAAATACAATCGAGCGAAGATTTATTTAAAAAAATAGCTTTCATTGAACAAAATAAAAGAAGCCTGTTATGGTTATTTAAAAAAGGGGATATTGATCAAATTGACATCGATCAACTCATGAGAATACCGCAGAGCGAAAAGATACTAAATTTTATCTATGATAATAGAAACAAATTATCATCGAAAGAGATTGGCTTCATTTTACAGCATCATCAGGGGATAATTACAGACTTTGGTAATCAAAGCACTAAAGACTTCAACAACACCATTAAAAACCTTATAGAAGCAAGAAAAATAGCCCCTAGAATTAATTATTATTTAAACGATCAACTGATTAGCCCGAGTGGAGTTATCCAACTTTTTTCTCGTGGTCCTTCAGTATTCAAAGCCAACGTGGAAGCTTTCGAGAGAAACAAAGACCTGCTAGATGACGCAATTAAAACAAAAAAACTAATCCTCAGAGAAGGTAATATTTTGTTAAATTCTAGTTCATACTATATTGATGCACTTGGTCAATTTTTATCAAAAACAAACATTAAATCTCCTCTAAGAAGTACCGTAGAATCAAGCAATAAATACATCTCAGAATTGCTGTTAAGGGCAACACCACAATGGAAAACTGATTTCATGGAAGCACTTACCAATAAAAAGCTAGAACTTAAACAAGAAGATAATCGATTTTTACAATTTTTCACAGTACTCAGGGCTAATAATAAAAGTAATAAAATTAAAGCAATTGATGCCTTACTGAAAGAATTAAAGAGTGATTCTCAACAAATGAGTGAAGAAGTTCTTGAGCATGCCTCTGTTTTATTAGACGGCCGGACAGGTGGAATCCTTAAGCACTATGCTGAATTTACTCCTCTGTACAAAACGTTGAAAGAGAAGACGGAAGTAAAAGAAGATGGAGTCGAGATACCAGATACATGGAGATTTAATTAATCTCAAAATTTTGTCTACCGTTCTAAAGAATGTTTTCAATAAAATTTATTTACCAACTTAAACCTATTTTAATTTGTTCTAAGGTTATATTAGCTGCCCTTCTAAATGTGGTATATGTATGTAAATTCGAGTCTTTGATGCGAGATTGATTCGTAAAGTTTTGCAGACTATTCCATACCCATTCGATTCGGGCATTAAGTCTTGAGTTCAACGGCATTTCCACTCCCAGTCCCAATTGTACCCCCTGACAATTCTTATTTGAGGAAAATTCTCCAGAAAAACCACCTAAAACTCCAGTTTGGCTGATGCCTCCACTTAGTTGGATGTTGCTGATCACATATCCCACACGCCCATATAATTGGGCATATTCATTAAGATTGAATCCGGGTCGTGCGACAATACCGTATTGCCAACGTTGACGAAAGGTTCCATGAAGGTTTCGAGTGTAGAGTGTATTTGAGTCGATGAACTTGATATTTCCCTCATTAGAACTGAGATCGTAAAACCCTTCTACAGCGAGAGAAATATTTTTTATTACCCGTTTACCATATCCTAAAAAAATCTCCCCACCGTAACCAGCGCCATGCCAATCGAAACGATCAAAATCGAGAAAAAGTGAGGAATTACTTGATTCAGCTCTTCGAAAATTATAAGAAGAAGTATCCTTAATTGCCGATAGTCCCAGATATAATCCCGGAATATTCATTAAGCCATGCCTTTCAATACTCCAACTTAAACTGGGAAAAGTACAGACCAAAACCAAGATGACAATAATCCTTTGTACCATTCATGCATCCTTGAAAAATCGAGTAACTATGTGTTGCGAAGAATATAAAATTACAAAGAAACTTGCAATGTTTGACAAGGAGGAAACATAGCAACTGATTTTGATCTCAAATCCCCACATTTATTAATTATATTTAAAGCATTACATACCTTCTTAATATTCACTTAAGGTTTTCTAAATACAATGTGCCGAATTTTGATTCATATAAACTTTATCCAAAGGGGGTGTCTGTGTCATTTAGAATAGATCTAGCATCTAAAGAAGGGGTTGCTATTTATTTAGTCGTAATTAACAATATGATTAATGTCAATTTTGAAACAGCTGATCCATCTAAGAAAGAGTTGGCTCAGGAAATTCGAGGCAGATTTACTCACTTACTGTCTGCACATGCTTCACTGGAACATGAACAAGAAATAGTACGTGGAGAAGATGCTGAGCATGTCAAACGACACCATGGAATCAAAGAAGAAACAAAAATAATGCATATGCATTATAGTTTTGACCAAGATGTAACACCAGAATTACTAGAACATTTTTTCGATCAATTACTGATTGCTCAGAAGTCCCCTGCGCATACTCGTGATCAATTTGTTACTCAAGACCAGGTGAATGAAATTTTAAAAAATTTCGGTATATTTTATTCTGAATTTAAAGGTTCCAAACTTGAAAAAGAATTTTTAAAAGAACGTGAATTAACCAGAGAGGAAAAAGATAGTCTGATTCAACATGCAAAACAAGATACAACCGGTAGTTTATCACGAAAAGACGTGGGAGAATTGGAAGAGTGTGGGTTTAGCGAATCTGAAATTCCTAAACCAAGGAAGCCAGAGGAAAATATCCAAAATAGCATGTTCCTTTCTGTCGATTTAATGGATCTAATGATAGGACAACTTCTTCAGACGATTGTCCAAAATAGAGTATCAGGATTTAGACAGGGATTTTTCCAAAGCCAAGAAAGACATACCCAAAGTAACGTTATGCCACTACGTAATACAACTGTTTTTTTAGGATCTAGACCTGGATTATGGGTAAGTGGTACTAATCCTAGCAAACAAGAAGAGAGTGAACAAGATACAATGGAATTCCCTTTTCAATAAAGCAAACAAGTAGCTTGCTGGGCTTAACTGCCCAGCATACTTTGCTTCAATCCATTTTTTATGGATACCACTCAGTCAAAACGATTTCTAAATTGCATTATCAAGCACGTATTACATTAGTGGGTTGCCCATTGAGGAAATGAGCAATGTTTTCACATACTGTATTTAACAAGCGTTTTCTCGCTGCAACCGAAGCCCAAGCAATATGGGGTGTAATGATGCAATTGGATAACCCAATTAAAGGGGCATCAATACTTGGAGGTTCTTGGCTTAAAACGTCAAGGTAAGCGGCACTGATCTGCTTTGCTTTTAACGCATTTGCCAAGGCTGATTCATTAATCAAACCACCGCGCCCGGTATTAATGAGAACGGCTGTAGGTTTCATTTGTTTCAACGTATCACTGTTAATAATATTTTTTGTAGACTCCGTTAATGGGCAGTGCAAACTTAAAACGTCGCTTTGTTTCAGAAGGTCTGCGAAGCTCACCCAGGTTGCTAACTCATCGTGAAAAGGGGTCGGCTTGTGCGCAATGATGTTCATTCCCAAAGCGTTAGCCACCAAAGCCACTTTCTGGGCCACTCGACCATAACCCATTAATCCTAAAGTCAATCCAGCTAATTCGGTTATGGGATTTAACCAATACGCGAAATAAGGCTGGGCTTGCCATGCGCCATCCTGGATGGATTGATTATGAGCTTCAACACGGTTGGTGTGAGCAAGTAATAAAGCAAGCACGTGTTGCGCCACACTGTCGGTACTGTAATCAGGGACATTCGTCACAACAATATTATGTTTTGCAGCCGCCTTGACATCAATATTATCCACGCCAGTAGCCATTTCGCCGATATAGCGAAGGAATGGAAGTTTACCAAAATGCTCTTCCGTTAACTTCGCTTTATTCGTAATAATAATTTCAGCCTTACTCGCACGTTCTATAATCAGTTCATCAGGCGTTTTATCATAAAGACGAACTTCACCTAAGTCATAAAGAGCATCAAGGCTTAGACCATCGCTAATTAATGGCTTAGAATCCAAAACAACAATATTATTTTTTTTCATGATGAGTCGTTCCTCAAGCTAAATCTGCAAGGGTAGCCTGGTTGCTTGCAATCAGGGATTATTAAATGTTACTTGCAAAAAAGAATAGAGCGTTATACTCCTGGTTGCAAGCGATTGAATCTTACACACAACCTGTTTAGCTCTACTCCCCTCCGTCCCGCTGCTTTGTCCGCGGGATCCAGAGGAACAGAGCTAAGCAATAGACCCGCGGACAAGCCGTGGGGCGTAGATAGAGTGTGATCAAGAGACAGTGGCAAGCGACCAGGCTACCATTCATTCTAATCCAAATTTCATTTTCGCGTTTATTAATCCCCATTCATTTTTTATTCTAAAATCATAGTTAAGATAGTTTGCTCACAGCACATGGAGATATTATGACGCATTCTAGAATGCCCGTTTTATTTATCGGGCATGGAAGTCCTGTCAACGCGATTGAAAACAATCCATTCACAATAATACTTAAGAAATTGGCAAAAACATTAGCTCGTCCAAAGGCAATCCTTTGTATTTCAGCTCATTGGCTTAGTGCTCGTACATGGATTACCCACACCTCATATCCTAAAACAATACATGATTTCCACAAAGGTCCCCCTGAATTATTTACAGTGAACTATCCTGCTCGAGGTGCTCCAGAATTAGCAGAGAAAATCAAAGCAGCAATTCAAACACCGAATATTCAACTTGATGAACATTGGGGTTTTGATCAAGGTATTTGGATTGTATTAATTCATATGTATCCTGATGCCGATATCCCCGTTATTCAACTGAGTATTAATATGGCAGAACCAGCTGATTATCATTTTGAGGTAGGGCGTCGTCTTAAACAACTGCGTAATGATGGAGTGCTTATCATAGGCAGTGGAAATATTGTCCATAATGACAAAATGATCGTTTGGGATAATCAATATGCGCCCCCCTATCCCTGGGCAATTGCATTTGATGAACAAGTAAAACAATGTATTATCCAACGAAATTACAAACCTCTGCTCGAAGAATTACTTTTTACCGAGGTAGGTCGGTTAAGTGTTCCTGCTCCGGACCACTACTTCCCTTTACTTTATGTTTTAGGAGCTTCCGATTCGAGTGACTTACTACACTTTGAATTTGAAGAAATTCAATTTGGCTCGGTTTCCATGCGATCCTTCAGCTTAGGTCGTTAATAATCAATAATTCTACGATGAGTGACTTTGGAACACGCTGGACTTAACATCTCTCTGCACTTTATATTTAAGAAGTTGAAAACACTAACTCCTATTTGTTGACTTGTACTTATCATTTCATTCATCTATTCTTATCTAGCTGTTACTAGCTGTTAAATTAACTAGCTGTAAATAATATGGAGATTAAAAATGGATAAGCGAAGTTTAATTCTTGCCGCTACAGCTGCAGCCTTGTTTACTTCAGGGGTTTATGCCTCTTCCACACCCGACAACAATATGGGTAATTCTAACTCACCTATCAATTTAGCAAAAAACAATTGCAATGGTAAAAATCATTGTAAAGGTAAAAACTGCTGTAAAGGTCATCATAAATGTAAAGGAACTCAAAAATGCAAAGGCCACAATAGCTGCAAAGGGACCAATAAGTGTAAAGGTACTAACGTATGCAAAGGCACTAACAGCTGCAAGAGTGACCACAATAAATGCAAAGGAACAAACACATGTAAAGGTACTAATAGTTGCAAAGGTACCAACAGCTGCAAAGGAAAAAGCAACTGTAAATCATAAGGTCTTAAAATTGATGTCTCCAACGAGACATCAATTCCCTTCCCTCCCCTTTTAGGAACAGTAAACAGATGGAAAAAAACACCCAAACTCATTCTAAAAAATATTCGTCACTAGGAATGGGACTCGGTTTACGGGCAGAACATTACCAGTATATTTTGGAACATAACCCACCTATAGAATGGTTTGAGATTCTCACTGAAAATTATTTGGTGGATGGGGGAAATCCTCTTTATTATTTGGATAAAGTGCGTGAAAACTATCCCATAGTGATGCATGGGGTATCGCTATCAATTGGTAGCACCGACCCTATTAACATAGAATATTTAACGAGAGTTAAACACTTAGCAGACAGAATTCAACCCAAATGGATTTCTGATCACTTATGCTGGACGGGTGTGCATCAACGTAATATTCATGATTTATTACCCCTATCTTATACTGAGAACACCATAGCTCATGTCGTTGATCGCGTTAAATGGGTGCAAGATTTTTACCAAAGAAGAATACTACTGGAAAACGTATCCAGTTATATTACGTACAAAGAATCTGAAATGACTGAATGGGAGTTTCTCTCTGAAATAGCTCATCGCGCAGATTGCCTGATTTTACTGGATCTAAATAATATTTACGTCAGCTCCTATAATCATGGCTTTAACCCCGAAACATATTTGAACCATATTCCAGTTGACCGCGTTCAACAATTTCATTTAGCGGGACATCTGAATTGTGATGATTACATAATTGATACACACGATCATCCGGTTATAACTGAAGTCTGGGACCTATACAGCCAAGCGATTAAACGATTTGGGGAAGTATCTACGATGATTGAACGTGATGACCATATTCCCCCCTTTGAAGAGTTATGGCAAGAATTAGAATATGCTAAAAAAATTAAGCTAAGTTGTTTATCGAACGAAAAAACGGGTTTAGCACATGAAACTATCTGAACTACATACATTATTACAGAACTCTATCCTGACTTCTGAGCCTCTTATTAATCCTCATCTAGATGCACCACCTAAAGGCTCTGTTGCAGATAGAGTAGCCATCTACGCCAACGGCTTTTATGGTCGGCTTGAAGAAGCATTAATGAGCGACTACAGCTCGTTAGCTGAGCTGATGGGTGAGGATAAATTTAGCGAAATGAGTCGAAGATATACTCATTCATATCCCTCGTACAACTATTCGCTCAATAACTTCGGGGAAAATCTTAGCCAACTTTTAACTGAAATGTTGCCCTATAAGAAAAAACCTTATTTAGCTGAAATTGCCGCATTTGAATGGGCAGAATATCAAGCGGTTGTTGCTCAGGATGCAAATTTATTATCTGTGGCTGATTTGCAATCTTTACCATTAAATCAATGGCCTGAGATGAAATTTCATTTGCATCCATCATGTAAAATCGTTGCAATGTATTGGAATAGTCTTTCTCTTATTAATGCCTTACGCAGTAATAAACCCATTCCCAAGCCTAAGAAACTTACAACCCCAAAATATGTCATGGTTTGGCGTCGTCAGCTTGATGTACGATACCGCACGCTAGAACCTTTAGAACTAACGATGCTCAATGCAATAATACAGGGATCATCATTCGTGAATATTTGTGAAATTTTAAGTCATCACCTACCTGAAGATGAAGTAGCAAGTTATCTTGTCAGTGAATTGCATGCGTGGATTCAGGAACATTGTTTTATAAATAAAGCAATTGCAATTGACCTAACTGTAAATCCAGCTCATTGAGCAGCAAACTAGCAACTGTCTTGAATTCGCAATTCAAGACAGTTGTACTCGATCTTAAATGGCCCTATTGACTTTATCTTGTACAGGACTAACGTTTAATCTATACTTTTTATAGTTATACGGCTCGTGAAAGGAATCTTAAATGTCTATTTCAAAAAAACCGCTTCATATCGATATACCGGTCAAACTCAAAGAAGTAAAAGCAGTTTTTAGTGTGGGGTCTTTGGTATTCGAAGGTGATCTGCCCGCAGCGATTTTCCATATCCAACTCATCGAAAATGACATTTCTGATTGGGGTGCCAAATCAGAAGTCATCGTTGTCTTTCACACCAATGCAGGGCATGTGGTGTTAAACGATGAAACGTATAATACCGAACGGAATATTGCGACAGGTAATCCTTATAAAGAACTCATTGCCGATCTAAGAAAGCGCGGCGTGCAAGTCGAACTATGTGGCGCTACAGCAACAGCTCACCATTGGGGGAACGCAGACTTGCTCCCCGGAATTAAAGTTACCACAGACGCCATGGCAAGATTGACACAACTCATGCAAGAGGGTTTCGTAAAGATCACGGAGTAAACGAGACTATTACGAACTAATCTCCATCTAGTGTAAGATGGGCTGATAACCCTGAGATATCCTCACTTTTTCAAAACTAAATTTCTCTCATTCCCCTACGTACCGCGCATAAAGCGCGGCAGGTAGGCAGCAAACGTAGCCTGAGCTGTTTAGCCCAGACTCTCTAAATACACATATCTATCTCATACGTGAACATCACCATATAACAATTCGCCAGTATACTCTGGTGAATGGAGACAGGCATATGCGACCCATACAAAGAACAGAAAAACGCATATAATAACTGCCCATCCAGGAATTGGCCCCAGTGCTGCATTTTCCACAATTCCAAAAAAAGACATGGCCATTTCCTGCCGCCCCCCTATAAGTTGTAGCTTAGTAGAAGATATTTTCAGGATCCATGCCATTAGCAAAATGAGAAACATCCAAACATAATTTCTGCGTAATCTCCGTGATATAGCCGCACCGTAGCTCATGAGAAATCGGGGTTCACGCAAGTCTTGTCCAAGGGTGTAAGCCCACGGCTCATCCATCGCCTTGGTTGCCATAAACATCGGAGCAAAATAATAACGTTCAATCATACGCACACGTGCTCTGTAAACATCAAAGAAGCGATATCGTCTCGATTCTATGAGAAGAAGTAGCAGAACCAGCAGCATTGCGAACAACAGCACGCCGTGGTGAGCTGCTGGGGTTGATAGAGACAGCGAAAGCATTGCAGCCGCAGCAGTAATAGCCCAGTTGGTTGTGCGATCAATACGGTCCCTCCATCCGGCCATCCGAGCAATTTCAGCCCGATGATAATGGGCCAGCACTGTGATGAATTCAGATGATGTTGTAGGAAGTGGAGGATTCAAACCCGCCATGGGCTGTTCACCCAATCGTTGTTTTTCGTGTTCCATACTACCTCCAAATAGGTGAAGGGTAGAGTTATATATCAAATTTCATTGATATAGTTCAGTTTTAACTTACAACTCTTTTGATATTATAGTAAAGAATACTCTTTCATTTATTTCTGGGAATCATCATTCTTGTTTTAAATTTTTTATATTCCATTCAAAACTGATTGTTCATTAATAAGAAATTGTTCAAACAACTGGTCGACGACGAGGTCACAATTAAACCATAGCAATCAATAAATAATCTTTTTGACAACATAATTCACATCATTATGCTAATATCTGAATAGCTCTAAACTTTAAGGAGAATGAAAATGAGTAAAAAAGGACCTATTTTATGCACAATACTACTTTTAGCTAGTACTATGGCACTTGCAGCCGACAACGACAATATGAATCAGTCTAATGGGGCAAGCCCTAGCACGAGTACTCCAACGGACAGTACTACAACATCCACTTCACCATCTACGGATGTAAACACTACTACGTCACCTTCGACGGATACAAATACGTCTACCCCTTCTACAAACTCAGACACAAGCTCTTCACCAGGTGCAGATACAAATGGTACTACTTCGCCATCCACAAATACAAATAGTACTACTTCGCCTTCGACAGATACTACTACCACCCCTTCTAGTACAAATACTTCTGTCACCCCTTCAAATAATGAGCAAGGGACAAGTAGCACTACAAATGTTAACCAATCTACAAGTAACGTGAATGCTACAGATGTAGATGTGGATGCAAATGTTACCGAAGTGAATGACAAAGTGAGCATTCAAGGTGTTACCACCGCCCCTACTTTTACTAATGTAGAGTTGCGTGACGGAGTATACTATTTGCCAGAAACCATCACTCCTGTTGGAGGATTTTACTTTTTAAACATTGATTCGACTGAACGTGTTTGTACTCTTAAAAAACTTAGAAAAGTAAAAGTACTCTCAACACCAAAAACAACCACTGTCATCCTAGGAAAACAAAGACATATTTTATATTGCTATGATAGAAGCTATTTTAATTTCTAACATTCCAACAAGTTCCAAATACTCACTCTTATAACTTTTAAATTTATAAGAGTGAGCCTTACTACACCCAATTCGTCCATCTAAAGTGTCTCTATTCTTTCCTAGAAAACAGCCTAAGACTCGTTTAAATGAAGCCCATGCAAAAAATGAGCGTAACTTGTTTATTTTTTTATAGATTGGACTCTATAATGAGTCATTATGTCACAATATGGGGCAGATACTATGGATAGTAAAATTGAAAAACAACCATTCACACTCACAATGTTAGGGACCCTTACTGACTTTACCCCGGAATTAAAACTAATACCCAAACCAACTCCTTACACTAAGGGAGCTAAAGTAAAAGATTACCCAAAAGGAGAGACATTGAGTGTCATCTCTTCTTTAATCAAAACAAAAATACCTGCGAAAATAACAAAAATAGATGCAAAAGATCCGTACCCATTGCAAGCTGATGAACTTACCGTAGTTAATGGGCCCAAAACCGATGGTGCGAATGTAGGAGAAAAAATTGGTTTGGGTCTTGCGGCAATTCTAAAAGCAATAGTTCGCGGACAAACTCCTATCAACATTATTGCCCATAG
The DNA here is from genome assembly GCF_977063405.2 of Legionella stuttgartensis. Classification (NCBI taxonomy): domain Bacteria; kingdom Pseudomonadati; phylum Pseudomonadota; class Gammaproteobacteria; order Legionellales; family Legionellaceae; genus Legionella; species Legionella stuttgartensis. Next base: position 475,148 of record NZ_CDRUHA020000071.1, read on the forward strand.
TAGAGGAGCTGTTGAATCCATTTTGATAGCCCATGAATTAGAGGCAATACAAACGATTATTACTTCATGCTCAACTTTTGAAGAAGTATTAAAACAGTTGTCCGAACAGCAAATTAAAAGACAAAAAGGTACACCTACAAATAATACTCCCGATATTATAGAACCCCTAAAATCCCAAATGAATCTAATACCTAAAGATGAACAGGAGCAATGGTTTAATAAGTTAAAATCATCGCTACCTGATGCCTCCATTAATTTTCTGGGGATCGATCCGGTTCCGGGCGATTGTTTTCCGATTACCTGGTATGACGAACGTTTTTTCACATTACCCGAAATCATTAAAAATACTGAATTAATTTATTATGCAAATGAACGTTCTGATTGGGGTTTTACGCCGATTTTTCCTGAAGTAATCTCCAAAGAAAAACAGAATTTTGTTCGCTATTCCATGCCCGGACATCACGGCACAGGTTCAAATGGAAATGATGGTTCTCAACAAGGAGTCATTGTCTCCCCTGATGGATATAAAACCACCCATGTGCAAAAATTAATGATATATAAAATACTTAATTTTTTAAGTAAGCAGGATGTAGCATTTAATGATGGTGCCCAGATCTTTCATCAATATACTGCTCTAGGCAGAAAATATTCAACAAACTCTAACGAACTGAAATCAATTAATGTGGCAGAACTCGACTTTCCTGATATCTTACGAAAACTTTATAGTGCGATTGCAAAAAATCAAATTGGGTATGATGCCTATAATTCAACCCATTATTCCTATATGGGACTCACCAAACAACGCAGAACTTTGCTTAAAGGACATACCTATGGATTTTTCAATGACATCTTTTCGAACTACTCTGGATATGTTAATGAAGAACATGCCTTATTAATGCAAGCCCATTTCTTTAAAATTTTTGGCCTTGATACAAAAAGAAAAAATCTCGCTGAGATGCTCGCTACTGCAAGAGTGGTCCTAGAAGAACACATTAAAAAAATCGCCGACAAAGAACCATCTATCCTAGATTCTGAAGTAACCCGCAAAACTGTGTCAGAAACCTTTGGCATAGTCATTCAACAGGTTAGCCAGCAATATTTAACTGATGATTGGACTTCTCTTGAAAAACAAGAAGAAAAAGAAATACTTCATCAAGGGATTATTGATATCTTAACTAAATTTCAAGAACTATCTGTATCCGACAATCTAACCATTAAGCAATTTGTGGTAGAACTTCTTAACTTAAGTTTCACCCGCATAAACCATACTTTAATGCTCCAAGCTCAAGGATTAGAAAAAGATTTCAATTGCTTGCAAGAATCTATAGATAATCGTTTAAGTCATTTTTTTAGTGCCTTGTTAATGCAAGCAAATCACAACGAAAGTACGCCTTCAGTTATTCTGGACGAAATTATAAACTCTGAAGAATATAAAATATTACCTAACCATCCCACAGCAATCAAAATAACTCATATCCATAAAAAATTGACTGGGAAAGGTTTAGAAAAATACAAGGTCGATGAACTTACCAAGAGCTATGAAGAGCAATTTGCTAATACTATTGAAGATTTCGCAAGACTGTATCAGCAAATACAGACTCTTCTCTTTGATCTAGCAGCAATGCGCTACATGGTTCCTAAGGAAAAAATTGAACTAGACGAATTGAACTTACTAAAGCAAGCTAATGGCTTAATTGCAACAGCTGCAGAACGATTTTATAAAGACAGACCCCAGGCGCTTCCCCCCATTGCAGAATCAGAGTTTATGAAATTGACAGAACAACATGCCATTAAGCATTTTGACATAGTCGATCGTAGGAAAGAAAAGAATAAAGAACCTGAAAAAGTAACTACAGAGACCACCAGTATTTTTTCAAAAACACTTTCTTTCTTTTGGAATCCCCTGAGTATGATATATGGTTCTCAAGTTACTTCCTCTGCTAACGGAGAAATTTCCCCCAAGGATGAAATCTCGTCGATTCTTAAATAGGATTAATTCAACATCATCAGGGGCGTTATACGAGTAAAAATGAAATACGAAATGTTTTACTCAAAACGCCCTTCACGACATATCATCGCCCAATCGCCCTCATTTCAGGACTTAAATTATGGTTCATAAACTCTGTTCCTACGAAGCACTATACAGTAATGATAAAATTTTCAATCGACACAGCGTACTCCCTCCCTACTCAACCAGTTTTTATGAATCAAAAAATCTGTATATAAACGCGCCTCCTCACTTCCAGGCTGTGGATGCCAATCGTAAGTCCATGCAACTTGGGGTGGTAATGACATCAGAATCGACTCAACCCTTCCTCCTGATTGCAAGCCAAAAGCTGTTCCCCTATCATAAATTAAATTAAATTCAGCATAACGTCCTCGTCGATATAACTGAAAACTCTTTTGTCTTTCTGTATAAGGCATGCCTTTTCGACGGAGAACGATGGGACAATAAGCTTTGGTATATTGATTTCCAACGGACTTTAAAAAATTAAAACTCTTTTCAAATTCCCACATATTAAGGTCATCAAAAAATATTCCTCCAATACCTCGGGGTTCACTTCTATGTTTAATGAAAAAATAATCATCACACCATTTTTTATAGCGCGGATACACATCATTACCAAAATCATCACAAGCTGCTTTGGCCATAGTGTGCCAATAAGCACAATCCTCTACGAATCCATAATAAGGCGTTAAATCAAAACCACCACCAAACCACCAAATAGGTTCAGCATGCTCCTTAGTGGCTATAAAAAAGCGAAAATTAGCATGAGATGTGGGCACATAAGGATTAATTGGATGGATAACAATTGAAACACCAAGAACTTCAAACTGATAGTCACTAAGTTCAGGACGTTTTTCCGTAGCTGAAACAGGCAAACTCTTACCCTTAACATGCGAGAAATTTACCCCACCCTTTTCAAAAACATCACCATTAGACATCACACAACTTGTCCCATATCCTAGAGTCGGATCCTCCCAATAATCGGAAATGAAGTTAACCTTATCATCTATAGCAAGAAACTCATTGCAGATTGATTTTTGTAATTCAACTAAGTAGGTTTTAACCTGAGTGATTTGATTCATGATAGCTCTTAGTATCCTAAATATGCTTTATTCGAATTCTATGAGCCGATAAAATTTATCGCCTTGATCTACATCATGGAAAAAATTTGTATTCTAAAATGCATTTGCGATTTATAATGTAACTTAAGCATTACTTGTCTGTATGATAGTTCTGATATGATAAACTTCGATAATAATCATCCCACCTGTGAACATTGCACCTTTTCTCCTTTTTGCATCACCGAAGAAAAAAATTCACGATGGATAAAACAAATTAATCGTGCAGTAAAACAACACTACCATCTAAAAAAAAATGAAGTCTTATATCTTCCTCAGAATGCCTTTAGAAACATATATGCAATTCAGCATGGAAATTTAAAAACATATCAAGTCGATGTGGATGGAAATGAATTAATTCGTGGATTTTATTTTTCTGGTGAAGTCCTTGGTTTTGAAGCAATTTACACGCAACATTACCTTTTTTCAGCAGTGGCATTATCTGATAGTGTTATTTGCGAAATTCCTTATGATAATTTCCTAGAACTACTGCATTTAAGCCCGTCTCTGCAAAAACATATTTTATATTTAATGAGTCAACAACTAAATATAGGATCTTATTTGTTTTCAATCACAGCAGAACAACGACTTGCCGCTTTTCTTATTGATTTATCCTACCGGTTAAACCCCTCCGAAATGCAACCGACTTTTCTACTGCCTATGTCTCGTCAAGATATCGGTAATTATTTAAGACTCACAGCAGAAACCATTAGTCGCCTTCTCTCTCAATTTAAAGCAAATAAAATTATTGCGATTGATCATAAGCAAATTCAATTTTTGCAACCCGAAAAATTAAAACTTATTGCTGATATGAACGACGATCGTTGCAAAAACGTAAAATAGTATCCATTCGATTTCACACACTTACCTCTCCTTCACCGCACAGTAGAGTTCCAGAGGGGATCTATGTACTTTTCCATGATCTAGATCAATGTCATATAAAAAAAAATAATTAAAATATCTGAAAAAAAAGAGCATAGGTTGCATCAATAACACTAAGTTAAGCTTATTCTCCTAGGGCCTACGTTCCGCGACTTGTTCGCGGAAACCAAGGAATGTAGGTTTCGTGGATCCCGCGAACAAGCCACGGACGTGGGTAGAAAGGAAATATGGAAAAACACTCTTAACTTAGTAACATTATAGGTTGCATCATTTGCTTTATACCGACCATTTTAGACGCTGTATAAAGGTAATTTCCTATGAAAACCACTAAATCAGATAAGTTATGGAAGCAAGTTAAGGGAATAAAATCATCAGTCGCCCGTTCCATCATACCGAATGAATGTTATAAGCAGTCACAGATCAAGGCTCTATTTTGGTATTTTTTTGATTTAGCACTGTTTTTGTTTGGGTTTTACCTGATTTTTTTTAGTGTTCATCTGGAATTAAAACTAACAGGCGGTTTGATTGCAGGTGTCGCCACGGCAATGATGTTTGTTTGGGCACATGATGCAGCACATGGGGCACTTTTTAAAAACAGTACCATTTCTGAGGTACTTGGAACAATAGCGATGTTACCCTCATTAAATATTTATCGAATGTGGTCCTACGGTCATAATAAAGTGCATCATGGATTCGCCTCTTTTTCTCCAATTGATTGGATATGGCGTCCTCTTACATGTACTGAATATCAATCGCTCTCTATTTTTCAACGCGTACTTTATCGCATAGAGCGCTGCTTTTTCACTTGTGCGTTCCACTATTTACGCCGGATTTGGTGGGAGCAAATGCTATGTTTTAATCCTGGAAAAGATAAACAACAAAGCCGATATTATCGAAATGGTAAACTTATCGTGCTGTTTTATGGGTTAATGATGTCCATTTTGGCATATGTTTTTACGGGAGGTATCGTTGGAATTGCTATAGCCGTTATTTTGCCGTTCATTATCTTTAATTATTTTATCGCGATAATTATATATCTGCATCATACTCATCCCGATGTCCCTTTCTTTGATTTAAAAACTGAATGGTCTCATTCTGTGGGCGCCTTGTATTGCAGTACTGTTATCCATTCCTCAAAAATATCCAGGGTATTATTACATAACATAATGATACATATACCCCACCATTTAGATCCAAGAATTCCTTTTTATAACTTACCAAAAGCACATAAGGCATTAAAAGCTAAGTATGGTGAATATTTTCATGAATATCACTTTAAGTTGCGTTATGTGCTCAATATTTTCAAGAAATGCAAGTTATATGATTTTGAAAAAAAATTGTGGATGAGCTTTAAAGAAGCAATCTAACAGGGTGTTTCCAGAAGATTAAATAGTACCAGCTTAGTTACATTACTTAAGCATCTTATTCATGCCTAAAGAGATAAAAAGAATCCGCCTACGAATCTAAAAAACAGGAGAATTAAAAGTATGATCCAACCAATTTATAAAGGAGTGTCTGGATTTCCGGGTACATGGACAATGAGACCTGTAGGTGTTGTTCTACTTATTATGGTTTTGCTTATTTTAAATGGTTGTCATTCTGGGGTAATAGCACCTAGAGGACAAATTGCAGCAACTGAATTAACACTAATGTTATTTTCAATCAAACTCATGCTCATCGTAGTGATTCCTGTTATTGGCATGGCATGCTGGTTTGGATGGCGGTATCGTGAGGGAAGTAATAGAAAATATACACCCGAATGGAATCACAGCACCATTTTAGAAATAGTTTGGTGGACAATTCCTTGTATCATCATCTTAATTTTAGGTACAGTAACTTGGAAAACCACGCATAGTTTAGATCCCTATAAGCCAATTGATTCACAAACAAAACCTGTCACAGTTCAGGTTGTCTCACTTGATTGGAAGTGGTTGTTTATTTACCCTGACTATCAAATAGCCACCCTAAATTATCTTCAAATTCCTATTGATACTCCTATCAATTTTAAAATCACAGCTGCATCCCCTATGAACTCATTCATAATTCCCCAGCTCGGAGGTCAAATTTATGCAATGACCGGAATGACTACACAGTTACATCTTATCGCAGATACCCCAGGAAATTATCGAGGACTTGCCACAAACTACACCGGTATTGGTTTTGCAGAAATGGGCTTTAACACTGAAGTTACATCCCATAAAGAATTTACTAAGTGGGTTAATTCAATGAAACAGTCACATGACCAACTGACCTCTTCGGTATTTTGGGAGCAACTGGTACCAAAGTCCATTAATGATCCCGCAAGGTATTTCAGTAGTGTTGATGCCGGATTATTTGACAGCATTATTATGCATTACATGATGCCTCACCAGGATCATAAAAATGCATAGAAACAAATTGTTCATAAGTTTATGTCCCTAAGTTAATACAAAAAGGAAATCGTTATGTTACAAACATTATTAGGAAAACTAAGTAATCTTCAAGAGGTTTTCCCTTATCTTTATGAACCTATAAGCCAGCAAATTATTATATTTTCAATGCTGACATTCATCATTATTGTCGGTGCTGCTGTGTTAGGAGGGATCACTTACTTCAAAAAATGGAGTTATCTTTGGCATGAATGGGTAGTTACCGTAGACCATAAACGTATTGGTAAAATGTATCTTTTTGTTGCTCTTGTAATGCTTGTTAGAGGATTTATTGATGCCGTTATGCTGAGAGCTCAGCAGGCAATGGCCTCTGGAGATTCGTATGGCTATCTCATTCCCGAGCATTTTGATCAAATATTTACTGCTCATGGGACGATAATGATTTTTTTCGTGGCAATGCCACTTATGTTTTCGTTATTTAATTTCGTAATACCATTACAAATTGGTGCTCGTGATGTTGCATTTCCTTTTCTAAACTCACTTAGTTTTTGGCTTTTTGCTGTTAGTGCATTATTAGTTAATGTGTCCTTATTGATCGGTGATTTCGCCCATGCCGGTTGGTTAGCATATCCTCCTTTTTCGGAACTTGCATATAGCCCAACAGTTGGAACGGATTATTACATATGGGCTATCCAAATTTCAGGCATTGGTAGCCTTATGTCGGGAATAAATTTTTTCGTGACAATCCTCAAGATGCGTTGTCCAGGTATGTCCTTAATGAAAATGCCAATTTTTACATGGACCGCTTTTTGTTCTTCAATTCTGGTCATGCTTATTTTCCCTGTACTGACTGTTGCATTGGCATTACTTGGTTTGGACAGATACCTTGATATGCATTTCTTTACCACCGGTGCTGGTGGCGATCAAATGCTCTATGTAAATTTAGTATGGATTTGGGGGCATCCAGAAGTCTATGTATTAGTTTTACCTGCTTTTGGTGTTTATTCAGAAATTGTTGCAACGTTTTCTCGAAAAGCATTATTTGGTTATAAAACGATGGTTTGGGCTACCGCAGTGATTACTTTTTTGGCTTTCATTGTTTGGGCTCATCACTTTTTTACCATGGGTGCAGGTGCAAACGTAAATGCAGTTTTTGGAATCCTCACAATGATTATCTCCGTACCAACTGGAGTAAAAGTCTTTAATTGGCTGTTCACAATGTATCGAGGACGAATTCGGTTTACTACCCCAATGTACTGGTTAATGGGATTCTTTATAACCTTTACGATAGGAGGAATGACTGGCGTAATGCTTGCTGTTCCAGGTATTGATTTTCAAGTTCACAATAGCACGTTTTTAGTTGGACACTTTCATAACACAATCATTGGTGGCGTTGTGTTTGGTTATTTTGCTGGCTTGGCTTACTGGTTCCCCAAAATGTTTGGCTTCACCCTAAATGAATCACTTGGTAAATGCGCTTTTTGGTGTTGGCTCGTTGGTTTTTTTGTTGCATTTACTCCCCTCTACATCCTGGGTGCTATGGGGATGACTCGCCGTCTGTATCATTACGATGCGTCTACAGGTTTTCAACCTTATTTAATTGTAGCGGCCATTGGTGCAGGAATTATTGCTTTAGGCGTTATTTTTCAGGTACTACAAATTATAGTGAGCATTAAAAACAAAGAGAAATATCGCGATATTTCTGGAGATCCATGGGATGGTCGTACATTGGAATGGGATACAACCTCCCCTCCTGCTGCTTATAACTTTGCACATGTCCCAGTCGTTAATCATATTGATGATTTTTGGGAACAAAAACAGAAGGAAATAAATGGATTAGGTAATTCAAAGAAAGAAGTTTTAACGTTCCAAGATATTCATATGCCTAAGAACACATCCGTAGGATTTATTATTGGTATCTTTGCATTCATTTTTAGTTTTGCAATGGTATGGCATATTTGGTGGCTTGTACTATTAGGCCTTGGCAGTATTGTCATAGCTCTGATGATGAGATCCTTTAATTACGACACTGATTATCATATCACTGCAAATGAAGTGGAAGCGAATGAAATTAAATATCAACAATCTCTTGTAGGAAGGTAATGATGAGTAATACGTTAATAAAAAATATTCAAGCCTCGACCGCAATTCCGGCCACGCCTCGTGACATGTTAACAGGAGCCAATAGCGACCGGCATCCTCAGCTACGCAGACACGCTGCGGAGCGAGACATCCACATCGATAATAATCATTTTGATGGCTCTAAAAATGTATTCGGTTTTTGGATATACATTATGACGGATTGCTTATTATTCGCCTCTTTATTTGCAGTATATGCCGTTCTTCATACTCATACTTTTGGTGGACTACATGCCAAAGAACTGTTCAAGCTACCCTTTGTATTGACTGAAACCTTACTACTATTAACAAGTAGCTTTACTTATGGTCTTGCAATGTTAGCACGTAATAGTCCATCTCCAGGTAATGTAGCCCGCTGGATGTGGGTGACTTTTGTGTTGGGGGTTTGTTTTATCACAATGGAATGTTACGAGTTTCACAGCTTGTATTTGGAAGGTCACACTTGGGATAAAAGTGCATTTTTATCATCTTTTTTTGCTTTGGTTGCTACACACGGACTACATGTCACTGTAGGACTTATCTGGATGTTAGCCATTATAGTTCAAATAAATATGCATGGTATTACACCCATAACTAAGACAAAGTTAACCTGTCTCGGTTTATTTTGGCATTTTCTGGATGTTGTTTGGATTTTTGTTTTTTCGGTCGTCTATTTGATGGGAGCTATTTAAAATGTCAAAACATGAACTTGTTTTAGATGCTGATACCGGAGCCTCATATGGCACATATCAATCCTATACTATTGGTTTTGTAGCCTCGCTTCTTTTGACCCTTTTCTCGTTTTATTTGGTTGCCTCCTCTGCCCTACCTCCAAAAATCCTGTACATAGTAGTGGGGGTTCTTGCGATGATACAGCTTTTTGTGCAACTGGTGTGTTTTCTCCATTTAAGTACGAATTCAAAAACAAGCTGGAATCTATTAAGTTTTCTCTTTACTTTGGTCGTAGTATTAGTATTGGTCATAGGAACTCTGTGGATTATGTATAATTTATACGAAAAAATGGATATGAATATGATGGCTATGTAATCTCTGGACCAAACTCTAAAATGGGACCTATCCTTTCAATTGATTTATTTTTATAAGGATTAAACTATTAATATGAAATCTCCAGAATTACTATCTCCGGCAGGCTCATTAAAACGTATGCGACGAGCATTTGCCTATGGGGCAGATGCTGTGTACGCGGGGCAACCTCGTTATAGTCTTCGTGCTAGAAATAACGAGTTTACCCATGAAAAATTGGTGTTGGGCATTAATGAAGCTCACGACCAGAGTAAACTATTTTTTGTTGCAAGTAATATCATTGCCCCCAATAATAAAATAAATACATACCTTGATGATCTTGCTCCAGTCATTGAAGCCGGTCCAGACGCTTTAATTATGACAGACCCCGGTCTCATTATGATGGTTAGAGAGAAATGGCCCGATCAACCGATTCATTTGTCAGTGCAATCTAACGTGATGAATTCCGCAGCAGTAAAGTTTTGGCAATCTATTGGCCTTGAGCGCATTATTTTATCTCGAGAATTGTCGTTAAAAGAAATCCAAGCAATTCGCGAAAATTGTCCGGATATTGAATTAGAAGTATTTGTGCATGGCGCATTATGTATGGCTCACTCTGGACGTTGTCTCTTATCCGGCTATTTTAATCACCGGGACCCGAATCAAGGAGCATGCACTAATTCATGTCGATGGAAATATAATATTAAAGAAGGCACAGAAGATGAATGGGGTAATGCACATGTAGAAGCGAATACTTTTCTATTTGAACAATCTCCTCAACGTGAAGGGGAAATGAATCTCATCGAAGAGGATGAACATGGGACTTATCTCTTTAACTCAAAAGATTTAAGAGCAATTCAACATGTTGAAACGCTTGCACAAATGGGCATTGATTGCTTAAAAATAGAAGGACGTACTAAATCAGATTTTTATGTAGCTCGGGTGACCCAATTGTATCGAAAGGCCATTGATGATGCTGGTGCTGGCAAACCCTTTGATTGGAGTCTCATGGATAGCCTGGAAGGACTATCACTCAGAGGCTACACGGAAGGATTTTATCGTCGTCATGTTCCTGAAGAATATCAAAGTTATAAAGATCGCAATGAAACAGGTATCAAACAGCAAGTTGTAGGCGAATTACTTGATTATGACCGCAGTAAACAACTACTTGAAGTCTTAGTAAAAAATCAATTCGCTATTGATGATACCCTTGAAATCATGCTTCCAAGTGGTAATCACATTTTTACCCTCGAAGCCATTGAAAGTACCCAGGGAGATTCAATCAAACGCGCCCCAGGCAGTGGTCATGTTGTGCGGATTGCTGCTGATATTCAAGAAGTGAATCTGTTGGAACATGGCTATTTAATTCGCCATTGGAGTGATACTTAACCTGAGCAATATATGTCAACAATTGAACAATTGAGAGAACAAATTCAAAACATAGATCATGATATCATTAAGCATATTGCTCTTCGTCAGGATTTATGTAAAAAAATTGGCACGTTAAAAAGCCAATTAGGGAAACAAATTATTGATACCGATCAGGAAAAAAAGAATTTTGAGTTTTATGAATCTCTATCTAAAGAATATTCGATAGATCCTAAATTTGTTGCGCGTTTATTTAGATTAATTATTATAAATTCTAGAACGATACAACAATAATGAGTCCAAAAAGTCGATTATCCTAAACTTGGCAAAACACCCTTTACGACGCCATGAACTATTAGAAGTGCCTCGATTCATGGTACTCAAGGTGTTCTTAAAATTGTAGCGATAGATCTCCTAGGTTATAAATCAAACTTTATCGCTACTAATTTTTTTAGCACACCCTTCTTATAAAATCAGCCATTTCTTAACGCCTAACTATTCACTAATTTTCCGAACGCTTGGCAAGTACTCGCTTATCCATTACCTTCCGCCAAAATGGGGGGAATAGAGCCAGAATTATCATTCCCAAATAACCTGAAGGAAGTTGGGGGCTTGAATCGATGTGCCTTAATAACTGATAAGGACGTGCTCCATGAACATGATGATCAGAATGTCTTTGCAGGTGAAAAAGAAGCATATTGCTAAGCCAATGACTCGCATTCCATGAGTGTTGAATTGAAACTTTCTCATAAGTTCCATTGGTGAGTTTTTTGCGCTCCAGACCATAGTGCTCGATGTAGTTAATGATTTCCAGCAAAATAAAGGCGGTCAAAGACTGAATAATAAAGAAGAGAAGGGCCATCCATCCGCCATAATAAAACAAAGCCATTGCAATGATAATCGGCATGCCGATAATCCACCAAAATTGATTGTTTACATGGTACCAATGATACCCTAAACGATTTAAACGCTTACGCTCTATATTCATAGCAGAACGAAAAGATCCGATAATTGTTCTTGGTAAAAATTGATACAAACTTTCTCCTAACCGAGATGTGGCAGGATCTTTGGGGGTGGCCACATGAACATGATGACCACGAACATGTTCAATAAAAAAATGACCATAACAGACACTAACTAATAAAATTTTACTTAAGAGTTGGTCTATCAGGGTGTTTTTATGCATGAGCTCATGAGCAAGCGTAATTCCAATTCCTCCGGTTAAAAGCCCTATTGATAGACTAAACCCAATAAATTCTGTTGTTGTTAAGGGAGTATGTGCAATTAGATAAGCTGAGAAAATTATAAAGCAACATTGCAACGGTACATATATCCAAGTAAGAAGCTTGAAATATTTATCTTTGAGTAATATGTGTTCCTGAGTACTGTCTGGATTGCTTGGATCAACCAACCAAACATCCATCCATGGAACCATCGTGAATAATATAATAAAAGGGAGGAAGGTGTAAAAATTACCAAAATAAAAACCAATAAAAGGCAGTAACACCAACAAATAAGCCAACATAAAACAAAGTTTTTTACTTAATTTCATTTTTCAACTCCCATCTATAAATATAGATGAATCATTAATAATATGCACTACCTCTGAAGGAAGAGTGATCACCCCATCCAAATTGTTTACAAATATCAGTACTATCAAATCAAAAAGAAATAAGCAAGAGAATTTATTTGACTTAGTTCCGGGGTGATTTTCGAATTAATGAATAATATGTTATACCTCCATATGATCATTAATTTAATTTATTGAGTATAATTGCACCAAATCTGGGTAAAATAAATAACTAATTAATGATGTACATTGGTCCATTAGTTTTTTCACTTAAGTAAGGTCATGCAATGAAAATATCCAAAATGAACAGATTAAGTATTTTAATGTTCGGAATGGCAGGTTTATTGGTTATCAGTGAATGCGCTTTCTCACAGAATCCATGTCAGGGTGGCGGCATGTCAGTTCGCTTTGACTTATCAAAGACCAACAATACACGTATTGAAAATAAAAATACTTATATCGTAGTGCTGGGCATTGATCCAACCACAAAGAAACATGCTTATGTTCAATTTAATAATGGAAATCAAGTCGGTACACTTGTTGATATTACCGATGTAAATATGAATGGAAAAAACTATGGTATTCCATTATCAGAATTAATTCCTAGTTCAGGGGGAACAGCACAAGCATGCATCCCACATCTTACTTCCGGTAGAATTTATGTTTCCTTCGGAAATGCCTTGGATATGCCTACAGATAAGAATACCCTCACTCCGAAGCAACCTGACGTAAATAACCCACAAACGACTACAAATGGAACGCTATTTGATAAGGTCGAGTTTAATTACAGCACCAGTGGGGAAACAGTTATTAACCCCACTGGAGTTGATTTTATTGCTATCCCTTATACGATTCAACAAGCAGGCCATGAGTATGGACATGCGGGTGGCTTAGACGGTGTCATTAAAAATATGAAAACCATTGTTTGCCGTGCCGCAGGTGAATCAACAAACGCTCCTGAATGTGCTCTACGATGGAAGCGCTCAGAATGGTCAAGTCTGGTAGTTTATAATTCAGCAAATGTATTAATGCGAGTTGATGCCCCTGGAAGATTTGGAAATCGATTTAATGGATATTTTACCAACTACATTAATGAGCTTAGCAAGTACTATTCTTCCGCTATCAATCGTTCCATTAAAATTGATTTAAAAGAATTAAATAAAGGTATCTGGTCAGGAGCTTTTGAACCGAACACTCAAACATTAGTCTTTTCACCGACAGGTGGCTCAAGCTCTGAATCATTGTCTTATAATCTAGGTTCACCGCAAGCCAGTAATTCAATCTTAATGGGAGCACAAGCACCTTTTTATAATAGAAATGCGGTAGATTCAACCCTTGCGCGCGATCTGACATCTGCTATTGTTTCGGGCATGTTAATGCGAAAAGAATCTGCCTTCATTGGTAAAGATTTCTTTGATTCATTAGGTAACCCAATTTTCAAAAATAAACAACAAATGCAACAACTACTCAAATACTATTTTAACAATGGTGATAATTCAGTAGATTACATAGTCAATCAATGTGGTGCCACTAAAGATGCGCCATGTGTGAATGTTTATTCTGAGGCCATGCATGCATTGAGTTTCGATAAAAATATAGATCATCCACAAACTAGTTATTTAAATTCCTACGCTTTTTCCTATGATGATTTTCTAGGTATGGATGGCACCAACACGCAGACTGATGCAAAACCAGCGGTTATCGTGATCGGAGATATGAGCAATCGAAAAATTCCACATATAGATCCCTAATTAGAAAATTAGTTCAGATTATGAGCTTATATCCATATCGAGTTGAAGAAAATAATCTATACTTAACGTTTAGATTCAGTCAATAAAGAATGGATATCATGAAACAAACAGGGATGGTACTGCAAGGAGGCGGTGCATTAGGAGCTTATGAATTCGGCGCCTTAAAACGTCTATATGAAGAGCCTCTATTTTCACTAGATATTGTTTCAGGGGTTTCTATAGGTGCGATTAATGCAATAGCATTAGTTGGATCCAAAGAGGAACCCATTGCAACTCTTGAAGCAATGTGGGAGGAATTTACTCTTTTCTCTTCTCCTTTTCTGAATGAGAAATTCGCTTCTTATTTGGCCTTATTTGGAAATCCTTCCTTTTTCTACCCGCGGACTGACTATTGGAATTTGGCAGATTGGACGAGTTTTTATTTCACCAAACCTTTGCAACAACTATTAGAAAAGTATATCGATTTTAAAAAAGTAAATAACACGTCGATGCGTCTAATTCTTACAGCAACAGATATTGCAACAGGGAAAGTCAAAACATTTTCAAATCAAGGTAGGGATCGAACAGAAATTACTCCACTGCATGTGTTAGCAAGCGGCAGCTTACCTCCCAGTTTCCCTATGACCACGATAAAAAATACCTGTTATTGGGATGGAGGCTTATTTGAAAACACCCCACTCTCCCCTGTTTTAGAGAGTCTAAATCCTGATCCTGACGTAGAAAAACAAATTATTGTAATTAATCTGTTCCCAAGCCAAGGCAAAATACCTACCAATATGGTTGATGTTTTTGATAGGATTTTTGAAATTCAATTTTCTAATAAAATCCGCTTTAATAAAGAATTAACTGAAAAAATTAATGAATACATCGAGGTCATCAATGAAATTGAACAAATTGTACCGGCTGATAGTCCTATCAAGCAATTGCCAGGGTATCAACGTCTAATACACTATAAATACATCCAAAATATCCTTTATATTGAAAATAAAGATCCCGAGAATGTAAACGCCGCTTTTGATTTTTCTTCCGATACCCTCAGAAGAAGAATAGATGCAGGGTATAGAGATGCAGGAGAAGCTTTAAACGCATTGGACTCATAAAATTGATCATTTTTTACTATATTGTTTAATGGAATCAATTACATAGCTCTGTAAAATAGGACATTTAATACCCACTTACTTTTTTTATTATATAATATGTTCATATATGCTCTTAAGTTTTTGGTTATTTATGACTTATTCAAAACGATTTTTTGCCCGTCCGTCCCAGGTAAAAATTAAAGATATCTATGAATCACTTAGTAAAGAATTTAAGAAGGATATGTCTCATATTGAAACAGCGTATACTGAAATACTTGGGAATAACAAAATCAATGGGGCTTTATTGAAAGAAAAGGAAGATATACACGATAAAATTAATACCCTTCTGTCTAACTTTACGAGCTTTTTCATAAAAGATAGTCAAAGTTTACTTAAAGATATTTATCAACTAAAGATAGATATATTGCAATTAAAAACAAAATTTATGATACAACATATTTTATCCAATAATTTTGAATTTGATTTTGATGATTATTCGCTAGTAGTGAATCTCCATAATGCCCTCGGAGAATTCAATGATAATCTTCGCTCAATGAAATGGTCTGGAGTTGATAGTGATAAATCATTCAATTGCAAATACTTTGATCAGATGCATTCCTTAGTGCGAGAGCAATATGACAAATTAGCAGGAACATTTTCAATTGGTGATCCTTGGGAGAATTGGAGTTATGACGAAGAAGAGGACTCCGATTCAGAAGATTTTAAACTTGATTTAAAATAACATCCATAGACCCTCCATTTGCGAGATGCGCTAATTATTCTGATAAGAAATCGGATACTTCATGAACTACCCAGATTCTTTTAGCTGGAACTTTAATCCCTGTATCTTGAGTAAAAATCTGTTCTGTATGTTGAAGGGCACTTTCTTCAAATTTAATGTCTTCATTTAGTCCATCTTCAGCCCATAAGCGCTCATAGATTAATTTCGCTTCATTCAATGAAATTTGATAAAACTTCGTCAGTTCTAAGATAGTTTTTTCTGCATTTTTTTTCATTTCATTAATTTTTTGATAATACGAATAGATAAATTTTTTAAGCGTTATCCGCTTATTGGAATCTAGATAGTTAGTTTTATTAATATTGGCAACAACCCCCTGATATCCACCACTAAAATGCATCATGCATTCAATTCTTGGTAGGCTTGGATCATATGAAAATGGAGGATTAAGTAAGGTAATATCGAGTAGATGATGTTTTAATTGTTCATAACGGAGATTTGTAGCTCCGGCTAAAACCCAATCGAATTTCTCATAATCTTCAGGATAGTGCTGCATTAGGTATAATCTTAAAAGTCGCGCATATCCTGTAGGCGTATCTATCCCGGTTATAATGGTATTTTTTTTTAAATCGATACGACCACATAAATCTAAAATCCCTCCATGAACAGGCATTATTGCCGCAACATGGGGATAATTCTCTTGAAGAACCATAGACAAAGTATCGTCATAGGACATAAAAACAACATCTGCCTTTTTATCCTTCAAATCAGAATGCGCTTCGTTTGCATCCTTCACGTACTTTATGTTGATAAGATCATTTTTTCCAGTTTCTAAAATAAAGGATACGATGTCTTTAAACGCTGATATCTTAAGAGGACTGCTATTTATCATTGGCTTTCTCCTTACGCAGACTACTTTTAAGTGCTACAATAGCTTTGCATTCTTGACGATACGTGCACTTGATTCAAATATTTGATCCTTTAATTTATTGAGATCCGAATACACCAATTTTCCCTGACGTTTTACAATCTTCCCATCAATAATTACTGAATCTACATTATGTCTATTCGCATAAAAAACAATGGATTCATAAAGACGATGTACTGGCCAAAGATTTATATCTTTAAGATTAATAAGTATCAGATCCGCCTTCATCCCTGGAGCTAATGTACCTATTAATTTATCTAAATGAAGCGCTTTGGCCCCATTAATTGTAATCCAATCTAAAGCTTTATCGCATGTTAGACTAATGTTGTTGACTAACATTCCTGAATCAATTTCCTTTTGATTATCAAGTGCACGTTGTGTTTGCAGAGCAAAACGCAATTGCGTAAATAAATCACCGTCCATGTTTGATGGAATATCGGTACCTAAAACAGGCGCGCCACCAGCGTGTAATAGTTTTCCAGTTGCTGGAAAACCATGCCCCATTTGCATTTCTACCTCGGGTGTCGTGCTCAATGATGCACCATGATCTGCAATTAATTGATATTCTTCTTGCGTTAAATTATTTCCATGCACGAAATTAATATGCTCATTAAGCATTCCGGTTTCATATATTTTTTTTACTCCGAATTTTGCAGAACTCACACCTACGTGCATCGTAGCTAATACATTTAACTCTCGAGCCAATTTAATATCATGAAGCAATACCTCATCTTGGGTAAAATCAGGACCTCGCAAAGCTAAGGCCATTTGTATTCTACTATTGCTTTGGAACGCATGGTTTTTAAAAAACGCTACTGCCTCATGCGGGTGTTTTTCAGAACTATCAAACCACCACTTTGATGAATCAACCCCAGGAGTACCATAGGCAAAAACAGCACGAATACCTGAATCATCCAATCCTCTTATTGCGTGTTGGGCATGCTCAAGACTATTAATGTTATTACACCAATCAAGTACGCAGGTTACGCCTGCATCAATCTGCTCTAAGGCCCCATACATATTGGCAAGATACATATCTTCTGGAGAAAATTCACGACCAAGAGCATCAAGCATTTTTTCAAAATAATTAGCTAAGCTCCAATTTCCCGCAACCCCATGTAATCCCGCTTGCCATACATGAATATGTGTATTGATTAGACCAGGCATAGCCACCATATCTTGAGCATCTATAATTTCGGCATCTGCGTTATCAAGATGTGGAGCAATATCCTCTATTGTGTCATTCACGATTAAAAGATCCATTTTTTGTGAAAGGGATTTTTTAGTATTGAGTAACACCGTATTGCGAATCAAAATAGGCCTTTTTTTCATCTTCCTACCCTATTGCTTGGTGGTCATGAAAATAAACACATCCAATGTTAAGTGCATTGTTTTAGTATAGCTTATTTAAAGTGGCTAATCGTTTTAGCATGTAGTTACTAAATGCATCTATCCCCGATAAGGTATTGATTTGAAGGATTAAGAAAAAACAAGAAATAGAACAATAATCAACTCCGCAGATTATAGTGTTACAAGTCGATTAATTTCAAAAAACCTTTCATCTTATCACTAATAATTCTCTTGATAAACAAGAAATTATCAAAAAATTATACTTTTTTAAAAATTGTCTACTATAGTTATTTTTAAATAATAAAAATAAATTAGGGGATATCATGTTACTTCGATGGAGCGCTGTAACCCTTTTGTTTTGCATACTGAATTCTCCATGCTTCGCTGAAGAAAAAGAAATTGCAATTACAATTGATGATTTACCCTTTGTTGGTTCTGGTGCTGGTACACCAGCAAGCTTGAAAAGAACACAAGCCCGATTTATGGCTATAGTCAAAGCTCTTGTTGACAATCAAGTCCCTGCTACTGGATTTGCCATTGGGGGAGCTATCCCAAAACCTGAATGGGAACTTCTGGAAATATTCCGAAATCAAGGTTTTGCTTTAGGTAATCATACTTATACCCATAAAAGCTTGAATAATATGAGCGCGGATAAATACATTGCTGATATCGATCACGCTGATACTGTTTTAGCGCCTGTATTGACAGAACCTAAATACTTTCGCTACCCCTACCTTGCTGAAGGGACTGGGCAAAAAAAACAAAAAGTGTATGACTACTTAGCTGCACATCAATATACTATCGCTCCTGTAACGATCGACAGTAAAGATTATGAGTTTAATGCTCGTTTCTATAAAATCCCTTATAGAAAAAGAGCTCAAAGTCTCCCATCATTTAAAAAACGCTACTTGGCTTACATTTGGAAACAAACGTTACTGGCAGAGCGAAGAGTAAAAAAAGTTGATGGCAAACCCTCCAAACAAATCTTATTGATCCACGCCAATCTTCTTAACAGTTTCTGTTTAGAAGATATTATTGAATTATATAGAAAAAATGGATATAAATTCATTAGCTTAGCTGATGCTTTAAGAGACGATGCGATGCCGTCAGTGAATGACAATACGCAAGCATTAAATAGCGTTATACCACCAGTGAAAGAGACGGTGGGGAAATCTACAACAAATTAAAATATCGAGTTCAGAATACCTTATCGTAATCCCCTCATCCAACGGACACCTTCTCCCCTCTGGGGAGAAGGAAATGAAAATACACTCCCTCTTCCGTCTTAATGAGCATTCTCGCCACTGGAGAAGGGCAAAACTTAAGTTTATCAAGAAAAGTACTCCCATCTCCCTTCCTCGAGAGAGGGGTTAGGGTGAGGGAAACTACCCAGAAATCAACTTATTTTTCTCTAAACGAGATATCGCTTGCTTGGGTAAAAGAATCCAGT
This sequence comes from Legionella stuttgartensis, assembly GCF_977063405.2. Taxonomy (NCBI): domain Bacteria; kingdom Pseudomonadati; phylum Pseudomonadota; class Gammaproteobacteria; order Legionellales; family Legionellaceae; genus Legionella; species Legionella stuttgartensis. Next base: position 494,901 of record NZ_CDRUHA020000071.1, read on the forward strand.
AATGACCATGATTTTTCATATGTCCGGCGATTAAAGTCGCTTTTTCGCCACCACCCCAAAAAACATCCCCACGTACTTTGCCGCGTATCGCTCCGCCTGTATCTTGAGCAATCATCAAGCGTTGCATGGGTTTATTTTCATCCGGGTTGTTACTATCAGGGCGTGTAGTAGTTAACCAAAGAGGAGCACCCATAGGTACCCATTGTTTATCAATAGCAAGCGAATAACCAGGGGTTAATGCCACTCCTTGTGAACCTAAAGCGACTCCATAAGACATTTTATGGAAAAAAACAAAAGATTTATTTTGATTAATTACTTTATCCATCTGCTTGGGATGAGCTTCCAAATAACGCTTTATTGCCTGCATGGATGCATTATCTTTAGTCATCACTCCTTTTTTGATTAATACACCGGCAATTGCAGTATAAGGTTTTCCATTTTGGGAGTCATAACCTATTGAAAGATTGCTGCCATCCTCAAGTTCAATTACTCCCGAACCTTGAATTTCTAAAAACAAACGATCTATAGGGCTATTAATCCATACCAAAACACGTGCCTTACCTTTAAGTGCTCCATTATTAATTTCTTCACGAGTATAATAAGGGACCAGTTTTTTACCCTCTAACCGACCTACAATACGGCGACTTTTTAAATCGTTAAAAAATAGACCTAAATCAGAGGTCACGAGATCATCAGGTGTTTCATAGAGAGGAACATGAAATTCTTTGGATTTTTTATAACTCCCCTTAATTATAGGGACATAATAACCGGTAAATAAGCCAGGTTTTTCGCCAATATCAGTGAATTCTACTGGAGTAAACCATTTTTCAAAAAATTGCTTTGTTTCCTGTTCTGATGCAGGAGAAATCTTTAAAGCAGCATTACAAGCTGGCTGCCAATCTTTTACTTGTAAATCAATATCATCGGTGCCGACAACTTCTTCGGGGTTTTGTTTAATAAAAGCACGACATGAAGTCTGAAAAGTCAGTAAAGATTTTTTCAAATCCGCTGATTTCCAACCAGGTAATCGTTCAAATTCAGCCTGTCTGAACATCTTTGAGGGCTGTTTTGCCGGCCAAAACCACCATACCAAAGTACTTACGGCAATCAAGGCTAAAAAAAGTGTAATAAAGCGTATTTTCGTATTCATAGGCGGACAATTTTTACACGTTATGGAATATTATGCAACGAAATATAACAAAATTTAAACAATAAGTGCTTATTGAAATCTATTAACGCACAAACAATTCTTTTAATAAGAAATTGATATTAAATAATTTTTGTGGAACTCTCAAATAAAAAAATTGCATCAATAACCAATATAAAAAAATTAATGAATTCGTAAAATCAAATGCTTTAAAACACTTAAATAAGTTTAATAAAGCCACAATAAGTCACCAAGATAGCAAGTCTTGACCGAGTTATATAGAAGGTAAATACCGCCAACTGCTCACTCCTAGAGAAACAGAACGTTCCTTTGCAAGACAAGGGATGACTCCTCCAGTATTGATAAACCGTATTTGTAAAAGAGAAGCAGGAGCCCCATCTTCAATCGATACCACAGTAACTCGCTGATGATGAGTTGCAGACGTTCGTCCTTTCTGCCGAACTACTAAACAAGGAAACTCCCCCAAATCTTCAATGAAATACTTGTACTGGCTTGAACCACTCACCAAAGAACACCCTTTTTGATGAAGCAGATGATGTATTGCCTGATTTGCAGAGTCTGAGTGTACTAAACAATCTTGATTGAATGTTTGGTGTTGATGCAACAATTGCGAGGTTACATCCTCTAATTGATAAAAATTCTGATGGAACAGCTCTTGTTTATTGATTGCCTTATAATAGAGCAAAACGTGCTGCATTGAGGTCAATGCGAGTAGACTTATCACACCAATAATAAGTAACGTTACTAATAAAATAAATCCTTTATTTGTTCCATTCATCCACGCACCAAAACCCTAAGCTCATGCGTTTTGTTCTCATCTAAACCCATACTAATTTCGAGAAACTGCTTCTCTTTTACGTTTCTTTTTCGAGTATGCATGAAATGAATTAAAGGTGTTATTTCTTCTGTATGTACCAACTTATAATGTAAGGTATCCTCATGATGGACATTGTTCTTAATGAACCATTTCTCTTCAAGATACTCACCAACATAAGAGGAGCTATTATAAGAAAAAAATAGGGGTTTATTGAGACTAATTAGAAGCTGCTCACCTTGTGGTTCGATATCGAATAGTTCGTGTATCTCAGCATGGTCACAATCTGCAATCAGGATGGGGCGCTTATTATGAAATATCGCAGAACTCTGTACCCATATTCTCGTTCGACTTTCAATTTTCACTATTTGTGCAAAATGTTCATTCATGCGGTTGACTTGAATAAATTGCTCCGAATGGTTCCCAATACGTAGGGCTCGAATGGTATTTTGATGGTTTCGACGATCAATGATTTGCAAGCGGTCCATGCCTAAACATGGAGTAAAACCTGCGCGTCTAATGCTATCACTCAACAAATCACTTACCCATTGCAAATCAAAACGTATTGCTAAAACTTTTTCAGTCTCAAGATATTGATGCTTACTCTCTAAATAAAGTTGGATCAATTCAGTCATAATCACGGTTGCCAGAAAAAGACTAATTAATACTTCGGTCAAACTAAGCCCCATTTGTTTTTTCATCTAATTACGTCCTATGGGGTTTCGTTTACGGGTTATAGTGCCTAATTGCTCAAACCATGCAAGATGAATCAGTACTTGGTGTTTTTGTTGTTGGATTTCCAAATGATACGCAGAAGGAATCGGGGGCAGTTTCGACACTCTGGCCGTCAACGTCTCCTCAATTTGATCGAGAAATTGAGATCCTTGTGTTCGAAAAACTAATTGATTTAATAATTGTTTGCTCTGTCGTTGTTGTTGTAATAAAACGAGAGTCAACGTGGTTACCAGTACTAAAGACACCAATACTTCAGTAAGGGAAAATCCCTTTTGCCAATTCATATTCCATTTTTCCTGTGGTTGGTTTGCAGGCACAGGTTAGCGCCCTGTAACTAAAAATTCAAGAGCAATGATACCTCATCAAATCAACAGAAAGTATCAATACAAATCTAAATGATCCATATGCGATCTATTAGATTGTTATTAATCTTTAATGTGTTTAAAATGGCGCCGGACACAAACAAAGAAGCAATACCCGCAAAATAATTAGGCATTAAAAGGGGAAAAATGATGTATGCTTATTTAGCTAAAGGTGCAACTGTTGGACATGTATTAACCCGTCGAGTTTTAAGAGGAATTACCAGTATTCCTGGGGTACTTCTTGACTTGATGCTTGCCATTCTCTGGGTTCCTGAATACACCTCGTACTGGGATACCAATAGCGCATATATAGACTATGCAGATGGCACCCGCCTACATGGGGTGATGCAAGGTGCTTTTGGTTGGATAGGTGAATTATTAGGTTTTGTGATTGGCGCCCCTGTAGGAGCCATTATTGGTGCCACCTTATTTTTTCCCGACTTACTACATCAAGGATTACTTTCTCTAAAACATAAAATCTATGATTCAGTTGATGCGTTTGCTGTTTTTATTGGCCAAACAACTTTTTTCGAAAATGTTTATGAAGCACCTAGCAGTTACTCTCAAAAAGCCTGGAATCTGGGAGTAGCTGTAAGCACGATATTCACTGCCATCCCTTATCTCGCCGCAAAAGCTCTTGAATTTTTCTTACCTTTTTTACCCTTATCTATGCCTATTGCTTACATCGGTTCTGAACTTGGTGGTCTGGCAGGCTGGGCTATTGGAGCACTCCTCTACATACCTATTCATTTTCTAGATAAGTGTACGGACTTGATTGAATTATGCAGAAATGCAGTACTTAATGGCGTCGCGCTTATTTATGGAAAATCGGGGGAAGTTCCTGCTGGCGCCAATGGATATCGCTCAGAATGTTGCGTACCCGATAATGCAGTACATTCGGACAAATTTCGTGATCAAGTTGAGCATTATAAAAATACCACATGGGCAAAGCTTATTTTTGGTCCATTAAAAGGACAAGCATCCTCTGTTAAGGAGGGAAAAAACTCTGTATCACCTAATGAACTCCTAGATCCGATCACATTTGAACCGCTAGGAGTAAATGGAACCCCTACAGTTATTGATCCCCATGGACATACATTTAATGATGGTAAGGGAAACGGAGATATTCGATTTTGGATAAGAAAAAACCATTCATGTCCTATTGATCGTCAATATCTAAACGAGGCCGATTTGATCCCCAATCGTGCTTTTGATGATTTGGTTGCCCAAATGAATTTTAATAAATAATCTCATACCGGATGTACATCATCCGGTAATAAATTAAATGATTTTTAACCCATGAGCTCGTGACAGAATGTTAAAGCTTGGATAATATGGGTAAAATTTTTAGTTAGGGAAAATTATGATGGTTAAAGTTCAACAATTACCTCATCCAGGCATACAATCTTTAGTCCCCTATAAACCAGGTAAATCTATAGAAGAATTAGCACGGGAAAAAGGGATTAACGCCCACGATATTATTAAAATGGCCAGTAACGAAAATCCTTTAGGCTGCAGTCCATTAGCTTTGGCTGCCTTAAAAGAAATGTCCCCCCACACCCTGGCAACTTATCCTTCTCCAATGAATCATCCCTTAATTCCTAAACTGGCCAATAAACTCAAAATCAATACCGACCAGCTTTTTGTAAGTAATGGTTCAGATTATATATACACGATTCTACTTAACTGTTTTGCACTACATCATGACAAACACATTATTACCCACGAATATGCATTTAGCACTTATGCGATTCAAGCCCATACCTTAAATATCCCGGTTCAAACCATTGGGATTGATTCAGATTGGCAAGTCAACGTAGATAAATTAATCCAAGCATGCAATTCAAAAACAGCAATTATATTTTTAGCGAATCCGAATAATCCAACAGGCATCCTGATTAATCCAAAGGAAATAAAACGCCTATTAGAAAATATTCCTGAAACCACCATATTGGTCGTTGATGAAGCATATTATGAATATGCTGCTGCTCAATTGAATTGCAACAGTATTGACTGGCTCGCTCATCATCCCAATTTAGTCATCACACGTACCTTTTCAAAAATTTATGGGTTAGCGGGCGTACGATTAGGTTATGCAGTGGCTCATCCCTCTATAATTGAGCTAATGCGCCGTATACAGCTCCCATTTACGGTCAATCAAGTTGCTCTAACTACCGCCCATGCAGCACTGGATGATGATGAGTTTCTTCAATTAAGTTTGCGAACTAATGCAGAAGGAATGCTGCAAATGAAAGAAGGGTTAAATCAATTGGATATAACCTACCTACCCTCTGCATGTAATTTTCTTACCATAGACTGTAAGGAAGATGGCATGCGGCTCTATAACTATTTACTTGATAGAGGTATTATCGTGCGACCTCTGCATCCATATAAGATGAACAATTACCTAAGAGTTACCGTAGGAACCCAGGAACAGAACAATCGTTTTCTTGATACATTAAGTACCTTTTATGGTAATTGACAATTCTCTAGATTGAGACAAAATGATGTGATTTGGAGTACCGAAACGCAGCATACATAAAGTATGTGATTATCGGAGCGCATAAAATCGCTTCATTTTGGCCAAGATAGTAGAATCGACAAAGACCCTGCAAGTGAGGAAATAAAATGACCAGTGACTTAAGCAGCAAACATTGCGAATCTTGTGAAGGCATAGGGGCTGCATTAAATGCCGAACAAATTAAAAATTTAATGCCACAGTTAAATAAGAATTGGGAAGTTAGTGCAGATAACCGAATCATTAAACGAAGTTTATCTTTTAATAATTTTTATGAAACAATGGCCTTTGTCAATGCTCTCGCGTGGATAGCAAACATCGAAAATCATCATCCTGATTTAGAGGTCGGATATAACTATTGTCGCGTAAGCTTTATGACTCATGCGCTTAATGGATTAAGTCATAATGATTTTATTTGTGCAGCCAAAATGGATAAGTTATTAGGATAAAAAATATAACATGTAGTCTGGGTGAAGGCGCAAGCCGTAACCCGGGTTTCTCTATCACATATTCCCCAGGCTCCGCTTCGCCTCACCCAGTTTAATACTTCATCACCACCTGTTCATCGCCCAAAAGATTGGTTAAAAGCTCAAGTAACTCATCACTAGGAATCACTTGCCATTGTGGTGCCAGACTCAACTGCGCTTTTGCATAGTCATTTCTGTAGGAAAACTGCACTGAGCAACGACCAATATGAGCTTTTAACAAAGCCTGAACGGAAGCTAAAACTCCTTGGCTCCCAGCATGCAAACGCAACTCCAAACATCGAGCAAATTTAGTACGCGCTGTAGGAACATCATAGAGTGAATTTGCAGTCATTTTCACGCCACCATTATAATCATCATGCGCTACTTCACCTTCAATCACTAACATATCTCCGGTTGCCAAGTTCGCAACGGAAGACTCAAAAAGCTCTCCAAACACAACAACATCAAGTCGCGCCGTAGAATCATCCATCCCTAGAATGACCAACTTTTTTCCGCGCTTAGTCACAATCTTGCGAATCCCTACTATTTGCGCACAGATCACGGCTTTTTTGTGCATCGATGGATTTAATTGACTGATTGAAACGATAAAATCACCAAACTCACGTCGATATTGATCCGCTGGATGTCCGGTTAGATAAAAACCTAATACCTCCCTCTCCCCTTCCAGGCGTTGAGCCTCAGACCATGGTTTACACTGTACGTACTCATGCTCATTACTCTCATCTTCCAATAATGAAAGCAAATCGAATTGACCACTGGATTGATTTTGATGCTCTTTTTCCGCCACTTTTAACGCTTTTTCCAAAGAGGCGGTCAATATAGCGCGTTCCACATTCCACTCATCAAAAGCACCACTTTTAATGGTTGCTTCCAATACACGTCGATTTACTTTGCGCAGATCAAGACGCTGGCAAAAACTAAATAAGTCAGTATATGTCCCTCCAGCCTTCCGCTCCTCGGTAATGCAATCAATGGCTGACTCACCCACTCCTTTTATGGCACCAAGACCATAAATAATGGTGGCATCATCGGCGGTTGTAAAATGATACATTGACTGATTGATTGAAGGCGGCAAAACCTTCAATTTCATATGAGCGCACTCATCAATAAAGGTGACTACTTTATCCGTATTATCCATATCCGAAGACATTACCGCAGCCATGAATGCCGCCGGATAATGCGCCTTAAGCCAAGCGGTTTGATAAGCGACCAAAGCATAAGCTGCTGAATGTGATTTGTTAAAACCATAACCAGCAAATTTTTCCATTAAATCAAAGATATGGGTTGCGACCTTTTCATCAACACCTCTGGCAGTTGCTCCTTGAGTAAAAATTTCTCGTTGTTTTGCCATTTCTTCTGGCTTTTTCTTTCCCATGGCGCGACGTAATAAATCCGCTGCCCCTAAAGTATAGTTTGCTAATACCTGCGCAATTTGCATTACCTGTTCTTGGTATAAGATAACGCCATATGTTGGTTTTAAAATAGGTTCCAAATCAGGGTGAGGATAGTCAACAGCAGCACGACCATGCTTACGGTCAATAAAATCATCCACCATTCCGGATTGTAAAGGTCCTGGTCTGAATAAAGCCACCAACGCGATAATGTCTTCAAAACAATCCGGCTGTAAGCGATTAATTAATTCCTTCATACCACGGGATTCCAGCTGGAACACTGCTGTTGTTTTACATGCCTTTAATAAATCAAAAGTCGCGGCATCATCTGTGGGTATTTGACTGATATCAACTGATGGTAATCCTTCCGCAACCTGTTTCTTATTTACTGTGGCTAATGCCCAATCAATAATCGTCAGGGTACGTAATCCTAAAAAGTCAAATTTGACCAAACCTGCTGCTTCAACGTCATCTTTATCGAATTGGCTAACAATTTGGTTGGAGCCTTCTTCACAATAAATAGCTGTGAAATCTGTAAGCTGGGATGGTGCAATAACTACCCCTCCAGCATGCTTTCCCGCATTCCGTGTAATTCCTTCGAGTTTTAAAGCCAAATCAATTAACTCTTTGACCTCCTCTTCCTCGGTATAACGACGCTTGAGCTCTTCCTCCTGCTCCATCGCTTTGCTTAATGTAATACCGATTTCAAAAGGAATTAATTTTGCTAATTTATCTACAAAGCCATAAGGATGACCCAACACGCGTCCCACATCACGCACTACTGCCTTTGCAGCCATAGTACCGAAGGTAATAATTTGTGAAACGCTTTGTCTGCCGTATTTTTCCGCCACATAATCAATGACTCGATCACGCCCTTCCATACAAAAATCGATATCAAAGTCAGGCATTGAAACCCGTTCTGGGTTCAAAAAACGCTCGAAAAGTAATTCATATTCTAAAGGATCTAAATCGGTAATTTTTAATGCATAGGCAACTAATGAGCCGGCTCCCGAACCCCGTCCAGGTCCTACAGGCACGCCATTTTTTTTGGCCCATTGAATAAAATCAGCTACGATAAGGAAGTAGCCAGCAAAACCCATGTTATTAATAACATCCAATTCTATTTGAAGACGTTTATCGTATTCTTCTCGAGAGGTCTGCAGTGCTTCAGGTTTGTTTTTAAATATTTGTTGTAAACGCTCTTCCAACCCCACTTGTGATAAATGAGATAAATACTCCTCAACAGTAGAGCCATCCGGTATCGGGAAATTGGGTAGATAATTATTACCTAAGTCCAGTTTTACGGTACAGCGTTTCGTGATTTCAACAGTATTTTCTATTGCAGAAGGTAAATCCGAAAATAAAGCAACCATTTCATCGGCTGAGCGTAAGTATTGTTGCGCACTATATTTTTGCGCTCTTCTAGGATCTGCTAATGAATAACCCTCATGAATGCAAACACGAGCTTCATGAGCTTCAAAGTCTTCTTGATCAAGAAAACGTACATCATTGGTAGCAACGAGCGGTAATCTCAACTCGTCAGCTAATGCAATTAATTTTTCATTATAACGGGACTCATCAGGCCGCCCTGTACGTTGAATTTCCAAATAAAAACGATCAGGAAAAAGTGCTTGCCAATATAATGCTCTGCTTTTGGCCAATGCATCATCATTGGCTAATAAAGCCTGTCCAATATCACCAAATCGTCCACCTGATAAAGCAATAAGCCCTGAGGAATATTCTTTAATCCATTGATTGTGTACTCGAGGTTGTCCTTGATATTGCCCTTCTTGGTAGGCTTTAGAAACAAGGCATGTTAAATTTTTGTAACCTTCCGAATTAAGGCATAAAAGAACTATAGAAGAAACACGCTCAGGTTGCTCAGGGTCATGGCAAGGTAAATCACTTCCAATAATCGGTTTGATTCCCGCATCAACAGCAGTTTTATAGTGCTTCACTGCCGCAAACAAATTACAATGATCAGTTACCGCAACAGCACACATTCCTCGAGATGGTAGCGCTTTCATTAAAGGCTTAACCCGAACCAAACCATCAACTAAAGAAAACTCAGTGTGAACACGTAAATGTACAAAACGTTGTTGCATAAGGAAATTAACTCATTAAGCTTAATTGAGGAACTTTAACCTAAATCAAGCGTTTTGCCTACCTGCATAGCAGGATAAACAAGACCCATAATATAGGGACCAAAACTATTTTTTTATTCAAATATGGGATTGATGTGGATCAAAAGCATCCCGGACCGCATCTGCGAATAAGTTAATTGCTAAAACTAACAAAAACATAAAGAGAAACGCAGCCAGCATGGGCCACCAAATCACTGGATTTCGTGCAAGTTCAAAGCGTGCACTATTGATCATATTTCCCCAACTAATTGTCATGGGAGAAACGCCTACCCCCACGTAAGAAAGTAATGCCTCGGCCATAACGAGAAAACTAAAGTCCAAAACCAAGGTGATTATCACAATATGCATCACATTAGGCAGTAAATGTTTGCGAATAATGGTAAACCAATTGGATCCTAAAGCACGTGCCGCTTGAACATAATCCACTTCACGCAATTTCAAAGTCTCTGCTCGCAAAAGACGACATAAGCTAGTCCAACTCGTTACTCCTAGAATGAAACAAAGTGCTAACAAACGTGCATCTGCACTCTGAGCCAAGGTAGTAAACTGCTCGGGGTGATTAGCTATATACACTTGCAAAGATAAAACTGAGGCAGTAATTAATAAAACACCGGGTATCGAACTTAAAGTAGTATAAGCATACTGAATCAGATCATCTGCCAAACCACCAAAATACCCAGCAACCACCCCTAAAAATAAAGCCAAAGGCAGCATAAATAAAGTGGTTAAAAGACCAATGACCAAACCAGTACGAATACTTTTAATAGTAAAGTAAAAAATATCTTGGCCAATTTGCCCGGTACCCAATACATGAAATACTCTTGAAAGCTCATAACCAAGCACAACAAAAAATGTAAGGCCACCTATGGTAATTATGGTACTTAAGCTGGTAGCACTTAAAGCAAACAAAGGTTTTGATCGACGACTATAACGGGTCAAAATGAGAGTTAGTCCTATAAAAAATGCTGTTAATATACTGATTTTCAATGCACTTCTAATTGAACTTTCTATGACCTCATTTTTTTCTGTTTCGGTTTTTACCCTTTGTCCAGGATAAATTAATGTTGGATGCGTTTGTTTAACAACACCATTTATTAAGGTAGTTTCACTGATGAACTGCGTTAAAGCTAAAGGGGCCGAATATGTTTTTTCGGAAATCTGATCTATAGGAGCCAGAATCCTATCCAACACTGTAGTTGCCGTTTCTGAGTCTTTATGTACCGAGGTAACATGAATCGAATCCAAAACACCAATAGTCATAAAAAATAATAAGATGATGCCTGCACTTACAGCAATGGGCCTATGCAAAATTATGGAAAAAGAACGTCTTATATGCTGCTTGCGCAAGCTTAACAAAATAACCAATATACTTAAGGCCAATAAGGTGAGAAAACATTTATCAGTCCATAGAAACTCAAAAGTCATTTTTTCTTCTCAACTAATCTCATCAATATACATTTAAGATAACCTTACGCGGGGATCAACCACCATATAAGAGATGTCAGTTAATACCAAGCCAACAATATAAAGAATTGACCCCAAGAACACCATAGCACGTACTATAGCAAAATCTTGTTGTTGAATCGCATCAATCGTATAACTGCCTAAACCTGGTACGCCAAAGAAGGACTCCAAGATCAAACTGCCCATAAATAATGAAGGAATAAGTACTACGATCCCGGTTAGTATGGGAAGCATTGCATTTTTTAATACATGTTTGAACATTACTTTTTGCTCAGATAACCCCTTAGCTCTGGCCGTTTTAACATAGTCTTTATGCATTTCCTCTAAAAACAAAGTACGATACCAACGACCACCAGCCCCCAAGCCACTAAGTACTGCGACCGTAACTGGCAAAATAACAAACTTCAACGCTTCAAAACCCCCGTCATAGCCTGAAATGGGTACGAGACGTAATAATTTACCAAAAAGATATTGGCCACCAATAATATAAAACAAGCTGGATATGGACATTAAAATAATACACAGCACCACGCCAGTTAAATCAAGATACGTCCCCCTAAAAAAGGCCATAGCCATTGCTACAATAATATTAGCAACAATATCCAATAATAAAACAGGAACGGCGATTGAAAGACTCGGCCACATTCTATAAGTAATATCCTCACTAATATCACGTCCAGAATCAGAGACCCCAAAATCAAAAGTAAACAGTTTCATGGATTTTTGAAAGAACAATGTTGCTTGTATTTTTTGTATTCCTGTTTTTTGTTCGTTGTAGAATAAGGGTAAATTGTAACCATGTGCTGCTTTCCAATCCTCGATCACTTGCTGCTCCACATGCTTCTGCCCCAAATGCATCCGCGCAATATCATCAGGTGTATTCACCATGAAAAATAAAATGAACGTAATGAGATTAATTCCAAAAAGAATAGGGATCGAGTAAGTCACTCGCCGAAATAAATATTTGATCATGATAGAGATTTCCGTTCTGCTGGTTTTCTTTCTTTCTTGTAATAGGCAATAACCAAAGGAAGAACTAGGATTAGAATAAGCCCAAATAAGATACCCAACGGCCAAAAAATAGGCTGGTTCCAGATTAGTCTCAATTTATTGCGTTCAGGTACATTGATGGCAATATATTTTAATGTTGCAAAAGACATCGTATTGGGTTTAACGCGTGCAACCCAATTCTGGGATAAAACAAACTCTTCAGGATGTATCCCCCAAATCCAAGGCGCATCACTTCGAACAATTTGGAGCATCTCGTCAATGATCTGCTGTCTTTGTTCATCATTTTTTCTGTTTTTCATTAAATTAAAGAGACGATCAAATTCAGGATTTTGATAGTTTGCAGCATTTTCACCACTAAACTTCACCTTGCCATTGGCACCATACAATTGAAACAGAAAGTTTTCAGGATCCGGGTAATCTGCTACCCACCCCCAACTAAAGATTTGTGTATCTCCGGTGCGCATTTTTTCCTGAAAACGATTATATAGGGTTGCACGTACATTCAAATCAATACCTATCTGGGCAAATTGTTTACGCATCCAATCAAATAATGACTTGTCCTGAGGGGCTCCCGTTGTGGTCACATCATAATGTAAAATTAAATGACTTCCAGTAGCGGGATCAACTCCATCTGGATACCCTGCCTCTATCATCAGTTTTTTGGCATCGCTTATAGGACGTCGTTCTATGTCACCATCGTTCCATTGATAAACATAGGGATTAATACCATCTTTACCCTTTTTATAACCAAAAATTCCGGGTGGAATAGGCCCTTGAGCAGGAATACCTCGACCATTATGAAAAATGGCTATATTTTCATCATAGTTTACCGCGATGGAAATAGCTCTCCTTAACTTGCGCGCACGTTCACTGGAACCACCTACTACTTTATCAAGCATATTGAAGCCCATATAGTAGGTAGTGGCTTGTAATTCTTCGGTGAGATACATGTGTTTTTTTCGCATCTCGGGTGTTAGCTCTGCTTTTCCATGTCGGTTTGTATGAATGGCTTGGTCAAAACTATCCGCACCTACTACAGAGTTATCATAGTAACCTTGTAAAAATTTATTCCATCGCGGAATGGACTCTTTTTCTAATGTAAAAACTGCTTTTTCAATAAATGGTAAACGTTTGCCTGCATTATCTAAATATCCCAATTTTCTATCTTCATCCGAACCAATACTGGGATAATACTCTTCACGGAAATTTGGATTCTTTTGTAAGACCATACTCCGATTGGGATTGTTTTTAACTAACATAAACGGTCCTGTTCCTACAGGGAACCAACTCAAAGTGATGTTATTGTCCAACATTCCTGGTTGAGAATAAAAAAAGTCAGCTTCCCATGGAACGGGTGAAAAGAAACTCATAGCCAACCAAAATAGAAATTGAGTGTATTCCCCCTTTAAGATGATCTCAAATGAGTAGTCGTCTATTTTTTTAAGACCTTTTAAAGGGTAATTACGCAGATCAATGTATTTATTATTTTTAGGGAGCGTCTGCCCATATTCCGCAAAACCCACAATATAGTCATTCATCAAACCAAAAATCGGGGAGCTTAATTGAGGATTTGCCAAACGTTTTATTTGATAAATATAATCATCAACAATCAATTCTCGTGTGCCAGTATTCTTAAAATCAGATAATTGATTAATCCCTTCATCATCTAAATATTCCGGTGTTATATGATGATAACGGTATGCACCTGTATCATCCTTAGCAAACGCCGGATGAGGCTGGTAATAAATTCCTTTTTTAATGTGGATGGTATAAACACTAAAAGCAGGAGTTTGCTGACTGTTTTCAGGTAGTGGGTTACCTTGCTCATCCAAGTACCGTAACTCGGGCATTTGAGTAGCTATTAATGGAGTTAATTGGTATGGCCTTTGTAAATAATCATACTGCAACAACGGTTCATATATTTGGGCAATAAAAATAGACTCATTGGTTGAATAAGAAAGCGCTGGATCCAGAGTTTTAGGCTGTTCAGAAAATGATGAATAATAAATATTTTCTTTTGATTGCTCCTGAGGATATGGATTATTTAAAACCCATGGCAAAGCATAAGCGAAGCTAGCGCTATTTAAAAGCAGAGCAATCAGAACTATGCGCTGTATACGATTCAAAAAAATATCCTTATTTAAAGCCTCTAACTCGCTAACATTTCCAAAAATTGTCCTTCATCCAAAACAGCAACCCCCAAATCATTTGCTTTATCCAATTTGGATCCTGCTTCACTTCCAGCAATCACATAATCCGTTTTCGCTGAGACACTGCCACTTACCTTAGCCCCTAGAGTTAACAATTTTGTTTTCGCTTCTTCACGTCCCATAGTACTCAAAGTCCCGGTTAAGACTACTGTTTTTCCAAATAAAAGATGTTCTTTATTGACTTTCTTTTTTTCAATCTTTGGCCAATGAACTCCAAGTGCTAATAAATGCTCAATAACTTTACGGTTATGATCTTGGGCGAAGAAATGGACCACATTAAAAGCACCTACAGGCCCCATATCCTGCAAACTCATCAACTCTTCTTCTGTTGCTTTAGAAATCGCATCAATATCTCCAAAGTGCTCTGCCAACATCCGTGCACTCGACTCGCCAATTTCACGAATTCCAAGAGCATAAAGGAATCGACTAAGCGTTGTATTTTTACTTTGTTCCAAAGCATCTAATAAATTTGTTGCTGACTTCTCTCCCATACGTGGAAGATTTGCCAAAATAGAAGCATCAAGCGTGTACAGATCAGGTAAATGACGGACAATCCCCTCATCGACCAACTGCTCAATAAGCACAGCCCCCAATCCCTCTATATACATGGCCTTACGAGAAGCAAAATGCCACATCATTCTTTTTAATTGAGCCTTACAAAATAGCCCGCCAACGCAACGAGCAACCGCTTCCCCCTCCTCGCGAACCACTTCAGAACCACAAACAGGACATGTTGTAGGTAACTGAATTTCCTTGGTATGTGCAGGGCGTCGTTCTAGAACAACAGAAACGACTTCTGGAATAACATCTCCAGCACGACGAATAATGACAATATCACCGATACGAATATCTTTTCTAATAATTTCATCCATATTATGTAATGTCGCATTACTTACAGTAACCCCTGCAACATTGACGGGTGCCAAACGCGCCACTGGGGTTAAAGCGCCAGTTCTCCCTACTTGAAAATCAACAGCTAAAAGTTCGGTCATCTCTTCTGTCGCAGGAAATTTATGGGCGCAAGCAAATCGAGGTGCCCTTGAAATAAAACCAAGTTGTTGTTGTAAAGGTATGCTATCAACCTTATAAACAACCCCATCAATCTCGAAGGGAAGTTGAGCACGCTTGGCTAATATACCATGGTAATAATCCAAACAACCCTTAATACCAATCTCTCTTTTTGTATCCAAAGAAACCCTAAAACCAAACTCTTTGAGTAGTTGCAATTGCTCCCAATGCGTGTTTGGTAAACTGTACCCTTCGCAAGCCCCAATTCCATAGCAGTAAATAGCTAAAGGCCTACTTGCTGTCACGGCAGGATTCAATTGTCGTAAACTCCCGGCAGCAGCATTACGAGGATTAGCAAAAACTTTTTCTCCTGCTTCTTTAGCTTTTTCATTGTACTCTTCAAATCCTGCTTTCGGCATGTACACTTCACCACGGATTTCGATAAAACGAGGTGGTTTTGATACCCTTAAAATCAAAGGAACCGCAGCGATTGTTTTAATATTAGCAGTAATGTTTTCGCCTGTAGTTCCATCCCCGCGTGTTGCGGCAGAAACTAATGTTCCATTTTCGTAGGTAAGGTTGACAGCAAGGCCATCTAATTTAGGTTCACACGTAAAAACCAATTGCTGGAGTGGCTCATCCAGTTTGTCGGTAACTCGTTTAATAAAGGCTTGCAACTCTTCTTCAGTAAATACATTCGATAAGGACAACATAGGTTGTCGATGAGTAACAGGCATGAATGCATCGGCAGGAGTACCCCCAACGCGTTGAGTGGGTGAGTCGGCCGTCAATAATTCAGGATACTTGGCTTCTAAATCATGTAATGCACGAAAACATCTATCGTATTCGGCATCAGGAACCAATGGTTCATCGAGTACATAGTAGTGATAATCATACTTCCTAATTTTATTCTGCAACTCAGAAATTTGTTCCTTTATCTCATCAATACTCATTCATTTCCATCCATAATTCTAATCTTCTAACAGTCTGTACCTCACTCAGCTATGCATTAATTTATAACCTTATAGAGGGGTAAGCAATCATCTTAAAACATTAGTTTATCATTAAAAAATATGCTATAGATACATATCGACTCAACAGAAACCGAGGCGTGATAAAAATGGATTTTAAACGTATTTTAGCCGCAGTATTTTTACTTGTATCCGCTACATTAACTTATGCTCTTCCCCAATCTCACGAATATGGCAATTTGGGTATTGCTTTTGTCCATGGAACAAATGACCACCGAGAAGATGCCGAGGGTGATTATTGGAAAACCGATTTTATTCAAGATATTGCTCAAGCACTTCCTAATCCTGGAAACTACTATGTAGTTCATTGTGATTACAGCAAATACATGTGGGATGAAGCTGTTGCAGGGTGTACTGCAAATCAGTTATTAGATTTTATAAATCATAAAAAAATTGACTCTCTAATTCTCTACACCCATTCCAATGGCGGAAATGTAATGCGTTGGATTCTTTCTAACCCAACCTACGACAAACGCTACATGCTATTAAAAAGAAAAATCAAACAAATTGTCGCTTTAGCTCCTTCAAGTGGAGGTACACCGCTTGCCGATATGCTCTTGAATGGAGGTATTTTTGAAGCAAGCTTGAGTTGGTTATTGGGATATACAGGAGATGCAGTGAGACAACAACGGGTAGGTGACATGCATATCTACAACGAAGAACTCTTATTTGGTACTAAAAATCGCCCATCCTTACCCTTACCTTTTGATTCAGTGATAGGAACTAATGTTATCTCCTCCCCTTTCTCTTCAGCCAGTTACTGTAATGGTTATTTACTCAATAGCGGTTTAAAACTTGCTAAAATTTATTTGGATTCATGTGCGGATGGTTTTTTAAATTGTAGTTCCCAAATTGCGGCAGGATCAGTTTGGTTTTACGATAAACAACAAACGGAAGATCAGACGACACTTAGTCATAACCAAAGTCGTCATTCATGTTTTGGACTGGATAAAATACTGATTTCAGTATTACATTCTAAAGGAGCTGTAAAATGAGAACTACTCTCACCTTCTTGTCTTTATTTTGTTGCGCACAAGTCAACGCATTCACCTTGCCACAAACTCCGGTGAAATCTTATGAATGTGATGTTTGCGATACTTTATCACATGAGCACTTGCAGGATAACTGGAGCATGGGAGTCACTTCTTTAACTAAAGCAGAAAGCAACATTCAAAAAAGTTATAGTTATGAACAACGAGTAACTGCTGCCCAATTGCAAAAAGGGGTTATTTTACCGATTCAAGCACCAGAAGCAGTACTACGCATTATTCCTTTGCAAAAAGATAAATCCATGCCTGAATTGGAGCTAAAAAGTGCCTCTGGTACATTCATGAGTTTAAAAGATGCCTCTTCTCTATATAGTCAGGATGAAGCCATAGATGAATCACTTAAAATCGGGTCACATCAGGCCATGATGCAAATCAAACCCGAGTTAGGAATTGGTAAGTATGTAATCAAAAGTAAATCAACAAACGCTGCAAATGAAGCAGATACTTATCTTATTCATGTTTTTGAAAAATATTCTTTAATTTATTTACAAATTGAACCATCTGCATTGCAATATCAATATGGAGCTCAATTTAACGCGCTCATTACTTTAAAAGATAATATAACGTCCTATCCTGCAGATGATATCAATGCGACATTAATAGGTCCTAACAACCAAACAATTCCTCTTAAAATAAAAGAGGTAAAGCGCAACCAATTCCAAGCCAGTGCCCTTTTAACGTCAGATGAAAATGTTCATGGAGTGAATTGGTATATCGATGTAGATGTATTATGCGAACTTCATGACAATGGCCCGATTCATCGCACAGGACGCGCTGCATTTTCCTATGCAATCCCTTCTGCCAGTCTTGTTAGCATCCAAAAGATTTCCTCAAATCCTTTAACTTTAGCTGCTAAGGTAGAAGTGGCTACAGCAAGTCGATACGCATTACAAAGCGTTTTATACAAGAAAAACTCAAAGGGAACGAATATTCCGATTGAAACAACGCAGAGTGCCCAGTGGCTCGAACCAGGAAAACAAATAATTAAATTTAGCTTTGACAATTTTGCACATTTAGCAGAGGATCAGCTCTCTGTTGGTTATTTGCACCTGACTGATTACGGGCAACTAAAACCAGTTTATCAATACGATCAGCCGATTAAACTCAGCCAACTTTTGGACTAATTAATGCAATTTTTATCTTCAATAACCTTACTTGAGGGCGTGGCATGTGCTTTAGCCCTGCAATTTTTACTCTTAATTTGGCTTTTGATAAGCCAAAGCCAACAAAAAAAACTGAGTAGACAGTTTAATGAAAAAACTATTGAGGCCTTTACCATGCAACTACACCAAGTGCACTTGGATGTAAGTGCGAAAATTGCCCAAGGACAATTATTAACGCAACAACTTATCCATGATACAGTCCAAAAGCAAATGACCGACGTTCGGGAACAAATAAGCCATAGTTTCAAGCAACATGCCAGCTCCCTCACCTCGCATTTGCAGTTGCTTACTGAAGAAATTCGCAATCATCTCCATAGTTTAACGCAACAAGTCAATCATAAACTAACGGAAGGCTTTGAAAAAACCTCTTCTACTTTTATCGATGTAGTAAAACGATTAACCATCATTGATGAGGCGCAGAAGAAAATCACTGAATTATCGAGTCATGTGGTCAGCTTGCAAGATGTATTAGTTGATAAAAAGGCGCGGGGAGCTTTTGGTGAGGTACAACTGGCAACGCTAATTAGTAATATGATTCCTCCCAATCATTTTGCAATGCAATATACCTTAAGCAATCAAAAACGTGCCGATTGCATTTTATTTTTGCCAGAGCCCACCGGTAATGTGGTGATTGATGCTAAATTTCCTTTGGAAACCTATCAGCGATTGATTAGTACAGATGCAGGTTCAGTCGAGAAGAAATCGTTACAACAGCAATTTCGTCAGGATATTCAAAAACATATTAAAGACATCGCAGAAAAATACATCATTCCCAATGAAACTACTGATGGGGCGATGATGTTCATTCCTGCAGAATCCATTTTTGCAGAAATTCATGCCAATTATCCAGATTTAATTTCACTTTCTCAAAGATTAAAAGTATGGCTTGTCTCCCCAAGCACATTGATGGCGGTACTTACTACTGCTAAAGCGGTACTTAAAGATGATGCGACTCGCAAACAAGTTCACATTATTCAAAAACACTTACAGGCTTTAGCTGATGATTTCCAACGCTTTGAAAAAAGAATGGATAAGCTCTCCAAGCATATTAATTTGGCGCATCAAGACGTTAGTGAAGTAAATACTTCTGCTAAAAAAATTACATCGCGTTTCCAAAAAATTGAGTCCGTCGATATCGAATTAGATGAGCTGGAACTCATGGAAACCGATACAACAGCAAATGAAACATAAAGTGTGTACCCTATTCGTCATCCCGAACGTAGTGCTTCCAATTCACCTTAAGTTTCCATTGAAGCCAGGAAACCCTACCTGCTACGACTTGTTCACAGCATCCAGGAAAAAGCAAACTTAGTGCCTCACTCCCTGGATCCCGAGGACAAGTCACGGGACATGGGGAGTGTTATAAGTCCAGGAAAACTTAAGGTGAATTGGAAGACACAGTGAGGAGACCTCCAGAAGATGAGTTATGATGACCATCAGGAGATCCTTCGTCGACAATTCCTCAGGATGACGTGGTCGTGAATGCTTCGTATCCCCTATATCTTTAATTTAAATATAGAGAAAATATATGTCGTCTCCATTTACTGAAAAAAATTATTTTAATCAAACATTCACCCAATTAATTATTGAAAAAACACGAATTGAACAGCTTAATTTCGAAAACTGCCAGTTCAAGCAATGCAAATTTATTGACGTTATTTTCAGTAATATAAAATTCACTGAGTGTGATTTTGAATCCTGCGATCTGGCGTTGGCAAAATTTCCAAATTGTAAGTTTTCAGAAGTTTCATTTAAAAATTCAAAAATCATAGGAGTAAACTGGACCGAATTGAGCTGGCCCTTAGTCAAACTTACAAGCCCTCTCTATTTTTATAGTTGCAACTTAAGCCATTCTAGTTTTTATGGATTAGAACTTTCTAATTTGATTGTCGAAGAATGTAAAGCGCATGATATTGATTTCAGAGAAGCAAATTTAAGTCATGCAAGCTTTGTGGAATCGGACCTATTGAATAGCCTATTTCTCCATACAAATTTATATTCTGCCGATTTTACAAATGCTATCAATTACACCATTGATCCAAATGAAAATATAATCAAACTGGCACGCTTTTCCTTCCCGGAGGTCATCGCATTATTAAATCATTTCGATATTAAAATTAATGATTGGCCTGGAAACGACTAATTTGTAGTGGGCTCTGAACTGTAGCAATTCGAACTATAATTCATTATATGGGTTGCCTTTAGAGCTCTAAATGACTAAGAAATATTTTTCAAGTAGAGGTGGAACACTCGCAACACGACTCGATCAGGCTTGGGCTGATTATAATAATCAATTTTTATCAAAAAATGCTCGACTTAAAGCTCTAGATTTTATGATTTATGTTTTTGATATCAAAAATTTTTCCACTGACAAAAATGGACTTAACCAGCTTCTAAAAAATTTAATGGATGAAAGGGAAAGTAAAAAACAAAACAATCCAAATTATATCCCCATGCTATCCAAAGGAATATATCACTTTGAAAGTGATAGAGTCTTAAAGGCTACGCCTATTTCTAAAGTTTCTGCACAAGCAGATATTCAAAAAGCCTTTGATGCGGGAGAACTCCTCGATGTTAACCAAGGCTCTAAAAAAATTGATAGCTCCTGGGGTACTACCTATTTAACACCAGAGCAAAGAGCAGAGTATCGGATTGAAATCCATAATGGCTTACTTCATAAAAAAGGCCGGGTTTTTGATTCCTCCGAATTAATTGCCCACAACAAACCTGGATTTGTCGCATTTACTTTAAATGCGAATGGTGAGCTTTCTGCTTTTGAGCATTTAGGTGTACAAGAGGATAAACAACGTAGAAAACTTGCACATTCATCAATGAATGCAGGTGCTCCTGTATTAGCCGCAGGAGAGATGGAAATACAAAATGGTAAATTAATTAGTATTAATACTTATAGTGGACATTATAAGCCTTCATTGTATTCTGTGGCACGTTTTTTAGAATATTTAAGCGATCGTGGCGTAGATATTTCAGAAACAAAAGTATATTTACGAAGGAAACCAGGCAAAGCATCTGGACTTTTATCTAGAACAGTTCTTTTAGAGGGAGATGATCATCCATGGCATGAAGTTCCCGCAATCGATATTGTGCATCAAGTTAAAGCACTTATGATAAGTAATTTAAATTCTCTTGATGAATATCTTAACAGTACCAAAACAAAATTGTTTAGAGATGTATTCAAAAATGAGTTAACTCAAGCCAAGTCTGCGATTGCGCAAGCGTTCCATGATGAACTTGTTTACGCACTGGATAAAATGAACGGCTCCTCATCGATAACAGACATTAAAGCATCTCTTGAGTGCCTCGATTCAATCATAACAAGATACTCAAAAGAGCTTGAGCAAAAAATTGAGGAATTAAATGGAACTACAGGACGTCTAGACAGTAAATTTGCGGACATGAAAGCTCAAATTCAAGCAACTCGCGAAAGGATTGCGGACAGTAGTGATGAGAAAGAAAAGGAGCGAATTGAACGTTTTAAAAATACCTCTTAAATAAAAAGATTAAATTGACGAGTTCAGAACGTATACTTGCTGAATACCCTAGCTCCTCGAATTGTTTTTAATATTAGAATTGATTATTTAATCAGAAATAATCTGCCATTTTAAGATGAACCAAGACAATACATAAGGTATAATCGAAAACTTTTAAATCCGATTGCCTAAGCTATGTCCATCAAAACCTTACTCTATAAACCAACACAGGCCAAACAAATATGGGGACAACTCCATGGAAGTAGCTTAGCACTTGCACTGGCTGAGTATTGTCAACAAACTCCTGGAATTAAGTTATTGATTGCCCAAGACAATCTCAGTGCAAATCAGTTACAGGCAGAATTAAACTTCTTCCTCAACACCACTACACCTCAAGAGTTATTGTTTTTTCCTGATTGGGAAACACTTCCTTACGATCAGTTTTCTCCACATCAGGACATTATTTCTGAACGCTTATATACCTTAAGTCGTATTCAACAAGTAACCGATGCAATTGTCATCACATCGGCAAGCACATTAATGCATAGGCTTTGCCCACCGGAATTTTTAAATCAATATGCTCTGATGCTTAAAGAAGGCCAAAAACTGGATTTGGGTGCTTTTCGTAACCAATTACAACAATCCGGTTATCATTGCGTTAATAAAGTACTTGAACATGGAGAGTTTGCCCTACGCGGTTCAATTATTGATGTTTATCCCATGGGTTCGGGTTTACCATTTCGCATTGAACTTTTTGATGATGAAATTGAAAGTTTAAGGGAATTTGATACTGAAACCCAGCGCACTATAGAAAAAATTAAAGAAATCAATGTGTTACCTGCCCGAGAATTTCCTTTAAATGAACAAAGTCAATTGCTCTTTCGACGAGCTTTTAGAGAGTTATTTCCAGGAAATCCCAGCCAGTGCCCTATTTATGAAGCAATCAGTGAAGGTCAGTTTCCTTCGGGGATCGAATACTATTTACCCTTATTTTTTGAAAAAACCGTTACTTTTTTTGATTATCTACCGGAACATGCGAAAGTTTGTTTAATCGAAAACATTCAAAATAATGCAGAACAATTCTGGCAAGAATTGAATGAGCGCTTTGAACAAAGACGATATGATATCAGTAGGCCTATTTTATCGCCTCAAGCGTGTTTCATTAATCCAATTGAATTATTAACCAAAGCCAATACCTATGAACAACTTCGTTTGTTCCAAAATCCATCAGATAAGAAAGGGGCTGTGGTTAATTTTGATATCGTACCCGGTCCTCAATTACCTATAGACAGGAAAACCCAAGAACCTTTAAGTCAACTTCGCGAATATTGTGCTGATTCGACGCGTCGCTATTTAATTGTGGTCGAAAGTGCTGGACGACGTGAGGTCTTACTTGATTTGCTAAAACCAAGTGGCATTTCCGCTAAAGTACAATCTTCATGGCAGGATTTTATTAATGATACGGCCCCAGTCAACATCAGCACAGGGGATCTTATTTATGGATGTGAATTAAAACAAAGCCAGATCGTAATCATTGTTGAGTCTCAATTATTTGGAGAGCAAAGCACACCACAAAGACGTGGTACGCAAAAAACAATTGATCCCGATTTAATTATCCGTGATATGGACGAACTCCGTGTTGGCGCTCCGGTAGTCCATTTGCAGTTCGGGGTCGGACGGTACCAAGGCCTACAACATATCGAATCCAACGGGTTTGCCAGTGAGTTTTTAGTTCTTACCTATGCGGGTGAAGATAAAATTTATGTCCCGGTAACCTCCCTCCACCTTATAAGCCGTTACACGGGGATGGATAGTGAACATGCCCCTTTGCATAAACTAGGGTCGGATCAATGGCAAAAGGAGAAGAAAAAGGCCGTTGAAAAAATTCATGATGTCGCGATCGAATTACTGGACCTCTACGCCAAAAGAGAAGCGCAACCAGGATACCAATATCAAATAGATCATAGTGAATATGTTAAATTTGCCAGTGCGTTCCCTTTTACCGAGACTCCCGATCAATTACAGGCAATTGAGCAAATCATAAGAGACATGGAATCTCCAAGGCCCATGGATCGTTTGATTTGTGGGGATGTAGGTTTTGGCAAAACCGAAGTTGCAATGCGAGCTGCTTTTGTTGCAGTACAAAGTAATAAACAAGTTTGCATTCTTGCGCCTACTACTCTCTTGGCGGGACAACATTTTGAATCCTTTCGAGACCGATTTGCTGATTTTCCCATCAATATCGAATTACTTTCACGCTTCCGTTCAAATAAAGAAACAGAGACAGTTCTTGCTTCTTTGAAATCCGGCACAGTGGATATCGTCATAGGCACCCATAAATTATTTCAAAGTAATATTGCTTTTAAAAATTTAGGCCTTCTCATTATTGATGAAGAGCATCGTTTTGGTGTCAAACAAAAAGAGCACATTAAAGCGCTGCGAACTCATGTTGATATTTTATCCATGACTGCTACCCCAATTCCAAGAACACTGAATATGGCTATGGCTGGAATCCGAGATATTTCTCTGATGACAACACCCCCTGCCAAACGTCTGGCAATTAAAACCTTTTGGCAGGAGAAAAAAGACCCAACCATCCGTGAAGCCATTTTAAGAGAAATTCTTAGAGGTGGTCAGGTATTCTTCTTGCATAATAATGTAGAAACAATTGAGCGAGTATGCCAGGATTTACAAACCCTAGTCCCAGAAGCAAAAATCCGCAGTGCTCATGGACAAATGCGTGAACGCGAGTTAGAACGGGTAATGTCTGAATTTTATCACCATCGTTTTAATGTATTAGTCTGCACCACCATCATTGAAACGGGTATTGATATTCCTACCGCCAATACAATTATTATAGATCGAGCTGATAAATTTGGTTTAGCCCAATTACATCAGTTACGTGGACGCGTTGGCCGCTCTCATCATCAGGCTTATGCCTACTTGCTTACCCCCCATGAAAAAGTCTTAACTGCCGATGCAGTCAAACGTTTAGAAGCGATTGTCTCATTGGAGGATCTGGGTGCAGGATTCACATTGGCAACTCATGATATGGAAATTCGCGGAGCAGGTGAGCTTTTAGGAGAGGAACAAAGCGGAAACATGCAGGCCATTGGATTTAATTTATTTATGGAGCTGCTTGATAAAGCAGTCCATGATTTAAAAGAAGGAAAAACGCCAGAGTTATCTGCACCAATGCACCAAGGGCCTGAGATAGATTTACGAATTAGCGCCATTATCCCTGAGGAATACATTCCCGATATTCATAACCGACTCATTATGTATAAACGAATTGCAAATGCAAAAAGTAAAGAACAATTGCATGATTTACAAATTGAGTTGATTGACCGATTTGGTTTATTACCACCACAAGTTAAACATTTATTATTGATTACCGAATTAAAATTAAAAGCGGAACAAATGGGTATTCAAAAAATCAGTGCTGGAGCCCAGCAAGGGAAGCTGGACTTTAATGAAAAACCTTCTATTGATCCAGGCACTTTGATTCATTTAATTCAAGTCCATGCCAAAAGATATCAAATGGAAGGACCGCAGCGCTTACGTTTTAACCTAGATAGCACTTCTTCAGAAGAGCGAATTTTTGAAATCACCTCCTTGCTTAATAAATTAACTGGAGAGAACAAAGTCTAGAGAGGACTTCCGAGCAAGGCATGGATGATCTTTTGAGACCCTGTTGAATAACCGCAAGCAATCGCTTTTCCGGTTTTTAGAAGAGGATGAAGTAAACCCTTAGATCTTTTTCATTGACAACCCTAACTTAATTAATTAACAATCTTAGTCGCCAATCTAAAAATAAGTCATTGTTTTTTAATTAATATATAGAAGGAACTATTATGATTAAGAATTTTTCTTTAAGCTCATTATTATTACTTTCTAGTTTCATTCCTGGAATTGCAATGGCAGATCCTACTGCATATGACATAAATGTCTATTGTCCTGCTACTCAAGGACCAAACGCTGTAACCCATTTTGGAAACTATATTGGTGGCTACGGTGTAGAATACGTATTATCTCAAACACTACAAGTATACTTTCGTTCTACCGGCTCTGTTCAAGATGTTCCCGCTAATTTAATTAACTATTTTAATGATTCAGTGACTTATAATAGTGCATCTGGAAACATTATTTGTAGTTATCAAAGCAATAATCCCGCAGATCCCAGATTTACCACAGCATACACTGTCACGAATGGTATGGGAGGCACAGTACAATCACAAACCAATAACTCCATCAGTGTTCGAATTCCTGCTGGTTTGAGAGGTTAAGTTTTTAGTCAGATAAATCCTGGGTGAAGGGATAGCCGAACCCAGGTATCATTGTGCTCAAAAAACCCGGGTTCCGCTTCGCTTCACCCAGGTATTCTACTGACGACCTATTTAACTTGTTCCACCGACTGTCAATGCATCGATTTTCAAAGTAGGTTGCCCCACTCCAACTGGAACGGATTGTCCTTCTTTACCACAAACACCTATTCCTCGATCCAAGCCCAAATCATTTCCAATCATACTGATTTTCTTCATCACATCCGGACCATTGCCGATGAGTGTGGCTCCTTTGACTGGCGCAGTAATTTTGCCATTCTCAATAAGATAAGCTTCGCTAGCAGAAAATACAAATTGACCTGAGGTAATATCAACTTGTCCACCACCAAAATTAACCGCGTATAAACCACGTTGTACAGAGCGAATAATTTCTTCGGGATCATGTTGTCCTGCCAACATATAGGTATTCGTCATCCTGGGCATAGGTACATGCGCATAAGATTCACGACGGCAATTACCTGTAGAGTTCATACCCATCAATTTGGCATTTAACTTATCTTGCATGTAATTCACCAAAACACCATTATCAATCAATGTAGTGCATTGTGATGGCGTGCCCTCATCATCAATAGTTAGAGAGCCCCTTCTGTCCTTCAAAGTCCCATCATCAACCACAGTAACACCTGGAGCAGCTACTTGTTGGCCAATACGTCCCGAAAAGGCAGATAATCCTTTGCGATTAAAATCTCCTTCCAAACCATGTCCTACTGCTTCATGCAATAAAACTCCCGGCCATCCTGGGCCCAAAACCACAGGCATTGTTCCTGCTGGTGCAGGTTTTGCTTCCAGATTAATCAAGGCCTCGCGTACTGCCTCTCGAGCGTAACTTAAGGCATTTTCTTTTTCGTAAAAATAGGAATAAGGTACTCGTCCACCGCCACCAGAGCGCGCTGATTCCCTTCTTCCATTTTTGTCTTCTACAATAACGCTTACATTAATGCTCACTAGTGGTCTAACATCAGCAATCATTTGTCCATTCATTCCAGCGACCATCACAACTTCATAGCAGCCACTTAATGAAGCATTTACCTGAATTACACGGGGATCAATACTACGGGCTTCTTTATCAATCGCCTCCAATAAAGCAATTTTCTCTTGTTTACTCATACCTTCAATTGGATTTAAGCCTTGGTAGCGACTTACAGCTGCCCCTTTTACATGAATCGATTGAATTGGTTTGGAACCAGTCAGTGCAATAGAACGAGCGGCATCGGCAGCTCGCAACATTGAAGGTAATAAAATATCATCACAATAAGCAAATCCTGTTTTATCACCACTAACGGCGCGAATTCCTACCCCTCGATCTAAGGAGTAGCTCCCGCTTTTCACCACCGAATCTTCCAAATACCAGGATTCATAACTGCAACTTTGAAAATAGAGATCAGCGTCGTCAATATGATGATGCATCATTGTTTTAAATAATTTTTCTATACCCGTTTCATCCAGTGCTGCAGGAGCTAGTAAAATCTTTTTTGCTGTAGTAAGAGCTTCTGTCATTTAATTACCTTTAATAAATAAAATAGTGTCTATTGGTTTTTGCGAACAAAAATAGTATTTCTCTTATAAGTTTAATACATGATGGTCTATACAGGGGAATTTTCGGCGTATTTCCCTTTGGTTTTGTAAATTAATATCTGCTGTCACCACTCCAGCACCCGTTTCTTTTTGAGTGAGTATTTTTCCCCAAGGATCAACAATCATGCTATGACCAAAAGTGGTTCGTCCATTTTCATGTCGCCCCCCTTGATTTGCTGCCAAAACATAACATAAATTTTCAATGGCTCTGGCTCGCAATAATACCTCCCAGTGCGCAAGGCCAGTTATAGCCGTAAAGGCAGAAGGAACCGTAAACACCTGCGCCCCTTGCAACATCAGCTGTTGATAAAGCTCTGGAAAACGTAGATCATAACAAACCGTTAGTCCTATTTTTCCCACTGGAGTTTCCACAAGAGCCAGCTCATGTCCGCGTTCAATGGACATTGACTCCTGATATGTTTCATTTGATGAGACGTTTACATCAAACAAATGAATCTTATCATAACGCGCTACACACTTCCCTTGATCATCATATACCAGGCAACTGGCACGTACTTTAGATCCTGAACTTTTAAGAGGAATAGTCCCCGCGATTACCCATAAGCCTAATTTTTTTGACAATTGACTGATTTTTTGTTGTATAGGACCAGCGCCATACCCTTCGCCAATCTGCAATTTATCTGTTTCATGAATCCCCATGAACGCAAAATTCTCAGGCAGGAGTACAAGTTCGGCTTGCTCTTCACGAGCTTGGGTCATTAATTGTTCTACTTGTTGTAAGTTATCAGCAACTCCTGCTGAGGAAACCATTTGTACTAATGCTGCTCGTGCCATAATAAATCCTAAAATTTATGACATCAAAAATGTCGAGATTTTTCGCGTAATCTTGGTTTGTGGAGCGCCAGCTGAGCTGGGGCTTTTGATATGAATCGATTAACTCAGGTTCTTCTGACTGAGCCCAAGTTACAATAATTCATACTGCACTAACCAGCCCTACTTGTTCTATCAAAATTTATTTATAATACTACTATAGTACTGTAGAACCTCAAAACAAAAATAATTCGTTTTAAACTTGAAATATGGGAAACTGTCCCATAGATATGCTAGACTAAATATAAACATAGAGGAGCTCTAAACAATGAACCGAAATAATGTCACTATTCTTACGCGAAGTAGTGAGTCTGCACTCTCAAGCAATAAGGTACTGCGTAATACCTATTTATTACTCGGTCTTACATTTTTATTCAGTGCATGTATGGCCCTTTTATCTCTTACGAGCGGCGCGCGCCCAATGAATCCTCTTCTGATGATAGTTGGCGTTTATGGTTTAATGTTTTTGACTCAAGCATTACGAAATAGCGTTTGGGGACTGGTCAGTGTTTTTGCCTTCACTGGATTCCTGGGTTATACCTTAGGTCCTGTGCTTAACTTTTATATCAGCCACTTTTCTAATGGCCCGCAAATAATTGCAACTGCCTTAGGTGGTACTGGAATCATTTTCTTTGCACTATCCGCTTATGCATTAACCACTAAAAAAGACTTTAGCTTCCTAGGCGGATTTCTTTTTGTTGGTGTAATGGTTGCTTTACTGGCAATGATTGCAGGAATTTTCATTCATATGCCGGCGCTACAATTAGCCATTTCAGCCATTTTTATACTTATTTCTTCAGGATTAATTCTGATGCAAACGAGTGCAATTATTCATGAGGGCGAAACGAATTATATTTCAGCTACAGTAGGTCTTTTTGTATCAATTTATAACTTGTTCGTAAGCTTGCTTAATATACTAAGTGCATTTTCAGGCCGCGACTAGTTATCGTTCTCCTCTACCTGAATCCCGGTTAGTTTTTGCCGGGATTTTTTTTGGCACATATTCACGCAGTATCATCGAAAAGCCGTATTTGGCTGCTCTTGAAGCATGGCGCTCCACCAAAGTTCAAATACGTTGAATCCCTTCTCCTTACAAGGGAGAAGATGCCCACAAGGGCGGATGAGGGGAATTCTTAACGTAATGTTAGTATCATTAAGTTAAGAATCGTAGCACTCTAATTAACTTTGTTGCCAACTAGCTTTTGCCCTAAATAGTTCGGGTAAGTCATTTACAGTCTTTTTGACTTCTTGAGGCAAGGCAAACAAGTCCCGGGTTTTCTGGTAGTAAACACCTAAAGGAACTGGATACTCCGGAAAAGATAAAGAAGCAAGTCGCATCGCAGCAGCAAAACTACTTGGATCATGTCGATAAATATCCGTTTCTTCTGCTGAAACACGAGCGAACTCTTCTCCCTTTACATGCAATGCTTTCTCTTTTTGCGCACCATAAAGTAAAGGTTGCCCTTCTTCTAATAGTACTGTGTTCTCTGCTCGATTGCTTTTAAGCGCAAACTCATCAAAAGCACCATGATTGAAAATATTACAATCCTGATAAATTTCCACAAAAGAACAGCCCTGGTGTTCCTGAGCTTGCTTTAATATGGAACCTAAATGAACCGGGTCCTTGTCTACTGCACGAGCTATAAAACTAGCCCCCGCCGCTAACGCTAAAGAAAGCGGGTTCACTGGTTCATTAGCTACTCCTTTGGGGGAGGTTTTTGTCACTTGACCTTTTTGTGATGTTGGTGAAAATTGACCTTTGGTAAGGCCATATACCTGATTATTGAATAATAAAATATTCACGTTTACATTACGACGTAAAATATGGATCAGATGATTGCCTCCAATACTTAAAGCATCCCCGTCTCCAGTGATTACCCACACACACAAATCATCCCTCAAGGCTTTTAATCCCGTTGCCACCGCAGTAGCTCGACCATGGATGGTATGAAAACCATAAGCATTCATATAATAAGGTAATCGGCCTGCACAACCTATTCCGGAAATAAACACATGCTGTTCTGGCGGTAATCCCAACTCAGGCAACATTTTTTGCAGGGCCATTAGAATTGCATAATCCCCACAGCCTGGACACCAGCGAACTTCGTTTGCATTGGCAAAATCTTCACGTTTATAATTGTTGTTCATAGTTCGCTTCCGCTTTTATAATGTTCACCAGATGACTCACCGTAAAAGGCTGACCATTCGATTGACTGATTACTCGTGCATCAACTAAATAAGTAGCACGAATAATTTGGCATAATTGTCCAGAGTTTAATTCGGCGACCAATACCCTATCGTATTTTTTCAAAATAGCACCTAAATCATTGGGCAAGGGATTCAGATGACGTAAATGGACGTAAGCAATCGCCAATCCTTGTTCCAAACATTCCTGCACAGCTGATTTTAAACTGCCGTAAGTACTTCCCCAGCCAATTAAAATGGTTGATGCATTAACATCCCCTTCAATCGTTAAAGGAGCATACTCTTGTGCAACTCCATCGATTTTCTGTTGACGTAAATGAACCATTTTTTGGTGATTTTCAGCATCATAACTTACTCGCCCCTCTTCACCTTGTTTTTCTAAGCCTCCCAACTGGTGAATATACCCTGGAGTACCGGGCTTATTCCAACTACGACTTAAAAACTCATCACGAGCAAACGGTTTTGGAAAACGGTTAAATTTAACTTGAGGTAATTTTAAAGAGGCGACCTCAGGGATTTTCCATGGCTCAGCAGCATTTGCGAGATAAGCATCCAATAAAACAATTACTGGAGTCATATATTTAATGGCTAGATAAAATGCTTCTAAAACAGTATAAAAACAATCAGCAGCCGAATGTGCTGCAAGTACCGGTAAAGGTGCCTCACCATGACGTCCATAAAGCGCTTGTCGCAAGTCACTTTGACTCGTTTTCGTTGGTAAACCCGTTGAAGCTCCTGCTCGTTGAACATCGAGCAAGACTAAAGGTAATTCAGCGACTACAGCTAAACCCAAACTTTCACTTTTTAGGTCCAGTCCAGGTCCAGAAGTTGTAGTTAAAGCCAATCTCCCGCCATATGCAGCTCCGATACAAGCACAAATTGCCGCAATTTCATCTTCTGCTTGCAAAAGTTGTACTCCAAAATCAGATAATCGTGCACACTCATGCAGGATTGCTGAAGAAGGAGTAATTGGATATCCGGAAACCAAGGTCGGTATTTGTGTAGACGTAGCCAGTGTAGCAAGTGCTAAGCCTACTGCTTCAACACCTGTAATTTGTCGATAATCCCCTACAGCTCGATTAACTTCACCTAACATATAGTCTCGGCGAGTTAACTCTAAAGTCATTGCATAATTGTATCCAGCTAATAAAGCCAATTGATTGGCTTTAGCAACTACAGCATTCGCTTTGAATTTTTTAGCAATAAACGACTCGCATGCAGTAGTTGTCAAATCAAACAACCATAAAACCAAACCCAAAACGTAAAAATTTTTGGTTTTGGTAGCTTGCGGTTTCGTCAAATCAAGCGAAGATACGGCTTGAAGAGTTTGGGTGATTAAAGGAAATGAAACAATTTGGTAATGTTCGGCACAATTATCGAGAAAACTTTTATCCATTCCCGCTTTTTGCCAATCCTTTTCTTGATAACTGTCTTCGTTAATAATCAACAAACCGCCTTGATTTAGATGTTGCAAGGAATTTTTTAATGCGGCTGGATTTAATGCAACAAGCACATCAAGCGACTCACCTGCAGTGAAAATAGCATGTTCCGCCATTGCCAATTGAAAACCAGAAACCCCCGCTACAGTACCTGCTGGAGCCCGAATTTCTGCAGGAAAATCAGGTAAGGTCCGCACATCACGACCGGTAAGTGCGGCGCTAATAGTGAGTTGTTCCCCCACCAGTTGCACCCCATCACCTGAATCTCCAGTAATACGAATAACAATCACGTCAGATGTTGACATAAAGTCTTGCTTCCTGCATTAGTTGACGCATGTGTCTTACTGCCTCTTTCATACCGCAAAATAAAGCACGGGCAATAATTGCATGGCCTATGTTAAGTTCATGTAATTCTTTTATGGCGGCTATAGCTTGCACATTATGATAGTTAAGACCATGGCCTGCATTAACAATCAAATTTAAACTTACAGCATATTCCGCGGCGTGTTTTATACGCCCTAATTCATACTGCTGCTGTTCTACATCCGTAGCATCAGCATAACATCCGGTGTGTAATTCAATAACAGGAGCACCGATATCTGCTGCAGCCTTAATCTGTTCACGATCTGGATCAATAAATAAAGATACTTCACTACCCATAGATTCCAAACGTCGCACAGCGTGCTCTACTGATTTCTGGTACGTTATTACGTCCAGGCCACCTTCTGTAGTTAATTCCTCACGCTTTTCCGGTACCAAACACGAATGCTCAGGTAAAATTTCTTCGGCAAAATCAAGCATCGCCTCGGTAACTGCCAACTCAAGATTCATTCGCGTTTGCAAAACTTGTTTAATCAAACGTACATCACGCGCTTGAATATGTCTTAGATCTTCTCTCATATGCAAAGTAATACCATCAGCCCCTGCTTCTTCCGCATCCATAGCTGCTTGAACAGGATCAGGATAACGGGTACCACGTGCCTGACGTACTGTTGCTATATGATCAATATTAACCCCCAAGAGTATTGACTTATTCATTCTACACCTTACAAATAAAATAAAGAGTATAAAGTCCCTTTTGACCTAAACTCAAGTTGCTTGAAAACATATATATTCGTTGCATTAGTTTAATGCAGTAACAATTCTATGAATTCATACACCCTTCACTGTTTCTTTCACTCAGCAAGATACAAAGCACGTGTCTTAATCTCTCGCCCCCCCAGAAGATGATCGATCGCTTGGCGCATAATAATTTTTGCTGATTTAAGATAAGGAGCCTCATTTAATTTATCTTCTGCCAATGCAAGAATATGTGCACCCGAAATTCCCCGGCTGTCGCGAATAAAACCTTCACCGGCAACAAATTGATAATATGAATCAGGAGCAATCAAATTTGCGCTACCTGCTTCCTGTGTTAATGAAAAGGAATAACCACATGCATGCAGCAAAGTCCACTCAAAACGTCTTAATAACGCTTCAATGACTAATCGTTCTTTTGCTAATGTTAGGCCATTTAAAGTAAATAAATAAGCATCAAACAATGCCGAATCAGAATAATTGCGACTTAAAGCATAATAAAGAATTTCGTTTATATATAAACCTGCGAAAAGTGAGCTACCTATAAGCTGAAGTGATGGGGAAGTACTTTCAACAGTTTGTACATAATATCGATCACGACGCTCGGCAAGATTGATCCATAGTGGGGTAAAAGGTTGTAAAAGGGCTTGCTTTTTTGGGGTACGCCCACCCTTATAAAGGCATTGAATTACGCCTAACTCACGCGTAAAAAAACTGACTTGAGCACTAGTATCCCCAGACCATTTTTTGTGTAAAACCCAAGCTGCTATTGTCCTAGTGGTCATAACCTAATTGTTTTAATATACGCTCGTCATCCGACCAGCCTGATTTTACCTTACACCAGCACTGTAAGAAGACTTTTTTGCCTAATAGTTTTTCCATGTCCACTCGTGCATTCGTTGCCATTTCTTTTAGTTTCTGTCCCTTATCACCAATGATCATTCGTTTGTGATTGTCTTTATCCACAAGAATCAGTGCATGAATACGCACGAGCGTGCCTTCATCCTTAAAGGATTCAATATCTACAGTAACAGAATAAGGTAATTCTTGTCCGCAAAAGCGGAAAATTTTTTCTCGCAGCAATTCCGCGCATAGAAATTTTATGGGTCGGTCCGTCAATTGATCATCTGGAAATAAATGAGGTCCCTCTGGCAAATAATTCTGTAGTTTTTCTTGCAACTCATCGACCTGTACTCCTGTTTTTGCGGATATAGGGATGATTGCTGCGAATTCATGTTTTTGACTTATTTGTTCTATCCAAGGTAACAACTGAGTCTTATCATCAATTTTATCTACTTTATTCACTACTAAAATACACGGTACTTTGGCTTGCTTTACTAAATTCAAAACGTACTCATCCTCGTCTTGCCAATGGGTTCCATCAACTAAAAAAGCAATCACATCAACATCCCGCAATACACTAATCGCAGTTTTATTCATCATGCGATTCATTGCTTTTTTAGTCCCTTGGTGAATTCCAGGGGTATCTACATAAACAAATTGGTAATCACCTTCAGTACGGATCCCTAAAATACTGTGCCGAGTTGTTTGTGGCTTTCTTGAGGTAATGCTAACTTTTTGCTGCATAATACAATTAAGAAGTGTTGATTTACCTACATTAGGTCTGCCAACTAAAGCGATATAACCACAATAACTAATCATTAAAATAGATTCCTGTTTATTTTTAAAACATTTTATCAGTGACACCATAAAATTTCCAGAATTGTAGCATTTCTACTTGATATTTCATTAAAAAACCAAGTATCCTGTGCAGTATGTGAACAAAGGATAGTTCCAATGTCTTATTTTGTAACATCAAAAGGCCGCACTCAACTTATCGTTCCCTTAGCCATTACCCCCTCTAGTCATCAAGCACTGCCCACCATAACAGGGAGTCCATTCAGTAACGAAGCCGGAACAGTAGTATACGGTCATTACAATATGGAATACCTTCTTCCAGGAGGAGACAGACTGCGCTTAATCGCTAATCATGATAAAAAAACAGTGCAGCTTATGTTATTTACGTATAA
Source organism: Legionella stuttgartensis (assembly GCF_977063405.2). Lineage (NCBI taxonomy): Bacteria > Pseudomonadati > Pseudomonadota > Gammaproteobacteria > Legionellales > Legionellaceae > Legionella > Legionella stuttgartensis. The sequence continues at coordinate 530,445 of NZ_CDRUHA020000071.1, forward strand.
ACCGGAGGTGATTCAACTACTTCCAGGTGATCGATCGTCTTCATTAGTAGCGAATGTTATTAGTAAAGTTCATCGCTACCGCATACGCTCAGGAAGCTATAGCCAGCCGCTAACTTCGACACAAGAACAAAAATTGAAGTTTGCTAATGAATGCATTGATTCTTTAAAAAAATTATTAAAAGAAGAGCGACGATTAACCAGTCAAGATCATAAAGGTCATGAGGCATTAAGAAAACAAGTGATTAAAATTATTGGCCACTATTCCGATCAAAATCGCTTGTTAGCAACTTCTCCTCTGGTATCCGAAGGCACTTTGGGAAACTTTCTTTACGAAGCCCATAAAACAGCACAACATTATTCTTTTAATCGTGTCTATTCTGTGTCACGACAAGATCAAATGGATTTCAGGCATATCGTAAAAAATCATGAAGCAAAACAACCATGCCTTGTCTGGGATAGCGAGCTTCATATAGGACATAACACTAAAGATTTGGATGATGCATTTAAAGTCATTTGTAGCTATTACAAATTATCCCCAGCTGGAACCTTGAGCAATATCCCTGCAAATCGATTTGCACAACTTGCAGCTTTTTTTAATAAATTGTGGCGAGATGGCCATGATTGGATCAATTATCTGGCAATTGATAAGAAACCAGAACACAAAACAGAAATAGTGCAACGATTAGATGGCTTAACGATAACAAAGATTACTCCCTACTATAGGCTACAAGGATTTCCACAAAAAGGTTACCCCGATTTACCCACTCTAATACGCCAATTCATTAACAGTACCAGCCCACCAATATTTGCTGATACCACAAAAAAAGCAAAAAAAAGGATCAGTAAACTGCCACATGGTAGTTGGGCCATTATTGCTGAGGAAGAGCTTATCCTAATCAGACAGGAAAACAAAATAATGCAATTACGCTATTTTGTTCATGAGGGGCTCTTCTACCCTTTGCCAGAGGGACAAGATTTATATACCTTAGGACAAATCAGTAAACGTCATCTCTACTTACCAGAACGTGTTAGTCTCAAGCTTAATGCGTTTATTTCACGTATACCTCAGTTTTTCTATAAGTTCTATAAAAGCATGCATCACTTTATTATCCATGATCTGCGTGATGATTTTTTCAGCCATATACACGACACACACATCCCAAAATTAGATAAGCTTAAAGAACTAAAAAGCAAAAACAACAAAGCAAGAAATTCACTAAGCTCAGCATTGGAAAATAAAGGACTTTTAGCTAATGGCCAAACTTTAGAAGAATTTATTAAAGAGCAAATTAGCAATAGCCCTTACATTATTGCTCGCCCCAATCACCCACCAAGTCACCATGCTTATGATAATCCGCTTCATCGAACCTTAGAAATAATACGCCATATAGCCAGTTTTTTCATTGACGTAAGCGAGCAAAATCCGTTGATCGGGACTTTAGCAATGGCTGCCTATGCATACGGCGGTGGAGCAGTACTTGCTCCCGAGTTCCTTAAATCAATTTTAACTAAATTGCACTTACATGGTTTAATTGCGGGGATTGAACCAACACAAAAACTGGCTCACTGGATGAGTCATGGAACAATCTCTGAAGCGATTTCTGCATCAATGACGTACTGGCAAAGCGTCGTAGCAGGTGGAAATTTGGATAAATTCTTTGTTGAAGCGTTCAATATACTCAAAGAAGATCCGGCAGAAATTGCGATTATCGCTTCATTAGCACTTAGCCTCGGTTATGGATTAACTAAAGCAATTCCCTCCTTGGGACGTGAAATGGGGGATTTTCCTTACACCAATTATGCCGCTTTAGGTGGAAAAGGAGGCGCAGCAATTTATGATACAATTATGCATCCTGGTGATGATTGGTTCCTGGGTACCTGTAAGTGGTTGTGTAAAGGCTTTGTTACTTTAGGAAAGCTATGTATCGCTCCTTTTTTTGAAAGCTATCATTATGGATTTCATGAAGGATTTCTTAGAGGTTGGCAAAAAAGTGGAGTTCTTCTTAAGAGCGTCAGTAAACAAATTCTTGCAGCCTCTGCTGATTTTATTTTAGCGCTCCTCACCATTCCAATTATCGAAGTCAGCGCTCTTTTTATTCATGTCCCATTTCGTGGCGTTACAAATCTACTGACTAAAATACTTGCTATTCTTGGAAATATCAGTGCTATAGGAGAATTATTCCTTTTCTTTTCAGCAAGACCACATTCAGAGAATTTAATCTCCAATTTTAGATTATCACCACTTTATGGTTTCACCTGGCCGCTTGACCATTTTTCTGATAATCCATTGGTCAATCTCTGTATTAATATGGTTCGTGCTCTATGCATTCCATTATTACAATTAATAAAAAACCTGATTATATTACCCATTTTGGATTTTATTTCTTTCTCTGCTCGCATAGCACTTACTATCTTGGATCCTATAACACGTATTCTTGCCTATTCTGTAGGAAGTATTATCAGCGCAATTGGCGAAGTCTGGGATCATTCTTTTGGATTTTTGTTTAGCACTAGTGCAAAAGGGGTCACTTCGATTTGCAATTGGATCGATAATCAAGCGAGTGCATTAAAACAAACCTTATTATCGTTTATAGAAAGTCAACGCGGCGATTTATATTATTGGGCATTTGCAGAGGAAGATCTAAAATCACATACTACTTTGAATGATGCGGAATATTATTCAAGTGATCCGAGACGTTACGAATTAATCCCGCATTCAAAGAGTCATTGCCTATTACAAACGCTCCTAGACAACGGAAATGATTCACCATTAAAAGAAAAAAATCATGAACCTATTACTCACCATCCTCCTATATTGGCAGTAAAAAATTCGAAAAGTAGGGCAAAAACTTCTTCCCAAGAAGAAATAATTAACTATAGTATGTAGCATGCTTATCAAAGCATTAGCTTGCAATTCATGCTGATTTATTGACCAATCTTGTATATAATTAAATTAAGATGTGGAATGAGGATATGTACATATGACGCAATTAAAAGAAACCTTAGAACCCATCGTTTCTCAAGATAATTTGATTTTTAAAGAGCTTGACGAGTCTATTTATTCAAAACAAGAAGCACAACAGCTGAGATTTTCTTCGTCTTCAAATGAGGAACTTGATGCTAATCCTTCTACAATAGATCTAAGTAATTTTGGTTTGAGAAATCCTAACGATATAAAAATCTTCTTATTATCACCAGCAGGAGAAACTGTAACGCATGAAATTGGAGCTGAATTAATGCGAGAAAGAGTTTTTGAGGAAGAGCAGCAACTGCAAATATACGAACAAATTTTGTTGCAAGAACGTAAGAGGGCTTTAATATTTCATTGGTTACTTGGAGAAGAAGAAGAATCCGAAAAAGCACGACAGGAAATAATTCAAATGCAGCAGGAGCAAACTCGTAAATCTAACGAGCCAAGTACACCTAAAAAAACCGCTACTGAGCCTAACCAAGCCACTAAAGATACTATCGATGGGTACACTAAATCTATAGCGAAACTACAAAACGATCACGCAGCTCTTACAGACCGTTCAAAAAAGTTAGAAGCTGATCGGCAAATGATTACTGAAAAATATGATACTTATGATAAAGGCTTAGAAGACTTTAATGCAGCACGTTTTGAAGTAGAAACAGACGCGCAAATCAAAGAACAGATTAAAACACTCCAAAAAGAAGCGGACGAAACCGCAGACAAGATGATGGAACACGGTGTAACAGATAAAGAAGTTCAGAGATTAGGAAATCACCTCAATACTTTAAGTTTAAAAATAGCAAGTTTAGAAGATATACTAGCGACCCGATCCAGCAAAAAAAATGAAGATCCAAAAGTATTTGCTGATATTAACGGGAATACTAAGGATGCCAATGGCGTCCCTGTTACCTATAAAGATGCCGCCTTTGTTCTTTCTAAAGGACAAAAAGTTGAACGCGATGAAAATGGAAATTACTACCTTCTGAAAGCGGGTCAAGATTTAAAATCAATGGATACCCAAGCTCTAAATCAAGCAAAAGAAGATTTCCAACTGGCCAAAAGAGACATTAAAGTTGTAAAAGATGTAGTAAAAGATGTAAGACATGAAGAATTAGATCATAACTCATCACTTATTGCAAAAAACAAAGCTGAAAAATTAATGGTACAAAACCAAATTAATTTAATGCAAGCTGCTCGCAGCAATGCAGAACAAGCCCTGAAAGCCACCCCTGATGTACCTATGCAGTCGCCAGGATCAACAATTACAACTCAAAACATTGGTCTTGGCATCACTCCTATGCCAAACCCAACACAATCACCTAAGATGTCCTCAGCGCCCACGCCATCACCACAGATTTTTAATGCTGCTGCGTTTGTACAAACTATAAGTAATGGCCCCAAACCTACTTGGGGCAGTTTGTTTTCTAAAGTTCAAACAATACAGGATCCCAGTGTCCAAAAAGATTTAGATAAATTTCTTACGGATGAAGCTAAGAAAGAAGCTAAGAAAAATATGTCAGAGGACAAAAAAAATGAAATGGACAAATTTAGCCCAGAAGCGCTAAAGCAAAAACTTATGGGTATGTTACGAAGAGCACCCGTTCCAGAGGTAGCGATGAATGGTTTCTTGAAACATATGGCCAAATTCGAAGAGGCCTATAAACCTAATGTCACTTCAGAAGAAAGTCCAGTAGCACAACGGGAACAGACACCTATTTCACCATTTAATACTACACCAAGTGCCTAAAACTTTATCATAGAAAAAGATACCCGAGTACATTTGTCAGAACTCTCGGGTACTTTTTTAAATAAAGTGAATCACCTTCCGGGAAACTAATCAATATCCCTAATTTCTTAAAATAAGATTCACAAATATACTTGCCAACACACACTAACTCTTCTAACATTAAACTTTGTGACTTAACCAAAGTTTACTAAAAAAATACATCACTGTAGGACTCACTATGATCTTAGATAAGTTACTGGGAAAGCAATCTGTAATTATATCACTGGATGTAGACAATTTTTTGTTTGAACGGTTAGAACAAATTAAAGCAGCCGGTTTCGATTTAGTTGAAATTAATTCAACAGATCAAAAATTATTATCCCAAGCAGTCGAACGTTGTCCTTCTCTTAAAATCGGTGCCGGTGGTGTGATTGATACACAACAACTCGAAAACTGCTATCAGGCAGGGGTACATTTTGCTACCAGTCCTGGTTACTTGCCAGCAATTGCACAAACAGCCAATGTTTACTCATTCAATTACTTACCTGGGGTTGCTACAATTTCTGAAGCAATGGCAGTGATGAGTCTGGGGTTTGCACACGTCCGCCCTTTCCCCGCTGACTTAGCTTTTTGTACGCTTTTAAATAAATGTCTTCCTCACTTAAAACTATTCCCAGCTGAAATTGAATGGGAAGAAGCAGAACATTTTCTTAATTTACCCTCAGTAGCAGCGGTGAGTATACATAATCCTGATACAAAACAGCTGGATGCGCTCACTACAAGTATTTTGGCATAATTTTAGTTTTTAAATCTTAAGTAAGATACTTATAGCTAATCTTTCCTTAATGTTATCAAGCCTATAATTAGGAGAATCACTGTGATTATAGGCTTCTACTATGCTTACTGAAGTTATATTAGATCAAACAATAGCGACTCTTTCTACCTATAAGGGAAAAACTAAAATTGATCCTGCATTTGATAAATACAAACAAGGAATAAAAACATCGCTTGTTGATTTTATTAACCAATGTAAAGCAATTCCTCTAGCCCAACAATTAGATCATATTGCCAAAGAAATGAAAGAAAAAACCGGAGGTATGTCTGCCAAAATTGAAAATAACAGTGGTAAAAAACGTAGTTGGACTTTAATTTTTACTTTAGCAGCATTAGCAATCGAAAGAAAACAAGATTTACCTAAAGATCATCCAGAAATCGCTTCCATTGATATGCTTTTATCTGGTTTCAGTAATGGCTGGGTCAATGAATTTGGTTCAATAGGATTTGGATTAACACTTAATGAAGAAGCAATAAATAATATTCTAAATGGAATGAAAGGCTGGATTCAAAAATATGACATCAATCAAGGTGAGCGAACCAAACATGATGTTCTATTGGCACTTTACGCTTCGGTATTCTCCCTTGAAGAAAAATTATCCAGCTCACCTCTAGCGCCTAAAAAATTTAAAGATGAAATGGGAATCATAAAAGTTCAGCTGATTGATAAATTCAATGAATTAAAAAACAAATTAGACATTAAAAAGCCCCCTTCAATTCAAGTAATTGATCCCCTAAAAGAATTGGCTCCTAAAGAAGAAATTTTATATCGACAATTCAAAGAACAATTAGAACACTTAAAAAAGAAACAAGAGCAAATTCAGCAAAATATACGGACCTTCCCACAAGCACAATTTGCGCGAATAACTCAATTGCAACAATTATTAAAGGATCCACCATCGGCAAGCAGCAAAGACCCAATGAGTGAATTTTGGAAACAATATGATACCCAAACAAAATTTAATCAACTTTTGAACGACCTTGATGTTCCCGAAAATGAGCGTCCTGGATGGAACGAATATTTTAAATACCAACATGGCTCATATCGCGAACAAGCCATCTCAATATTATGGACAGGGAGTTGGGGCCTACCCCAATTTATTGGAGGGGTTCCGAGTAATATGATTTCTTTGGAGTTGTTGCGTAGCAAAAGCGATGCAGCGATTAAACCGCTACAAGTAATACACGCACAAATTGAAGCGCAAAAATCAATTGTAGATTCAGAACGACCTACTCAACTTATACACAGCATAGAGGATGAATTAAAAAATTTAGCGGAATTAAAAAAGACCAAAATGGATGTCTTAGAAGAAGAGCTTGCTGATGTTATAGGTCATAAATCGACAAATGCATTGGCAAAGATAAATAGCGATATTGAGCAATTGAATAAGAGTTTAGAAAAACAGAAGAAAATGATTCAATCGCTTAAAAACATTCAGGAAAAAATAGAACTATTGAAGAAACTTGTGGATTGTACTGATGTAGAAGAAACTTTTAGATTATTCCTAAATGAAGCCAGTAATACAATAAGTCTTACATCTCAACCTTTACCCCCTGACTTACCAGCAGCCAAAAAAATCGCCACTTTGGAGCACTCAGTAGCTCGAGCTCAGTCTAATATATTGGGGCTCCAATTAAGCCTTAATCAAATGGCCAAAGCATTGAATCTTCAACAATCGAGTGCCATTGAATTGGTGTCAAAATTCATTCACACCAAAGAAAATACCCTAGGTCATACCCTATTATCCTTTTTTTCATCATCTTACAAAATAATGTTTAACGAGTTAAAAGAAGCGCTAAATGAGGAATCCCTTGAAATTCGTTTGAATAAAATGAAAGAGGTATTAGGCATCAGCGATGAACCTCAAAAAGAAAAAGAAATTTCAACTTATTTTAAGAAGCTAAAAGAAGAAGCACAAGAAGTGTTAAGTGAAGAACACTTCGAAGAAATACCAATACAAACAAAGCCTGCTTAGAATCTAATTAATTATTTTTATTAATCAATAAATCCAAAATAAAAAATGCAGCCCCAATACAAATCGCACTATCTGCTATGTTAAAAGTAGCAAAATGGTGGTGCTTATAATAGACATCAATAAAATCAATAACATACCCATGATATGCTCTATCAAACAAATTACCTATTGCTCCGCCTAAAATAAGACTGATTCCTGCCAAAAGTAGCTTAGCCTGACTTTCAGTACGATATAACCAGATAGCAAGGATACCACTCACTATTAAACTGAAGCCGGCAAAAAACCATCGATGCCAATCTCCGGCGCCGCTTAAAAAACTAAAAGCTGCGCCAGAGTTATAAGCCAAAGTAAAATTAAACATTGGAAAAACTGCTAATGGTTTATAAGGAGTTAAAAAAAACTCCACTAAGTATTTACTCGCTTGATCACTAATAACTACTAGAAGACTCAGAATAAACCATGGCCATTTTTTCATATAAATTGTCTCTCTTCCTCTTGTCCACTGATATTACCAACACAACGTAAACAGAGCTCAGGATGTTGCATATCTTGCCCAACATCAGGCCGTCTATGCCAGCAACGAGCACATTTTTCATACGTACTTGCTGAAACAGCAATCGAGACACCATATGCCGTAGTAGGCAGACCGGAAGGAGCTGAACTCATGGGGTGTACAGCTGCATCTGATGTAATTAATAAAAAGCGCAACTCCTCGCCTAAACGAGTCAGTTTAGGTAAGACTTTGTTGTCCGCATATAAAGTTACCTCTGCAGCTAATGCAGAACCGATTTCTCCTTTTTGACGTGTTTCTTCCAAAGCCTTATTTACTTCATCACGGATTAAATGCAGCTCATCCCAATCCGTCATATTCACATCATCAATATTTGGCCAAGCATCATACCAAAGTTCAGTAAAGACTGATTCTTGATTATAACCAGGTATATAGCGCCCTATCTCCTCGGCTGTGAAGGATAATATAGGAGCTAACCAAAGAGTGAAGGCCCTAATGATGTGATACATTGCAGTTTGACAGGAACGTCGGGCTTTGCTTTCTTTTGCAGTGGTATATTGTCTATCCTTAATTAAATCCAGATAAAAGCTTCCCATATCTACTGCACAGAAATTGTGAATTTTCTGGTAAATAATATGGAATTGATAGCCTTCATAGGCTTCTATAATTTCTTCTTGTAAGAGCTGAGTTCGCTTTAATGCCCATTTGTCCAACTCCAAAAGATCTTTATCGTGTACACAATCCTTTGTTGGATCAAAATCAAATAAATTTGCTAGTAAAAAGCGAGCTGTATTACGAATTCTGCGATAAGCATCTGCATTTCTTTTAATAATTTCATCTGAAATGCTCACTTCATGTCGATAATCCGTAGAGGCTACCCATAAACGTAAAATATCAGCACCATGTTGATTGACTAATTTATCTAAAGCAACATAGTTTCCTTTAGATTTAGAAAGCTTCTTACCTTCAGCATCCACGGTATAGCCATGAGTTAACACGGTTTTATAAGGAGCAACACCATACATGGCTACGGAAGTGGTTAATGAAGAATTGAACCAACCGCGATGTTGATCTGAGCCCTCAAAATAAATATCTGCTGGGAAAGCCAAAGCTTCATTTTGTTTCAAAACAGCAAAATGGGTTACACCTGAGTCAAACCAAACATCCATGGTATCATTAATTTTCTCATAAAACTCAGCATCATCCCCAAGTAACTCTTTTACATCCATTTCGAACCAGGCATCGATCCCTGCTTTCTCAATAAGTAAAGCAACTTTTTCAATAAGCTCAAGTGTATTAGGATGCAATTCACGCGTCGCGCTATGTACAAATAAAGGCATAGGAGTGCCCCATGCTCTTTGTCTTGATATACACCAATCAGGTCTGTTTTCAACCATATTGCTAATACGAGCCTTACCCCAATCAGGAACCCAAGTTACTTTATCAATTTCTTTAACGATATGTTCTCTTAATTGGCTTTTATCCATAGAAATAAACCATTGAGGCGTAGCCAAGAAAATCATCGGTGATTTATGACGCCAGCAATGAGGATAACTATGTCTAATATTTTCTTTAGCTAAAAGGACGCCTTTTTCAGATAAAACACCCAAAATAGTATCATTAGCCTTTAATACAGAAAGACCTGCGAATAGTTCAACATCATCAGCAAAACAACCATTTCCTTTAACTGGATTAATCAAAGGCAAATTATATGCCTTACCAACTAAGTAATCGTCTGGTCCATGAGCAGGCGCGGTATGTACGCATCCAGTACCGGACTCAGTAGTTACATGCTCACCTAATACCACAGGAACAAAGCGATTATAAAAAGGATGTTTCAATTTCAAATGTTCAAATACCTTTCCTTTTACCGAGCCACGAATGGTATATTGCGTCATCCCATAACGAGCCATCGCCGATTCAACCAAATCAGTAGCAAGTATCCAATATGCATCGCCCGTATCTACTAAAGAATAGTCAATTGCGGGATGCAAACATACCGCTTCATTAGCAGGTAAACTCCATGGAGTCGTTGTCCAAATAGGAAGACCCAGTGGTTTTAATTCTGCCTTTACTTGAAACAAATGAATAAATTCTTCGGGATTTACTGCAAAAAAAGCGACATCAATCGATGAAGAGGTTTTCTCATCGTAATCAACTTCTGCCTCAGCTAAAGCAGAACCACAATCAATACACCAATGTACTGGTTTAAAACCTTGTTGCAAATGACCATTTTTGATGATTAGGCCCAATGCACGAACAATATTGGCTTCATAACGAAAATCCATTGTGACATAAGGATTATACCAATCGCCAAAAACTCCAAGTCTTTGAAATTCATCGCGCTGAATATCAATTTGGCTCGCAGCATATTCACGACATTTGGTACGAAACTCTCGAGCAGATACCTTATCACCAACTCGGCCTATTTTTTTCTCTACATTAAGCTCAATCGGTAACCCGTGACAGTCCCATCCAGGAACAAAGGGTGCATCATATCCACTGAGTGATTTTGATTTAACGATAATGTCTTTAAGAATCTTATTTAACGCATGACCGCAGTGTAAGTGACCATTCGCATAAGGAGGACCATCATGCAGAATGAAGCGCTTACTTCCAGTGCGGGCTTTACGGATTTTTTCATATATTTTTTTTGCCTGCCAATCAGCCAAAACCTCAGGCTCTCGAGTAGCTAGGCTTGCCTTCATCGGAAATGAAGTATTAGGAAGATTTAATGTATCTTTGTATTCTGCCATAAGAGTTCGCTCTGCAAAATCGTTAAACTTTTGGTGACTACTCACCCCGTATCAGGATATAGCTCGCATTTGGTGCATATTATGTGAAAAATATTTTGAAAGACCGCACATCATCCCAGCCCTTCCAAATGTTTTTATTCAATCTGCACCCAAATCTACACCTAGCTTTGATATAGAGGTAATTTCATTACAATTCTTGAGGAATTCTTTCGCCACCGCAATATCATCATAAATCTGTGCAATTAAAGCATCCACCGAAGTGAATTTAACCTCATCACGTAATTTGTGCAAGAAAAAGACCTGCAATAATTCACCATATATTGACTGATCAAAATCGAATAAATGCACTTCCAAAATATTCTTGCTGCCATCCACGGTAGGACGGCGCCCAACATTAGCAACACCATATATTATTTTGTTAGCAATTCGAACCTGGACTGCAAATACCCCTTTTAAAGGTAGCGAAGTTCGATGAAGAGCCAGATTCGCTGTAGGAATCCCCCACTGACGTCCTCGTCCATCTCCATGTAATACACGCCCACAAATATTATAAGGTCTACCCAGATATTTAGAGGCCGTATCTAGCTCGCCATGTTGTAATGCTGTTCTAATTCGCGTTGAGCTGATTCGATTTTCATTAATACAAAAATTTGAATAGATATTCACATCACAAGCAAATTCCGAGCTAAGTTTTTTCAATAAGCTCACATCACCTTCTCTATTTTTACCAAAACGAAAATCTTCCCCTATGAGCAGATATTTCACATTGAGTGTAGAAAATAAATAAGTACGGACAAAATCAGCCGCTGATGTTTGCGCTAATATACTATCAAATTTTAAACAGTATATATAATCAATCTGGCATGCGCGTAAAGCATCTAATTTTTCTCTTAAACTGGAGAGTCGAGCAGGTGCTTTCTCCTGTTGAAAATATTCTCTTGGTTGTGGTTCAAATAGAATAAGGACTAAAGGCAACTTTAAGTCATTAGCTTTTTTTCTTAAAGTCCTAATAAGATTTTGATGACCTAAATGTACGCCATCAAAATTACCAATAGTAGCCACCACTCCTTTATCAAAAGCAGAAAAATGTTGAATCCCGCGCAACAATTTCATAATAATTCAATCGTGTAACTCGAAACCTAGTAGTATACTTGTTTTCTGCCCGGTTGAGAAATAATTAGAAGATTGAATAATCTATTAGAGGTCATTGCAGACTCAGGGGAAACAAAGCGTAAGCTAAGTGTTAAATGATTATCCTCTGCATTCGCTTTGTTTCCCTGGGGCATTCTTATGATTTTTCTGGATGAATCGAGCGGACAATCAAAACATCACATTGAGCTCCATGCAAAATAGAGTTTGCCGTTGAGCCTAATAATAATGAAAGCCCGTGCTTTCCATGACTTCCCGTAACAATTAAATCGATATGTCGCTCGTTTGCGACTCTTAAAATCTCATTCTTGGTGGAACCAAACTCGATAAATCGGTGTTTTGCATCCACACCCAACTTTTCAGCTAATTCATTAAGCTCTTTTTCGGCTTGCTCACGAATAGATAATTCAACCTCAGCAAATCCGGCAAAACCAGGATAAGCATATGCAGGAATGGGCTCTACGACATGAACTAATATCAAATCAGCGCCATTCTCATCAGCAATTTTTTTTGCTTTATGGGCTGCTATAATACCAACCTCGTCAAAGTCAGTAGCAAATAATACCCTCTTATACATCATTTTCTCCTTATAATTCTGATGCCTATTTATAGACTAGCAGATTTAAAATTAATTGCATTACAAATAGAACGTGTTTCTTATCGTAAAGAAAATATTATTAAAATATCCATTCTTTGTAATTCTATCTTGAGTTGGAGTGTATGAAATTCCAATGAATTGTATGCTATTTACTCAGCCCTAAACTTTTCTTAATAAAACCTTAATGTTTATATAATAAACTTATAGCCCAGTTTTAAGTCACAACAATCCATCAATTAGGAGTTTTATATGCCTAAGGCTTTTACCCACTTATGCAAAAAAGTTAATCTTAGTTTATACGACAATACCTTGACTGTTTATCCCAAACCAGATCTGCAAAAGCTTCCACCTGTAAAAGATGAATTAAGCTTACTTTTTCTTCTATTGTTCTCTAAGATGGATTGCGTTAGTGCTGAAGTTGATACCTTCTTTATGGAGCGCGCCAATGAGTTAGGTGTTTATCGTTTTGTACATCGCGACGATTTAGATCATTATTTATATCATCAAGATGGTTTTCAAATGGATGATAACCATTATCATGCTCAATTTGCAATATCCATTGATGAACGTAAATTAGATAGCATTTTAGATATATTACAGAAATATTCCATTATTTCAGAGGATGAACATACAAGCTTCGTCAAAGCATATCATGATGCGAATACTATTCCTAAAAAAGATCTTGCCACAAAGCAAGATAGAGATGTTGCTACTGCAACTAAAACGAAAGCAGCAAAACCTACTTTCGCAGGGTTAAAACCAGGATTTTTCCTTTCAAAACAAGATCAGTCTGAGAGTTTCGATAACCATAGTATTCAGCCCTCACGACTCATTTAAAAGCCCAAGATTCTTGAATCTTGTCTCAAATCAACGTGCCTCATTTTAGGCACGTTGCTTCATTACCTCAAACGAACGAATATTCACTTCCACTGGACTGTACCAATCAATTCTGATTTTTATCTCTTAATCTAATATGCTCTTCAGCTTTAGCAATAGCTTTCCGAATTGCATTGGCTTCTTCGGATTGTTCTGGAGCCAGCTTTAACAAGCGTTGCCAATAGCTTATTGCATCCTCATACGCATGACTCACAAATGCATCCATAGCAAGCATGGCTAATGCATCAGGCTGATTTGGATTATTTTTTAATAACCGTTTAAATATCTCTGTAATTTGTTCGGTAAATTGCTGATTACTCAGAACCCATAGGCTATGTGCATAATTGACAGCGTACTGTTCATCATTAGGATTAAATTGATATGCTTTAGCAAAAGCATCTACTGCATTTTTTCGTTTATTTTGGCTACTGTACAAACGCCCCAAAAGATACCATCCTTTGGCACTTTTGGGAGTATCATCCAATTTTGCCCGTAATTTATCGATTAATTCTTGCGGACTTTTAACGGACTCCAGCATTTTTTTAGCTTGTTCTTGGGAATTCAAATGATGGACGTGCTCTAGCCAGCCCCCAAAACCGCCCCAAGAAAAATATCCTATAAATGCTGCTAAAAAAATACTCGGAACCAACAACAAACTGGCGATAAAATGACGTCTGAATGGATAAATTATGAATATGCAAGCTAAACCTGTTAGACCTGCTAATGCCCCTAATAACCACCATTCATTCATAAGAAACTCACTAATTTTAAATATAATCTAGGTTTAAGACATTCACTCCATGACTCACTAACCTAGTTCAACGGAAGTGTACTTCTTCTCTCGAGTTTTAAAACACGCCTGCCAGAAAATAAGAAATCCTAATAATAAAAATAAAATAGGCCCAAACCATAGTAAAAATGTCACCGCCTTAACAGGAGGTTTAAATAGGATAAAGTCTCCATAACGAGCAGTAAGATAATCACTGATTTCACTATCACTCTTTCCTTGTTTAACCATTTGATACACTTGAGCACGCAAGTCTTTTGCTAATTCAGCATTAGAATCCGCCAAATCTTGATTTTGACAAACCAGGCAACGCAAATCCTTGAGTAGATGGTTAAACTGAGCTTCTTTTTGAGCCGAATCCAAGGGATAAGTGCTGTTTGCCCAAACGGATGAACATAAAAAAAGTAAAAATCCAAAAAAGATAAGGCCTATTCTCATGAAGTCTGCTCCAACTGTTTGATCAAAGGCGAAACCTCTTTTAACCACACCTCTTGAGTCATAACTCCTGCATGCCGATAACGAATTATTCCTTTTTTATCAATCAAAAAAGTCTCTGGTGCGCCATAAACTCCTAAATCGATCGCAACCTTCCCATCTTGATCTTGGATAATAAGTTTATAGGGATTTCCCCATTGCTCTAGCCATCGAAGTGCATCAGGCGCTTTGTCTTTATAATTTAACCCATAAATTGGTATTCCTTCGCGTGCCAGTTGCAACATAAAAACTTGCTCATCAATGCAGGCCGAACACCAACTGGCCCACACATTTAACAAAATCACCTGATCGCGTAATTGATTGGAATTAAAAAACGTGTTCGGAGCATGCAATTGGGGTAGACTAAACTCAGGCAATGACTTCCCCAGCTGAACAGAAGGCAACTCGTGTGGATTTAGAGACAAACCACGCCAAAGGAAAACACAAAGCAGCACAAAAAGAGTAATTGGAATAAGCTTCCATCCTATTTTTTTCATGCGTTTAACTCCTGGACTCCAACTACTGCTGTCTGTCTTTTTCGATAATATCTTCTGTCAGTCAATGCCAAAAAGCCACCGGCCAAAATCATAAATCCACCCGCCCAAATCCAGCGAATTAAAGGCTTAAAATAAAGTCTTACCGACCATGAATCATTGGTTAATGGTTCACCCAGGGCAATGTAAATGTCTCTAAAAGGTGTCACATCAATTGCTGATTCAGTCATAGGCATTTGACCTATTGTATATAACCTTTTCTCAGGATAAATCATCTTCGTTTTACCATGATAATCTATTTTGAATTGTGCCTTGGTTCCTTTATAGTTGGGGCCAGATAATGGCTCTTGCTGTACAAACTCAATAGAATAACCTTGCAAATCGACTTTTTTTCCGGGCTCCATTTGTACATCATCTTGCACACCATAAGCAGTTGAAACCGCAATACCGATTACTGTAGTAGCTACTCCTAAATGCGCCAATATCATCCCCCAGTAAGCCTGCCCTACTTGGAATAAACCACGCTCATAAATTCTTCTATAGGCCGCCTGAACGGTACTTAAAATCACCCAAAAAGCAAGGATCAATCCCATAAAGGCAGAAATGTTCAATTGTCTGGAAGAAGTAAGTAATAATACAAAAGGAAGTAAAAAACTAAGAAATGCCGTTTTCCAAAGTTTTTTTAGCACATCACGCCAACGATCACTGTTCCATCTTAAATGGATACCTATTCCCATTAATAACAGCATAGGAACCATCAACGGAACAAAAACCGCATTAAAATAAGGAGCGCCTACAGATAATTTACCCAGCCCCAAACCTTCAACAAGCAAGGGATATACTGTTCCCATTAAAACAGTAAGCATAATTACCACTAAAAAAACGTTATTTAATAACAAAGCACTTTCTCGTGAAAAAGGACTAGGGTGGCTGCCTGAGTGCAAATTTTGTGCTCTGAAAAGAAACAATAACAAAGAGCCGCCAATAACGAATATTAAAAAGCCTAAAATATATAATCCACGCTGTGGATCTACGGCAAATGCATGAACCGAAGTAAGAACCCCGGAACGTACAAGAAAAGTACCTATTAAGCTTAAAGAAAAAGCTGCAATTGCCAACAACATAGTCCATGCTTTAAATTGTTGACGCTGCTCAGTCACTGCCAAAGAATGCAGTAAAGCAGTTCCAACTAGCCAAGGCATAAAAGAAGCATTTTCTACCGGATCCCAAAACCACCATCCTCCCCAGCCTAATTCACGATAGGCCCACCAACTTCCTAAAGTAATCCCCGCAGTTAAACAACACCAGGCAGCTAAGGTCCATGGCCTAGTCCATTTGGACCAACTTGTTTCTACCTTGCCAGCCCATAGTGCTGCAATAGCAAAAGCAAAAGCAACAGAAAAACCGACATACCCCATATACAACATTGGTGGATGAAATAAAAACCCTGGATCTTGTAATAAAGGGTTCAAGTCACGACCTTGAGTATCTAAAACTTGAAATTGACGTAAAAAAGGATTGGAAGTAGTGAGTAAAAACAGAATAAAACCGATACTTAACCAACCAAGAACGACTAAAACACGCGTACGCATCTCCTTGTCGAGACCCGTACTGCAAAAAGCTACAAGTAACATCCAAAAACTAAGAATGCAGACCCATAACAACATAGAACCTTCATGCCCGCCCCAAACAGCGCAGAGTTTGTAAAACCAAGGTAAGGAAATACTGGAGTTACTAAGTACATAAATTACTGAAAAATCATTCTTTAAAAAACAAAGGGTGAGGAAAAAATAAGACAAGCCAATAAAAACAAACTGACTGACTGCATAGGTGCGTGCAGCCTCCATCCAATTACTGCGTTTTAATTGCAGCCCTGCAAGCGGTATTAAGGCAAGCATTACGGATGAAAGCAAAGCCAAAATTAAAGAAAAAACCCCTAATTCTGCAATCATGAGTGTACCTTTTTAGATAAAGCGGCTTTCACTTCCGGCGGCATATAATTTGCGTCATGTTTCGCCAATACTTGTGAGGCACGAAAATGTTGATTGTCAATCAGCTGCCCTTCAGCAACTACCCCCTGCCCCTCTCGAAACAAATCAGGAAGAATTCCCTTATAAGTTACGGTAATTGTTTGATCAAAATCGGTTATCCTAAACGTTACATCCAAACTTTTTTTCGAACGGGTAATGGAACTTTTCTCAACCATTCCACCTACCCGAATATTATGTTGGTGTGGCGCTTCACCAGCTACAACTTGGGTTGGAGTATAAAACAAGCTAATATTTTGCCTTAGAGCATATAAAACCAACGCAGCTGCAATGGATAAAATAGACAGGGTAAATACTAAAATCATTATCTTGCGTCTGCGTATTGGAGTCATTTTTATCGCTTAAACCATTGTTGTAATTTTTGGCGTGTTTGTTTTCCTTTCCATTTCATACCTAATAAATTCATGACTAAAACAACACAAACTAAACCATAAGCGGGCCAGACATAAATGGAATATCCCCCCATTGCCAACCATTCTAAAAATTGATTCATTTAACGTCCCCTTCAAATTGAATCTTGACCCAGGATTGTCTTTTTTCCCTAATCAATAATTCTTGCCGAGCTTTTTCTAAAATAATCCACAGACAATATAAAAAAAATCCAGCAATGGTCAACAATAAAGGATATAACATGCTTCCATCAATTTTAGGTTTAGCAAAAACCGACAAGGTAGACCCCTGATGGAGAGTGTTCCACCAATAAACAGAATAATGAATAATTGGTAAGTCAAGAATTCCAACTAAAGTTAAGATAGCAATGATCTTATCCCCATCTTCTTTGTTTTTTATAGCATAGTGAGTCGCTAAAATCGCAGCATAAAGCAATAAGAGGATCAATTCAGAAGTTAAACGAGCATCCCAAACCCACCACGCGCCCCACATGGGTTTTCCCCAAATACTTCCGGTTACCAGCGCAAGAAAAGCCATACTAAGACCAATTTGAGCCACAATATTAATTAAAAGACCTGCTATCTTAATACGCCAAACCAAAAGTAATACCGCTAAAAACCCCATCCAAGCGTATAGCATCATCGACAAAAACGCACTGGGCACATGCACATAGATAATACGGAATGCATCACCTTGTTGATAGTCAGGCGGCGTAAATGCCAATCCCCAAACAATACCAACAAGTAACGTAACTAAAGCCCCCACTGCCAAGCTTGGAATGAGGCGTCCAGTAAAACGATAAAATAACTTAGGCGATGCCAGTTGGTATAATAATTTCCACATAGGAACAATTGAAATCAAAAGAACCGGATTTTATCACGTATCCACCTATTCGCAAACATTTAGGATCTGTTTCTCTTTCTCAAGATTCAGCAAAACAGTCCAAAAAATAAGAATAAAAATAAACTACTCAACGTGACTGATGCGCATCACACCGGCTATTGCGTAAGGTAAAAAACCTGTAGCAACTACAGATATTGCTAATAACAAGGCCAAATAGGCACTAATTGGTAACCCTTGCATGGCAATATTTAAAGTTCCACTTCCAAAAATTAATAAAGGTAAGGTTAATGGCAATAAAATCAAAGCCATCAAAAGACCTTTTTGATTGACCCCAACACCAAAAGCAGCGGCCAAGGCACAAAGAAAGAGTAACGCAGGAGTTCCGCAAATAATAGTCAGCGCAAGTACTTCTGTTTCCCAGACATTTAATGAAAACAATAAAGCGATTAAGGGGCATAAAATAAGTAACGGCAGCAAATTAAATAACCAATGCGCAATAACCTTTGCACCAACGAGTAAAGGTAACGACTGACCAGAAACAATCCATTGTTCAATTACCCCATGCTCATAATCTTGTTGAAACAAGCGCTCTGCCGAGAGCAATAAAGATAGAAGTATTGCCATCCAAACCAAACCAGGTGCTATAGTCCTAAGCAAAACAACTTCTGGCTTCACAGTTAGAGGAAACATAAAAAGGAAAATTAATAAAAATAAGCATGAGTTTATTAAAAAACGAATTTGTCGTACTTGAATCAACAACTCGCGTTTGCATTGTTTGGTAAATAAAGAAAACGATGAAATCACAAACAATACTCCTCATAATCAGAGGGACTGAGTGGTAATTGCTGGTGCGAAGTCAATAAAACGGAACCACCCTTTTTTCGATGGGCTGCTATTTTATCCATAATCCGAGTAATCGCCTTATCATCTAGTGCAACTAAAGGCTCATCAAGCAACCACAATTTAACATCAGCGAACCACAAACGTAGCAACCCAGCTTGTCTACGCTGTCCTGCGGATAATAAGCCACAAGGGATATCCAGATGATGTTCCAGTTTAAAAATCGAAGCAAATTCGTCTAAATTACTCAACTCATCATGCTTGATGGAACGTGACGATGAAGAACTATAATGAAGATCAAAAAAACAATTTTCTTTTAAAGTTAAATTAGGATTAATTCCTGTTTTGTGGCCAACAAAACATACCTGGCGTTGATAAGACGCTCTGTCATGGTCTATATTTTGTCCTTGAAATTGAATTTCACCCTGATGCGGATGATATAAACCAGCGATTAATTTCAATAAGGTCGTCTTGCCTGCGCCATTTCGCCCCCGTAAATGAATTAAGCCCCCTGACGGTAAATGAAAAGCCACTTTATTTAATAAAGGTTGATCTTGATAATCAAAATCAAGATTAATCACATCAAGCATAGGTCAACAACACATTGGGTTAATATTTATGTAGCCTGGGTGAAGCATAGCTGAACCTTGAAACCTTTCAACTTCATAATTCTCGTTTCTGCTGCTTCTCTACCATTAAGTCATTCAAGACATCTGTCAGGTGAGAATCTATTTCGATGCGGTTCTGAACCACTCTAAAAATAGATCTCCGCATTCGCGGAGATGATAAACATTATGCTTCTCTGGCAGTGCTGCTACGCCACTCACGCTACACTTTAATAAAAGAATAGTACTTGAACAAAAAAACAAAACAAGTTTTATTTCATTTTCAAGGCGCTATCAAACTCCAGATCGCTTCTTCGTTCAGCAACCATTTCTCTAAAAGCTTTTACAGAGGATGTCTCTCGTCCAAAAATCCAGGTTGCAAGTCCTTGACTTGTAGCAAGAACATTATATTCAGGCTTATCTATTAATTTTGCTACTTCATCATCCAAATTCTCTAAAGTCGCATTTTCAAGTTGCTTTTTAAAATTCAGGAGAATTCGGCTTTTTAATAAATCCCCTTCAAAACCTTTGTAAGCATCACCTAATCGGTCACCAGTCAGCTTGAAAAAATGAGTTCTATTTTCGGAGATATTTTTTATTTGCGCTTCATAATGCGTGCCCAGTAAAGTAAGCTTCAGTGGGGGAAAACTGGGAGCGTTCGTAATGAGATCGCAACAAATTTCATTTTGTTTTTTGAAAGTATTTATGGAATCCTCAACCATCGTATCGATCATTGGAAATAGATTAGGTCCAATCACTGTACCCAAATTTGAAGCTGGCATCCGAGTTTTTTGATTTTTTGCAACCTTGTTTAACATCGTTAACAAGCAAAAAGCGATTTTTTGAGTAGCCTCTGAGGTTTCTTTTAATATATATTTTATAGTTTCGTGATAATCGTCCTTCTTTTTAGCGCTATTTAGAGTCTCGAATTGAGTAGAACTAAACAAGGAATGGTTATGGTTTTGTAATGAGCCTAGAATGCTTTTAAGTATTTGCGCTTGCTGAAGTAAAGTCAGTTCTGAGAACTTAAATGTTCCTTGTTCTATTTCAGCGACTATGGCCTTACGTTGTGGATCCGTATATGCAGAAACACGAAAAACTCCTTCTTTTTCAGCATGTTCATCCCCCAGCTTTTTATCGATCTGCTTGATTAAAGTCAAAGCCGCGTATTGTAAGTTGTCAATTTTCTTTTGTCGTAATTTTTCTTTAGATGGCATAATATTATCTTCTCCTACAATTTATTAAATAAACTAGCTCTTGCGAACTCTCTGATTGAGAGCCATAATTTTGTTTTTATTTTTTAAAGGTTCATGATGGAATTTTTAGCTCAATACGGTATGTTTCTTTTAAAATCAGTGACTGTAGTGATTGCCTTTCTCATAATATTTGCAGGTTTTTTTTCCATGAGCCGCAAACCAAAACCTAAATTGGAAATAACGTCCTTAAATAAGCAGTATGAGCATATCATATCCATAATGAACAAAGAAGTGCTTGGCAAAAAACCAATCAAAAAGAAAAAAAATAAAGAAGAACAGCCCACTCTGTTTGTTCTTGATTTTCATGGAGACATGAGAGCATCCCAGGTAGAACAACTCAGAGAAGAAATAACGGCAATTCTTTCCATTGCAAAATCTGGAGATGAAGTTTTAGTTCGTCTAGATAGTCCTGGTGGTGTAGTTAACAGCTATGGTTTGGCAGCCTCCCAGCTCCAACGTATTCGTGATAAAAATATCCCTTTGACGGTGAGTATAGATAAAATGGCTGCCAGTGGCGGGTATTTAATGTCCTGTGTTGCTAATCAAATCATTGCAGCACCTTTTGCGATTATTGGCTCTATAGGCGTAGTAGCCCAGATCCCTAATTTCCATAGATGGCTTAAAAAACATGATATTGATGTAGAATTGTTAACTGCTGGAGAATATAAACGTACTTTAACACTCTTCGGCGAAAATACTGAAAAAGGAAAGAAAAAAGCTCAGGATGATCTCGAAAAAATTCATGCGGCATTTAGAAATTACGTCGCTGCAAATCGAGAGCAATTGGATATTGATCAAGTTTCTACAGGCGAGCATTGGTTAGCCAAAGACGCGTTTGATCTGAAACTCGTGGATAAACTCTGCACTAGTGATGACTACTTAGTGGAAAAAATTGCGAACTATAAGACATTTAAACTAAGCGTCCCCCCCAAAACCTCTTTAGCCAATAAATTACTAAAGCCAGCAGCTCGTTTGATGCATCCCTGGGGATAAAAAAAGATGATTATCCAGCAGTATGGTGGCCGCAAGGGGTCTCAATATTCAAAATACTGAATGAACTGCTGGATTTGAGATAATGGTATATAATTAATTTAGATTATATAAGGGAGTGCGTTATGAGTGACTTTAAATCAAAACTACCTGATCTCAAAGAATTAGCCTCAATGACAAGTAAGTTATTTACCGATATTAAAAAAAGTGTTGGTGAAATTGTTGAATCATACAAAGAAAATAGAGCAAAACAAGCAGAGGAATCAGAGAAGGCAGAACCCTCGAATGTAGAACCGGTTAAGGAAGCCAAGGTTAAAACACCCGTTGCGGAAAATGTAACTACTGAACCTACCCAATCAGCAGATCCTATTCCACCCGTGGAACCTCCTCCTGTGAAGCCTGTTGAACCTGTTCCACCAATTGAAACGGTTGAACCTATTGTGCCTCCTGAAGAATCAAAAATTGACGACACAAAAAAATAAGTAGTCTATCGAATCATGTAGCCCGGGTGAGGTACAGCGAACCCGGGATCTACATCGCGCTATGTTATCTATTTTGAAGGCCCCTTCCAATAGCGCGCTCCATCACGTTTCAAACGCGTTCTGGACGTGTGAGCCCATATTTGCGCATTTTTTCTACCAAAGTGGTCCGTCGCATATTCAAATAGCTTGCAGCATGAGCCACTACCCAATCTGATTCATTTAATGCTTGGCTGATGAGGGCAAGTTCAGTTTTCACTAGATGTTCTTTTAAGTCGATACCCTCCGATCCAGAAATTTGCTCCTGACTCATGACTTCGAATAAAGCCTCACGCTCAGAACTCGACGTATCAGATTCCGTAGGCTGAGGTTTATATTCTCCTCTTATCTTTTGAGGTAAATCCTCTTCACTCAAAATTCCTTTGGGATATAAAATAGTTAAACGCTCTACTAAGTTAGCTAGCTCTCTGATATTACCTGGCCAACTATATTGACTTAACGAAGCCATAGCATCCGGCATTAGACGTACGCTAGGTCTGTTTTCACTCTCGATGCGAGCGATCAACTCATTAAATAATAAAGGAATGTCCTCTGCTCGTTCTCTTAAAGGAGGCATTTCTATGGGGAATACGTTAAGCCTATAAAATAAATCCTCTCTAAACTTTCCTTCTTTAATTGCCTCTTCCAAATTTCTATGCGTAGCAGCAATAATCCGTACATTTACATCAATACTTTTATTAGACCCCACTCGCTCAAAACAACGCTCTTGTAATACTCGCAGTAGCTTTACTTGCATGGGTAAAGGCATATCACCTATTTCATCAAGAAATAAAGTACCACCATTTGCTAATTCAAATCGACCTTGACGAGACGTAATCGCGCCCGTAAATGCGCCTTTCTCATGACCAAATAATTCACTCTCAAGTAACTCTCCGGGTATGGCACCGCAGTTAATAGGAATAAACGGCTTAGTGGCTCGTGAGGACAGAGTATGGATATTACGTGCTACCACCTCTTTACCTGTTCCAGATTCTCCAAGAATTAGAACACTTGCTTCAGTATCAGATACTTGCTCTATTAATCTGCGAACATTGCGAATGCTGACGCTGTTACCCACAAGGCTGCGTAATAAAGGATTTTTATGATTGCTGATCATAATTGATTTGACTGCTTCCTTAGCAATTTGGCATTGATGCAAAGACTCCATTATTTGCGCATAAGTAAATGGGAATGGTTGACAAGCAACAACATTGCGTAAGAGGCACTGAGTATTATTTAATTTTTGCCCCACAAGAATCACTGGAACTTTGGGAAATTTGTTCACCAAAGAATCAAGCTCATTAATTGTCTCCTGGATTACTTCACTTGCACCCAGAAGAATAACCTCAGGCTCAATATCAGCAATTTGCCACTCGCTGTACTTATTGACTTCAGTAGATTCACCGATAAAATCAAGTATAGTACGCAACGTATTGCCCCGACTTTCATTATTATCAATGATAAAAACTTTGTCATTAATACTCATAAACTTATCCTTAAGTTTTATATAACCACACCCATCTTTCTTTCTCCTAAAAAGAGAAAGAGTTCATCAATTCACTATCGATAACAGACGATCAATTTAAAAGCATTGCACTGGTTTCCAAAACACAATTCCTGACTGCCAATTGTTTTTGTGGCACTGACCTGAGTTTCTTTCACAAAATGCTTGGCTTGTATAAAACCCATACGACTGCAAAACGAATTAGCCGCACGGGAACCACAACCTTGTTTCTGGTCATAACACCAATCTACGCGATAATCATTAAAACGTGGGACAGCAAAACTCTTTTCCCGGTAATGATAAGGTTTTGGAGGGGTATGAGATAAGCCAGTAGCACAAACAATGGTCATAAAACCATTACATCGCCAACCTTTACATGTTGCACTCGCTGATAAGTAATGTGTTAATCCTATATTATAGGCAATTTCATTATCGCTGGAATAATCGTAACCTAACATTTGGCAATAACGATCTGCCACCATTTTGCCGCATTCCTTTCCATCCACAGTACAATAATCCAACCGCTCTCCTAGATAAGTAGGATGCCAAAAATTTCGAAAAGCTTTATTGTGCTTTTCACTTGTATTTGAATGAACCGAAAAGGAACAAAATAAAAAAACTAAAAACATAAAGTAACGAAAATTGCTCATTAAAACAATCCTTTAGCGACTATCAAATCATGTTAGCCTATGACGTCTACTGGTACAAGAGCCAACATAAGGTAAATCACTATTGATTTATTAAATGTAGCACATCTAATTCCATTCATTTTCAAATAGTGCTTATTTTTGATCATTAATTGGTAATTAACTTTTTAGAAAGTAATATTGAATTCGTTGCATAATCACCCGTTCATTAGGGTGATTTATGACTTTACTTATCGATACAGTAGCAAAGGTACCGGCAGTCTTATTAGATATTTCAGGATGTGGGAATTTAAATTTATTGGCACAACATGATCGTAGACTAGAGCAAAGCACAAAATGATATGTTGCGTCAACGGGCGCTAAATAGGATTATCACTATCAATAAATAAATGTTCTAACTCAAACTGAGAAGCAAGATGATTACCTAAAGCCTGAATTCCATAACGTTCTGTAGCATGATGGCCGCAAGAATAATAATGAATACCTAATTCTTTTGCTTGATAATAAGTTCGTTCCGATATTTCCCCACTGAGATAAGCATCCACTCCTAAACGGAATGCATCCTCGATAAAGTCTTGCGCTCCTCCGCTACACCAAGCAATATTGGTGATCGGTTTTTCACTACCTGCAATGAACAGTGGAGCACGTCGCAATTTTTTTGTTAAATATTCAGTAAACCCTTCTGGCTTCATTGTTTGAGCTAACTTTCCTGACCACAGTAGGTTATCAGTACCTCCTGCCTTGTGCATATGAACAATGTCCACTTCAAATAATTTGGCTAAACAAGCATTATTTCCTAGATCAGTATGGCAATCCAAAGGGAGATGATACGCAAATAAATTTAATTCATTGCACAATAATTTATAAATTCTTTGACGCTTCATTCCTATAACCATTGGTGCTTCACCACGCCAAAAGTAACCATGATGAACCAACAAAGCGTCTGCACCCCATGTAATTGCCTGGGAAATCGCATCCTCAGAAGCAGTTACTGCGGTGCAAATTCGGCTAATTTGCTCTTTACCTTCAACCTGCATTCCATTGGGTGCGTAATCATTGTATCGTTCGCAGCTCAATAATTGATTAAGGTATAAGGATAGTTCTTCTTTAGTAATCACCGGTCAGAGACTCGCTTGATGTCAGCACCTAATAAAGATAATTTTTCTTCTATACGCTCGTAACCTCTGTCCACGTGATAGATACGCTCAACTGAGGTTTCACCGTCTGCAACTAGCCCAGCTAAAATCAAACTGGCAGAAGCACGTAAATCAGTTGCCATTACGGGTGCACCAGTTAATCGCTCAACTCCATTAATTATTGCAGTATTTCCATTAAGTTGAATCTGAGCCCCCATACGTTGTAATTCTTGTACATGCATAAAGCGATTTTCAAATATTGTTTCAACTATAGTTGAAGAACCATCCGCAACTGAGTTCATTGCCATAAATTGAGCTTGCATGTCTGTTGCAAAAGCAGGATACGGTGCGGTAGCAATATTTACTGCTTTAGGACGTTGGTTGTGCATATTAAGACTTACCCAATCCTCACCTATGGTTAACTCTGCACCAGCTTCCTCAAACTTACATAATTGCGATAATAAGGTATCAGGACGAACGCGTTTTACAGTAACATGTCCCCGAGTTAGAGCTCCTGCAGCTAGATAAGTTCCTGCTTCAATCCGGTCAGACATGACGGAATAAGTACCGCCAGAAAGAGATTCCACACCTTCAACTTCGATGATTGAGGTTCCAGCACCAGAAATTTTTGCACCCATCTGAATTAGAAAATTAGCCAAATCAACCACTTCGGGCTCACGAGCCGCATTTTTGATAATTGTTGTTCCTTCAGCCAAGGTTGCGGCCATAAGTATGTTTTCTGTACCCGTTACAGTGACTGTATCAAACATTAAACGTTTACCTTGCAAACGACCTCGTCGGCAACGAGCATTGATATAACCGTTTTTTACGGTAATATCGGCGCCCATAGTTTTCAACGCTTTTAAATGCAAATCAACTGGTCTTGTCCCAATAGCACAACCTCCGGGCAAAGACACATCCGCTTTACCAAATCGAGCAAGTAACGGCCCCAATACTAAAATCGAAGCCCGCATGGTTTTAACCAAATCATAAGGAGCAACAAACTCATTTACTTGATTGGCATCAACTTGGACATTCATTTTTTCATCAACAATTAATTGAGCGCCTAATTGACCAAGTAATTCCATCATAGTAGTTATGTCTTTGAGATGAGGAACATTGGAAATAGTGACATGATCTCTTGCAAGTAAGCTCGCGGCCATAATCGGTAAAGCAGCATTTTTTGCTCCCGAAATAACTACTTCACCATTTAGTGCTTTGCCACCATTTATCAATAATTTATCCATGTTGCTTCCCCCATTCTTCTTTTGTCCACGTTTTCATACTAATTGCATGAAGCTTGCCAGTGGTAATCAATTCTTTCAATTGTGTATAAACCCATTGTTGTCTGGCAACTTTAGATTTATTTAAAAAAACATCACTAACTACGGTTATCTGGTATTGATAACCATCCCCCTCCACTTTGATGTAATAAACATCATCAATGGCTTTAAATTTTTGTTCGATTTCTTCATTACTTATCATTAAAATTAGCTCACAAATTGAAATAAATACAACCTTTTGGCAACAATTCTATCTGAGATAAAACAAACACATCATCCGAGATTTCGTTTTCTAAATAAAAAAAGAAAAACCCGGGCTCTGGTTCACACCGTCACCCAGGCTACAATTTATAATCCTAAAAAAGTAACCGTTCTCTTATAAAAATAGGCATTCCGCTTAGAATAATCAAAAATTACACAGCCTCCAAAATGCCCTTTACACCACAAAATTCTACTAAAGATTGAGTTTCGGTTGGCATGCCTATGATTTCAAAAAACTTATTATTTTTTTTACATAATTTTCTAGCTTCGATAAGCAATGCTAAACCTGCACTGTCACAATGCGTTACATCACTTAAATCCAAACTAAATCGGTCACTTTTATCTTCCATCAAAGCCTGATAGAGCTTTGCTCGTACCGCAACAACTGACTTAAATGTTAGATCGACATCAGGTTTAAAATAAACATTATTCACAATTAAGAAGTCCTTTTAACTTGCTTTTTTTCCATTAACTTAATGACTTCATCAATGCTGGAGTTTTGCAATGCAGCAGCGAACTGAGAACGGAAACTTTGCAACAGGCTTACCCCTTCAACGCTAAGATCATAAATTTTCCACTGACCATTTTTAGCAACAAGGCTATAAGACAATGGAATATTTTGGCCTTGCGCACGAATAATAATGCTGTTAACACGCAAAAATCGAGCGTTCAAAGAACCTCTTAACGGTAAAAATTGTATGCTTTCATTAGTGTATTGTGCCAAAGGACTGGAATAAGTGCGAATCACTAAACGTGTAAACGCTTTAGAAAATTGAGCTCTTTGCGCATTTGTTGCTTTACTCCAAGCTTGTCTTCCCAAAACAGAACGTGACATACCTGCGACATCTACAATAGGAAGCAAATTGGTTTCTACAGCGTGATAAATAATACTGGGATTACTTTTTAAGTTGTCCTTATTTTCCTTTAGAGTATCAATGATGTTGTTAGCAGTTTGCTCTAACATGGGTATAGGAGAGTTTTGTGATGCATTTATTATCGGAGATAAAATCACACTGACAACTAATAAAATTGTTTTTATTATTCTCATGTTCTGACCTTATTTTTTAATGTTAAACAATAGTTGACCAATTAAATTTTCAAGAATAATAGCCTCTTGAGTCTTTCCAATTACATCTCCATTTTGCAAATAAGGATGCTCTTTATTATCGTCGTCCTCAAAGCCTGGAACAATACTAATATAATTAGAGCCAAGCAATCCCTCAGTCAAAATGCGTGCTGAAGCATCGTCATAAGGTATTTTTTTATCACTTCGCAAGCGCATAGTGACCTTTGCATTAAGCTCTCCTGGTTGTAACTCGATATGGGTTACCTCTCCAATCTTAACTCCAGCTACAGTAACAGGTGCCCGCACTTTCAAGCCACCAATATCGGTAAAATCAGCAGTTACATCATAACTGTCATGAGATCCAAAACTAGAAAAGTTACTTACTTTCATTGTCATGACCAGCAAAGCCAATATACCAAGCAACATAAATAGGCCGACACTAAAATCTACGTAACGTTGCTTACTCATTTACCAATCTCCAATCATCATTGCGGTCAACAAAAAATCAAGCCCTAATACAGCAAGCGATGAATAAACTACCGTTTTAGTCGTCGCCTGACTAATACCTTCTGCAGTAGGCACACATTCAAAACCCTGGAATACAGAAATCCAGGTTACAACAAAAGCAAAAACTAAACTTTTAATGATACCACTGAGTACGTCGATTCGGAAATCCACTGCTGCCTGCATATTAGACCAGAAACTTCCTGCATCCACGCCTAGCCAATGAACACCAATAAAATAACCACCAAAAATGGCTACAGCAGAAAAAATTAATGCCAAAAGAGGTAAGGTAATAAAGCCCGCTATAAACCGAGGATAAATAACTCTTCCTAAAGGATCAACTCCCATCATGTCCATACTGGATAATTGTTCCGTGGCTTTCATCAAACCAATTTCAGCAGTTAGAGCTGATCCCGCACGTCCAGCGAACAACAAGGCACTGATTACAGGCCCTAGTTCTCTTGAAATACTTAAAGCTAATAATTGACCTAATTGACTTGAGGCACCAAATTTTTGCAAAGTATTATATCCCTGAAGCCCCACTACCATTCCAATAAATAAAGCAGAAACAACGATGATCAAACACGATAAAACACCCACAAAATGGATTTGATAGCGTAACAATGGCCAAAGTTTTGAAATTCCAGGCCGTCTGAACAACATAAAAAACAAAAATAAGCCTGAATTTCCCAAATTTTGCAAAACCCGAGAACTACGATTACCCATACGTGTGATGAACTCAAGCATCTAATAGCTCCTCTATATACGCTCTGGCAGGATAATGAAAAGGAACAACCCCATCAGCTTCCCCATGCATAAATTGTCTAATCTGAGGTTCAGATGATTGAATCAGTTCATTCGGGGTTCCTTGGCCGATAATTTTTCCACCAGAAATTAGGTAAACATAATCTGCTATAGAGCAAGTTTCTTCAACGTCATGTGAGACAATTATTGTTGTGGTATGCAACAATTCATTTAACCTTTTGATCAACCGAACAAGAACTCCCAAAGAAATGGGATCTTGGCCTGTAAATGGTTCATCATACATCATGAGTTCAGGATCTAATGCTATAGTGCGCGCTAAAGCAACTCGTCTGGCCATCCCACCTGACAACTGAGCAGGCATCAAGTGAGCAGCACCTCGCAATCCTACCGCTTCGAGTTTCATTAATACGATATCACGCAACATGGATTCATTGAGTTGAGTATGTTCCCGCAAAGGGAACGCCACGTTATCAAACACTGAAAGATGGGTGAATAAAGCAGAGCTTTGAAAAAGCAAGCCCATATTGCGTCTCGCCTCATACAAAGCCTTGCGAGATAAGTGATGCATGTTTTGACCATTGACTTGAATAAAGCCACTGTCAGGTCTTAGCTGAGCACCAATTAACTGCAATAAAGTTGTTTTTCCAGAACCACTAGGCCCCATAATGGCGGTAATCTTGCCACGCTGAACCATCATATCAATACCATTGAAAATGCAATGGCTCTCTCGAGTAAAGATTAAATTTTTTATTTCAACCCAATTTTCAGGCATGCTCTCTTTCCGATTATAGCCAAAAGTAGAAGTATACCTAAGATACTCTCTAAAATGCTAGGTTTTAGGCGACTTGATTTTTTTGCTCAGGAAGCTTTTAAAAGATGGGTAATAGACAAGGTACGCTGGGAATCTTTAAAAAGCCTCCTGAAGGTAAATAGTATTTTGAATTATCCTGAGCCCCACACTGGATCGTAAAAAAAATTGGGGTATTTAATTCTATATATTCAAATGTTTTTTTGTTAGAATGAAAAATAAACAAAAAAACATCCAATAGCCTATGAATTTTTGTAAACTTGGACTTGCTGTCATTGAAACTGAAGCACAAGCTGTCTTTGAGTTAACCCAGCGAATCGATAATCGGTTTGAAAAAGCCTGTGAACTCTTGCTCTCCTGTAACGGGAGGATCGTAGTAACAGGTATGGGAAAGTCCGGTCATATAGCGAATAAAATTGCGGCGACTTTATCAAGTACAGGAAGCCCGTCATTTTTTATGCACCCAGGTGAAGCAAGTCACGGTGATCTGGGAATGATTACCCGCCAAGATACCGTAATTGCCATTTCTCACTCGGGCAATACATTGGAATTAGTTACATTACTTCCTCTGTTAAAAAGACTGGAAGTCCCTTTAATTACCCTAACTGGAAATTCCGAGTCGACTTTAGCAAAAGCAGCCGATGTTAACTTAGATGTCAGTATCAAGCAAGAAGCCTGCCCTCTTGGTCTCGCGCCAACAACCAGTACCACTGTAGCATTAGTTATGGGTGATGCACTAGCAATTGCACTGTTGCAAGCTAGAGGTTTTAGTGAGGAAGATTTTGCATTGTCACATCCTGGGGGCTCTTTAGGCAAACGACTTCTGTTGCGTATTGACGAGCTCTGCCATCAAGGTGTGCAGCTACCCCTTATTCATGAAAATGCAACTGTAACAGAAGCGTTACTTGAAGTAACCGATAAAAAATTGGGGATGACTTGCGTCATTGATAACAAAGGGTACCTTGTTGGGGTATACACCGATGGTGACATTCGACGCACTCTAACACGTCAATATGACATTAATACGACGCCAATAAAAGAAGTTATGACGCGTAATCCCCGTACAATTCCCATGGGAATACTTGCTGCTGAGGCTTTGACGATTATGCAAAAACACAGCATTACTTCATTAATTGTTATTGATGAAGAAAAACGGCCTACTGCTGTTCTTCATCTTCATGATTTATTAAAAGCGGGTGTTTTTTAAATGAATAAATTAATTGAGCGAGCCAAGAAGATTAAATGCCTCATCTGTGACTTAGATGGTGTTCTTACCGATGGTCTCTTATATATTGATAACCACTTTAATGAACAGAAAACATTCCATATTCATGACGGAGTGGGTTTAAAATTACTGATGACGGCAGGAATTGAGGTCGCCGTTATTACTGGTTCGCGCAATGCAGTAGTTGATCATAGAATGCAACAATTAGGAATTGTTCATTACTATAAAGATCAATTGGATAAACAAGAGACATACAAGCAACTAAAAAGCAAATTAAATCTCCAAGATGAATATTTTGCTTATATTGGTGATGATATTCCTGATGCCCCAATTATGCAGCAAGTTGGTCTTAGTGTCGCAGTTGCCAATGCAGTACATCAAATTAAAGAAATTGCCATGTGGCAAACCACACTATCAGGAGGCCGCGGGGCGGTACGTGAGTTATGTGACCTCATTCTAAATTCACAGAATAAGATGGATTCAGCTATAGCAGGTTATCTAAAATAATGAATGCAACAAAACAACTCATATGGCTTTTTTTTACTTTAATCACTCTGGCCTGTTCAGGGTGGTATTACAGTCATTCTACAATTAAAATTCGCCTAGACAGTGAAACCTTGGCAAATTCAGTAGATACTACTATTGTTAACGTTAAAGTGCGTCAGTTTAATCCGCAAGGGACGATTGCTAATATACTCACCTCGCCGTTCATGCAGCATATTCAAAACGGTAATGTCTATTTATTACAAAATCCACATATTATTGTAAGTCAAGAAGAACAACCTCCCTGGGATATCAGCTCACTCAAAGCCAAATCATTTGAAGGTGGTAAGCAAATCACTTTTACGGGCAACGTTGTCGTGCGTCAAAAAAAAGGAGCCGAGGAAAGTACTTTAAAAACAGAAGAAGTAACCTATTTCCCTAAAGAAAAGAAAGCAAGTTCTGATTTGCTGGTAACATACGAGCAACCAGGTAACATTGTACAATCGACTGGAATGAATGCTTATCTCGATGAGAAAAGAGTAGAGTTACTCCACCAAGCAAGAGGAAGTTATGTTCCAGCGAATGGTTAACTACAGTTTGCTCCTCTTTTTCTTGTTCGCATCTTCTTCATATGCCCTAACAGAAGATAAAGAAAAAGTAATGCATGTCATGGCAGACTCAGCTGACTTAAGCCAACAAGATCATAAAGGAACCTATATTGGCAATGTTGAATTAGTACAAGGAACAACAAATCTACAAGCCGATAAAGCCGTGACTATAGGGAATGAAAAAAACCAACTAGTGGTTGCTATAGCCAATGGAACTAAAGAAAAACAAGCACACTATTGGACAATAACGGATCCTCAAAAACCTCCCGTACATGCTTATGCTGACACTATTAGATATTATCCAATACGCCATCTGATTGAGCTAATCGGGAATGCTCGAGTAGAACAAGGAAAAAACTCTTTTTCTGCTGCAAAAATAAGTTATGATACTGTGAAGCAACATGTTCTGTCTCAAGGTGATGACAGTAAAAGAATAATTATTATTTATCACCCAGAAAAGAAACCATCATGAGCATATTGGAAGTACGGAATCTTAAAAAGTCATTTAAATCACGAACCGTGGTTAACGGCATCAGTATCCATATTAAAAAAGGTGAGTGCGTCGGTTTATTAGGTCCTAATGGAGCTGGTAAAACAACATGTTTTTATATGATTGTCGGTTTGCAGTCCTGCGATGAAGGCCAAATTCTCTTATCTGATCAAGATATAACATTATGTGCCATGCATCAAAGAGCCCGTCTGGGAATTAGCTATCTCCCACAAGAAGCATCAGTCTTTCGTAAACTGACTGTGGCAGAAAACATCATGGCTATTCTAGAGCTTAGACCTGATTTAAACGAACAGGCACGAGAAGAAAAGCTCGATCTTCTGCTTCAAGAATTTCATATTTCACATCTGCATAAAAGTCTCGGTATGGCACTTTCTGGAGGGGAAAGACGACGTGTGGAAATTGCGAGAGCTCTTGCAATAGAGCCTTCCTTCATTCTTCTTGATGAACCTTTTGCTGGAGTCGACCCGATTTCGGTCATTGATATTAAACGAATCATTCAACATTTATGTAATAAAGGTATTGGCGTTTTAATCACCGATCATAACGTAAGAGAAACCCTAGATATTTGCGAGCGTGCCTATATTGTCAGTCAAGGAAAAATATTGTGCGAAGGAACCCCTGACTTAATACTAGCTAACCAACAAGTCAGGGCAGTTTATTTAGGCGAAGATTTCACTTTATAAAGAAGTAGCCTGGATGGAACGTAGTGGAACCCGGGAATGTATATTCAGTAAACTCAGGGTTATACTGCCGTGGTACTCAATTAAGCATATTTTCCCAGAGCTTACGTTCTGCGAGTTATTCGCGAAAACCAACAAATGTAGGTTTCATAGCTGGATCCCGCGAACACTTCGGGGACGTAGGCAGCTAGAAAATATAGGAAAATATTCTTAACTTAGTGCCATTAGGTTATACTGCGTTGCACTCGGGTTACATCACTAACCAATATTTTGATTTAACATGCTGCTCATTATCGATAATTATGATTCATTCACCTACAATCTAGTACAATATTTCCAATGCCTCAATGAAGAAGTATTAGTTTATACGCATGATCAAATCAGAGTAGACCAAATAAAAGAACTTGCTCCTCAATACTTGGTCATCTCACCAGGGCCAAAAGCGCCAGATGAAGCAGGCATTTCCATGGAAGTAATACGTACTTTTTATCGTACTGTCCCTATTTTAGGTATTTGTCTTGGACATCAAAGTATTGCTCAAGTTTTTGGTGGTCGAATAATACCCGCCCCAGAAATAATGCATGGAAGAACATCAATTATAGAACATAATCAACAAAGAATTTTTAAAAACATTCCGAACCATTTCAAAGCAACGCGATATCATTCTTTGGCGGTAGAAAAACAAAGTCTTCCAGACTGCTTCACCATTGATGCCTGGGCAAATGATACAATAATGGCAATTTCACATCGTCAATATCCTGTTTTTGGTCTACAATTCCATCCAGAAGCAATATTAAGCCAATATGGACTGCAATTATTAGAGAATTTCTTGAAATATGAAACCCAATCTTCTGTTTGAGCACTTAATCGCAAAAAAAAATTTGAATCCTGAGCAAATGCAATCAGTGATTCATGCGTGTATGTCAGGTCAATATAATGATGTACAGATCGCAACATTTTTAGCACTCATGCGCATGAAAGGTGAAACTACCGAAGAGTTAATAGCCGCAGCTGAAGTCATGCAACAATTAGCCCACCCTATCGATTTAGGCACTAACTTAATTGATATCGTCGGAACCGGTGGAGATGGAAAAAATACATTTAACGTCTCTACGGCATGCAGCTTTGTGGTAGCCGCAGCAGGATTCCCAGTAGCAAAACATGGTAATCGCTCTGTTTCCAGTCGTAGTGGTAGTGCTGATTTATTAGAACAAGCCGGTTTTATATTAAGTTTGTCCGATCAGCACATCCAAACATGTATTGAACAATGTGGCTTGGCATTCTTATTTGCGCCTCACTATCATCCAGCTATGCAACACGCACGAGCAGCGCGTCAACAACTGGGGATTAGAACATTGTTCAACTTACTTGGTCCATTAATCAATCCGGCGCGAGTAAAAAAACAAGTAGTAGGTGTATTTTCAAAAGCCTGGCAAAAACCTTTAGCTTCTGTACTTGCTCACTTGGGAAGCGAAAGAGCCTTGGTAGTTAGCTCTCAAGATGGATTAGATGAAATCAGTATTGCAGCCCCTACAGATGTCATTGAGTATCGAGAAGGAACATTTCATCACTGGATAATTACTCCAGAAGACTACGGAATCAAACATCAGTCCTTAGATGAAGTGATTGTTGATTCACCCTCTCAAAGTTTAGAATTGATTCAAGAGGTGTTTTCCGGAAAAAAAGGAGCTGCTCGTGACATGGTTTTATTAAATTCTGCCGCCGCAATATACTGCGCTCAGGAAAATAGTTCTTTTACTCATGCTTTAGAACACGCCAAAATCGTTATAGACAGCGGCAAAGCCAGCCAATGCTTTACTCAACTTAGTCAATTAACTCAAACTTTAAATAAAGAATCGCATCATGAATAGTGTGTTACAACGTATTGCCCAACGTAAACAAGAAGAAGTCGCTCTTGCTAAGAAAAATAAGCCCTTAAGTTTATTAACACAACAACCCATTATGGATCGCCGTGATTTCATCGCTGCCCTGCAAGATAAGAACAATCCAGCAATTATTGCAGAAATTAAACGCGCATCTCCAAGCAAAGGATTGATCAGAGAGGATTTTAATGTAGAAGAGATTGCAACAATCTATGCACAACATGGAGCACGTTGCCTTTCGGTGCTTACAGACATTGATTTTTTCCAGGGCCATCCTGATTATGTAGCTCTAGCAAAAAATCATTGCAGCCTCCCTATACTACGAAAGGACTTTATTCTTGATCCGTATCAAATTTATGAAAGTCAGGCATTAGGTGCAGACTGCATCTTACTTATAGTTGCTTTACTTGATGATGTTCAGTTAACGGACTTCTGCCAATTAGCCCATGAATTGGAACTGTCCGTACTTGTAGAAAGTCATAGCCAAGAAGAGTTGGAGCGTGCTGTACGCTTACCTACTCCATTAATAGGTATTAATAATCGCAGTCTTCATACTTTTAAGACAGACATTCAACTGAGTATCCAATTAAAACAATATATTCCCCAAGATAAAATAACCATCACCGAAAGTGGTATTAATACCCATTCAGATATACATTTGATGCAATCTCACGGAATAAATACCTTTCTCATTGGAGAAAGTTTAATGAGGGCCAAGGATATAGGAAAAGCTCTGGATCAGCTTATAAAGGGAGCTTAACTTGGAAGCGCTATCGCTTTGTAGCTTGGGTTATGGCGCTTATACCTTAGCCAAGCTATAAAGCATTCATCACTTTATATTGATATGTGAACAAATGCAAAACAACTACTCCCAATTTGGCTCAGATGGTTGTGATGGTTCAGGCTCAGGATATCCAGGATCATCCGGCTCATAAGGCTCTGGTTCTATAGGATATTCTTCAGGCTGCTCAGGATACTCATAAGGCTCTGGAATTTCATTGTCGTTTTTCAAGATAACATCCTTATATTTGTAAGATTTATAAAAATTATAGCAAAAGGAAAAAAAATGAAAGTAGCTGTAATCACCGGTGCTGCAAATGGAATTGGCTTAGCATTAAGCCAAGTCAATCTACAACAAGGCCATACTGTAGTTATGGTAGATAAAGATGGTATTAAACTCAAACAAGAAACCGAACGACTATTACCCCTCTTCCCAGAACGGATTTTGGCAATTTCTTGTGATGTAACACAAGCTAATGAAGTGGCACAATTGGCACAACAGGTTGAAAATAAGTTAGGTCGTATTGATTGGATCTACAATAATGCAGGGATTATAGGCCCATTAGAGCCTATTTGGGATTTGCACCCAGAACATATTCAGCGAGTAATGGATGTGAACTTATATGGAATGATTCATATGATTCAGGCTTTTACCCCTTACTTATTTCAGCAAGCTTTTCATTCGCATATCATCAATATAGCGAGCCTATATGCATTATGTACCGGTTCACAAACAGCCTGTTACTCCATGTCAAAACATGCGGTACTTGCTTTATCGGAATCATTATATTTTGATCTGGTGCGTATGAAAAAACCCGTAGATGTTTCTGTTGTTTTTCCGTCCTTTACAGACACATCTCTTTTATCTCATACAGCAAATGCAGGTTCTTCTTTACATGAAGCATTAAAATCTCTTTTATCACATTCACGCCCTGCTATGGATATTGCAGAACATATTGTACATGAAGTGAATGAGAAGAAGTTCTATATTTTCCCGGATAAAGAAGTAAAAGGATATTGTGATGAACGAACTAAGGCTATGATTCTCCAAGAAAATCCGCATGTAACTAATATTGAAAAGTTAATGGGTGCATTAATTAAACGGCAGGAATCCAGGAATTAATCATTCTGTCAGCTTATCTAAAAAAGTTGCCTTTCACATCCTCCTAATGTATTAAACAGTCAATCTTCTTTCTTTAAAGAAGATTGACTGTTTAAATGCAAAGCTCTTGAAAAAGAATTAAACCCTAGGCCCAATACCTTGCCTCATTAAATAGCAATATTTGTTAAGCTTATCTGTATTCAACAATTCCTGCTTGATTCACACCAGAATCTAGAGAAAACTTTTCATCCTCAGACTTCCAAAATGCCCCTGAAAAATTACTCAGTTTAGTTTTGATATCATGTGGAATAGATTTTTTTTTGGCCTCTCGATGGCTTAAAACATTTGCTGGTGTAATAACATGAGCACCGTTAATGTAAAATACTTTCTCTATTCGGCTCAATACCTCAGAAATAGAATAATCTTTAATTGGAACGAGTTTAGGTGCTTGGGAGGGAGGCCATGGCCGATCAATATAAACTTGATATCCTAATTCTTTTTCAATTTGTTGGATTTCAAGCGCCGTTTTACAAAAAAGCCTTGTTAAACATTCAGATAAAATAGGATGCTGATCTACATTATGAGATAGCAAATAAGAATGTAAAAAATAGGGGTCCATACCAAAAACATATTTATTTTGATATTCGTTCATTAGAGAGAGTTGAGGTTGGAAACCACGCGATGTAAGCGGTGCAGGATTAGGGGTATTAGGGATGTGTTCATAGTTTCTAAGAACAACAACACTATCTAGCAGTATATTCCAAAAAGTGTTTCCTACACTATTTTTGTTATTAATTAGAACATTTAAGATATCAACAACTGATTTTATTTCTGAATTGAATTTGATATACCCAAGGTCGATTGCCTTCATAATAAGATAAAACTGAATCCTGTGGGTAAATTTACCATGATAGAAGAGTGGCGCTATTCTTGGATCTTCATTCCACAAAATATGTTTTTCCACCAACTCATTTGCCAACGAGTTAGGAAGAAAACCTAACAGTGTGGGCACTCCACCACTGTTTATTTTGTGTTTTTGCTCCTCAGTAGTCAAAGTGTCATTGACAACATGGCCTGTATCGTTGGCTCGCGCATCAGTTTTTTCTTCGGGTAAGGGCCAAGATAATCCAATATGGCTAATCTGAGAGTATTTTCGCCTTGGAGTTATCGATAATTTTTTTTGATTTAAGGTGGTTTTTAGAGCATCTTCAAGATGGCGTAACAAATAGTCTAATATTTGTTTACTCGATAATAAAAAACTAATGTTAGCAAAAATTACTGCGGTCTCAGAAGAGACTTTCAGATCTTGATAAATTTTCAAAAATTCTTCATAGATCTCTTTATCAAGATCAGTTAACTTAATTTCAGAAGGAAAATTTTGATCAATTATTTTCATAGTATAGATTTCCCGGGTAACGCTTTGCCTTCACCCGGGATGACGCAATTAAGCTTCTAACATATCCAATAACTCACGACGAAACTTATGATAATCCACTTCTACAGCATGCCGAGTATGGGATTTAAATCGATAATGAGGTTTATTCATTTCTTGAAGTGTTTTTTCAAGCAATTTATCCGGTCGCTTTAAAGTACCCATAATAATGCGCGCCGCAATTTTTGACTGATAATCCGCGAGCGGCCAAATACACCCTTGGGGCTGGCACAAGCCGATAAAATAGAGATTATCGTAGTCTGGGTGCATCATTTTCCGATAGAGTGGTATCTTAGTTGAATTACTAAAGTCAGCAATTCCCTTATCGAGGAAAGGGAAACTTATTTTATAACCTGTAGCAAAAATTACCGTATCAAATTCTTCAGACTCACCATCTGTGAAATAGACGCGTTTTCCTTCGAAATGCGTAATTCCTGGGCGAGGGAACACTTCCCCATGACGAATAAAATAGAGTAACTCTGTATTAATGGTTGGATGAATTTCTAAAGGACCACAATCCGGTTTCATTAATTTATATTTAGCGTATCTTCCCTGCAAGAGCCGAGCACAAAAACTCAAAAACTTCTGTCTTAACCAGGAAGGCATCCATCTAATTTTTGCTACAGCATCATCGGTTGGTTTACCAAATACAAATTTAGGGAAAATATGATACCCTCTACGCATACTGATACACATTTGCGAAGCAACACGTGCAACCTCTACAGCAATATCACAAGCAGAATTACCACCACCTACAACCAAAACACGTTGATCTTTAAAAACAGAAGCTTTCTTATATTGATGTGAATGAAGCAGCTGGCCAGAGAATTCACCTGGATATTCTGGCATGCATGGATCCCAATGATGGCCATTAGCGACTAACAGATAATCAAAAAACTCTTCATGAGTACCTTGTTCATTTTCAAAAATAACTTTCCATTGGCCGTGATCACTATGTTCTACTTTTAATACAGTCGTGTTAAAACGAATGTATTTAGTTAAATCAAAATGATCCGCATAGCTCTTAAAATAATCTAAAACTAAGGTATGCGATGGATAATCAGGATAATGCGCTGGCATAGGAAAATCTTCGAATTCAGACCAACGTTTTGAACTAATAATATGAGTCGTTTCATATACACTGGAATGATCATTTCGTTCATCATACACCCAGTTACCACCAATTTGATTATTTTTTTCAAATACCGTGATATCGGTTACACCCTCTTCTTGCAAATTTTTAATTGCAGCAAGACCGCTTGGACCGGCTCCAATTATGCAGACACGAGAACAATTTTCTTTACCCTTTTGCTTGATTTGCATTACTCAACACCTTTTTTACTTCTTCCATTATCATTGCTTGTACAACGGGATCTTTATCAATAGTGAAATGATTCACTGCGATGCCTTTTAACGTAGTCACGTTAATGTTGTCAATACGTGTTTGCTCTGAATTTACTGCTCTAAGCTTTAAACCGCTAAACATAGGAACATAACCAGGCTTATAAAAATTCATCGCATGCTTCACATTTGGTGGCACAATTGTCTGTGATACAGCATCCACAGTGACCAATAAATCCACAGGAATACCCATTCTATCCAGATTACGAGCAACTTTGATTTGTTCATTAGCACCTAAAGAATGTCCTACTAAAATAATAGGTCTGTGCTGTTGATGTTTTTGATAATAGGTAGCTATTGAACGTGTTACATTGCCTGCGTTGTACCACATATCGCTAGGAGCTGGGACGTTGTACTCTTCAATAACACTATCGCTTAGCGTTCTCATTCCAGTACTAAAAAGTCCAAGCCCCCCAAGCATAGTATGTACTTCACCATGATAAGGTTGTGACTTACTCACTTTCACTGTCTTCGATGTTGTTTTCCCATTCTTTTGAGTTTCGGATTTATGAAACACAGATTGAGCGATTTTAGGTATTGGTCTCTTCTCAGAAGCTCTACCTCCTGATAAGTCGACACAGCCCGTCATACTTATGGTAATAAGTAAAAACAAAAATGAGCTGAAAACACTAAATTTTCTATTTTGAAATGAGTTCATTTTATTTTTATTCTTAATTTTTAAAGCGAGGATCATAGCTTATTCTTAGAAGGTTTGCCAAGATCGGTTGAAATGAAGTTAAATTCTTTCATTACTATATGTAAGTTATTAATTTTGTTACTCTGCGAACCATATTTAGTTTATCTTGTTTATCATTTTAAGGAG
The DNA here is from genome assembly GCF_977063405.2 of Legionella stuttgartensis. Lineage (NCBI taxonomy): Bacteria > Pseudomonadati > Pseudomonadota > Gammaproteobacteria > Legionellales > Legionellaceae > Legionella > Legionella stuttgartensis. The sequence goes on from NZ_CDRUHA020000071.1 coordinate 571,989, forward strand.
CATGTACAAATTGATCGTGGAAAAAAGAAATGCAATTCTTACTGTCAGCCAACTTAACCGACACGTTAAATCTTATCTAGAAAACGAACTGGGTACAGTTCATGTTGAAGGGGAAATCTCTAATTTGAGTAAACCCGGATCTGGACATTTTTATTTTACATTAAAAGATCATCATGCCCAAATTCGTGCTGTTTACTTTAAAAATCGCCACGCCAATGGACTTGCAAACAAATTATGTGATGGCCAACATATAGTTGCTAGTGGAAGATTAAGTCTGTATGAAGCACGAGGTGATTATCAATTAATCGTAGAACAAATTACTGAAGCGGGCTTAGGAGCCCTTTACCAACGTTTTGAAGAATTAAAAAACAAACTTGCAGCTGAGGGTTTATTTGATGCAATAAAAAAACGACCCATTCCTGCCATGCCTCGCACAATTGGGATTATCACTTCAACAACAGGGGCTGCGATTCGCGATATATTATCCACTCTAGCGCGACGTTTCCCATTAGCTGAGGTCTTCATCTATCCAAGTGAAGTTCAAGGTGCTGGCGCAGCACAACAACTGATCAACGCATTAAAACGTGCGGATGCAGAAAAACGATGTGATGTGCTTTTGCTTGCACGCGGAGGCGGAAGCATTGAAGACCTATGGGCATTTAATGATGAGCAATTGGCACGAATTATTGCAAATAGCTCAGTACCTATTGTATCTGGCGTGGGCCATGAAACAGATTTTACAATTGCCGATTTTGTAGCGGATTACAGAGCAGAAACACCTACCGCCGCAGCTACAGCAGTAACACCCGACTGTAATGAGTTGTTTAAATTATTAAATCATTCCATCTCTCGTTTGTCGGAAGCAATGCACCGATTTTTGCAAAAATACCAAATTAGATTGCATCACTTAATCGATAAAATATCGTCACCACAAAAAGCAATTGCCAGTCATTGGCAAACCACTGACTACCTAGAACGACAATTGATTACTTGCATGCGCTCCATCATCAAGCAAAAAACACATCAACTCCATCTGTGCATTAATCATTTGAATGTCCAAAATCCCAAAACACAAATCAAACAAACACAGGTTCTTTTAGAAAAAATATCAACCCAATTAATCCAGAACATACAGAATAAGATCAATCAACTTCAATATCACTTAAGAACCCAATTATCTACCTTGCATGCAGTCAGCCCCTTGGCTACACTGGATAGAGGATATGCTATTGCAACGAAAGAAAATAAAGTATTGTTTTCGAGCCAACAAGTAACGATTGGCGAGACAATCGATATACGCTTGGCACAAGGTAATTTAACCTGCGAAATCACCCAAATAAATGAGTAGAAAATGCTTGAAGAATTAAACAATAGTCTTTATTGGATTTTAAGCCAAACAAAAAATAATATTCCCATTCTAGAGATTATTTTGTTGATTCCCTGGCTTTTTTTCTTTGTGAGCCAAGTCTACAAAAAAATCTTATTCCTGGGCATTATTCCAAGGCATCTTCGTGGCTTACCTGGTATTCTATTTGCCCCGCTTTTGCACTCAAATTTCAACCATATATTTTTTAACTCGATTCCCTTGCTCGTTTTAAGTAATTTCATTTTAATTAATGGACTTAACTACTTTCTTGTTGTTACCATACTGATTACTGTTTTAAGCGGAATTGCGATATGGTGCTTCGCTAAACCTGGTATACATATAGGTGCTAGCGGACTAATCACTGGATATTGGGGGTTTTTAGTTAGTAATATCTATCAAACTGGCACAATAACGACAATAATCCTTGGGATCATTAGTCTCTATTATTTTGCAGGTATTTTTTTTGGTATTTTTCCTAGAGATAAAGGAGTGTCCTGGGAAGCACATTTATTTGGTCTATTAGCCGGTTTAGCTACAAGTTATTTATTTGTGCTTTATCCTAATGTTCTACAAACAATTCAAGTTCCAACTAATAGTTTTTAAAATATTGAGTTGTTCTACTCATTTGCGCCTAAATGCCTCCTTTTCGAGTTCTGAAGCGCAAAAAATCAGGACAGCCTGGCTAAGATAGTAGAAATTTAAACAGACCCTATGCTATCCTAAAAAGAAAAAAATAATTCGAGAAATCAAGATGCAGTCACTTAAAACTCTTTTATGTATCGGTATATTAAGTCTTCTTATTTCACCAGCATACGCCCAATCCCAATATATTTCCGGTTGTTGTAGTCAAATGGGAGGAGTGAGCTATTGTGATTCATCTGCCGGCCGTCTTGTTTGTAGAAATGGTTTTTATTCTGCATGTTATTGCACACCACACGCTGTGATGGATTTACAATTATTTCGTGGTTGCTGCTTATGGAAAGGCGGCGTTGTTTCAACCTACAGCGTAACTGGATTCGTTGTATGTAATGATGGCTCAATTTCTGAAGAGTGTTCTTTACGACCAGAAGAGAAAATTGCAGCTTGGTAGGTTTCAGATATATACTTCGCGGCTTATTCTCACGCTGCGAAGTATCGCTTGCCAGGAACACATATGCTTAACCAAATACAATCCACCCTTACCTTATTAAAACAACAAAAACCCTTAATACTTTGCCTCACTAATTACGTAACTATGGATTTTATGGCAAATAGCCTTTTGGCTTTGGGTGCTGCACCACTCATGTCTGAATCTGTAGATGAAATTGAAGAGCTGATCCATTTAAGTCAGGCAGTATATATTAATATAGGTACTTTGAATGATGCATTTATGGATAGAGCTCGATTGGCAGCAAATATTGCAAACTCCATAGGTAAACCACTTATTATGGATCCTGTTGGCGCAGGAGCAAGCAAACTTCGAACTGCTGCCGCAATGGAGTTATTTCCTTATGCTCAAGTCATCAGAGGAAATGCGAGTGAAATCATTTCATTAGCTGGTGCAAACGGCAGCACTAAAGGAGTTGAAAGCTCAGATCCTGTAACCAAAGCAATCAATAGTGCACATATACTAGCACAATCCCATAAAACAGTTGTAATCAGCGGGCCTGAAGATTTTATAACTAATGGAGTGGATGAAAATTTACTGCCATTTGGTTCTAACCTCATGCCACTGATCACAGGAATGGGTTGCACAATGACCGCTGTTCTTAGTGCCTTTGTTGCTTGTCACGCCAATCATTATCATGCTGCAATTCAAGCAACGGCCTACTTCGGCTTATGTGGACAATTGGCGCATGATCGTGTCAAAACTCCTGCAACATTCAAAGAAGTATTTATTAATAATCTGTTCGAACCAGATTGGAGTTCAATGTCAAAAGTCGTAGCGGAGCATAGTTATGCAATATAAAGCCTTATCTATAGCAGGATTCGATGGCTCAGGTGGAGCTGGAATTCAAGCTGACTTAAAAACATTTTCTGCTTTAGGTTGCTATGGAATGACTGTGCTTACAGCACTGCCCGTACAGAATACCTGTGGCGTAAAACGGTGCTACACTATTCCATTGCAAGCTATAGAAGATCAGCTAAATGCTATTTTTGATGACATTAAACCAGACAGCATAAAGATAGGGATGCTCTTCAATAATGAAATCATTGAGTTAGTTTCCTCATTCCTTAAAAAAAAAGCAGTAGATATTCCCATCGTGGTTGATCCTGTAACTGTTGCTAAAAGTGGTGATCCTTTATTATTACCCGAGGCTGTGGATTCCCTGATAACAAACCTTATGCCACTTGCCACGTTGATTACCCCCAACCTTCCAGAAGCATCTACTTTTACAGGAACACATGCATCGTCTGAAAAGGAAATGATGTATGTTGCTCAACAGCTGCTTGAGTTTGGCCCTAAATATGTTTTACTCAAAGGTGGACATCTTCTCCACTCACAAGAATCGAATGATTTATTAATAGGAGCAAATGGAGACACTCATTGGTTTGCAAGCCCGAGAATTAATTCTAAAAATACTCACGGAACTGGATGCACTCTTTCGGCAGCGATAACGGCCTGTCTTGCCCAAAAAATCGACATGATTCCGGCATGCGGTATCGCAAAAAGTTATTTATTCAATGCCATTCAGGCTGCAAAGGATCATTGTGTGGGTTTAGGTAATGGACCGGTCCATCATTTTTATCATCTCTGGCCAGTACAATTGTTAGATATTTAAAAACGTACCCGCATACACATGTATGCCTGAGTGCAACGAAATAGAGCTTGGGAAAATCATTGACCAGGATTTCGCTTCACTGCACCCAAGCAACATTTAGAGTTCGTGTTGGTGCGTATTCTTAACTCATACTTTTTGGACTACTGCCTCTTGATGTTTTTCAATGAGTTCCCCAAAGCACAATGCGCTGAAAAGAATTAACAAATAACCTATCGTAGAATAACAAAATATAGTATCTGAGAAAGATAGCACACAAAAAGAAACCAATAATCCCAAAAGAAAGGGTTTCATTTCTTTAAGCTTGAAGGCAGTAATAAACAACGTGCCTATAAAAAAAAGAAAAAGAGCAATCCCTATTAACCCCAGTTCCGCAAGAGTCAACCAATATTGACCATGAGGTTCATTAAGCTTCTTTCCCCAGGCAGGAATAGGCTGTTCTTTGGCAAAGTTATATTGGAAACCTCCTGTGCCTACCCCTATAAGTGGATTTCTTTCAAATAAAGATTGAGCATATTGATGAAACTGTATTCTAAAACCTAAAGAAGTATCTGCTTGATGATGTTTCAGGAGCTGAATATCATGCATCATTAAATGAACCCCGTTTTGCATTACGGGACTTAGAGTATAAGCCAAACTAATTGCGCCTATAAATGCTACCATCCCTATTAAAGCTTTTTTAAGAGGCAATTTTTGCACAATCAATAAAGACATTAAAACACCATAGATAATGTAGCCAGTTCTTCCAGGATTAAGAAAAAATGTGTGATATGTTCCTAAAACAACCATAAAAATATAGAAAATCCGCAACCACTTATTTATATTCGGTCGTAATGCTAAAATTACGGCAAAATAAACACCTAAGGCAACCATAAACCCAGTAATAATATGATTGTAAAATACATCTGCAGGATCTGTGGAATGAAACGTTATTAAATGTCTAACCTTCAACACCGAAAGAATACAAGTCACGATCATCGTTAATATATAACTATTTAAAACCCAAATTCTGGTCTGTGGTTTAATAAAGCCTACAGCAAATACAGGCAGGAAAATTAACTTAGAATATTTATCAATAACATTATATTGTAAGGAGTACGGTGCTTCAGACCACAAACACGCGATTATAACAAAAAGAAATAAACCAATGGCGGCACGGGCCCATAATGTATTAAAAGCATAATGCATATATTGTCTGTAGTAAGGAGCAAGCACGAGGGCCACTAAGCAAATTACCACTAAAATTGACTTAATACTGACACTTATAGGGATAAAAAAAGCTAATAGGACAAGAAGCGTTGGTATTAGTATATTATTTTTTTCTTCTAACAAGCTCAGTCTCAAATTAATTCCTCTGTGCTTTTTGGCAATTGGTCTATATTGCTGTCTTGATACAATTGTTTAATACCACGATAAAAAGTACCTTGTGCATTAAACACTGCAAATAAAAAACCTATTCTGCCATCTAAAAATCCACGTTGCAAGATATAACATCTGAAAAACATCCATGCTGTACTTGCCACAGTTTTAATGAAACTGGATTTTCTCTTATTTAAGATGTATGTTTTCGCGCTATAAGATGAATATTTATTCATCTTATACAAAACATGACTTACATCTTTAAATGAATGGTGCATAATGACATTTTTGATTTTACCAATTCGTGTACCCTCTGGAAGTACTATTTTTTCATGCACAATATCATTACTAAAATAGGCGTTTGCACGTTTAAAAAGACGAATGTGACGCTTGGGGCTAGAAGAATATTTTAAGGGTTGATTATAGAAATACATTTGAATTGCAATTCTAAAAGCATCGGCTGAATTGGATGACATGGCCGCCTTGATTTCTTGCTGCAACTCCTCACTGACGGATTCATCAGCATCAAGATTTAACACCCAATCCCCTGTAGCTTTTGATAATGCTCTTTGTTTTTGAGCACCATAACCTGGCCAGTCTGTGGAGAAAACATGCTCGGTGTATTCTTTGGCAATGGCTACTGTGTTATCAGTACTTCCAGAATCCAGTACGATTACTTCATCAGCAAATCGTACGGATTCAAGACATCTTCTAATATTTCTCTCTTCATTTTTAGTTATTATTGTTACAGTCAATGTCATTTAAAAAACACCCTCTCTATGATCATGACTAACAAAATGCAGCTTTCCGTCTTTAACTTTTAAGGTGACGTGACCACCATGCATCAACTTACCGAATAAAAGTTCGTCCGCAAGTGGTTTTTTTACATTTTCTTGAATCAATCGAGCCATTGGTCGAGCGCCCATCACCTTGTCATAGCCGTGCTCAATAAGCCACTCACGAGCCATTTTATCGACGTTAAAGGTAACACCTTTATGACTTAATTGCTCATCCAACTCCATAATGAACTTATCAACCACTAAACCAATGGTCACAGCATCCAATGGAGCAAAATTAATAATTGCATCGAGTCTGTTTCTGAACTCAGGGCTAAATTGTTTTTTAATCACTTCAAGCCCGTCATTGCTATTATCTTGTTGTGAAAATCCAATAGAGTTCCGTACCATCTCTCCTGCCCCTGCATTAGAGGTCATTACCAGAATAATATGTCTAAAATCAGCTTGACGACCATTAGTATCGGTTAAGGTACCATGATCCATAATTTGCAACAGCAAATTAAATACATCTGGATGGGCTTTTTCTATTTCATCAAGCAACAGTACTGCATGAGGATTTTTGGTAACTGCTTCAGTCAACAAACCACCTTGATCATAGCCAACATATCCCGGAGGAGCACCAATTAAACGGGACACTGTATGTTTTTCCATATATTCAGACATATCGAAACGTAACAACTCTATGCCTAAAACATTAGCCAATTGTCTGGTTACTTCTGTTTTTCCAACACCTGTTGGTCCAGCGAATAAGAAACAACCAACTGGTTTTTGAGGATCTCTAAGTCCAGAACGACCTAATTTAATTGCAGAAGCTAATGCAGTGATCGCCTGATCTTGTCCATAGACTAAGAGCTTTAAATCACGTTCTAAATTCCGTAAAGTATCTTTATCACGGGCAGATACTTTCTTGATAGGTATACGTGCAATTTTCGCAACTACGCTCTCAATTTCAGTCACGCTAATAATTTTCTTGCGTTTGCTTGCCGTTAATAAATTCTGATAGGCACCTGCCTCATCAACCACATCGATCGCTTTATCAGGTAAAAATCGATCATTAATGTATTTTGCAGATAATTCAGCAGCAGCTTTCAGTGCAGGAATAGTAAATTTCACACCATGGTGTTCTTCTAATCGTCCTTTTAATCCTTTCAATATTTCAAATGTTTCATCGACTGTAGGTTCAGGAATATCAATTTTTTGGAAACGTCTTGCTAAAGCTCTATCTTTCTCAAAAATACCTCGGTATTCCTGGTAAGTTGTAGAACCTATACATTTTAGCTCTCCGTTTGCCAACAGAGGTTTAATTAAATTAGAGGCATCCATAACACCACCAGATGCGGCTCCAGCACCAATAATTGTGTGAATTTCATCAATAAATAGTACTGCTCCATCCTGTTGACCTAATTGTTTTAACACTGCTTTTAATCGTTTTTCAAAATCACCACGATATTTGGTCCCAGCAAGCAAAGCACCTAAATCAAGTGAATAAACAATACAATCACGGATGGCATCAGGTATTTCACCATCTACAATACGTCGGGCCAGTCCTTCTGCAATTGCAGTTTTACCCACTCCAGCTTCACCCACCAGCAAAGGATTGTTTTTCCTGCGTCGACATAATACTTGAATGGTGCGTTGTACTTCTTCATGACGTCCAATCAAAGGGTCAATTTTTCCTTGTTTTGCACGTCTGTTGAGGTTGGTACAATAGCTTTCCAGAGGTGACTCATTTCCCTCTGATGAATTCATATCATCTTCCATAGAATTCATGTTTTCATGCATATCATTGTTTTGATACTTAGAAACACCATGAGAAATATAATTAATTACGTCAAGTCGCGTAATGTTTTCACGGCGTAAGAAATAAACTGCCTGGCTTTCTTGTTCGCTAAAAATTGCCGCTAAAACATTAGCCCCGGTTACTTCGGTTTTTCCAGCAGATTGAACATGAAATACTGCACGTTGTAACACGCGTTGAAAACCAAGTGTAGGTTGAGTTTCCCTATCTAATTCATCTTCAGGAATTCTAGGGGTCGTTTCATCTATGAATTCAATTAAATCGCGACGTAATGCTTCAATATTTGCATCACATGCTTGCAATACACTTCCAGCCGCTGGATTATCAAGCAATGACAACAACAAATGCTCCACGGTCATAAATTCATGACGCTTCTCTTTTGCTTCCTTGAAAGCTAAATTCAAGGTGAATTCAAGTTCTTTATTTAACATTGTCGTTGCTCCTCTTCAGCCCACAGCAAATTACTCGGGTTCCATGCTGGATAGCAATGGGTGCTGATTCATTCTGGCGTATTCATTTACCAGTGCTACTTTTGTTTCTGCTATATCTCGTGTAAATACCCCACACACGCCTTTTCCTTGAATATGAACCTGTAACATCACCTGAACAGCAAGTTCTTCACTTAGGTGAAAAAAATGCTTCAGTACCTCCACTACAAAATCCATAGGTGTATAATCATCATTGAGCAATACTACTTTGTACTTTCTAGGCACTCTGATTTCCGTGCTCAGCTCCGGTTCAGCGACTTTTTGCCTAACAATTTCCTCTAGATTTTGCCCGCTCATAACATACAACCTCTATACTATTTTTATAGACTCCTTACGCACTTTTGGCCAGTAAAATCATCTATTTTTAATGAAAAAATTAGTCTTTGAAATATTCAAAAACATATTGATTAGTTAACATTCATTAAAGGTATAATTATAGTTGGTAGGAAAGTAGCCCTAGTGAAAATACAAAACTGGATAACTATCCTTGCTTGTATTGGATTTCACTGAGGCTAGATTTCATCCATACGATTTACATATTTTTAATTATTTCCTCTCCAAAACCAGAGCTACTGACCAAAGTTGCACCGCTCATACCACGCTCAAAATCATAGGTGACTGTTTTAGCTGCGATGGCACCTTGCATGCCTTTGATAATTAAATCAGCAGCCTCATTCCATCCCATGTGACGTAACATCATTTCAGCAGACAGGATAATTGACCCAGGGTTTACTTTATTCTTGCCCGCATATTTTGGTGCCGTTCCATGGGTTGCTTCAAATACAGCAACGTCATCACTTATATTTGCACCTGGAGCAATACCAATACCACCTACTTGAGCAGCTAAAGCATCGGAAATATAATCCCCATTTAAATTTAGCGTAGCAATTACGCTATAATCTTCCGGTCTTAAAAGAATTTGTTGCAAGAATGCATCAGCAATTACATCATTTATAATAATTTGCTTACCTGTTTTTGGATTCTTGAATTCCATCCAAGGACCACCTTCATATTCTTTAGCACCAAAAACATCGCGTGCAACTTGATAGCCCCAATCTTTGAACGCTCCTTCGGTGAATTTCATAATATTGCCTTTATGAACCAAAGTAACTGTTTGGCGGTCATTATCAATTGCGTATTGGATTGCGGCTCTTACTAAACGTGTAGTTCCTTCTTTAGAAACAGGTTTAATACCTATGCCACAATGCTCAGGAAAACGGATTTTTTTAACACCCATATCCTTCATTAAGAATTCAATCACTTTCTTAGCTTCTGGGGAATCCGCCTTCCATTCAATACCCGCGTAAATGTCCTCAGAGTTTTCTCTAAAAATAACCATATCGGTTTTCTCAGGCTCTTTGAGTGGACTTGGGACGCCCTCAAAATAACGAATGGGTCGCAAACAAGTATAAAGGTCCATTTCTTGACGAATAGCGACGTTGAGTGAACGAATTCCGCCTCCAACTGGAGTTGTCAGGGGGCCTTTAATCGAAACAACATACTTTTTCATCGCATCTAAAGTTTCTTTAGGTAACCATTGATCAGCCCCATAAACTTTAGTCGCTTTTTCTCCTGCATAAACTTCCATCCAGGCAATTTTTCTCTTATCACCATATGCTTTTGCAACAGCAGCATCAACAACACGAATCATAGGTGGGGTTACATCCACACCAATACCATCTCCTTCAATAAAAGGGATAATGGGATTATTTGGTACACGAAGTGACAGATCAGCAGCAACTGTTATAGCCTCACCATGTGAAGGCACTTTGATTTTATCGTATGTCATTGACAACTCCGTAAAATTAGAGAAAAGGCAATGATAGCATGTGATAACTTGGAATCCCAAGTACCATTTCTATTTAATTAGCATGCTTGAATGTTTACTATGCATGTTGCAACATTTTGATCTGTTCAACAAGTTGATCATATCCTGCTTCAACGTTGATATAATCATTTTTTGACAAATAAATAGACAATGATCCATCATCTGTGGCAGAAGGTTTTTGTAAAATTCCATTATAACCTTTGCTTTTCAAACGGAGAAAATCATTAATTTTGGTGACTAAATAAAAATTACGGAAATAATTTTCAGGAATCATATGGATTGCCTGTGCATCTTTTTCCAATGTGTTTCCTGGTAAATAATCTTTAAGTGAATAAGTTGAATTATTATGTACAGCTACTATCTTCCCTTTTGGCAATAACTGCTTGATTTTACTAGCCAACTTATTTACTTCTTGATGCGCCTGAGGATTATATCGACCGAACTGTGAAAGCGTTTTTTTGATTCCATTATCTGTAAAAATTCGATTTGGATCAAACTCATAACGTTGGTTATTTAAATGAAAGACTACATTTCGACCGCCGGAGTGTACGAGTGCAATAAGGCTCCCTCCATCTTTCTGGATCACCGCCTGAGCTGCTTTTAAAGCAGTTTGTTCATTATGATGCAAGTGTATAAAAGTCTTTCCTCTACCGACAATCTGTTTAATCTCTACTTTTTCATCACCAACCATTACAACATGATTCATCGCATAGGTACATTGACAAAAAAAGAGAGAAACTAAGATTGTGTATTTCATGAACAATTTTCACCATAAAGTATAATTTTTGCGTTATTGTATAAGAATTAACCTACAAAAACAATGAATTGAATTGCCCATAATATGGAAAGCCCCTACTATAGGCATATTCGAAACTCCTTTTTATATCATATTTAATGCCAGAGATTATACTCTTCAATAAACCTTATGGTGTCGTTAGCCAATTCTCAGGGGATGCTCAGGAGCATACCTTAGCTGCTTTTATCAATAAACCTGATTTTTACGCAGCAGGACGATTGGATAAAAACAGCGAGGGCCTATTATTATTAACGAATCATGGAGCTCTGCAACATCAGTTAACTCATCCTAAATTCAATAAAAGAAAGTATTATTGGGTTCAGGTTGAGGGTATTCCTAATGAAATTGATTTAGCTCCCCTGAAAAAGGGTTTAGTGCTCAAAGACATTAGCTTTTTGCCTGCTGAAGTCAAACTTATTGAGGAGCCTCAATTATGGCCACGTACCCCCCCTATTCGCTTCCGGAAAAATATTCCTACCAGCTGGTTGGAAATTACTTTAAGAGAAGGGAAAAATCATCAGGTTCGGAGAATGACTGCCGCAATTGGGTTCCCTACCTTAAGGTTAGTCCGTCATAGAATTGGTAGCTGGAGCTTAGAAAACTTACAACCTGGTGAATACAGAATAATACATCATCAATTCAAATAACCAACCCTCATCACGAGTGTAACGCTTCCAATTCACCTTAAGTTTTCCTGGACAGCCACTGAGCCTACGTGCTCCGACTTGTCCGCGGGATCCAGGAAAAAAGCGAGATAAATGCCTCAATCCCTGGATCCCGCGGCCAAGCCGCAGTACGTGGGTTTTGTTATAAGTCATGTAAAACTTAAAGTGAATTGGAACGTGTAACGAAGGATGATCCCTTAACGATAAACCAGACGTTTTAACAATGTATCTTCGCCAAGCAAGCGTATCCATGGCCAGATAAACATACCAACCAAAGCACTCGCTACAGGCATAAACAAACTATAGTTGAAACCCAGAAGAGCAGTAATTAAAGAGATAATCGATTGGTATAAAAGACAAAAAAATCCAACTAAAAATATTTGCTGCATCATAGAAAAAAATTGAAACCGTCTTGATTTGCTGGAAGCAATCCAGGTAACCAAAAGCAAGGCAAATGAATGCTCTCCAATTACTGTTGCCAATAGGACATCCAATAATAATCCCACAAACAATAAGGTAGTTAGCCTAAAGTTGCCCGGTAAAAAATATTCTATGTAAAGCACGAGTAATAAAACCCAAGGCGGTCTAAAATCTGAGATTAATTCAGGCATAGGTAAAATGGATAAAAGAAGAGCTATAATAAATCCCAAGCATAAGCGTACGCGAAGATTTCTCATCACATAGTCTCCTTAGCATTTAAACGCTCATTAATTTGCGTATTTAATTGCTCTTGCTCTACATCTTGCCAAATCAGCAATACCAACCGATTACGATTAAGTAGGGCAACGGGTTCTACTTTAACCTTAACAAAATCTTCACCAGGAATGCTATTCACCTCTTCCACACGCCCTACAGGATATCCTTCTGGATAATGCCTATCCAAACCCGAAGTAACCAATACATCACCCGGATGAATCGATGAAGTTTTGGGTAAATTAATTAAAGATAATTTCTCTATGTCATTAGTTCCAACAAGAATCGCACGTTCTCCCGTGCGATTATTACGTACTGGGACAGCACTCTTAGAGTCAGAAATAAGTAAGACCGTACTGGTTATAGGACCCACATCAACAATTTGCCCCATAACTCCTTTGGCATCCAAAACAGGCTGCCCCACATAGGCACCATCCCGTTTTCCCTTATTTAAAATAACTACTTGACGTGAATTACTGGTATCAACAGCAAGAATTTGTGCAGCCATTGCACTCATATCGGCTTTAGAGGAAGTTTGGAGCAACTCTTTTAATTGAGAATTTTCTTTTTGAATGATGATTAACTTTTGTAATTCTGCTTCCAGCATGGTTTGCTGATAGCGCAATTGCATATTTTCTGCGATTAACGCTTTTTTCGCACTAACCAGCGACTGTACCCAGCCAATGACGCGTACAGGGTAATCAACTGCATATTGCAAAGGTGCAACGACAAAGGAAAAACCACTACGCACACTATCTAAATAACGGTAATGATAATCAGAGAACATTAAAAAAACAGAAAAGACAAGAGCGAGCACAAATCCTAAAGAACTGTACCCGCGTCTACTAAACAATCTGTTATGCGTATTATTCTGTTGAGAGGAAATCACCGCCGCGCAAATCCATGGTTTCTAAAGCTTTACCACCACCACGTGCAACACAGGTCAGCGGATCTTCAGCAATTAATACAGGTAAACCAGTTTCTTCCATTAGCAAAGTATCTATGTTTTTCAATAGCGCACCGCCTCCGGTTAAAACCATACCCCGCTCAGCAATGTCTGCTGCCAATTCAGGTGGAGCTAATTCTAAAGCAGCTCTCACTGCCCCAACAATACCTGATAAAGGCTCTTGAAGTGCTTCTAAAATTTCAGCACTAGTGAGAATGAAACTACGGGGAACCCCTTCAGCGAGGTTTCTTCCACGAACTTCTATTTCAAATAAATCACGACTTGGGAATGCTGAGCCAATTTCATGTTTGATACGCTCTGCGGTAGTTTCACCAATAAGTGTTCCGTAGTTTCGGCGTACATAAGATACAATCGCATCATCAAACTTATCACCACCGATACGAACAGATTGGTGATAAACAATCCCACTTAAGGAAATAATTGCAACTTCTGTTGTACCGCCACCTATATCCACAACCATAGAGCCACTGGCTTCTTCCACGGGCATTCCCGAGCCTAAAGCAGCTGCCATAGGTTCTTCAATAAGGAATACTTCACGGGCACCCGCTCCCATTGCAGATTCGCGAATCGCACGACGTTCAACTTGCGTCGAACCACAGGGAACACAAACCAAAACTCGTGGACTTGGACGTAGGAATTTATTTTCATGAACTTTATGAATAAAATGTTGCAACATTTTTTCAGTAACAAAAAAGTCAGCGATGACCCCATCTTTCATCGGTCTTATGGCGTTGATGTTTCCTGGGGTTCTTCCCAACATTCGCTTCGCTTCAAGACCTACAGCCGCAACACGTTTTTGCCCTGACTCATTACGCAAAGCAACTACAGAGGGTTCATTTAGAACAATCCCTTTGTCTCTCACATAAATCAATGTATTAGCTGTTCCCAAATCAATCGATAAATCATTGGAGAACACACCCCTTAATTTTCTGAACATAAGCCGCACTATCCCATTCTCTTTTTGTGCGCTACTTTATACTAAATTTGGATAAAAATCGACAGTTCTACACAACAATTTAAAATTAAAGAGTGAATTTTTATACATGAAGCAAATTTTCAATTTTTGATAAGCGTCAAAAACAATAATAACTTTTATTGTATTTGTGCAACTTCAAAAATCAAAATAACAAACTGATTATAAATTATTTTTCTAAATTACCATTTTAAACATTGTCCAAGCTTCCATTATGGTTCAATTTCCAGTTAAAAATATATTTTGTAATCAATTTGATTATATTATACACTATCATCCCCTGACATAGATGAACTTCACTTAAGGTTGTTATTTATTATGCCTACCAGTTTAAAACTCAAAGAATTATCGCAGTGGACCCATGGTGAACCTGATTTAATGGGTAGACTTCTTTTTAATCTTTTTATCTTCTTAAAAGAAGCAACTAATAAGGGCAAAGACAGCCCTCAATATCTAAAGATAATGGATAACATTGCTAATTTTATAAGTCTACTAGGACCTCAACGACTCCATATTCACCAGCAAGACAAACCAGCAATTGATGCATCTGCGTTGTTAGGCGCTTATTTACGTTTAGGAATAAAACATAATGATAAGCCAATTGTTGAGTTAGATAATGAGCAAATCGCCGTAGTACATGCTTTTGTTAAACCATTAATTCACGAAGCGTTCACACCTGAACAATTTTTTGCGAGTATCGAGGGGACTCCTTCCCAAAAACATAAAGCAATATTAAAAATGTTTATTTTTAAAGGTATTTCTGCTGAAGAGCAGAAGGAGATGTTCAAGGGAAAGTATGAAGATAAAGTACATGAGCTTCTTGACTCAATCCTAAATTTGGCTGACTTCATGCGAACTCCTTTTAGAGTCTTACCTGAAGAGGAAAAAGCAGCCATTGCTCAAGCAAAAAAAACGGGTAAAGGGCAAGCGCAAACGTCTGGGATTGACTTGCAATGGACCTCAATGCATAAAGCCATTGAGCAAAGTCTGGAAAATATTATTGCTTTAAAAATGAAAAAAAGCTCACCGTTAAAAAAGAATAAAGCGGAAGAAGCGCAAAAAGCTCTTCAACAAATAAAACAATCATTAGGTCAATGTCAAAAATGCTTCGGAGTAGCTAATGCAATCTATGAAACACAAAAAGAATTTGCAGTAGAAGCCAGAAGACTTGAAGAAGTTCACAGTGAAACCTTTAAAACGCTTGGTTTCCCAGAAGCAAACCAAGAGAAAATAAATAAATATATTAGTGACTTTAGAGAGATTCTTATAAAAATAGATCCTGAAAATGCCAAGGCAATACAAGCCATGACACTCACTCAACTTATCAAACTTTATGGCGATCAATCGAACGCCAGTTTCGAGAAAAAGAGGAAAGAATTAGCTTCTACTCAGGAAGAGCTACAAAAAACCAGCGAACTCGTAAAACAAAAAACAGATGCTTTACAAGAGTCTCACAGCCAGCTACAAACCTTACAACAAGAATATGAGCATCTTAAGCTTCAAATTGATGAAGCGACCCAAAAGCTTGAGCAACAAGGTATAGAACTTACCCGACTTCAAAAAGTCGAATCCGCAGCTAAACAAACTATTGAGCAGCAAAAAAATGAATTACAACAAACCAGGTCGGCTTTAGAAGAGTTGAAGATTCAATTACAGCGTGTTCAAAAGGAAAAAGAGGAGCTAAGGATTTTAGCCTCTGGAAAGGAAGACGAAAAAACAATTTTTCAGCTTAGAAAACGATTAGAAGAATTACAATTAGAAAATAATGAATTAAATCAACAACTTAAAGAGAAACAAACTGCAAAATCATCAAGTGAAGAGAGTCCCGAAATAAATCCGCTTCAAACAAAGCTGGATTCTCTACAACGAGAATATGAGTCATTACTTGAGCGAGTAGAAAAAGGGAAAAAAATCCAGGAACCGGTAAGTGAGGCTCCACAGGATATGACTCAGCTTAAAGTTCAGTTGAAGACTTTGGTGCAAGAAAATGCTCTGCTCAACGAATCATTAATTAAACTAAGAAACCAGTTAAAAGAAGCAAATGCCCTAAAACAACCAGTTGAAGTACCCGCTGATAATATAAAACCGGATCTACTTATAGCCCTGGGTGGATTACGCTTAAATAAAGCAGATACAAGTAAAATAAAACAAAAAATAATTAACTGTAACGATCAAATAGGTTTATTAGAGATAGCTGCTGAAATTCAGCGCTTAGAGAAAATTAATCAGTTTATAGAAACAATGAATAATGGAATTTTACAGCGTGCAGGTTTTTTCTCCTCTGATCCGCATAAGAAAATACAGACAATTGAAACAACCTTCCAACAATTATCTATTGAAGACAAAAAGAAATTGGCTGGATTGTCTGAGAAAGAAATGAATGATGAATTGAGTAAAGAAAAAGGTAAAGAAAGTGATATTGGAAAATTCCTTAAAGCAATTCATCATAAAAGAGGCTTTATTGCGATTCGATCAGCAACGAGCTTCACATTCTTTAAGACTGAAATTAGTCACTTAAAAGATGAGTTAGAGCATATTAACGCACCTGCGTCTGTACTCTAAAGCATTTCAATTGTGTGTCACTGTTGTACTAATTAATACGCACAACAGTGACATTGTTCTACTTATTTAATAGGATTTTTATTCTATTTTATTAATAACAAATACCTGATTTAATTTATCTCGATTCGCCGTCATAAAATGTTGGCCTAAACCCTTCACCTCAGCAAGCTCTTCTAAAGATTTAAAACCATGATGACTTTTACGATAGGCAATGATGGCTTCAGCTCGCTTTTTCCCAATACCTTTAACTGAGCCCGTAAGCGTTGATAAATCAGCCGAGTTGAGATCAATTTTATGAATTACTACAGGAGGCTTTTTTTTGCCTGAGATATCTTTGGGAATAACTGCATGAGCAGAAAAAGTAATTACTGATAATGACAAAACAGTAGCAATAAATTTTGCTTTCATAATTTTCTCCTAATTGTTGGACTATATGGCTCGTTCCAGAGCCGGCAAAAGTATCCCAAGATTTGAGCGTCCTGTCGAGAGGTTTTTTAATTTTTTTGCTTTAAGTTCAATGAGTAACGAAAAATCTAGATTGATGGGGCGGGGATGTTTGGCGGGCACCTTCTCCCCAATGGGAGAAGGGAAAATTGTCAGCATTTTTTAACTCGACCGCACGCAAGCATCCCCTCTCCCATCATGGGAGAGGGTCAGTATGAGGGCAACTCGAACTAAATTAATTTACGTGATGAAGCACGTAAGCAACGGATGCAGTTAATTTTCTCACCATATCTAAGTGCAAGAATTCATTAGGGCCATGAGCATTGGAATGAGGTCCCAAAACCCCGGTAATCATAAATTGTGCCTCAGGGAATTTCTTACCTAACATTCCCATAAAAGGAATAGTTCCCCCTTCTCCCAGATAAGCAGCTGGCTTTCCATAAAAAGCCATTGATGCGGCATCAGCCGCTTTTTCCAACCATGAAGCAAGTTGAGGGGCATTCCATCCCTGCGAGCCATCTCCTACATTAAAACTCACTTTAGCATGATAAGGAGGTTCTTTAGTTAAGGCATCATGCATCACTGTTGCTGCAATTTTAGGGTCTACTAAAGGTGGTAAACGCATGGACAATTTTAGTGCAGTTTGTGGTCGTAAAACATTCCCTGCATTCTCTATAGTAGGAAATCCATCAGCCCCGGTAACAGTTAACGCAGGTCGCCATGTCCGATTTAGAATCAATTGTTTCCTATCCTTTGTTATCGGCTCCACTCCTTCATGTAATGGAAATTCTGCATAAACAGAATCGCCTAAAACTTGGGCACACTGTTCTGCTTGTTTTACTCGCTCTTCTGGAATTTCACAATACAAATCAGATAGTTTGACCTCTCCTGAAGCCTCATCTTCAATACGACTAATTAATTGTCGTGCGACTCGAAAACTATCTGCAACAATACCACTTGCAGCACCCGAATGGACGCCTTCATGAATGAGCTCGACGGATAGTTCACCGACCAAATTTCCTCGTAACGAAGTAGTCATCCACAATTGCTCGTAATTCCCAGCACCAGAGTCAAGGCAGATAACTAGCTTAGGATTGCCAATTCGGTCATGTAATTGTTCAATATAATAAGGCAGATCATAACTACCGCTCTCTTCACACGCTTCGATAATCAAAACACAGCGAGGAATAGGCAACCCTTGATTCTGTAAAGCACAAATTGCAGTTAATGACGCATAGGCAGAATAGCCATCATCTGCAGCTCCACGACCATATAAACGTCCATCTTTTAACACCGGTTGCCACGGGTGTAAATCTTCACTCCATCCAGACATTTCAGGCTGTTTATCAAGATGGCCATACAACAAAACAGTTTCATCAATTTCACCAGGAACTTCGATAAAAATTAATGGAGTCCGTCCTTCAAGCCTCATAATTTCAAGCATCATGCCTTTAGGAGCATGTGCCTTGCACCAATCAGCAATATGGGATACCGCCTTATCCATGAGTCCATGTTCCTGCCATTTAGGATCAAAATGAGGGGATTTATTAGGAATTTTTATGTAATCACATAAACTAGGGATAATTTCCGCTTCCCATTGGTGACAAACGAATTCATACAGCGCTTGCGGATTGAACATGAACTTGCTCCTCAATAATAGCTACGATTTGGTCTGTAGCGGACTTAATATTTAGTGCATTGATTTTATTATTAATATCCCTTTTATTATTCTCCAGTTCATGTAAAGTTTGCAGTAAAGTATCTGTATTCAAAGATCGATCTTCAATTACAAGGCTAATACCTATTTTTTGAAAATAGCGAGCATTTTGAATTTGATCTCCTCGACTAACCTCAGCTGGTAAAGGAATTAAGATATGAGGCTTTCCTAAAGCTAAAATTTCATAAAGAGAGTTAGCACCTGCTCGTGAAACAATAACCGATGCCGCGGCAAATAAATCAGCTAATTCTTCATTAGCATACTCAAACTGCTTGTAGTCCCGACGATTGAGTAAGGAAGTCTCTAGTTTCCCTTTTCCACAGATATGAATAACTTGATATTCTTTTGTTAATTGAGGTAACGCCTCACGAATACTTCGATTAATAGAACCCGCCCCCAAGCTGCCCCCTATAGCTAAAAGACATGGTTTTTCTGCATTAAATCCACATAACTCACGTCCACGGTCGCCATTACCGGCAAACAACTGCTTACGAATTGGCGTTCCTGTAACTTCTATTTTATCTTGATTTTTAAAATGCTTTTTTCCTGCTTCAAACGTTAAACAAATTTTATTAACGAAAGGAAAGCACAGCCGATTAGCGAGTCCAGGACTCATGTCGGACTCATGGGCCACAACAGGAATCCGATTTAACCAAGCCCCTAGCACAACTGGAAATGCAACAAAACCGCCCTTTGAAAAAACCACATCAGGTTTTAATTTATTAAGCAAGAAAAAAGATTGCACAATACCCACTACGATCTTAAAGGGATCCAATAAGTTTTTTAAACTTAAATACCGGCGTAGTTTACCGCTGCTTATACCATAAAATGGAATTTTAAGTGGTTCTATCATCTGCTTTTCAATACCATGAGCAGAACCAATATAAGCAATTTCCCAACTTTTATGGCTGAACTCGTGTATTAATGCCAGGTTAGGCGCCACATGTCCTGCTGTACCTCCTCCGGTAAAAACTATCATTGGCATCATAAAATCTTCCTAATAAGTAAGCTTAAGTCTATAGCCTGAATTGATTTGGTAATCGCACCAACAGAAATGAAATCCACACCTAATTGACCTATTGTAGCAATATTTTCCAGGGTAACTCCTCCAGACACTTCTAAATCACAACATTTTGGCTGATTTATTCTAATCGCCTCTTCAAGCATGTTTTGATTAAAATTATCCAACATAATTCTATCAGGGTGAGCACAAATTGCTTCACGTAACTCATCCAGAGTTTCGACTTCAACCTCAACCAATACATTTTTATTATTTTTTCTTGCCAACGCAACAGCTTCCGCCACCGAACCACAGGCTTTGATATGATTTTCTTTAATTAATATAGCATCATAAAGGCCCATACGGTGATTAACACCTCCTCCGCAAGTCACCGCATATTTTTGTGCTGCTCTTAATCCAGGAAGTGTTTTCCGGGTATCGAGTAATCGAGTCGGTGTACCACGAAGCTTTTGCGTATAATGATACGTTTGTGTTGCCGTAGCAGAAAGAGTTTGTAAAAAATTCAAGGCAGTTCGCTCACCGGTTAAGATGCTTCTTGCTGGCCCATATAACGTACATAAAGTTGCTGGAGCCGCTAACCACTCTCCTTCCGTGACGAGCCACTTTAGTTTTACTTGATCATCAAGTTGATTAAATACTTCATTAACCCACCTTTGACCGCATACCACCATAGGTTCTCGAGAGATAATTTCTGCCTCAGCCCGAAGATCGGCGGATAATAAAGTTGCAGTAACATCTCCATCACCTACATCTTCATGTAATGCACGTGTCACCTCGGTTTCTATCTGTAAAGAAATTTTACTCATGTACTATTTTCCTGTCTTTCTGCGCATATCGAATTTTTAATAAAAAAGGTGCAATAAATGTTGTCACCATTACCATCAAAACAATTGCAGAAAATAAATCATCGGAAATAACACCTAAAGTTCGACCAATAGATGCAAAAACTAAACCAACTTCGCCGCGAGGAAGCATACCGATACCAATTAATAACCGATCATTTGAAGAGCGAGCCCCATATCCACTGACTAATTTACCAATCACCGCTGCGATGATTAAACCCGTTGCCAAAATAATTACATTCAAATGATAAAAACTTTCTAATTTAACTTGGATGCCAATTACAATAAAAAACATCGGTGCTAAGATGGACTCTAATGGCGATAATAAGTGATAAATACTGCGATTTTCTTGTTGACTTAACGGTACGCCATCAAAATAGTCATCATGAAGAATGACTCCCGCAGTAAATGCCCCAATAATTGTTGCAAGTTGAAGCACCGAAGCTAACCAAGAAAGAGTCATGATAAACAGAAAAGTAATGAATAATTTTGCTTCCCAAGGTTCAAGAAAACGGAAAAAATGAATCGCCTTACGCAGGACAATGGGACCTAAAAATAAGGTTCCAGCAAAAAAAAGTATCGCGCTTACAATAATGCGCAACACAATCATAAAATCAACTATCCCACCAATCACTAAAGAGCTGACTACGGCCAATATAATTAGTCCCAATACATCATCCAACATTGCCGCACCCAATATGGTTCTTGCTTCTTTAGTGCGTAATTTTTTCATTTCGGAAAGAACACGTGCTGTAATTCCTATACTCGTTGCACTCAGGGTCGCTGCAATAAATAAATCAGATTGATAGGAAGCATTAGGCATCAATAAATAAACAGTACCAAACCCTAATAACATGGGGGCAATCACACCAATCAAAGCAACAATAAGTGAATCGCGGCCTGTATGTTTCATTTCCTCTATCGAGCTTTCCAAACCCACCATAAATAAGAGGAAAATAACCCCATATCTTGAAAAGGTATCAACAATATAAACAATTTTAAGAAAATCAGAACCATGAGGGCCACTTAAAGCACCAACAACCTGTTGCGCGTAATTAGCATTTGGAATAACCGAGCTAACTGCTTGATTCAATGGCACTCCTTGAAGTATTTCCTTTACCGCATCAAAAATGGAGGAGCCTTCTCGTAACAAAATTGCCAAGGGAAATCCATAATAATAAAATATATTTCCAATAAGAATTCCAATTAACAATTCACCCAGCACACTTGGCTGATTCAGACGTCTTGCTGTATAACGCCCAATAATTGCAAAGAAAAAAATCGTAGTAACGCCAAGTAATACAAATGCAACTGGATCAGCATGACCAGCCTCAGGAGAAGCAAAAGCCATAACAGGAACTATTCCTGCAATTAGAAACCACCATTTTAAAACCTGCATTAATGTTTTATACCTCGCTAAAATGATCTATTGGAGTCTGTAAGGGAGTAGAAAGCCTCTTCAACGATTTAAGATAACTTATCAATAGCAGCCCTATTCTGCAGCTTTTACACAATTCTTAAGCTGCTAATAGGACTTTATTTTGTGCACAGGCTAATTGAACAGTCACATCCAACTTTCTATTGTTTTGCCAAAAATAAACAGGTTTCTAAAACAGAATCTGGGTTAAGTGAAACGCTTTCTATTCCTTCTTTCATTAACCATTGGGCAAAATCCTGATGATCCGAAGGACCTTGGCCACAGATACCTATATATTTGTTGGCCTTTTTACACGCTGCAATTGCCATATGTAAAAGAGCCTTCACTGCATCGTTACGTTCATCAAATTGGGCGGCAATTAATCCCGAATCTCGGTCCAAACCTAATGTCAACTGAGTTAAGTCATTAGAACCTATGGAAAACCCATCAAAATGCTCTAGGAATTCTTTAGCCAACAATGCATTGGAAGGTAATTCACACATCATAATTACCCGTAACCCATGCTTACCCCTCTCAAGCCCATGTTGCTTCAAAACTTGAATTACATTCTCCGCCTCAGCCACTGTTCGTACAAATGGGATCATAACTTCTACGTTAGTTAAACCCATTTCTTCACGAACACGTCGTACGGCTTTACACTCCAAAGCAAAGCAGTCTGCAAATGATTCAGAAACATATCGTGATGCACCTCTAAAACCCAGCATAGGATTTTCTTCGTGTGGCTCATATAAATTTCCACCAACAAGATTTGCATATTCATTCGATTTAAAATCTGACAATCTTACAATGACAGGCTTAGGATAAAACGCTGCAGCAATTGTTGCAATTCCTTCCTTTAAGCGCTCAATATAATACTCAACTGGAGAATCATAGGCTGCTGTTTTTTCAGTAATAAATTGCTTTAATTCCTTATCTTTCAGCTGATCAAAATCAAGCAATGCACGCGGATGAATACCAATGGTATTGGAAATTAAAAATTCCAAGCGTGCCAACCCTACTCCTGAGTTGGGTATGGATTGGAATGTAAACGCTCTTTCAGGATTACCTACATTTAACATAACTTTCATTGGCAATTCAGGCATGGTGTCTACATCAAGGCGTGCTTGTTCGTAGGGCAATAATCCTTCATAAACATAGCCGTTATCTCCCTCAGCACAGCTGACGGTTACCTCATCACCATCACGAATGGTTTTCGTGGCATCGCCACAACCAACTACGGCAGGAATGCCCAATTCACGAGCAATAATAGCCGCATGACATGTTCTACCACCTCGGTTAGTCACAATAGCGGCAGCACGTTTCATTACAGGTTCCCAATCAGGATCCGTCATATCAGAAATCAACACATCACCAGGTTGCACACGGTCCATTTCACTTACATCTTTAATAATCCTTGCCTTACCTTGGCCTATGCGTTGTCCAATACTTCGCCCTTCAGTCAACACCTTACCTTTTTGCTGTAAAGTATAACGCTCCAATATCTGTTTATTGTCGCGACTTTTGACGGTTTCGGGACGAGCTTGCAAAATATATAGTTGACCATTTAAACCATCTTTTGCCCACTCTATATCCATTGGTCTACCATAATGCTTTTCAATAATCATGGCTTGATGAGCTAAGCTTTCTACTTCGCTTTGCGTTAAAGAAAACAGTAATCGTTCTTTTGCATCAACATCTACGATTTTAACGCGCTCTTGCTTGCTGGGGTCATCATTGTAGACCATTTTCAAGGCTTTACTGCCAAGATTTCTTCGAATAACTGCAGGTCTTCCGGCTTGGATACCGGGTTTATGTACATAATATTCATCAGGATTGACTGCTCCTTGAACAACCATCTCCCCTAAACCATAAGAGGATGTAATAAACACTACTTGATCGAAACCTGACTCAGTATCCATAGTAAACATCACACCACTTACAGCCATATCGCTACGAATCATTTGTTGAATACCTGCGGACAGAGCGACTTCATGATGAGCAAACTGATGATGCGTGCGGTAAGTAATCGCCCTATCATTAAATAGTGATGCAAAAACATGTTTTATTGAAAGTAAAACTTCATCAATTCCTTTGACGTTTAAAAAAGTTTCTTGTTGCCCCGCAAAAGATGCATCAGGTAAATCTTCTGCTGTAGCTGATGAACGAACTGCCACGCTGAAATTGTCATGGCCTATAGATTGCGACAGCTGTTGGTATGCGTCCCGAACAGCACGTTCAAACTCAGGAGTAAATGGCGTATTAACAATCAGTTCCCTGACTTCTTTTCCAACAACAGCTAATTGTTGTACATTATCTGGATTCAGAGTGGCCAATTTTGCATAGATTTTTTTATCTAAATCATTTTGAGACAAAAACTCTCTGAATGAATCCGCTGTAGTGGCAAATCCACCTGGAACTGCTACACCTGCTGAGGATAAATGACTGATCATCTCTCCAAGAGAAGCATTTTTTCCACCGACCTGTTCCAGGTCATGCATGCCAAGATGTGCTAAATCAATAATATGTGTTTTGACCGTCATAACTACCCCAAGTCCATCAAATGATAATCATTTTACTTAAAATGTGCGGCTATGGGAATTAGAAACTTTATTTGTCAGAAACATTAGCACTCATAGCCCAGAATAAATGAGTTTTTACCTAATCCTGAGCATGAGTATTGATGTTCGAAAAAGATTACGCATTACATGCAATTAAAGCTTGAGAAAATTCTTGATGGAAATTCGCAGCACCTAGAAGTTTAATAATACCGCCTTTGCGTAGCTTTTCTTCTACACGTGGATTAGCGCCACTTAAAATAACTCTGACATTACGCTCTTGTAAATCTTCAATAATTTCTTCTAGGGTTTGTAAACCAGTACCATCCATAAATGGAACCCAGCGCATTCTAATGATTAATGTTTTAGGGTCGGTATGAGTAACAGCTAAAGCATGTTGGAATGCTTCTGCTGCCCCAAAGAAGAACGGACCTTCTACAGCATAAACCAATACTCCATCGGGTAAGGTTTCAATATTGTGTCGTGCCAATTCGGGTGCTAACTCTTCCTGAGTCATCTGCTGCACTTCAACACTGGTAGCCATGCCCCGTATGAAGTGTAATATGGCAATGATTACACCTATATTTACTGCGACTACCAAATCCACAAATACCGTAAGGGAAAAGGTAACCAACAAAATCACCACATCAGCTCTGGGTGCACACTTTATTAATTTAATAAAATGTTTTACTTCACTCATATTCCAAGCAACAACAAATAAAACTGCAGCCAATACGGTCAGCGGTATATTCACTGCCAAAGGTGCCAGGAAAAGAATAATTAATACTAATGTGAGCGCATGGATAATACCTGCTAAAGGGCTATTACCTCCATTCCGAATATTAGTCGCTGTTCGCGCTATCGCTCCGGTAGCTGCGAATCCTCCAAACAAAGGTGCAAAAATATTTGCTATTCCCTGCCCCACCAACTCACGATTGGAATTATGTTTTGTCCCAGCCATACCATCAGCTACAACTGCTGATAAAAGCGACTCTATAGCACCCAGCATCGCGATAGTAAACGCAGGTCCAATCAACTCAATTATTCGATCGATTGTCAGGTTGGGTAATTGAAATTCAGGGAGCCCTTGAGGTATTCCACCAAATAAGGAGCCTATTGTCGCAACCCCAGAAAAATGAAAAACCGATTGTAATCCTGTCACGATTAATAGAGCCACAAGTGGACCTGGAACACGCTTTAGCCCAGAAATTCTATTTGAAAAAATAACTAAGAAGAGAGAAAAAAAGCCTAAAACAGTTGTCATTATATTGAGCTGAGGAAAAGACTGTAATAAATACCATAACTTTTCATGAAAATGACCGCTTCCTCCTGAGGGAAGACCCAAAAAGTAATGCCATTGCCCTACCCAAATCACTACGCCAATTCCCGCAGTAAAACCAATAATCACTGGGGCAGGTATAAACTTGATAATGCCCCCTAGACGAGCAAGGCCAAAAAATAACAACATGAAGCCGGCGAGGATCGTTGAAATTTGTAAACCAGAAACTCCGTATTTTGCGGTGATACCTGAAAGCACTACAATAAAAGCTCCAGTAGGACCAGCAATTTGTAAACGGCTTCCTCCCATAATGGAAACAATCAAACCAGCAATAATCGCGGTATAAATACCCTGCTCTGGCCGCACACCTGATGCAATAGCAAATGCCATTGCTAAAGGTAAAGCGACAACTCCTACGATAATTCCGGAAATAATATTTTGTAGCCAATACTTCTTCTGAAATAGACCTGCTTGGTAAGATTCAATGATTGTTTTCATGAAATGCCGCGATTCATTTTTAAAAATGAAACCATTATACACAAACATATTAAAAAAATATCAATTTTCTGATAAAATTCCTCACTTTAATTCACATCTGCTCGCGCATCTAATATTATATGTGCTTTATCATTAGGGCTAGCTACTTATGACTCTTACTGCTTTAAATGCGATCTCTCCAATCGACGGGCGTTACATTAATAAAACACGGGCTTTAAGTCCTTATTTTAGTGAATTCGCATTAATTTATTATCGCCTGACTGTAGAAATTCGCTGGCTTGAATCTTTAGCAGCTAATAAAGCGATTACTGAGGTTCCCCCATTAGATCAAAAAGCCCAAGATTTTCTCAATAATCTTATTGCTAATTTTGATGAAAATGAGGCGCTTAAAATTAAAGAATTTGAGCGACAGACAAATCATGATGTTAAAGCAATAGAATATTACCTAAAAGATAAATTCCAGCATCATGCTCCTTTGAAAGCCATTACGGCTTTTATTCATTTCGCTTGCACTTCAGAAGACATCAACAATTTAGCTTATGCGTTAATGGTAAAGCAGGCCATTGCCCAGGTCATACAACCTACGCTTGCTGAAATTATGGGGGGGATCACTCTGCTTGGTAAGCAACATGCTGATGTGCCTATGTTATCCAGAACACATGGTCAACCAGCAACCCCTACAACCATGGGGAAAGAGTTAGTCAATTTTGTCGCCCGTCTCAAAAGACCACAACAACAATTATGTGAAGTCTTGATTCCCGGCAAATTCAATGGTGCTGTGGGGAATTATAACGCCCATACTATTGCTTATCCTGAAGTAGATTGGCGAAAACATTGTGCCAACTTTGTTACATCTCTGGGTTTATCTTTTAATGCCTATACGACCCAAATTGAGCCACATGACGGTTTGGCAGAAGTATCACAAATTATGGTGCGTATTAACAATATATTGCTCGATTATACACAAGACATTTGGAGTTATATTTCTCTTGGCTACTTTAAACAAAAAACAGTAGCTGAAGAAGTGGGGTCATCTACAATGCCTCATAAAGTTAATCCTATTGATTTTGAAAATGCAGAAGGAAATTTGGGGATGGCCAATGCCCTATTTATTCATTTTGCAAATAAGCTTACTCAATCCCGACTGCAACGGGATTTATCGGACTCTACCGTACTGCGTAATATTGGTATGGCATTTTCTTATAGCCTGATTGCCTACCTATCTCTAGCCAAAGGTAACGACAAATTACAAATTAATAAACGTGCTTTACAAGAAGATTTAAAAGCAAACTGGGAAGTGTTAGCTGAGGCAGTACAAACAATGATGCGTCGCTATAATGTTCCAAATGCCTATGAACAACTAAAATCGTTAACCCGTGGCCATGGAATTGATGAGCAAAGTCTCAAGCAATTCATTAAAGAGTTATCAATACCTGAAGAAGCTAAAGAACAATTAATCAAACTTACACCAGAGAACTATACGGGTCTAGCAACCCAGTTAGTGAAGGCCTTTTTATGAGTAACACACTCTCACAACAAGGGCAAACCTTTGAATTTGATGTTCTTGTTATGGGTACAGGCTTGGCAGGACTGCAATATTGCTTACAGCTTATCAGCCTGCAACCCCGATTAAAAATTGCTTTAATCAGCAAGGCCGAATCGATTGAGTGCAACAGTCGTTATGCTCAAGGTGGAATTGCTGCTGTTTTTTCAGCAGAAGACTCCTTAGAATCACATATTTCGGATACTTTGGATGCTGGCGACGGGTTGTGTTATTTACCCGCTGTTGAATTCATAATTCGACAAGGCCCCGACATGATAAAGCAACTGGGTCAGTATAATGTTCACTTTAAGCAAGATAACAAAGGAAATTTTCATCTTGCAAAAGAAGGCGGGCATTCACACCGACGTATTTTTAATTGCGGCGATCAGACCGGTTTATCAATTACACAAACAATGAATCAGCTGGCAAAACAAATGCCCCAGATTCATTTTTTTGAGCATCATGTCGCTGTGAATCTAATTACGTATTACCATCCACATCGCACTGACATTCAAGGAGAGATTTTAGGCGCTTATATTCTGGATTGTGCTGCAAATCGAATTCATACCTTTCTAGCGAACTGTGTGGTTCTAGCAACCGGCGGTGCAGGTAAAACGTACCGGTATACGACCAATCCCATGGTTGCAACCGGAGATGGTGTGGCTATGGCTTATCGTGCTGGAGCGCGTGTTGGTAATATGGAATTTTACCAATTCCACCCTACTCTATTGCATCACCATTCTTTAAATAATTTCCTCATTTCAGAAGCCGTACGTGGTGAAGGAGCTTTACTTAAAAACGCTGAAACAGGCGAACGGTTCATGAAGCACTATGCTCCAGAGCAAATGGAACTGGCAACGCGTGACGTCGTTGCGCGTGCTATTTTTAGTGAAATTGAACGCAGTCAAATGGGATTTGTTTATCTTGACATTACTCATCAATCCAAAGAGTTCTTGAAAAAACGTTTTCCACAAATTTACGCAACACTATTATCCATTGGCATTGATATGAGTCAGGATATGATTCCTGTGGTGCCTGCAGCACATTATCAATGTGGAGGCGTCCTTACCGACATTGATGGACGAACTGATTTAAAACGACTTTATGCTATAGGTGAAGTTGCTTTTACTGGTTTACATGGCGCGAATCGTCTCGCAAGCAATTCATTGCTCGAAGCATTAGTCATGGGCTCCAATGCAGCTCGATGTACTTTAAAAGATATTTCTGCTCCTTGGAAATATTCTGAACATATTCCTAATTGGAGTGCTCCCAGTGAGGTCAATGCCAGACGCGCCAGCCAAATCAATGCACAGTGGCGTGGTTTAAGAGGAGAAATGACCTCTTATGCAGGCATAGTACGTACTGAGGCTGGGCTTGAAGATCTACTACAATTAATAATGAAACGTAAAAAAATAATTGAAGAGTATTATTGGAAGCATTCCATCACTCGAGACTTTATTGAGCTAAGAAATATTATTCTCAATGCTGAATTAATTGTAAGAGCTGCCCTGGCAAGGCGAGAATCACGTGGTGGGCACTTTCGTGAAGATTATCCGAATAAAAAAGCCGAGGCACAAGAAAGCATTGCTAAGCCAGGGCTGATGGATACTTCACCTGAATAAATAAGGACAAGAATCCCAAGCCCAGGTTATGTTTCGCTGCATTCGAGCTACAATATACTTGAGCAATACATTAAATGATTTGAGGCAAAATAGATGTTTAAAAACTCCACTCTTTACAAACCTGAAGCCACATTAATGCACGTCAGAAATGATATGAGCATTTGTCAGAGTGACTACCCTATTGACTGGTATCAAGAGGAGTTTATTCCCTATGCCCAGGAATACCAAGCTCTTCCAGATAGAAAACTCACAACGGTCCTCGCTTGGATGACTCCTTATCTTAAAAAAGCTCAAGATCATTTTGGTGAGCGATTACTACTCCTAGCTCATTATTACATGGGTGGTGATATTGTCCGCTTGGTTGAACAATTTGGCGGACTTATTGGTGACTCTTATCAATTAGCCTTGATGGCAGCGGAACATCCTGAAAAATCCGTCATTATTGAATCTGCCGTGCATTTCATGGCTGAATCAATTAGTATTTTGGCGAATAAAAACCAACAGGTTTATATAACCAATCCTAAGTCCGGTTGCACCATGGAAATGCTTGCCAAAGATTTCATGGTTGAACCTGCGTTCCTTGACTTGAATGAACGGTATGGTTCCGAAAATATTTTACCGGTTTGCTATATGAATACATCGGGTCGAGTCAAAGCGTTAACAGGTGCCCAAGGTGGAGCAGTTTGCACAAGTTCCAATGTAAAAAAAATATTTCAATGGGCTCTAAAACAAAATAAAAAAATTCTCTTCATTCCCGATCAACATATGGGTGAGAACGTCGCTTATTGGTTAGGGATAAAAAATCTTGCCTATTGGCCAGGTGGGACTGCTGGCGCGCAATACTCACTTGCGACTCAAGATTCCAAAACGCTAAAACAATTTGATGAGGCCCAATTAATATTATTCGCAAGCCAATGTGCAGTACATACCCATTATCAACCTGAAATGTGCGATTACTGGCATAATCAAGGGTACACCACCATCGTTCATCCAGAATGCCGAAACTCCGTAATTAAAGTAGCACAACATTCAGGTTCCACAGCGTTCATCTGGGATTATGTAGTCCATGATCGGGCCAAAACCAAACGTTATGCCATTGGTACCGAAAATCACATGGTAGAAAATCTAAAACAACACTGCAAAAGCTTAAATATAGAGGTAGTCAATTTGGCAGAGGCCCCTAAAAAAGAAAATGAAAAAGGAATCGGTTGTGGCTGTGCTACGATGTCTCGCAATGATCCCCCTCATTTAGTTGCACTTGTTGATTTACTCAGACAAGGAAAAACCATGTCTTATAATGAGGTTAAAGCTGGTGATGTAGTCAATGAATTTACCGGAAGTAGAAACAGATTGCCTGGAAATGATCAGCAATGGGTCATCGATCATGCTAAAAAGTCCCTGCAAATGATGATCGATATCACTGAAGATCGCATTTAAACATCTAAAAGAAATGTAGCCTGAGTGCAGCGAAACCCAACTGCACCTGCTTACTTAAAGCTATCTCCTGGATCCCGCGAACAAGTCGCGGGAGGTGGGAGGTTCAGAGATGTGTGTAAGACTCAGTACTTATACCCTGATTATTTAATGCTTAATGACAAGCACAAGAAGGTGATTGTGTGCCGTCCTTACATTTTAAATGGCCAGTAGCGGCATCACATTGAGCTACTCCACCATGTTTTGAACAACAACCTTTAGAACTTGTAGTAGTTGTGGTAGTCGTTTTAGTTGTGCTTGTAGCAGGTTGAGTCGTGGTTGATTTTCCGCCCCACCAACCTTTAGATTTAGTGGTTGTCGTTGTGGTGGTTGCTGGAGTTGTTTTTTTAATGGTATGTGATTTTGTAGTAGTTGTACTCTTTGTTTTCTTACACTTACACGTTGGAGAAGCGGTACCATCCTTACACATCTGAACCCCAGTAGTACCATTACAAGAAGCAACTCCCCCGTGCCCTGAACAACAAGCCGCATAGGCCCCAACAAATGGACTGCTCAATAAAAAAAGAACAGCTATAAATCGATTTACCCATCTTGAAGCTAAATTAGCATTTTTCATTTGAAAACTCCATTTCAGTAAATGACATTAAATAATATAGACCATATTTATTAAAAGCATAAAATTCAGTTGAACTTCATCAGCTTATAAACAGGAACCATGCAAAATTAATGTACTGCAAATAGGCTCATTCCTTGAATGATTAATTAGCATTCTTAAAACCAAATAATCCCTTAATCTTGGCAAAAAAACCTTCCGCTTCAGCCTCAAGTTCACGGAGCTCACTTAATTTCTGAACCATACCCATTTCTTCTTCATTGAGTTCCACTCCAATTTTGCTCAATGCTTGCTGCGGATCTTCTTTTAGCTCATTAAAAAAATTGGGATCATTCTTTATAGCCTCCATTACAGCCATAATCTTGGGGCTTTGACTTGTTAATGTACTAAAATCCATAATTTCACTCCTTTGGCTCATTAGATTTTACAAAAAATCTATAGTAATTTTAGTACATAAATGAATCTATTCGCTGATTTACTGCATTGGAGTTTCTAACTCATGCTGTATAAAATTGACATTGCTCTAATCCTTGCGTACAGACAAAACCACCTAAAGTATTAATCCAATTATAATCAACACGCGATGGAATTTTGGTACGAACTTGCCACCAAATTGAATACTCCCCTATCGAATTCCTATAAGTGCAAACCACTCCTTGTCCATATCCGGCAACTAAAATATTAGCCCGTACGAAATAAGTATCTTTATCCCCTTGTGGACGATTAGGTGAATAAGGATTCTCTACCCAAGGGTCAGGAGGAACGCCCCATTTTAAGGAGGTGGTTTGTGGATCGGGACAATTCACGGCATGACTAATAGTAACAAATTGTGTAAGAAAAAAACTAAAAATAATAAAATGATATCTCTTCATAAATCCCTCGTTAATCATTCAATATTTTTTAAATAATATATACAAAAATCCATTGTGAGAATTTATTTCTTTGTTATAATGGCCGCTCAAATGCCTGGGTGGCGGAATTGGTAGACGCGCCGGATTCAAAATCCGGTGGTGGTGACACCGTGTGGGTTCGAGTCCCACCCTAGGTACCATAAATAGTTCTCAAAATTAAACTATATTTATCTCGCTAGTCCATTGCGTACAAACAAATTCAAATGTCATCTAATCTTTATTCATCCCAACATTACTGCTGTTAATTTTTTGATAATCTGTTTTAAATCATAAAAATAAAATCCGCCTATACTATAAAGAAGCGTAACAGAAGCTAAGGAAACAAGATGTCGACTAAGTGGATAAAGAGTCATCTGACTTTGCTAGCTGGGCTGTCCTTACCAATTCTACTCATGCTTGTTTTCGTTATTTCAAATATCCCTTTCTTCAAAACAGATCCGCCCCGTTATAGTCTGCTATTTTCTATTGTAGACTCCTCCTCTTCCCCTTTTCCTGTGCAAGTTAATCTAGTCGTTAGAAATGATCAGTTGGTTGCTCAATATAGCAAAGTGCAAAACAATTCTAATTGGGGAATAAAAAAGCTTTATTTATTTGATGCTAAAAAACAAAAAGTACGAGAACTACCTTTAGATTTTCCGAATTTTAACAATAGCTCAAATTTTAAAGAAGAAGTGGTGAAGTCAGCCAAACCATTTAAACTGGATACCTCACTCGAATCTCCTGACGGCTATGTCTTGCATACTACTAGTGATAATTTAAATACAGGATTACTCTCAGATCTTTTTTTAGGTAGTAATTATCGAAATAACGCGATCTGTCTCAAAAAAAATTCCACCTGCGTTAAACTATCCAACCTAAGCACAGGACGTTATTTTACGCCAAATAATGTTCAATTTATTGGTTGGGTTAAACCATGAATAAAGACGACGCATTACAAAAAATTGTTGAACTCGCCAAACGTTATCAAATTGACATTAGAGAAATAGCCTTAGCTTTAAAACCAACTCAAACGATAAGCCCTGCGGATCAAACAAATTGGTTAAATAAACTCTATAGCTAT
Organism: Legionella stuttgartensis; assembly: GCF_977063405.2. Classification (NCBI taxonomy): domain Bacteria; kingdom Pseudomonadati; phylum Pseudomonadota; class Gammaproteobacteria; order Legionellales; family Legionellaceae; genus Legionella; species Legionella stuttgartensis. The sequence goes on from NZ_CDRUHA020000071.1 coordinate 605,996, forward strand.
ATAGGCGGCATACTCATCTTTGCAGGCATTTGTGCTTTGATTGTCATGAAATGGCAAGACTTTAATATCTATGAACGTGTCACCTTGACTCTGGGTTTTGGTTTTTCATCATTTATTTTGGCCTTTGTATGCTTAAAATATCCAAATTATCAAAAAGCTTCGACACCTTTATTTTTGATTGCCCTATTTCTTGAACCAATAGGATTAGTCATCTTGTTGCAAGAATATAATTTGATGCTACCCATAGGGTGGATATTAATCATAGCGGTTATTTACTTCGTTCATCAGCGTTTTGCAATTTTATCGGACAAAGTTCTTATTCTTGCAATCACCACTGTTGCATTTGGATGGATTCTTTTTGTTTATACAGCTGGTAATAGCCGCATTATTTTAAATTTAGGTTTTGGATTTTTATTCTTCTTGCTTGGTCTTTACCACCAAGAAAAGCAATATAAAATCACAGCTCCATTATTTCTTGTTGGTGCGATTCTTGAAACAGGTGGTTTACTTACCCTTTTGTCGCAATATACTTCCCTATTGATGCCTACATGGGGAGTACTTGTTGTTAGTTTCATTCTCTTTTTGCAACATGGCATTGCATTTATAAGCACCAGAATTACGGTACTGGCTTTTATTACTTTAATGTTCCTATATTCATTTTTCCTGGCAGCATTTGAATTACTTGGTGTACCAGAGCGCTTAAAATGGTTTGTTCTTAGTAGTTCATTGCTCGCTGTAAGCTCATTTATAAATCATTCAAAATACCAAAGTATCGCGGGATTACTCTTTTTTATATCCTCATTGGCACTGCTTTTAGTAACTTTCGACATCGTTAAAAATCAGCCCTACGAAATACTGTATTTAGGATTAGCTTGTGGTTTAATGTATATGGCGATTATAGAAAGCAGTCGCATCTTACTTATAAATGCCAGCTTGGCAACATTGTGCTTTATTTTATATTTCTCAAGCCAGCATTTCCCCCATACTATAGGCTGGCCCATTACCTTGATTATCATTGGACTTCTATTAATCGGGGTTAGTGGTATTGTGATCAAATTAAATAAAAAATACATGTAATCCAACTTAATTACTGAATTGGATTCAATTGGCCTTCTTTTTCTACTGTATTAAGGTCTTGTCGGTTTTCTTTAGTTTGATCTTTAATCAAAATCAAAAAGGGTATAAATGCTAACGCGAATAAAATAGAAAGTTGATACAAACCAACCCATCCTATCGCCATTTGAATGCTTGCAGCAACAGGGCCGGAAATAATACGAGGTATCGTCGATAAAGCCACCAGCATTGAAAATTGAGTTCCGGTATATTGTTTGTCAACCAAACGCATGAATAAAGCAACCAGGGCTGTAGATCCCATTCCAGCTGCAAAATTGTCAAAAAATACTGCAATTGCTAATAAACTTACGTTCTTTCCTATCATGGCTAAAACAAGAAATAGAACATTGGTTAATGCTTGCAATAAACCAAAGAAAAGTAAGCAACGATATAAAGAAAAACGCATCAATAAAAATCCTGCACCCAAACCTCCAAGCAAGATAGCTCCAACTCCTAACATTTTATTGATGTAGCCAATAGTCTCTAAAGAAAAACCTAGTCCTTGAATTAAGAAAGGCATGACAATTCCACTTGTAGTGGTTGTGAATGCTTCACCCAACTTATAACAAAAAATAAACAGCAAAAGAGGAACCACTCCTGGACGTAATATCAATTCCTTAATTGGAGCTAAAAAAGATAAAGCAAAATTATTCTTTTCTTTGATTTCAACACTAGGTTCTTGGCTAAAGACAACCGCAAATATACCTGCAATCATCATAAAACCCATAAAACGATAGGTAAAAGCCCAACCTAACTTTTGCGCCATAACCAAAGCCAAACCACCAGATAATAATAGAGCGATCCGGTATCCTAATACTGCTAAAGAAGCTCCTAATCCATGTTCACTAACTGGCAAATATTCTGCTCGATGCGCATCGATCGCTATGTCTTGAGTGGCAGAAAAGCAAGCTAAAACTAATGCAAGGAAGGCCATCAATTTAGGATATTGTTCTGGAGTAAACCAGGCCATAAAGTTAAAGCCAAGAAGCAATAAACATTGCATGCTTATAATCCAACTTCGTCTTTTACCCATACTGAATAAAGAATAGCGATCCAGGATAGGCCCCCAAAAAATACGATAAGCATAGGGCAAACTAATTAGACTTAATGTTCCGGTAGCAAAGACTGACATTCCACTGTATGCAAACCATGCTTGCAAGGTACTGCTGATTAATGCCATTGGTAAGCCAGAGGAAAAACCTAAAATGAAAACAATAAATAGGCGTTTGTTCATCTTGCAGATCTCTTAAAGGCAGTCGAATTCTTCTCTAAAAGAAAAATCCTACTCCTATTTTTAAGGAGTAGGATACGATAAGGTGGGAAATCCCTTCATCATTGATTAGGCTTTTTTCACAGAGATCAAATGAATTTTAAAAATCAAAGTTTCATTTGGACCTATAGGACCACCTACACTACGTGGGCCATAAGCCAAGTCTGAAGGCACATAAATTTCCCATGTAGAACCAGCAGGCATTAATTGTAATGCTTCTGTCCAACCAGGAATCACTTGTGATACTTGGAATGTAGCGGGTTTACCTGATTTCTCAGTGCTATCAAATACAGTACCATCAATTAAAGTACCAGTGTATTCAACAGTTACTGTATCAGATTTACCAGGCTTATTACCTGTACCTGCTTCAATAATTTTATATTGCAAACCACTTGGCAATACAGTTACACCAGATTTTGACTTGTTAGTTGACAAAAAAGCGTCACCTTTAGATTTGTTCTCTTCAGCTTTTTTGTTAAATTCTGCGCTGCGTTTTGCCATCAGATCTTTCTGAAATTTATTCAGAACATCTTTCATTTGTTGTTCGGTCAAAATCAATTGGGCACCAGACATACCATCTTGCATTCCTTTAGCCAATGCTTCCGGATTAATATCAATACCTTGATTTTTGAAGTTTTTTCCTAAATCAGCACCAATACTATAAGATAATTTATCTTTATCCGTAACAAGCGATGTAGCATCAGTAGCAGCCATTGCAGTAGACATTGCCAGCCCCATAATGGCCGCAGTGACCAATTTCATCTTCATAAAGAATCCCCTTGTAGTCTTACTATTGTGCATATCTTCCCAATTGTTGTATTGAAAGATATTGCATTCTAACTAAAATGCAACATAATTCTGCCTAAAATCACATGAAATTACCAGCATTTAAGTACGATTAATTGTAACTATATTATAAAGTCTATCGCTTTGAGGCTCTTAATGCATATCTCCGGTCCGGATTGAGCCACAGCAAAAATATATGACAAATCACAAAGTCAATAGTTAACTATAATTAAAATAGACAAATAAATAAGATCCCTCTACACTTTGCACTAATTGTAACTAGAGATGACGCACATGAACATCAGTGTATTTGATTTATTTTCCATTGGAATTGGCCCATCAAGTTCTCATACTGTAGGCCCTATGCTTGCTGCTAATGCCTTTTTAAAATTACTTGAAGAAAGACAAGTCATGAATGAGGTTCAACGAGTAAAAATAGAACTTTATGGTTCACTCGCCTTAACCGGAAAAGGCCATGGTACAGATAAGGCAATTTTAAATGGGTTGGAAAATAAAACACCCGAGACTGTAGCTCCTGAATCAATGGTGCCTCGTATGCATGAAATACTTAGTTCTCATACGTTAAAGCTTGCAGACAAAAAGAATATTAATTTTAACGAATCCACTGATTTTCTTTTTTTACAAAAAGAGCTCTTGCCCAAACATTCAAATGGGATGCGTTTTTCAGCCTTTGACGCTCAAGATAGTTTGTTAATTGCGCAAGTTTACTATTCAATCGGTGGTGGTTTTATCACTACTGAAGAAGACTTTTCCAAAGTTACTGAAGATACAAATTCACCTCCATACCCTTTTGCTACAGCAACTCAACTCTTAGAGCTGTGCCAGGAGAATAACTTAAGCATCGCCGAATTAATGCTAATTAATGAAAAAACCTGGCGTAGCGCAGATGAGATCCATGCTGGTATTTTAGCAATTGCCCAAGTCATGGATGATTGCATTTCCACTGGATGCCAGCATGAAGGTATTTTACCTGGAGGGCTTAATTTAAAAAGACGAGCTCCTGATTTATATAAAAAGCTTATGAACGAAAAAGGGGTGAAAAGCGTTTTTGAACAATCCGATATCATGAACTGGTTAAATCTTTATGCTATGGCCGTTAATGAAGAAAATGCGGCTGGTGGGCGTATCGTTACCGCACCAACTAATGGTGCGGCGGGCATTATTCCTGCAGTACTTAAATATTGCCAACGCGCCCACGATAAAATGAGCCATGAAGACATATATACCTATTTTCTTACAGCCGCTGCGATAGGCATACTTTACAAAAAAGGAGCATCCATTTCTGGTGCTGAAGTAGGATGCCAAGGTGAAGTAGGTGTTGCCTCTTCTATGGCTGCAGCAGGTCTTACTGCTGTTCTTGGCGGTACCGTAGCTCAAGTAGAAAATGCTGCTGAAATTGCAATGGAGCATCATTTAGGTATGACCTGCGATCCAGTATTAGGTTTGGTACAAATACCATGTATTGAGCGGAACGCGATGGGTGCAGTAAAAGCAGTCAATGCAACGCGAATGGCTCTTATTGGTGATGGTCAACATCAAATTTCTTTAGATAAAGTAATCAAAACGATGAAACAAACTGGAATGGACATGCAAAGTATTTATAAAGAAACCTCTATGGGAGGTTTGGCAGTTAATTTGCCAGAGTGTTAAGAACAAATAAAACCACATTGTTCACTGCTTTGTTTTATTAATTTTTCTAAACCGGATATACGATGTCTTTGTATTCCTTCACTGATCTGTTGAACATCCTCTGAAGAACTTAAACTTAATGTAGAGGATGTTTCACTTGTCGCTCCTACCAACTTTTCCATTTTCTTATTAACTCTCATATTCCTGTACTGTTCATCATTCAAACGATCTCTAACAAAAAATGAGTTCCGATCAATAGACCCCCATGCAGTCTCCCCTTTGCCGTTTACAATTTCATCTTTTAATGCGGAGTCTCGGACTTCTCGTTCTAAATCACTAGTTGATTGTTTCGTACGTAAAAGCCGCACATGTAAAGAACTAATAACCATATTAAACTGATAGATACTGTCAAGTTCATCTTCCATAAAACAACATGCCATAGACATGCGAAACCGATGCATCGTTTCAACAGCTGCCCGTATTTTTTCCTGTTGTTGATGAGCGCTCATATAATCATAAATTGGACAGTAACTGTCTTGATTCGATAACATGGAAATACTATCGGTAGCAAAATAAGCACAAATACGACCTTTAATTTGCAAAGTATCTGAAGGAATATAGACCGTTAACGAGCATCGTTCACTTAAACTGCCAAATCGCATCCTGCTGCTTAATAAACTCGTTAAAACAAGTGATTGCTCGAAGCCCAGCGGGTCACAAATCAAAATATCCAATCTCGGAGCATTCGTGGTTCTCTTAAAATTGAACTCTAAAAAAGACCAATGATTTAATTGTTCACTTCCATCCCATTTTGAAATAGCAATTTGAAAGCGTCTATCTTCATCAGAATATTCAATCATATGTTCAATGAGCTCAGTTAATAAATCTATCTCATCGGTGCTCATTGCGAATGTTGTAAATTTTCCCTCCTTTTTCACTCGTTTCATTTCTTTTAAATATAAGAAAAATGCCATAAGGTCTACTGAAATATTGGCAGGCGTATCACAAAGGGCGAGCATTTCCTTGATTTCTGATGTGCTTTTCATAATGGACACTTTGAATTTTGGCTATTTTATTAATCTAAATGAGATTCACTCAAATCGAAATATTTTATTTAATGCCAGAAAAAAAATTTATTTTTCGATTGATTGATACTTGTGTTTTGTGTTTTGTGTTGTATCATGGCGCTCTTTTTTAAAGCAGAGGAAAATAATAATGAAAATAACTCGCGAATGGATGAAAGAAGATGGGAAACTTGATCTTGTTTCCAAGTCTCAAAAAACATTAGCACAGAGCACAACCGGCCAACAGGTTTTACTTCAATATGGCCTTTTCAAAGCAAAAGGTTTGACAAACCAAGCACAAGAAATTAGGGACAACGTGAACAATGCTATGGAGATAGCTTATGAACAAGATACAAATGCTATTCAAATTGAGAGAGTTGATTTGGGAAATACCAGTTTCGGCTTCTAATTTAAATCTAAATAGAGACTTGCAGCAACTCCACTCAAGTCTCTATTCTCATCTAAACCTAACGTAGCACTAAAGAAACCGGTGTCGCTTTCACCTAAAATCGAGTTCTGGCAACCTATACTATCAGTTAACAAATATCCAAGCATCCGAGTGCTCTTTAGAAAAAAATAAATCGCTCATTGCATAACCTACCACCGCTGCAAGCTTATCATTAAAATAAACCAATGGAACGTGCTCCCTCAACCAGGGTGGGATTCCCCATTCTTGGAATAATTTTTTTAACCGCTTGGTCTGCCCATGCCAAAAAAACTCTTCGCCTCCTTGTCTAAATCGGACAAATATTTTTGTATCAGGAGGAATTACTAATCCCTGACTGTTTTTTTTCGCCAATAAATTAATGCCTGCATTGGGTATGAGTAAAGGCAAAGGAAACGTAGACCACTCAATACATGACGTTAAAGTGCTGGCATTTTGTTTATCTAAATATAAATGTTTTTGATAACGACGTACGATTACATCCCCCCAACTCACTTCAGGAACCGCATCGTGACTCGCGAAAATCACTTCATCAATCAAGCGTTCAAAAGTAGCAGCTGAAGGCAGCTGGACTTGATTATTTTTCAACCAAACCCTGAGTATATTTGCAATACGATCACGGCAGAGTTTGTGTAATGGAGTGACCAATAAAGAATTGCTTGTTAATGCCTCTTGGTTCTCTTTCAAGACCATATCTTGCGCCGCCAGTACATCTAGATTACGTTTCGCCTGTTGGCAATGCAGCGCTGTTCTTGCAATATTACCTACAACTCCAGGCCATTTTCTTTGCAACAAAGGAATAATTTGCTGACGTAGGTAATTGCGGGAATAGCTGATATCTTGATTGCTCTCATCGTTAATCCAACTTAATTGATGCAATGCAGCATAATGCTCCAATTGCTCACGGGAATGGCTTAAAAAAGGCCTGGCAATGGTTCCTACTTCAAGTTGATTCAAATCAACCATAGCAGCCAGCCCATCGACTCCAGTCCCGCGAAATAGTTGTAGAAGTACTGTTTCTGCTTGGTCGTCTAGATGATGTCCTAAAATTAAGCAATCTTGTTCTGTCATTAAAGAAGAAAAAACTGCATAACGTGCAATTCGAGCCCCCTCTTCAACATTCGCCGAACGATCAAATTGAACTGACCGGGTAATTAAATGAATACCCAAATCCTGACAAAACTGTTGGCAGTGTACTTGCCAAAGAGAAGCATTAGCACTAATACCATGATTTACATGCACAGCAACCAATTTTGCAAGCAAAGTCGAGTGGGAAGCAAGAACATGCAACAGCACAGTTGAGTCAAGCCCACCACTAAAACCCACAATTAATTTATTAAAATGACTCAGGCAAGAAAACCACTCGGCACTTAATAAAGGTTTAATCGATTGCTCCCATAGCCATAAATTTTTGATATCGTTTTTCGACCAATTGATCTAAAGGCAACTTCTTTAGGGTACGTAATTCGTTTACTAAAAGATCCTTTAATCGTGCAGCCATGTCATCGACATTACGGTGAGCACCACCTAAGGGCTCAGGCACTATCAGATCAATTAATTTATTTTCCAGAATCTTATCTGCGGTGATTCTCATCGCTCGTGCAGCTTCACTTGCTTTAGATGCATCCTTCCAAAGAATCGAAGCACAACCTTCAGGAGAAATTACTGAATAAATGCCAAACTGGAGCATTAATATACGATCTCCAACCCCAATTGCTAATGCACCTCCAGATCCAGCCTCTCCAGTTACCACACAGATAATTGGCGTTTGAAGACGTGACATTACAAAAAGATTACGCGCGATTGCTTCAGATTGATTGCGTTCTTCAGCACCGATTCCTGGATATGCTCCTGCAGTATCAATAAATGTAAAAACAGGCAATTTGAATTTTTCAGCCATATTCATCAAACGTAAAGCTTTTCGATATTCCTCTGGGCGAGCCATACCAAAATTACGGTATACTTTTTCTTTAGTCCGTTTACCTTTCTGATGACCAAGTACCATCACAGGTTCACCATTCAAACGCGCTAAGCCTCCGATAATTGCAGGGGCTGAAGAACAACTTCTGTCGCCATGCAATTCCTGGAAATCAGTAAAAATACGTTCGATATAATCTGTTGTTTGTGGTCTAAGCGGATGCCTTGCCATTTGTGCAACTTGCCAAGGTTCTAGGTTTGAAAAAACTTGTGACGTTAGCTCAGAACATTTTGCTTGAAGTCGCGCTATTTCATCACTTAAATTCACTTCGTTATCATGACCTATCATGCGAAGTGCTTCAATTTTTTGATTCAACTCTTCGATGGGTTGCTCAAAATCCAAAAATTGTCGGCTCATTGAATACTCTTTGGTGAATTAAATATCATGGTATATGATAACCTTAACCGACAATTGATGCCAGATTCAAACAAAGCATATGATCATTACTGGATTCACCCCTTTAAATACAGAAAACTGCGTCTTAAACGAAGCTCGAATTGATCTTTGGCAATTTTCTTTAACTCATGAATTAAAAAATGCATATGAACTCTTAAATCGGGATGAGCAAGCGCGTGCAGAACGATTTTATTTCAGCAGACATAAACGCCGTTTCTCTACTGCCAGAGCAACTATGAGAATCATCTTAGCAAATTATCTAAATACTTCAGCGGAACAACTGGAGTTCACCTATAATGCTCACGGGAAGCCCGAGGTCATTAATGCTACAAAGTTGCAATTTAATATCAGCCATACTGGAGATTTGGCACTCCTTGCAGTGGGAAAAAACTTTCCCATGGGCGTAGATATAGAACAATATTCAGCTCGTCCTTATGAAGGAATTGCGAAAAATTTGTTTTCTGATCAAGAATATGAAGAGTTTATTAAAGTACCCCCTGCTCTAAAACCCGCTGTTTTCTTTCACGTTTGGGCACAAAAAGAAGCCTTTATTAAAGCCTGTGGCTTAGGACTTTCCTACCCAACCAAAAATTTTAGTGTCCCCATCTCCATGCCAACCAAACAATTGGTGAATGATCCCTTACATAATATGACTTGGCAATTACGCTCTTTCATGCCTGAAGTTGCGTGCAGTGGTGCGTTATGTCATCACCCTACCGTAAGAGAAATCAGACATGGATTTATTCATCTACAACAAAATAATAATTTGATTTTTTAGGTTTACATCAATGCACTTCACTCCTTCACAGCTCACATTATTACAGTTGCTTGGCGATGGAACCTGTCATAGTGGTTCTGAATTGGGAGCAACTATAGGTATTACCCGCTCAGCAATATGGAAACAAATTAATCAGTTAATTGAAGCAGGGATCCCTATAAAAAGGATACGACATCAAGGATATCAACTCACTAGCCCGCTGATTTTATTAAATCAACAACACATTATGGAGCATCTCACGTTACAAAAAAAAATGACTCCATTCAATGTGCATGTTGCGACTTCCATTGACTCTACAAATCGTTATCTTAAAGATTTGCCTCCTACAAATGGTGTAGATATTTGTTGCGCTGAAATTCAAACCCAAGGGAGAGGTCGATTTGGCCGTCACTGGCACTCACCATTTGGAGAAAATATTTATTGCTCAAGTCGTTGGAATCTTAACTACGACTTTACCAAACTTTCAGGATTAAGCTTGGTAACCAGTTTGGCCATAGTGGCAACACTTAATGAATTAGATATCTCATCTAACATCAAAATTAAATGGCCAAATGATATTTTGTGGACTCACAAAAAGTTATGCGGTAGTTTGATTGAAATATTGGCTGAATCCAACGGTAGTATTCAAGTCATCATAGGTATTGGTTTAAATGTTAATACGGATACACAAAACCATCCTCTTCCTGACAAACCCTGGTGTTCATTATATGAAATAACCAAACAATATTTTGATCGTAATGTGCTCATTGCAAAGCTGATTATCAACTTGGAACACTATTTAACCAAATTTATTCAACATGACCTAAACTCTTTTATGGATGAATGGAATAAATCGGATTATCTGTTTGGAAAAAAAATTAAAGTAACTCAATCCTTAGATACTCTATCTGGAATTGCTTGTGGAATTAATCAGCTAGGACAATTAATACTGCAAGATGAAGCAGGAACTACATATTTTCTCTCATCAGGAGATACATCGCTTCATGAACAATGATAAAGAATTATTAAATATGAAGGAGATTAAAGAAAAATTAAGGGTTCGTCCCGAGCATTTTCAAGTGCTCGGAACTGGATGAACTGCGAGGAAATCGATTATACTGCTTCTTCAGACTCGTCTGATTGTTTTTCTTGTTGTATGCGCAAATAAATTTCTTCACGATGGACAGATACATCTTTAGGTGCATTAATACCTAAGCGAACTTGGTTACCTTTCACACCTAACACGGTAATATTAACATCATCACCAATAATTAAGGTTTCACCGATACGCCGAGTCAAAATTAACATAAAAATCTCCCTAACAAAGCAGCTACCTATTCCTCCACAGAACGCTATCCATGGTATTCTTGATAGCCAAAAAACGACTAAAAACAAAAAAATATTTGTTATACGAATTTAATTTTACACTGTGATTATTAACAGAGTATTAAGAAAACGGTTAAATTATCTCTTTTTACCCGGTTTCGTGCAAAAAATTTTTGTTCTTGTTCATCTTGAGACAATAAGATCACCCAATTGATGAGAAAGAGCACCTACACTTGTGAATTATTTATTCTGAGGAGAGAGGCTATTTGGCCTCCAAACCAGGATAAATAACATGGTCAATTTTGGGAAAAACAGATTAAAATATAATCTCAAAAAATAAATGTTTATAAGTCAGAAAAAATGAATTAATTAATTTTTCATTGATCACCAGTCGCAAATTTCCTTCATTTAGGGATATACTTACCAAACATTATTAAACAGGAAACTTTGCATGTCCTTGAAGGCCATGTACAACGACAACACTGAAAACTATGCCATGGCTAATCGTTTTGGTGCAATTAGCCAGAGTCATCAAGTAGCAATTGAACAAATGAAGCACTTTTATTTGGGAATGAAACCTCATTATAAAATTCTTGATTTGGGGGTTGGTGATGGTGCATTTCTAAAAAAACTAGAACAAATTATGCCGCAGGCAGAATTCACAGGAATTGATGTTTCTGCAGAGATGTTAAAGCATGCCCGTGAAAAATTACCGCTTATCACCATAGAAGGTAGTGCTGCGCAAGCAAGTAAGTTCTTACCACCTCATAGCCAAGACTTAATTCTGGCTCACTTTATTAATGCTTATATTCCGATTAAAGTTTTATTTCACGAGGCCAAACTACTAACCCGAGCAAATGGTCATTTTTCTATGATTACAACAACCTATGATTCATTTCCGGTCGCTCAGCAACGTCTCGCCGAATTTATTACAGAGGACTCCGTTTTAAGCAGTGTTGTAGGCCATTATTACAAGTCCATTGTAAAAAACACCACTGTTGCTGCGAATAATAATGAGTTGATGCATGCATTCAAGCAACACCAATTTGAAGTCATCGCTCACCAACGTCTAGAAATACCTATCACTCTAAATAATATTGATGAATTAGCCCTTTTTGGTATTGAAGGAACGTGGTTTCTCAACACTTTGTCCATCAGGATGTTGCCAAAAATATTTTTAATTCAAAGACTTAAGCGCCTGTTTAGCAAAATATTCACTTTTCCTTATCATGATACTCACATAATTGATGTCGTTCTTGCTAGAAAATGATAATCTGGTAATTATCTTTGGGTAGTGGGGTAGGAAAAATGATTTCTCAAGAAGTGAAGAATTATTTACCTGAATTGGCTCTCCGACAAAAACAAGCCAATAACATCATATTTATTACCTTCTGGAGCCAATTCTCTGTATATGCACTAAACACCATTTTAGTTTTGTTTTTAACCCGTCCGGTATGGTCTCAAGGTTTAGGATATAGCCAAGCCAAAGCCTATGCTTTTATTGGCGTAGCCCATGCAATGGGTTATTTGATGCCCATGTTAGGTGGGTATATGGCAGATACGGTGGTAGGAATTAGAAGGTCCATACTTCTTGGAAGTATTTTATTAGCCATTGCCTATTTACTGATTATGCTTAGTGGATACACCGTTAGCTCTCTAGGAGATACTTTTTTTATTGCCGCATATGCATTTATTCCTGCGACTAACTCTCTTTTAATGGGAACCTCTTCAAGCATGGTCTCGCATATTTATTCCGATGATGCTATTAAGGCAAAATCGGCGATGACTTACTATTACATAGCAATTAATGTAGGAGCATTATTAGCTACTTTAATTGCGCCCCTACTCTTTGAAAGCCGTTATGGACCGCTTTCTATTCTTACCTTGACCTTTGTAGGAAAATCAATAGCCGCTTTAAATTTTGCAAAGCGCTATTCCATTTATGAAAATGTCATTTGGGGTAAAGACCAATCTAAATTTTCCAAATCAGGCATAGTTCGTTTAATCGCGTATATCGCCACTATTTATACGCTAACCTTATTTGCCTATTCCCATGTTTACATCGCCAGCACAATTATTGCCACTGGGTGTGGTATCGGAATTGTATGGTTTTTAAGAAAAACGCTTACTCTGCACGGTATTGTACGTGACAAACAAATGGTCGCGTTGCTGCTCATCGTGGAGGCCGTTGTTTTTTTTGTTATTTACAACCAAATGAATAGCACTTTAATTTTATTTGCTGAAAATAATTCTGACCATAATTTATTTGGTTTAACCGTTTCGCCAGCGCATTATCAAATATTAAATCCATTACTTATATTAGCTATTGGTAGCCAATTACCGCGGTTCTATAAAATATTTCCACACTTTACCATTCCCTATCAATTTGCAGCAGGTACAGCGCTTGCAGGCATTGCTCTTTTAGTTATGTCCTTCGCTGCTTCTACCACTACTACTGGAATAATTAACGGCAACTATATTGCTTTAACCTATATTCTCATTTCTATTGCTGAATTATGGGTCAGTGCAATTGGTTTAAGCATGGTAGGACTTTATTGTGATAAAAACTCAATTGCCTTTGCTATGGGGGTATGGTATCTCGCCAGTTCGTTAGCACATGCTATCTCAGGAAGAATTGCAGCCTGGGTGGCAATTCCTAATACAATTCATTCGCCTATAGAAAGTCTGCCCTATTATCAAAACTATTATTTGGTTCTCGGTTTATGCGCTATGGGGCTGGGTATCATCATGTATCTTTTCGCCTATATTTTACAAAAAATAATGAAAAAAAGAGGCGTTATTTTAGGTTAAAAGGTACGCAAACATCCAATGAAACAAATTTAAAAAGCTACCCTATAAGATGCCTAGCAGAGACTTGGCATCCGCTTAAGATACAAAAATGCCCATTCTTATTGATATCATCGATTAAAATTCATTAATGTACCCAGGGCCATCGCTCTACGTGTCGCGAACAAGTCGCGGCACGTAAGATGTGAGGCTAAATTGTAAACAACCCCTAGTATTTTATTTAATATTAAATACCCGCATATAATCTCTTGTTTTAATTTAAAAATATAAAGATGTGCTTGCTTGTTAAGTACGTAATTCGTACCATGCGTTTTTTAACTAGAGTACATTTCATATGAAGATTTATTTTCCAGAGATTAAATTCGAAGGTAACCCAATTGTTTGGGAATTGAATGAAAAAACCAACCAAGCCACATGCTTGCTTTATTGCATAAAAAAGGACAACCAAGCTCAATTAATGCCTAAAATGTCTTTTGATCTATTTAAAAAATTTCCTGGGATTACATATGACAAAGGCGAAATACTCATTAAAGATGTCAAAATTTTTGACAAGGCATACCTAAGCGTCGATCATCTTTGCGAAGTAAAGGAAACCATCACTGCCCCTAAAACCAATATTACACGACAAAAAAGTCTTTTTTTCCTGGAACAAAAAAATAAAATGTTGGATGGTGGAGCTTCCACTTCGAAACCCGTCAGACGCAGCTTAAGCTTAAGCAATACAACTCTCCCCGCTTATACACATATTACATTGGATGAATTGATAAAAAATGATCATTCTACGTGTGCTTTATGGGGTGATACAGTTGCCTACGAAAATTACTTCGAAGATAAAACCAACAGTGATGCAAAAGCACGAGGAGCGAAATTCTTAAGATCTGCAATGTCATTTAATGTTATGGTGCAGTATGAAAAAAATGGTTACCTTTATCCTTTGAAATCCAAAGTAATCAAAGAAATCCGCGCTTTATTGAAGATGCTTGATCCAATCTATACTGATTGGTATTCCGACGAAAATATTCAGGTGAACAGAGAGCTGGTTTTTCATTATCTTCAAAATGCAGTGCTTGAAGCAATGCTTAATGCTCCTCTCAATAATAAGCCTACAGAGTTTGAAACTAAAGAACCACCGAAGTTAGGTGCAGCATTACTCAATTATGCCATAGAGCAAGCCCGTACTTTGCGTGCTGAATTAATGCTGATAAAGTTCAATATATTAATTAAGCCAGAATTATCTCCTGCTCTTGCACTTCGTGATAAAGAAGTAAAAGTTTTGCCCGAAATAACTTCGTTCCGCGAGTTCGTACTCAAACAGCCTAAGGAAATCGTTGAAGCCATTAGTACACGATTAAATACGATTACTCTATTGATTATTGAGTCCGGGAAAGTAGAAGACTCAAATGCTGAATTAAGCACTCAATTAAATTCCTTATTAAGTGTTAATGCACCTGAGATCATGAATTTTCATTCCTTTAAAACATTAATACACACTCTATTAGACCAACAAATAACGAGCAGTCGTAAAAATGAACTAATACCTGAGATTGTTAACAAAGTTACCATCGAAACGATAAATCAAATCTATAAAGTATTTAATAAAACTCATAGCCAATATGTCGCTCAACTGTCAAAAGTGGATGATAACTTTTACATATGCAAAGACTGGGCTGATAAACTAGCGGTTGGCTTAGCAGAAGTTAAACTCAAGAATCCTAAAGAGGAGAAGAAAGTAACAGCTTATAGTCAAGCGATTGCTGATAAAGTTGTCAGCTTTATACAACATCAATTGAATGAACATCAACTACGTCAAGATGAAACGATAAGCACTAGCTCTCTGTCCATTAAGTTGTAAAGGGATAAACTTTATTGATTAAATTGAACCTGGGAGAAATTATTTCCCGGGTTTAGCTCACCCGGGTTATAAATAATTAATTATCCAAACCTAAATTATCTTGTTTAAATATTCTATCTGCTCGATAACTTGAGCGAACTAAAGGTCCTGAAGCAACTTCAAAAAAGCCTTTTTTTAATCCGATCTGTCTGAGTTCAGCAAAGGTTTCGGGAGTCACATAACGCGCGATGGGTAAATGGTTTCTTGTGGGTTGCAAATATTGTCCAAGGGTAAGAATATCCACATTATGGGCACGCAAGTCATCCATTGTTTGGATAATTTCCTCATCCGTTTCACCTAAACCCAACATCAAGCTAGTTTTAGTCAAAACGTCCGGTCTATAGCGTTTGGCAAATGCAAGAACGTTTAATGTTTGCGCATACCCGGCTCTATTGTCACGTACTGGATGCGTCAAACGTTCGACCGTTTCAACATTTTGTGCAAATACATCAACGCCACTATCCAATAATACGGCAATAACTTTTTCTACACCTTGAAAATCAGGGGTTAATGCTTCTACTTTAGTTTTTGGAGAGCGTTGTTTAATTGCACGAATAGTTTGTGCATAATGATTTGCGCCACCATCAGATAAATCATCTCTGTTTACTGAAGTTAAAACGACATAATCTAAATTCATTAAGGCTACTGTATTGGCTGTATTTTCTGGTTCTTGCAAATCCAACCAACCATGAGGATTACCAGTATCTACTGCGCAAAAACGACATGCACGAGTACATACAGCTCCCATTAACATAATCGTAGCAGTACCATGCGACCAACATTCAGAAATATTAGGACATTTTGCCTCCTCGCAAACTGTCGCCAAACGGTGTTTTTGTACCTGCTCTTTTACTTGATGGTATTCAGGGGTAGTATGATTCACTACACGCAGCCATTTAGGTTTAGGTAAACGCTCATAGGCTAGCCCTGTTGGTTTTACGCCATCTTTAATTGCTGTCACGCCATGAGATGTTTTATATTTTTTTCCGCTCTCTACAACAACGGGAATATTAATGGGCTTGCTCATGTTATCACCTGAAAAACAAGGGTAAGTGCTCGGCTTTTCCAGCGAACGGTCGTATTTCACGCATCTTGCGAGCAAATCCAACCATCCGAGTACACATTTAATGAACGCTGAGCAATTACAAACAAAGAGAGATGATGATCCCAAATCATCAAAGTAAGATCAAGTCAAATTTAAAAAGTTACCAACAATCATCAAGATAAATAAAAGCACAATTGAGACTCCCAAATTAGACAATACAAAGGGATACACCACTAAACTTACAGCAATAGCAAGTAAAAATAAAAGACCAATAGTAGCTAACTTTGTTCTTAATGCGGCAAAGCGATTGATCTTACACAAGAGAAAATAAATAAGTAGAATCAAGATTAGAGGGAGTATGTATACTCCTTGATACAGCAATTGATACAAACTAGCTTGCCAACTGGGTAAATGCTGATCATTCAGCCATTGTTCAAAAATTGTAGACCAATTCATCACACAGGTTTGCTGATAAATTGTAGTGATCAGCCCTAATAAAAAAGCCAATGAAAAATACAAAGTTTTAGAATACTGTTTTTTATAATATTGCCCAACAAAATAAATCGTCATTAAACCCAAGAATACCGCAGGAATATGCATCCAAGGCAACAATTCAAAAAAAGTACTGGGATAAACTTGTTGAAAATAATGGACTATTGCCACAGAAGAGGCATATAAAAGTGCTGCAATCAGTTGTTTTTTCCTCTGAGTCTCGATTAAAAGAAAAGCAAGAAATCCCGCAAAACAAAAAAATGCACATGGAGTAAAAGAATCCATAAACGCAATTGTGGTTGTAAATTGAAGTCTTGACGGTTTCTCTACCAATCCCGTAATAAATCGGTTTGCATTGGCCAAATGACGCAGAGTATTAACCGTTTCAAGAGTTAATTCACCTTTATGTTCAATTTGCTTCTTACAATAATTAATCGCTTGCAATAAATCTTTGCCAGTAGTTTCAGCTGAATCAAAACCAACCCAACGCGAATTACAAATAAAGATAGATGGAACAGCAAAATCATCCATCTGCTGTGCGCTTAATAATTGATAAAAACGACCTAATGAATCTTTATCCTGATCAATATAATATCGTTGAATATGCAGATCCGGATATTTTGTTTCCATTTCATGGAAAAATGCATCAGCCTTCTGACAATGGGGACAGGTGGTCGATAGAAACATTTCTACATTGATGATCACCTTATTATCTGTCTTGGAATACCATGTGGGCGATAATTCAGCAGCCCACACCGTCGCTTGAAAAATGAAGAACGTTAGCAGCAATTTGAAAGCAGTTTTCATAGGATTCATAAGTGCATTAAAAAGGATACTATATCATCCTAAAAAACTCTTTTAATAGGTATGAATATAATTTTCTAATTGCTCTATCACACGAGCCTTATCTTCCAATAGATGATAAAGCAAATCACCTATTGATAAAATAGCAACAAATTCACCATTCTCATCACGAATTAACACATGCCTTCTTTTAGTTGCAGTCATAGCTTGCATTGCTTTTTCTACAACATCATTAGGGCTAAGTATAGTAATATCTCTATGCACCACATCGGCAACTTTTCCTGTATCAAGATCAATGCATTTGTGCAAGCAAGAACGCACTATGTCGCGCTCGCTTACTATACCTATTAATTGATTGTCGTTATCTACTACAACCAATGCACCGATATCATATTCCGTCATCATATCAATACTTTTTCTTACAGAATCTTCTGGGTGGATAAAAATAATTTTTCGCTTTGGTACTGGCAAGGCATTATGGATTAGGTCAGCCATGTTATTCTCCATTTGAATATACTTAACCTATTTTATAAATATAGTACAAATGGAGCGCTTTAAGGGTCTATTGTCGGACAATTATATGATTTTCTACACCACGTACGCCTGGTACCTGACGCGCTATTTGTTCAGCGGTATCACTGAGCCTAATTTTTTTAACATATCCAGAAAGAATCACAACATCTTGCCTTGTTTGAACATGCACTTGGGACACAGCCAGATCATCATTTCGCATTAAAGCTTCCTGCACGCTTTGTGTTAAATCTGCTCCTGGAGTAGCCATCGGTGTAAACGACCTAAATATATTAGATGTTGCCTGGTTCGACTGACAACCAATCAATGAAAATAAAACAAAAACAACCAGGATATTTAGTACGTACTTTTGCATAAAGGTCTCCAAAATAAATTCAAACGGTACTGGGATACTTCATGTAGTTGTTAATATCTATCTACAGTTCTCAGCAATAAGAAACCGTAGCTCAAACTAAACTAAGTCAACCTAGAAAAGAGTCCTGAATTACAGGAATACAACTCATGACTTCATCCACAAGCATGTGGATAGTATGTACTTTAACTGATTAATATACAAATAAATATCCAAGAGACTATACTATTTCATAACAATAACGGTGATAAGAACTGAAACCATGAAAAAAATGGCAAAGGTTGTTTCGAAAAAAATGAAACCATCACAAAAAATAAAAGAAATAAAAGGACGAATTGCAGGCCCAGACTCCAAAGAGAAATCTTCCGATATTGCATATGACTTTTTTAATTTAATGGATAAGTATTATCAAGCCAATCTGGGAAAATTTACTGCAAGCATCAGTCCTGCTTCCATAGCAACCTCATATTTTTCATGGGGAGTCCAACTGTTACAAGCCCCTGGGACTTTCTTAAAATTAAACCTTTATCCTTTACTGAATTTCTCTGATTTTACTGAACGCCTCATAAATCACGATAAACCGGGCAAGGGTAATGATGTGCGATTTCATACAGACAACTGGAGTCTCTATCCATGGCGTTTATGGGCGGAACAATTTTTACAAATTGAAGAGTGGTCTTTAAAAGCTGCAAGTGAAATTCCAGGATTAAATGAACCCAATCGACGAATTATGTCATTCACAATAAAGCAACTCCTAGATGCACTATCCCCTTCCAATTTTGTTTGGACCAATCCTGATTTATTGCAAGAAACACTAAATTCCTATGGAGAAAATCTAATTCGTGGAACACAATTAGGCCTACAAGACCTGGTTGAGAAATTAACCGGCACTCCTCCAGCCGGAGTTGAACACTTTATTCCAGGGAAGCAAGTAGCGGTAACAAAGGGTAAGGTAGTATTTAAAAACCATTTGATTGAGCTCATTCAATATGAAGCGCAAACTCAAAAAGTCTATAAAGAACCTTTATTAATCCTTCCTGCCTGGATTATGAAATATTATATTCTTGATCTTCTTCCGGAAAACTCATTAGTGAATTGGCTGGTTCAACAAGGTCACACGGTATTCATTGTTTCCTGGCTCAATCCTTCTTCTGAAGACAGAAATTTAGCTCTTGATGATTATTATCGCCAAGGAGCTATGGCTGCAATTGATAAGATATCAACCATCATACCTGACACAAAAATTCATTTAATGGGGTATTGCATTGGCGGCACTTTAGCTATGATTACCGCTGCAACTATGGCTAAAGACCGTGACGATCGCCTGAAAAGTCTTTCGCTCCTTGCGGCTCAGGGAGATTTTACTGAGGCAGGTGAGTTATTACTGTTCATTAATAACAGTCAGGTTTCTTTTTTGGAAAATATTATGTGGGAGCAAGGTTATTTAGATACCAAACTCATGGCCGGAAGTTTTCAAATGCTGCGCTCCTATGACCTTATTTGGTCTAAAATGGTACAAGACTACATGCATGGAACACAGAGAGGAATGATCGCCTTACTTGCTTGGAACGCAGATACAACCCGTATGCCTTATAAAATGCACAGCGAATATCTTGAAAAATTATTTCTCAAGAATGAGTTCTCTGAAGGCCAATATACGATTGAAGGCAAGCATATAGCCCCAGAAAATATCAGACTGCCTGCATTCGTAGTCAGTACTGAGAAAGACCATGTGAGTCCTTGGAAATCTGTTTATAAAACTCATTCGCTGATTAAACGAGAAGATATTACTTTTGTTCTTACGAATGGAGGTCATAATGCAGGTATAGTTAGTGAACCAGGGCATTCGGGACGGAGTTATCTAATTCGTGAGCAAAAAAAAGAAGAAACATATATTTCTCCTGAACATTGGCTCGAAATTGCCCAATCGCGAAAAGGTTCATGGTGGATTGCCTGGCATGACTGGCTAGTGAGACAATCGAGTAGTGGTATGAGCTTACCACCTAAAATAGATAAAACATTACCTGACGCTCCGGGAAGATATGTGTTACAAAAATAAATGATTTTTAAATTGAGTATAAAAACATGGATAAAGACTATTACAAAATAATGGGAGTAAGTGAGGATGCCTCTGAGAAAGACATTAAGATGGCATATCGAAAATTGGCTCGGAAATACCATCCTGATATAAGTAAAGAGCCAAATGCAGAAGAGCACTTTAAAGAAATGGGGGAAGCATACGAGGTTTTAAGAGACCCAGTAAAAAAAGCTGAATATGATAATTATCGAAAAAACAAAGCGTATCACCAGCAAGAAGGATCGACACATTGGCGTCCTGAAGAAGCCCAACATTATTACAGTGGCCAATTTAATGAGGACTTATTCGAAAATCTTTTCGGTCATTCTCGCTATCGCCAACAACCGATGGCTGGACAAGATTATCATGGAAAAATAAATATCAGCCTGGAAGATGCATTTAAAGGAACTGTCACAAACATTCAGATTCCTACCCACGAATCAAAAGCCTCCATGCAAACCTTAAAAGTGAAAATACCTCCAGGAGTAAAATCAGGTCAACAAATTCGCCTTGCAGGACAAGGAGCTCCAGGAATTCATGGCGGGCCTCGCGGTGATATTTATTTAACCATTCAAATTGAGAAACACCCTCTTTTTGATTTAATGGATGGTGACATCTACCTCACACTTCCTATTACTCCTTGGGAGGCCGCGTTAGGTGCAACAGTGGTCGTTCCTACCTTAGGAGGAAAAATCGATTTAAAAATTCCACCTGCCTCTCAAGGAGGGCAAAAATTAAGACTTAAAAATCGTGGGTTACCAGGAACAACACCTGGACACCAATACGTCCTTTTAAAGATTATTACCCCGCCAGCAACTACTGAAGCCGCTACAGAGCTCTATAAAAAAATGGAGCAAGTAATGCCTTTTAATCCACGTGACAAAATGGGAGTATAAGCATGAAACAAGACAATACAATAATTGGCGTGCTTATTGAAGAAACAATGACCATATCATTTAATGAAGTATGTCAAAGATATCACATACCTGAAGAATTATTACATGAAATGGTAGAGTACGGTTTATTTTCTACAAAAACCACAAAAAAAGAGCATCTGAAATTAAATCCAAACGATCTTCGCAAAATTGAGTCGGCTTTTCGCCTCCATCAAGACTTGGGAATTAATCTGCCAGGAGTAGCACTTGCTTTAGAACTATTAGAAAAAATAGATCAATTAAATGAAGAGCTTAACATTTTACGTAAACATTTTTGATTGATTAAATTACCCTGTAGCCTGGGTTCAATGCAATGGAACCCGGGTTAGTGAATCTGAATCTATTGCCCCAAATTTGACTATTTTCTCTGATTTTAAGTTTTTGAATATCCAATGTGAAAAAATCCTCAAGCACATATTGCTACACATTGGGATATGGTAATACAATGGTTAAAGGATACCTTTTAATTAAGCAAACCCTATGCGCTCTTTGTTTATAATTTTGATTGTTTCCCTAGTTGTTTTACAACATAAGCTGTGGCTGGGCGATGGAAATTTGATTCAATGGCAAGATCTTGAAAAAAAACTGACCGTTCACGAACAAGAAAACAATAAACTGGCAACACGTAATCGAGCACTTGAAGCAGATATTAGAGAATTGAAAGGTGGCGAGCAAGCTCTGGAAGAACAAGCACGCTACGAACTTGGAATGGTTAAAGGGACCGAAGTCTATTATCAATTTGTAGACTGATAGCCGCACATACTGATTTATGCTACGTTTCCCCAGCATTATTTTCCGGCAACCTGAACTCAAATCCAACTCCCCAAGATTCAAGCATAACCCGAACGGTTAAGATAATTTTCTATTAAGCAATCAGCAATTCAAGAGACGCAGGTGGCTGTTTGTCCCAAAGGCTTAGCACAAATCCCCCTCCCCCAGAACCTGTAGGTTTTACAGCCAGAGCACCTTCTGCAGTTAATCGATTCATATGTTGCTGCAAACTCTCACTAACCAAATTCCATTGATAAAAACAATCCGCTGCTTTATTAATTGCTTGGGCTAAAGAGGAGATTGCATCTGATCCCCCCAGTTCTAAAGCTTTTTTAGCTTCCTCAACTGCGGCAACCATTTGTGTATCAATTTGCTCGGATAATGTAGGATTATTAGTCCATAAATTCTGGACCTGATGTATACAATGGGATGTAATTCCGATTTGCTTACATGAAGATAAAAAAAACTGAGGACGAATTTTTTGCGTAAGTGGGGTAATTTTTCCCGATTTAAAATAAACCCCGCTCTCTGCAGCAACTCCTGCCACATCAAGTCCACTACTTTTTCCATGGAACAAGTGCTCTAGTTCTTTCGCAAAATCATTACATTGATTTTGTTCAATCATTTTTTGCGCACAAAACCAACGACTCATTGCCACACAAAGCGCTGCTGAAGCCCCCATCCCTGCTCCCACAGGGATTGTGCTATCTAAATGAAAATAACCACCTAATTGATTTAAAGAGCGTCCCAATAATTGCATGCCATGTTCTAACACACTCCAAAATAAAAGCTGCATATCTGCACCACTACTTCCCGTATAATCAGCCCCTAAAGAAGTTGCAGCAGCAGAATAAGTTAACGTTAATTTTTTTTCCTTGATCGGAAATACAAGAGCTGGATGCCCCCGTACTACAGCATGTTCACCTGCTAAAATCCATTTGCCAAAAGTTGTGGTTTCAAAATCAAAGAACATCGTAATTGCCTATTAAATAATCACGTTTAAATTCACGTGCCAATTCTGCTTGGTCAGAACGATACAACAAATGAATATTCGGTCCTGCATCCATAGTCACGATAGGACCATCGCCTTTTTTATGCCAAAAATTCTCTAAGTGATGCAATAAATCAATACAATTTTCCGTCATGTATGAAAAAGGTTGCTCGCATGTATTAAACAAACGATGCATATCTTGAAATTCACGCCAGCAGATCTGATAGGCCGAAGTCCAATTTTGACTCACTAATGCCTCTAATAAAAGCTTTAAGTTCTCCCTTGCCCTTTGACTGCGTGTTTCATAAAAAGGACTGCTCTTTACTCGCTGATGTGCTTCACTGGAGGGAACTTCCTTCTTCTTATTGCTAATAATTACACCTTGATAGATTAACTCCGGATAAGGTAAATCTACTGCTTTAACTTCATGATCATCCCATAAAGCCCAGGGAGAATAAAAAGATCGACAAGATGAGCCTGAGCCTAATCGGCTTAACTGTGCCTGCTCATTAATAGAAGGTGTGGGTTTAGTAGTTAATTCACTCAAAGCAATCACAGCACAACGAGTTAAGGCGGCGAAGCTTGAAGCAGAACTGGCCATTCCACTACTGTGAGGAAAATTATTACAAGACTGTACTAAAAAACCACCATCATAATTAAAATATGCTTTTATGCGAGCGAGATGGTCAAGAAACCTTTTTTGTCCTTCTGCTGAAAGAACAAAATGGTCAATTCCTCCGGGTATAATCAATGGTTCCCAAATATCTTTTTTCGAACTTGCTTTTTCAAGTCGAACTGTGCTTTTAAGTTCATTTAACGTGTAGGACAATGAAGGATTATCAGGACTATTCGAGCTATCATCCTTTTTTCCCATATATTTGATCAAAGCAATATTAGCTGGGGCATGAGCTAGCCAATACATAATTTCTCCTTGGGATCCGTAAACTATTTCAATATAGCCTGGTGAAGGCATAAGCGGTAACTCGAGAAATTTTTGATAGAAAAAACCCGGGTTACGATGTGCATTACCCAGGCTACAAATTTACAAATTTCTAAGTCACATATAAAAAAATTCATTAATTATATTGTACGTAATTTTGAATTAGCCAATTGTGCTGTAGGAGTACCAGGATAAGCTCTTACAACTTGTTGCAGGAACTTCTTGGCCTCTTGCTTATCACCTTGTTCAGCGTAGGCATAGCCAACCTTTAACATACTTGCAGCCGATTTACTTGAAGTGGGAAATTGCTGTAACACAACGTTAAAATGCCCTATGGCTTGAGAATACTCTTTTTTAACTAAATAAAGCTCGCCTAGCCAATATTGTGCATTAGCAGTATAACCACCCCTTGGATATTTTTGAACGAATACATTCATAGCACTTATAGCATCATCATATCGTTTATTTTTCACTAATTCATATGCAGCTAAATAGCTGATTTGTTCATCCGCAGGGTTTACTCTGGATGCAGTAGAAACAGGTACTGTAACTGGCGTAGTAACTGATTTGTTTGCTTGGACATCAGGTGCCGGTACAATTTTCTTAGGTGTAGCGGGTTCCTTTGAACCTACTGAAAGATCCAATGAAGGTTTATTTGGCGATGCTTTCGCAGAAGTAGTCCCACTTAAGCGTGAATCTAAATCTTTGTAAAAAGCAACTTGCTGTTGCTGTAACAATTTTAAATCATGAGCTTGTACTTCTAATTGTCCACGTAGCTCTTGGATTTCTTGCTGCAAACTTTGGATTTTGTCAATTAGCTTAGCGCTGTCTGTAACATTATTATTTGAATCATTTGCTTGGTCATCTTTAGCAAGCGCAGGTTCATCATCAGTTTGGGAATTATCTATTGTATAATTTTCATTACGAGCAACTTCAAACTGACCATTGTCAATTTGTGGTTGATCGTACTTAGGGCCAACAGGCGTTTCATACGCCTGCTGGTCAATCATTGCAAAATTTTCACTCTCATCAACAACAGGCGCCACGGACCAACTGGTCAAAGGTAGCAGGAACATAAAACCTGTAGCGATAATGTGTTTTTTGCAATTTATCATCTTGTTGCCTCATAAGTAAATTCTACGCGTCGATTTTGTGCATGTGACGCATCATCATGTCCTAAATTAATTGGACGCTCTTTACCGTAGCTCACAACACGCATTTGTTGTCTGTTAACACCAGCCATACGTAAAATGTCGGCTACAGTATTTGCACGACGCTCACCAAGAGCTACGTTATATTCACGACTACCACGCTCGTCAGTATGTCCAGCAATTAATACACGAGCACCCGGATGAGTTTTCAAGTATTCTGCCTGAGCATTAACAGATGGTAAATATTTGGGAGCTAAGTTACTGTCATCATATGAGAACAAATACAATTGATTATGAGGTGCCTTAGTTGTATAAGATTCACCTGGTTCTTGACCAGCAAAATGAGTAAATTGTCCTAAACCTTGGGCAGATGCTTCGGCATCAGTCACCCCTACCCCATCCGCACTACCTGGTGCTTTGGAGCACGCAGCAACTAAAACGGCACTCGCTACAAGCAGACCTAATTTACATAGTGATCCGGCTTTCATCCTCAATCTCCTTCGTTCTTTTTATTATTGACAAATTTCAAAGTTCCCATACAGGGCTCATGGGGGCACATTGTACAATTCTTTTTATTTTTTGGCTACAATAACTAATTAAACCAATTCAATCCCAAGTCCTAGATACTCCCTTTAAAAACAAGATAAGTTTTCACTAAAAGGTTGCTTGCAGTAACTACGGGGCATTAACGACCACCTCATCCTGAGGTATTTGCGACAAAAGAATCTCCTGATTTTATTCATACCCAGTCTTCTGGAGATCCCTCACTACACTGTGACGCTTTTATAGATACAATCTACTCGAAGCAAATCCGTTAATGTTCGATATGAGATACAACAAAATGGGCTAAGATCGCAGTAAATTGTCGCGTTGCTTTATTCGCTGCGATTACACCACCGTAAGGCGTATCACTTGGGCATGGAATTTGTAAATTGACAATTTTTGAAGCCAATACTTTGTTATCACTTACATGGGTTAAAACCATTTTTCCTGAAAACTCAAGTACACTTGGTTTTTTAAGAAAGTTCTGCTCAAGAGCAAGCAATTGGGTATCTAATCGATAATTTACACCTAAAGTATACGCATTAGATGTAACCGCTTTAAACAGATTTGTTCGTTGCAAGCTTTGTAGGATTAGGGGATAAAGCATATCTGCTGGTGGATTTACCCAGGCATTTTTTGCAAAAGGTTCAAGTTCATAAGGCTTTTTGCTATAGAGCATTTGCTCTGTTTGATATCCTGCAGCGGCATCAGGTGGCGTAACCAATAAAGTAATAGGCATCGGTTCTTTAACCAACTGCTTTGTGCTATATGCACTCAATTGATACTGGTTTTTTACAGAGACTTTAACTGCTGAGCAACCACTCAGTACCGCTGTACTTAAACCCACGAGAAACACAGTCCACTTATTCATTTATTATTCTCCAGGCCCAGGTTTTGGCGGTTTACTTCCACGAATAACCACAGCAGGGTTTTGTCGCAGTTCACTGCTCACCTTTTCCAAATTTGCAGAAATTGCATTCAATCTTCGTAATAAGATTACAGCAGGTGGGAGTGCTTCTTCAGAAATTTTATCGATAGCATTTTTTCCTGTACCCATAGTTTTTGATACACTGTTCCCAGCTTTACTTAAACTTTCTGCCATTGTATTAAATTTAGATATTCCCACTCTGAGTTCTTCCAGCATATGCGGGAAATCTCGGCTTGTTTTGGCAAGATTATCCATTAAAACATTAACATTCTTACCATTGCGCGCAAGGTCTTTAGAAAAATGATCAATATTAGTTAAGATATGGCTTACATGTTTTGCATTTTCTTCATTAAAAATACGCTTTGCTTCGGTACTTACAGAGTCTACATCCTCAGATACTCTCTTTAAAATGCCATCTAATTGAGTAAAAACAGAAGGTTTTGAAGGAATAACTGGATAGGGCTCACCTGGCATTTTTTGGATTGGCGTCAGATCTGAAGTGCTTGCACTCAAACCAATATAAGTAACGCCAGTGATCCCTTGGGAATTTAACGTGGCATATGTACTTGTCGTAATCGGTGTTCCTTCTTCAATATCTAACAAGATTTCAACTTGTCTTGGGTCGCTTTGATTTAATTTTATTTCCTTTACATGCCCCACTTGTACTCCATTGTATTTCACGGGAGCATCCTGAGTCAGACCAGATGCCGCCTCATGCATAAAAACGGTATAAGTAATATATTTTTTTTGACTAAAACCAACTGACAACCACAGCATTGTAGCCACTAAACCTACCAGCAATATAAGTACGACTACACCTACAATGGTGTAATTGGTTTTCGCTTCCAAGTATTCTGTCTCCAGTTATGCTTAGTGCCTATTATACAATGAATGTTGGGAGGCTCTAGATTACATTTTACTAAAATAACCAGCAATTATTTTATTCTTATTTTTCATTAAATCATTAATCGGCTCAACACTTAAAATTTTTCCATCACCAATAAAAGCCACGCGATCTGTCGTCCGTTTTAAAGATTCTATATCATGACTCACCATGACTATAGTGAGTTTTAAAGAATCTCTTAAAAACACAATCAACTCATCGAAAAGTCGTGCACTCAGTGGGTCCAAGCCTGTAGTGGGCTCATCCAAAAACAACAATTCCGGATCCATTGCAATGGCACGCGCTGCAGCTGCTCTTCTTTGCATTCCTCCACTCAATTC
This sequence comes from Legionella stuttgartensis, assembly GCF_977063405.2. Taxonomy (NCBI): domain Bacteria; kingdom Pseudomonadati; phylum Pseudomonadota; class Gammaproteobacteria; order Legionellales; family Legionellaceae; genus Legionella; species Legionella stuttgartensis. The sequence goes on from NZ_CDRUHA020000071.1 coordinate 634,264, forward strand.
TGAAGGTAACTTACCTGCTGCTTCTTTAGGTAACCCCACTAAAGCGATTTTTAACAAAGCCAATTCATACATAAATTTAGGATCGAGGCTAGTGAATTCTCTCATAGGAAACATAACATTTTCCACTACATTCATGGATGAAAATAACGCACTGTGCTGAAAAAGCATCCCCCATCGACGACGGAGCAAAAAAGATTGTTCCATATCGAGATGACTAATGTCTTGGCCAAAAATTTTAATGGTACCTGCTGTAGGCTTCAGTAACATCAGTAAACTACGTAATATCGTTGTTTTTCCGCTTCCCGAACCACCAATAATGGCTAAAATTTCGCCTTTTTCCACGGTCAAATTCACATCAGAGTGTACCCATTGACCACCAAGAGAATTTTTTAGCCCTTTAATTTCGATAATGGGTTCACTCATCTATAAATGCATCCGACTGTAAATGACTGAATAAATTGCGTCAGCAATGATAATTAAAAATAATGCTTGCACCACACTTTTAGTAGTTTGGCTTCCAATATTTTTTTCCGTGCCGGCCTCAACTCTAAATCCCTGAAAGCAACCAACCAGGGCAATTAACATTGCAAATGCGGGTGCTTTATATAAGCCCAAATTCAATTGTGAAATTCCCACAGAATCTTTCAATCGTTGCAAGAAATCGATGAAGGTAATGCCCAGCATATTATTAGCCATAATCATCGCCCCTAAAATACTAAAAACATCAGACCAAAAAATCAATAAAGGAAATGCGATCAATAATCCAAGCACTTTAGGAAGTACTAATAATTCCGTAGGAGACAGCCCCATAGTTAAAAGTGCATCCACTTCTTCATTCAGTTTCATACTGCCAATTTGTGCAGTAAATGCTGAACTGGTACGCCCAGCAACAATAATGGCTGTAATCAAGGGTGCAAATTCACGAAAAATAGCCATACCTGATAAATAGGCAATGAAACTGTTAGCCCCATATGTTTGTAATTGCAATCCCATCTGATAGGCCAAAACGACACCAATTAAAAAAGAAAGCAAAGCAAGGATGGGTAAAGCAGTTACACCTGTAGTATGTACATTTGCGATAATGCTAGGTAATTGAAATCGGCGCCAATTACTAAATGCTTCGAATAATTTAGTAGCTAAATCACCAATTATAGCAACAAGACCCTCTGCTTGTCGGAATTTATTCTCCGATTCTTTACCTAATTGATAAAATATATTTTTTTTATCTGGAGAAGGAATACGATAATCTAAAACATCTTTTTTTGATTTAATTAAATCGATGAGTTGCTGTTGGGTTTCTGTAAAGTCAGCCAGTTCAACTTGGTTTTCTTGCTGTTCGAGCAGATCAATACATTTAATTAAAGTTAAAGCTCCTGCACTATCAAAATAACTGATGTTTTCGCCGCTAATAATTACTTTTTGTTTTTTTGGTAATTCACTTTCATTGAATTTTTCTAATAAATTCCCAATTTTTAGAACAGACCAGTGACCTGTACAGTGGACTGTGGCAAGTTTCTTATCGAAAGTGATTTGCGCGCTGTTTTGTACCATAGTCATATTTATTGAACAATATCCTCAAGAATAATAGGAATATTCTGGAAGAGCAAAAACAATAAAGCATGGTAACACAATATCATATTATTCGGGTAGGTAAAAAATGAAGCCTGGGTGGAGGGAATTAAACCCAGACTCCCTGTTTATTAGGAAAATAAAACTATATATTTAACGCATTAATTGCATTATTTAGTTCGGTAACTTTCTTGCCTCCATCAGCTAGAGGTTTAAAGAGTGATAACTTAGGCATGTGTATTGAAGAACCAACACGATCCAATCCTGTATTGATGAGACTCACAAAATCATCTAAGAATTTTTCCCACCATCCACGATGTGTCCGTAATGTTTTTACATTGACTTTATCGTCACCGAGAACATCTTGACTGTTCGATTTAAAAGAAACTACATCGCCATCACGAACATATTGCTCTTTTAATTGATGTATTTGGACATAAATACTTTTTGCGGCAATTGCAGCTCTGTGATATTTTTCTTCTTCATTTAGGTTTTTTTCTTTCCGATATTTTCTAACTTTTTCTTCATATATTCTCTGCTTTGTCTGAATAGCTCTTAATTTTACATTGACATCAAAAATATGAATAAGTCGTTGTCTTCTAATTCTGTGATCTACATCAGTTCCTTGAGGCAACTTATCATCACCTAAAACCTTTTTAGGTTCTAAAGGTGCAAATGTTACGGTATGTTTTGTTTTAAGTTGCTTTAGTTTTTCAGACTCGTCTCTTACCAACTCGTCACTTTTTATAATTGATTTAACAGGCGTTTTAATCACAGTTGAAGCAAGAGCCCTTCCTTTCCCTTCCTCGTCAGGCACTTCAAGTTTCTGGTGCTCATCCACTTGGCGGAAAGGGTGATTTCCTTTCGTAAGCTCTAATGGAAATACAGGAATCGTGGCGAACATTGCATCTTCTTCTACTATAGCAGGTCCCACTATATGTTGTTCAACGCTTGGACTTATTTCAATAGAAACTTCGGGTGCGAAGCGTTTTCTTAAATTGCTGATCCGTTCTTCGATTTCCCCATCCATCACACTAATCTGCGATTGATGATGAGACGTTAAACTTATAGAAGGCTCTCTATTTTGCTTGTTTTTGTTATATTTGCTTAAAAACTTTTCTAAGTCGTCTTCAGAGTTACATTTTTTCAATTGTTCGATGAATGTCTCTCTTAGTTTTTTAGCCGTGTTAAATGCATTCATTTCTTTACTTTGTTTTCCCATAACATCTCCAGCAGTTACATCCAATTAAGTGCACTTAATTTACTCTTCATGCTAAAAAAACACCAGGGGGGATTAAATTAAAAAAATGAACAATAAAAAAAACATCCAACCTCTTTATTGAAGCTAGTTATCTCTCTCTGCGCATTAAATCACGACAAGTAAGATGATGCCTCGGAAGATAAATTTACTTTTGTTTCATGAATTAAATAACTCATTCAGAAAGAGTCCAGCTCTATGATGGATGACAAACTAAGAAATAAAACAAAATCATATATAACCTACGATTTTCGGGTAGTTTGCGCTCCTATTTTATGATAAAATTGCTTTTATTTTTTTCAAGACACTAAATTCAGGTATGCAAGAAAATTACAGCCAATTTGAACAACGCAAACATGGCATTACAAAACTTGCGTTAATGCCGGCTACTCAAAGGAGAAAGCATGCCTTTAACTTCTAACACTGATGAGCTATTCCGTGGATTTTCTAAACTCTCTCGAGAAGAACGTTTTAAACGCTTGTTAGCCTTAGGGGCAGTAACACCCGAAGACATTGCATTTCTTAAAAATGGTGGCATAAAAGATTTAAATTTAGCAGATAAACTGATTGAAAATGTCATTGGTTATTTTCAACTTCCTTTAGGTGTTGCAACTAATTTCAACATTAACGGACAAGACTATGTTATTCCGATGGCTGTTGAAGAAACATCAATTATCGCCGCTTTATCGAAATCCGCTAAATGGATTAGACAATGTGGTGAAATAAAGACCTGGGTTCAAGGCGAATGCATTTTAGGCCAAATTCAATTAGCGAACGTTAAAGATTTCTCTAAATTTTCTCAAATTTTCCATGAAAATCGTACTTATCTGATTAACAAAGCCAATAAAGATGTTGCTGAAAACATGGTAAAACGTGGCGGCGGGGTCATGGATTTGCAATTACGCCAGCTCAAAAGAGAAGATAATCAAGACATGGCCGTCATTCATTTGACTATGAATAGCTGTGATGCCATGGGGGCCAATATCATTAATCAAGTTCTCGAATACTTGAAAACACCTATAGAGCAGTTAACTGGTGAAGAAGTCACCATGTGTATTTTGTCCAATTTGAATGATCAAAAGTTAACAACAGCTCAAGTCACGATAAACTCTATCGATCCGGTGCTTGGCCAAAAACTGCAAGAAGCATCGCTCTTTGCAGAAATGGATCCTTATCGAGCCGCTACCCATAATAAAGGAGTAATGAACGGCATCGATCCCGTTTTAATTGCTACAGGAAACGACTGGCGTGCCGTTGAGGCTGGAGTACATGCTTATGCTGCTCGTGATGGGCAATATCGAGCAATTACCCGTTGGCGTTATCATGATGGAGTGCTTACAGGACAACTCACAGCCCCAATTATTGTAGGAACTATAGGTGGCGTTACTTCATTGCACCCTACTGCAAAAATGTGTTTACGGATGATGAATATTTCTTCAGCAAATGAATTGGCTCAAGTCATTGCGGCTGTAGGCCTAGTCCAGAACCTAGGTGCGATCAAAGCCTTATGTACTGAAGGTATTATTCAGGGCCATATGAAATTACATATTGATAATCTGCTCTTGGCTGCCGGAGCCAATGAAAACGAAATGCCTGTACTCAAAGAACATTTACAAAAATGGTTGGATTTGCATAAAAGAATTAGCCTTAATAATGCTCATGATTTACTCGCTAAGATCAGACAAACACCGATTGCAGTATGAAATGGTTAATCCCTGCAAAAACATTTCTATTAGGTGAATATGCTGCTGTAGCTCAAGCTTCAGCACTTCTCCTCACAACTGCGCCCTGTTTTGAGCTCACACTTACAACACAAGAAAAAACATCTGGGATTCATCCAGAATCCCCAGCTGGGATTTGGTGGCACCAACAAAACTTAGGACAAAGTCTTTTATGGAATGATCCCTATGCAGGTCGAGGAGGCTTAGGTGCCTCCAGCGCACAATTCTTAGCAAGTTACTTAGCGAGTTGTTTCGTAAATAACACAACTCCTGATTTAAAACAGATGCTTAATGCTTACTATGAATCATCCTGGACTGGAAAAGGCTTAAGACCAAGTGGGTATGATGTGATCGCTCAATCTCAACAAGGATGCGTTTACATTAATAAGCAACACAATGTAATGAAGTCCTACGACTGGCCCTTTCATGATCTGTCTTTCTTTCTCATCCATACCGGCGTAAAACTTGCTACTCATCATCATTTACAAGACACAGCCCTACCCGATCAGATTAATTATTTATCACTGTTGGTGGATGAAGCAAAACAAGCATTTGAACAAGTTGATTCCCAAAAGTTAATTAGGACTATTAATAACTATCATCAAAAACTAGCAGAGTTAAATTTAGTTGCCGAACACAGCTTAAAACATATCAATGAATTTAAAAAAGATCCGGAGATACTCGCAATCAAAGGCTGTGGCGCTTTAGGAGCGGATGTTCTACTACTCATTACTTCGTCAAGTACAGCTCAAACTCTTGCTGATAAATTAAAAATACAGGATTGGACTGTATTAGCTACAGAAAAAGATATTTATGCTCAAGCCCCATTAATGAAGCAATCCTATTTCGTATAGCGCCAATTTTTGTCCAAAAAAAACATTTGTGCCCTTTAAAATAACAAAAATAGAAGAAACATTATAAAAAGACTTGAAATTCTGCGCTAATACGGTATTATTCCAGCCTCTTTAGGGCCGTTAGCTCAGGTGGTAGAGCAGGAGGCTTTTAACCTCTGTGTCATAGGTTCGAATCCTATACGGCCCACCAGTTTTAGAGTACAGTTTAAAAATATTTTGCCTTAAGTAAGGGCCGTTAGCTCAGGTGGTAGAGCAGGAGGCTTTTAACCTCTGTGTCATAGGTTCGAATCCTATACGGCCCACCATTTTGGTAGAGCATCCATTCAACCAGAATGTAAATGGCAAAATATTAAATCCCATACCTTATTGCGCTCGTAGCTCAGCTGGATAGAGTACTTGGCTTCGAACCAAGGTGTCGGGGGTTCGAGTCCCTCCGAGCGCACCATTTAAACCCTTTAAAATCAGGTAGTTAACGGTTACCTGGATCGAAACGTGCCGTAAAAACCAAGTTACAGTGACGAAAACGTGCCAGAATTTTTTGTAATTCTTTCCGCTGCCACCTTTAAATGGTCACTTGAAAGATGCGCGTAACGTAACACCATTTCATATTCTGACCATCCACCTAATTGCTGTAATTCTTGCAATGAGGTACCATTTTGCACATGCCAACTTGCCCAAGTGTGACGCAAGTCATGCCAACGAAAATCTTTGATTCCTGCCCGAACCAACGCTTTTTGCCAAGCATGATTATTACATCGCGTAACAGGCTTACCAAAATAAGTAAATACAAATGAGGGGTGTAGGCCCTTTTGTTTTTCTATAATTGCAATTGCCTCAGAGTTTAAAGGAACAGGGATCGCCTTCTTTGTTTTAGATTGATCAGGGTGAATGAGTGCATGTTTTCTAATTAAATCGACTTCACTCCACTGCAACTTAGTAACATTAGATTGGCGTAAACCAGTTGCTAAAGTAAAAGCGGCCATATCTTTCAAATGATTTGGTAGCTCCTGAAGCAATTTACCAGCCTGTCCGCTGCTCAACCAACGTATACGCTTATTTTCAACTTTTCTCATTCTGAATAATGGCATGGTGTTTATCCACTGCCATTCCTTATGAGCTTTGTTTAAAATAGCACGTATAATTTCCAACATTCGGTTGACCGTCGTTGGAGTAACATTAGTCCGCTCTTTTTCTTGCGCAATAAATTCAATTAATTCGGCGTTAATTTCATCTAACGTTTTCTGGCCAAGATAAGGGTCCAGAAAGGCCAAATGAAATTTATCTGTAACTAAACTTCGTTTATGCGCTGATTCCTCTAACCATCGCACAACAGCATCTACCCACGATTTCTGTTGGGGTAATTTGGTATGCTTGTTACTCCATAGATCTTGTAGAAAATTATCATGGAATTGTTGCGCTTGTTGTTTTACTTTAGTCCTAGTGCTTCTGCGTATACGCTTGTCACCGAAGGTGATGTCGATCCACCAGAACCCATTTTTTTTCGTGAGTGCCATTTATTATCTCCTATATCGACACCCCACGATGCATCGCAAGTAGAGTACTTGTTTCGCATATACATCGCAAGATCTTGTTCTATAAAACGCCAACCTCGCCCTATCTTTACTCCAGGTAGTTCACCTGATGCAGCCATTCGTCGGATAGTTTCCCTGTGGGCGCCTAGAAACTTTGAAGCCTCTTCAATATTAAAAGTATTCATAAGCAACCCCATTTATAACCCTGGTGCACATATTGTTTATTAGTATTGAGTTCAAGAATTAAATGATAAAGCCTCACAAGATCCCGTTCGCAATATAGATTAGTTGGCATTAACTCATCGAAATAAATAGAACGTAATTGTCTTATTGAGCAATTTAGTAAAGCAGCAATGTCTTTTAGAGTATAGTTAGTTGACTCTAATAGATAATTAATGATGTTCTTACAGATTTGTAGCCTAAAGTTATTTTCCACAACGAATACTCCTTTTCAATTTATTCTGTATATAGCTACAGAAAACGCCAAAAAATATTTTTTTATCTAAATCGGTTTGTTTATTTGTTACTGTTCATTCAACTTATGTGTATAATAAACGCTAGGTAAACAATACACACAAATATAAACGATAACGTTTATAATAAACAATTATGTTTATTTTGCAAGGTATTTATATGGATATAAAATTAAAAATAGGGTTAAGAATTAAAGAGTCGCGAAAAAACAAAAAATTCACTGCAGTGCAGTTGGCTGAAGTCACTGGTTTTTCAGCGCAACGAATTAGTAATTGGGAACGAGGAACAAGAACGCCCAGGTTTAAAGATGCAGAAATACTCGGTAGTGCATTGGGTGTTTCTCCAACATGGTTATTATTTTTAGATATTGACCACAAACCTATGAAGGATCATCCCTTCCAAACGATCCCTATAATCAATACCTCATCTAAAATTGAAGGTTATCTCCCAATACCTTCATCAATTCAAGACAACATAACGCATGATGATTTTGCTTTTATTGTGCACGATAAAAGTATGTCTCCTATTTATAATGCAGGTGACCTAGTTACTTTCTGTAAAGAAAAACAAAACCACTGCGATTTAGTACTGATTCATATTAACGCTACTGAAGAGAACTTATTTAGAAAAATAAGCTCAGAAGACAATACGTTTATATGCTCACCTATCAATCCGGACTGGCCACAAATTCGATTTGAATCAGCATCAATGTTTCAAATAATAGGTTGGGTAAAGAATGGGGCTAAAGTATTTTATTAATTAATGAATAAAGAATTTCCTATCTTTACAATCATTAAGATCTCATCATTTGAAAACCCCTTTTTCAGAACAAGCTTATTTAAAGATATCCCAAATATATCGGATAATGTAACAAGATTGTGTTCTGTACTGCTTAAGATTGTATCAATAACCTGAGTCACAATACGCTCTCCATTAATAACCTGTTCACTTAAAATCTTCATGATTAAAATCCTTATTACGACAACAACAACGTACTTTACTTATTTGACAAGCTTGATTTGATTAGAGCATAATATGTTTGTCATTTATATCACTAAAATCTTTGGCAAATACGCATTTTAATTCAAAATAAAAAGCAACTTAATTAACAAAAAGACTAATATGGAATTTTGTAGGAATTTTACTAGAGTTTGTTGGGATGAAATTAAAGAGGAAGTAAAACGCTCTAATCCTGAGTTTTTTTTCTTAGTTGATGAAATTGCGCCAGGAAAAGATTTCCCACTATATGTTTTTAACTTTGGATATGGTGATTTAATTGGTGATTCTGAAACCTTTTATATTCCGCACCAAGGAAAGCTTCAAACTCTTAATAATTTTTCATCTCAAGAACCAATTACTAAAGACCTCTTTTATGGATTTCACAGTTGTCCATTAGGTCTTGTATTAGATAAGTGCTTTGAATGGTACTTAAGAGGTGATTCAGAAAATGAAACGCATCCTGTTTACATAGATAAGAAAGGGGATTTTTTTAACATTGGACATGTAACCCAGATAAAACCACTTAAACGATACTTGCCTAATGGCATACTGTCTGTAAAAGCTGGGGCACAAACCACTCTTGTAACACAAAACATTGGATGCAAAAGAAGCCATAATCGTCTTATTCGATCTGGAATTGATTGCACCATCCCCAATTCATACCATGATCACAGTGAATTCTTTAAACGAATTTACCAATCTTGCCCTTCTGAAAGTAAGTGGCGGGCCTCCATCGTTTACTTTTCTGAAAAATGGATAGAAAACATTGTTAATAATCCTGAGTGGATCAATATTAATAAATATTTCTTTAAATATTATCTACATTATTATGCTTACACCTACTATGGAGACTATTATCAACATATTTTTAGGGTTGCTTTTGATAAATCAAATTTAGAACGAGATTTTTTTATTCAAGATACCGCTAAATATATCTTTGAAATTCTCATAGGTGAAAAATATGGATTTTCGTTTACCAATACCGATGAGTTCTTGCCTGCATCATGGATAGCCTACGTTTTAAAAGACATTTATAAGCTAAAAACAGACCCCTCTATATTAATACCTAAAAAACATGTTGAAAAAAATCCGGTATATTTTTCCCTTCAACATCCTATTTTTAGACCATACCAAGGGTTGTCTAGAAAAAGAGCAACTCTAATTTCTGAGCTTGAAAATATAAAAATCGTTACAAATAAATATAAAGAATTATTTTCTTCTAGTCATGAAGAATGGGCTGATACAATTCTTGAAGAAAAGGCCAAAAAAGCTCAATTTCTTTATTACCATGGATTTGAGAATAAAAAAAATTGGCTTTCGGACATTGATAATTTATTCCAAAATGACTCTGGAGTGCATCATTTAAGTAATGACACTTTTTGTCAAGATGCGCCTTTTTTTAAAGGATGCATCTCAATAAACAGCTTCTAACCGCTGTGCTCTTTTAGAATTAAATACTAAGAAGGCACTCATGAAACAAAGCAAAGAAGATATTGTCCAAGCACTTTGGGCATTGAAATAATACATTGCTACTCCTGATATGAGAGGGCCAATCATCATGCCTAATGCATATGCGCTGCGCCACGCCCCTATACCTAGGCCACTGTGGTTAGAGCTTCCATATTGATGACATAATGCAACGGAGTACGCCATAAACAACATTTCACCAAGAGTGAATACTAAAAGCGAACAAAACATTCCTAGTATTGTAGAAGACAGGCCCATAGCAAACGTTGACGCCCCTAATAAAATACAGCCGATACAAGCAACTATATGTTTATTGAATCGCTCAATCCTTTTTGATAATTTTACTTGAAATAATGCGATTAAAATGGGATCGGTTGCGAAAAAAAATCCAATGATTAAAGAATTTCCTATTGTTTCGTTTAAGTGAATCCCTAGTACTGTTTTTTGTATCCCATAAGTTAAACCGATGCAAAATACTGAAAATAACATTGGAATAAGCGAGCTATAGACTGTCTCAATTTCTTCTTTATTACTGGGTTTTGCAGCCACATCCTGATTACTGATTTCTAATTTTAGAAAAATAACTATTGAAAACAATATCAAAGTAACGCCGACCAAAGTCATTGCTAATTTAAAATGATTTTGCGCTAAAAGCATTATCAAAACCATTGCCACAATACCACCAGTATTTTCCAGTGCATTTTTATAGGATTGGGCAATCGTTAAACTGTGATTGGTATTTTTTGAAATCTGCAAGAAAGATGAGTTACTGCAAGTGATGAACAAGTTGATCCCAAATCCCATTAACAATACAAAGACAACAGATAAATGAAAAGAACTCACTTTTGCTAGAATAACAAATGCGACGCCCATGAGTAAGAAACTTGCCCCAATTATACCCTTTGCTTGTGCTTTTCCCGTAACGTATCCACCACATATACTGCCCAAAATAGCTCCAATCCCCATTGAAAAGCCTAAGAAGCCTATATTTAATTTATTAAAATTTGTGCTTACACTAAAAAAATACGCAATATGGTAAGATAGGCCGCCTCCAATAGCCTCTATAAAAGAAAGAGCCAATAATAATTTACAAGTGACTGGTAAATCACTAAAAGAGAACCCTACTTTAGAAGAGCTGACTGTTGAGCTCATTGTAATCCCTCACATTAAATAAAAATAAGATACATCCACTAAACTATGCCACTTGATTTAATAACCTTAATGCATCAGAACTCGGCATTCGTTGTATTTTATCGGGAGGAATATACAAAGTAGACAGTGTTGTTAACTCTTGCCTATCAAGTTGCTCTAAATCAAATTCAGATATCTTTGGATGAGTACCAGGATAAAGAGCAGCTTCGTAAATAACCGCTTTTTTTTCTTTTTTATAGAGTTCGATTAATTTTTTTTTAATAAAATTAAGAGCCTCAAAATTGATTTTATTTGTTGGTAAACCCAGATTTCCAACCATACCAATCTGGTAAATTACTACATGAGAAGAAGGATCTACTACTTTATCATATAGAAGATATTCCGTAGCATCAAAGGATTGGATACCTCCAGATGCGGGATCAAACCTAAGATCGGCATATAAACAATCTTGGGTTGAAATACCAGGGCACACCACTGTTTTAATGCTATCACCAAGCATAGACAAAGCGAGCAAGCCAGGAGTAGCAAACACACATGGATGACCATATATAACAACACATAATGATCGTACATCTTCTATCGCGCTATGAATATATTGTGCAATATTATTATAAGCACTTTCTCTTGATTTAGAGTTAAAGTATATTTCATCCAGTGACTCTGATGATTTCGCTAATTTACGAATATAGCTCTCTAGCAAGGGTTCATTAACTAAGTAGATTACCTTATCACAAGTAGAAATATATCCTTTTGCTTCTTCTGTAATATGAGCTATTGTTTTAATTCCAGTACCAACTAACGCTACAACTTTCACTTAAATCCTTATTTGGTCACTGGAAAAACATGGCTCATATCCGGATACGGGATCACATGGCTCATATCCGAAAAATTCTTTTTATCAGTGATTAACTCCCTGATCTTATGTGTATCTGAGTTTTTATATGATTCAACCAAGCTTTTACTTAAAACCCAATCCTCTAAAACCACTGTATCAAGGAGTGGATTTTTCACCAATGCCTCAACTGCATCTAATAATTCCATAGTCCCTCCAAAATTTGGTAATCAAAATTTTGCACTATTTATTTTATAAAAATTTAAATCATTATCCTATCAAAAATCAACCATTATCAAGAAATCTTTTATTTCAAATAACATGTCAGTGCATACAATATCATTACGAATTGACTCACATTATTCCACAACTGTATGTTTTTTTGAACACAAATTATTTTGCGCTTGCCTCAATGCCTACGGTTTTTTTACTTCCTAAATTATTTAATGTTATCCTCCTCGATCATATGATAATAATCAATAAGGACTCTATTTGACGAGTTTACAGATAATATCCCATTTTTTTCCATTTTTTTGGCCGAAAAATAACTTTAAAAAAAAGTTTCGGGTCATATTTTCATTATTTTTGGTTTTCACAACCCTCGCCTTAAATTTAATTGTACCCATTTTTTTTAAAGATATAGTAACTGCATTATCCGGTACGATAATGACATCGAGCATGATGATTATCTCGCTGATCTGCTGTTATGGATTACTCTGGATGCTGGCAAGATGCAGTGAAAAAATTCGCGAGATGCTTTCTTTTGTAAACATAAGTACAACAATTGCGGATTATAGTACTCATGTCTTTGCACACCTCCATGCTTTAAATTACAAATTTCATCTGGATAAGGAAACCGGAAAAATAACCAGCGCTATCAGTCGCGCACAGCTTGCAATCGCGATGCTTATCTCGAACATATTGTTTCGGATTGTGCCTGTTTTTTTAGAAATTCTCTTCGCTTTTTTAATCATTTGGCACTTCTATGGCTTAAGCTATGGCCTCTATCTAATTATTATTTTGGGAATCTATCTTGTTTTTAATGGACTCACTCAAAAAAAATCCACAGTCCTGCAAAAAAATTGTAGCATTGCTGAATTAAATGTAAGTTCCGCAATTACCGACAGCCTACTCAACACAGAAACTGTAAAATACTACAACAGTCAAACCGTAGAACATAAAAAAATAGACCGATTTTTACAAGAAAGCGTTCATGCAAATACAGCATTATTTAGTGGAAACGGTACATTTTTGGTGATACAAACACTCATTATTGCGGGGGGTCTTGCCTTTTTGTCCTATAAAGTAGGGCACCAAATTTTAATTGGACAGTTAAAAATTGGTGACTTTGTCCTGATTAATGGCTATTTATTACAGTTATTTGAACCCTTAAGCGAAGCTAGTGTGCGTTGGCGAGATACCAAAAATGATTTATCCAAAATAGAATATTCAGCCTATTTATTAGATCAAACCGATGAAGTTGAACAAGACCATCCTGATGCAAAACCTTTATCCATTACCGGCCCGCATGTTCACTTTAAAAACGTCACTTTCGGTTACCAACCAGAACACCCCATTTTAAAAAATGTAAGCTTCGAAGTTTCACCCGCAAAGATGACAGCTATTGTGGGACCCAGCGGATCGGGTAAATCAACGATTGCACGATTATTGCTGGGATTATTTGAAGTCACTCAGGGACAAATACTCATAGATGACCAGGATATTACTGCTGTGAGCAAGCATTCATTCCGCCAACAAATCGGAATTGTTCCACAAGAAGTTCTACTCTTCAACAATACGTTGAGGTTTAATCTCTGCTACGGTGCTCTAAATATCTCCGAGCGTGAAATCAATAACGTAATCCAACTGGCGCACTTGGAAGAGATGGTAAAAAACCTCCCCAAAGGAATTGAAACCAACATCGGTGAAGGGGGTTTTAAATTATCAGGAGGAGAACGCCAGAGGATTGGAATAGCAAGATGTTTATTACGCAACCCGAGTATTTTGTTATTTGATGAAGCAACCGCATCGCTCGACACGCAGACTGAAAAAAATATCCAGGAAAATATTGAGGAAGTTACAAAACATACCACCAGTATAGTCATTGCACATCGTTTGAGTACGATTATTCATGCTGACAACATTCTTGTTTTACAAGACGGAGAAATCGTAGAAGCTGGAACGCATCAAGAATTAATCGAGAAAAAGGGATTATATTACTCCATGTGGAATAGCCAGCAGCAAAAGAGTGCATCATGATGAATGATAGTTTACCCAGCATTAAAGAAACTATCTACTATCTTTGGCCTTGCGTTTGGACAAAGAACAACCTAAGAGGAAAAATTCACGTTGTCTTGGCTCTCTTATTTATATTTATTTCCATTGCACTAAATTTGTGTGTCCCCATTTTTTTAAAAGAAGCCATTAATGCACTCTCTGGACATGCCCCATTTTTAAACAGCACCCCTTTAGTCATCATTCTGACTTATGCATCGGTTTGGGGTGCATCCAAAGCTTGTATCACCCTCAGTCAAGTAATAGCTTTTCCTGTAGAATTAGAAGGGGCGAGAAAATTTTGTTTAGAACTTTTTGATCACGTACAAGCGCTTTCCACAAAATTTCATAGAGAACGTAAATCAGGCGAAATTCTTACAATCATAGAACGCTCACACTCGTCTGCTGTTGATCTTATTGGTCGACCCATTGTGATGATATTGCCGGTTCTTATAGAAATCATTTTTGCTATGATTTTTTTGAGCTATTTTTATGATCTTTTTTTTGGATTGGTTCTATTGTTGATGCTGGTTTCTTATATCTTGCTAAGCTATTACACCGCTCAATGGATTGTAAAATGCAGAATGAAGCAAAACAATGAAGATGCATCTGCAAACGCCTATCTGGTGGAAAGCCTGTTGCATGCGGATACCGTGAAATATTTTAATACCCAACAGGATGAAATCAATACAGCTGCTCAAAAATTACAAGAAAAGGCCCATGCAGATACTCGAGCATTAAATGCCGATGCAAAAATTCATCTTATGCAAAATGTCATTGTCGGTATGTGTGTTATTATTATGCTCTTACTTGCTGGCAGCCGAGTCATTGCAGGGAGCATGAATGTCGGAGATTTTGTACTGGTCCATGGCTATTTATTCATGTTCATGCTGCCATTATCCATGCTAGGCTATCGAATTCGTGTTACCCGAGATGATTTAGCTCGTTTTCAAACCGCGATTCAGTTGCTGAAAATTCCTATCGATATTCAAGACCAACCCAATGCCAGAACACTTAAGTACAAAGAAGGAAAAATCCAATTTGATCACGTCCATTTTACTTATAATGAACATCAAAAAATTCTTGATGACGTTAGCTTTATAGTTGAACCCGGTACCACTACTGCAATCGTTGGATCCTCAGGATCCGGCAAATCCACTCTCGCAAGATTAATCTTTCGGCTTTACGATTTGAATTCGGGGAGTATTCAGATTGATGGGCAAAATATTAGCAATATCCAAAATGCATCACTCAGAGCAATACTCGGTATTGTTCCTCAGGAAACTGCTTTATTCAATGATACCTTAAGAAATAACCTGATATATGGAAATCCGCATGTCACTCATGATGAATTGGCGGATGCAATACAAGCAGTACATCTTGACAGGTTCGTGGCAAAACTGCCTGATGGGTTAGAAACCAGAGTTGGTGAGCGCGGATTAAAATTGTCTGGTGGCGAAAAACAGCGAGTGGCCATCGCTAGAATGCTGCTTAAAAAACCTAAAATTTTTATTTTTGATGAAGCAACATCTTCACTGGATATGAAAACAGAGAAAGACATTCAGACCTGTCTCAAACAGATATCGATCAACACAACAACACTTATTATTGCACATAGACTTTCTACAGTAACGCATGCAGATAATATTCTGGTACTCGCTAAAGGTGTGATTATTGAGCAAGGTACCCACAATGAACTACTAAATCAAAATGGTGCCTATGCTCAATTGTGGAAAGCTCAAAGTCAAAATAAAATTGACACAGGGTCTATTAATGGCTTTGTTCCTTAGCTCATTATCCTCCGAAAAATACCTCTATATTTTGAGGAGGATAATGCTTGGTTATGCTGTGACACCAATGGAGGCGGCATTATGAATATAAAACAAAACGACACATCAACCACTCCCCCTATTTTATATGGTACAGCATGGAAAGAAGATGACACAAAACGTTTGGTGCTCCAGGCACTCAACTCAGGATTTCGAGGGATTGATACTGCCAATCAACGTAGGCATTATTTTGAAGAAGCCGTGGGTGATGCAATTGATCAATTTTTAACAACTAGTCAAAAAACACGCAGTGATTTATTTCTACAAACAAAATTTACCTCTGTACATGGCCAAGATCATAGAAAACCTTATGATGAATTTGATTCATTGACCAATCAGGTCAAGCAATCCTTTGCAAGCTCACTAGAACATTTACAGACAGACTACATTGACGCCTATATACTTCATGGCCCTTCACTATCTCATGGAATAATCGATGCAGATTTAGAAATTTGGCAAGCCATGGAAGAGCTGGTGTGTAGTAGAAAGGTAAAGTTTCTCGGCATTTCTAACGTTAATATGGCACAAGTTGAAGAACTATATAGAAAAGTCTCTATAAAGCCGTCGTTTATACAAAATAGATGTTTCGCCATAACACAATGGGATCAAGACGTTAGGACATTTAGTCAAAAAAACAAGATTATCTATCAAGGATTTTCTTTGCTCACTGCGAATCAGCGGTATTTATTAAACCCTCACATGCAATCACTTGCTGTAAAATATGATAAAACCATCCCGCAAATTATATTTCGCTTTGCAAACCAAGTGGGGATATTGCCTTTAACCGGCACTACAAATCAACAACACATGGATAATGATTTAAACATATATGACTTTGAGCTTACACAAGAAGAAATTCAATATATAGAAAATATAGGATTATAAGTGAACCAATATGACCATTAAAATTGAAACACCAAGGATGCTTTTGCGTTTAATTAAGGATGAGGACTTAGATCAAGTTGCTCAGCTTCATGCAGACCGAGAAGTTAGAAAATTCTTTCCTGATGGAACACAAGATCGCGAGCAGACTAAGCGAAGAATAAAACAGATTATGAGCCTTTATGGAGACAAAGGATTGCCTGGTTTTGTTATATTCAATAAGGTCACTCATGAATTCATCGGACGATGTGGATTTGGGCCAATGGAAACAGGGGAAATTGAAGTTGGATATCTTATTGTAAGAAAATTTTGGGGTATGGGTTATGCATCTGAAGTACTAGAGGCACTTCTTGAATGGAGTAAAATAAATATCAATTTTGATTATATTATTGCTTTTGCACCACTCAAACATAGTGCATCACATCGAGTAATGGGGAAGTGTGGTATGGAATATTATAAAGATGATCTTGGTCATGGTGTTGAGTGTAAATTTTATCGTTCCAAAAACAAATAATTTATAAAATGATTGCTCATGAAAAAAAACTCATTAATTTGGAAGGACAAACTTTTGATGAGTTGATGTCTATCTGGAAACCAGCAAAGAGTAGAGTGGGTTAAACCGGGTGATCATGGTGTAAATTGATAGCTGAAATTTAGATTCGGCATTAAATCACAAACACGCAATTGATCCGCGCTTAATAAAAAATAGTCAGATTCACATAAAACTTGATCTAAAAATTAATGAACAAGACAACTCTAAAAAAGAAAACAGGTCGGGTAACAGGATCGAATTGCTCCGATCCCGTCCCCTAAGAACGTAACGTGCGACTTTCACCGCATTACGCTCAAGCCTTTCTAAGGCTATTCACCCAGCAGTTCATCACTTTCAATAACGTTTA
>NZ_CDRUHA020000072.1:0-9665 GCF_977063405.2 Legionella stuttgartensis
CTGACTTTCCTCATCACTCACGACCATTGCTCTTAACAACAGCCGCATGAGGTGGTTTGAGACCTATCGCTGGTGATCGATCTCGGTGGGTCTACCACCATCTCTTCCGCAGCTTGCTACGGCATACTCCCTATTTCTGTAATTTCATTTTTAGAAGCTGAGCGCCAATGGATGAAATCCACTCAAGGTTTTGAGATCAAAGAAGCGGCGAGAAAAACCTCATTTTGTGGTCATGTTATTCTTTCAGATGAAATTATGGTAGTTGAAGATGCAACTAAAGATAGACGATTTTATGATAATCCTTTTGTTCTAGGAAAACCCAATTTCAGATTTTATTTAGGTTGTCCTTTGAAAATTAAAACATACAATGTGGGTGTGATTTGTTTGATCGACGACAAGCCCAGATCAATCAAGGAAGTAGATCAAAAACTCGTTCACGATCTTGCCCAAATGGTAGAAATGGAGCTCGAATCATTACAATTATCCTTTACTGATGAATTAACAGGCTTAACCAATCGGCGTGGATTTTTAAAACTAGCGGGCTATCTGTTTCAAAAATGCCAGCTTGAAAATAATGTTTTTACCTTGTTATTTTTTGATTTAGATAAATTTAAGTATATAAATGACCACTTTGGACATGCAGAAGGTGATAGGGTTTTAAAAACTTTTTCTAATACGCTTCTGCAGAACTTTCGTTGTTATGACGTGATTGCACGTTTAGGCGGCGATGAATTTTGTATCTTTTGTTCTGGGCTAAATCAAAAAGATGTAGATTGCATTATTCAACGTTTAACAGATTCATTGAAATCAGTAGCCACAAAAGATTATTCACTCGAATTTAGTATGGGGAGTATCCAATATGATCCAGAAAAGCATCGTACCCTTGAAGAGATGATTGCTCTTGCTGATTCTAAAATGTATGTTACTAAAAAAAGTAAGTAATCTGACATTTGCTGGAGGGTACTTTTTCAAATTAGCTATGTAGGACTCAAAATGATCTAACATACTTTGCTCTATTACAATGTAAAATAATTCATAAGATTTAATTTTAGTTGATGATTGATCATCAATATAATTTACTATTAGTGTATAGCCGATTCTGATCCACTAAGAAGATCATTTCTTTAAGGTCTAACCAGGTCACCACGGTATAATTCATTATTGAGAGAGGTACACCTTTGGAAAAACGTATTTTCATAATTGGTCATATGGGAGCTGGCAAATTTGTATTTACAGAAGCGCTGGCTAAAAAATTAGGATGGCAAATTGTCGATGCAAATCCCAGCATTGAACGTTACATTGGTCGGCATACACGAGAAATTCTTGGTGAGCAAGGCGAAACAGCGTTTAACCGTTGCCAAGCCGAAATTATTTCTCATAGCATAGAGAAAGAAAATGTTGTCGTCTTATTGGAAGAATGCGTTGTATCCAGTGAAGAATGTCGAAAACTGTTATCCTCTGAATTTGTGGTTTATTTAAAAGTATCTATCCCAACCCAACTTGGTCGTATGAAAAATGGACGCGTTTCTTCCCTTCCAGTTGATGATATGAAAAGCTTCCTGGAACAACAGCACCGCGAACGAGACCCTTTTTATGAAGAAGTTGCTACCTTGGTCGTTGAATCTGTTGGTTATTCCGATCAAGTAGCTGAAATCAATAAAATTATTGACGAAGATGTTAACAAAGTGATGAAAGCCTTAGAAGGATAGAAGAATACCGAACAAGGTAGAGGCATTTCACGACCACCTCATCCTGAGGAGTTTACGACGAAGGATCTCCTGATTTTTTCTCATACCCATCTTCTGGAGATCCCTCACTGCATTCAACGAACAGTGGTTCGGGATTGACGCATCATCAGATTTTTTAGTCTGGTGCAACGAGGAATTCAATTTATTAGAGTTGGTAGAACTAATCTTGACTATACGAAAAAATACTTTTACAACTTGAAGAATATTCTTATTCTTACCGCAAGGGTCATGGCAAGCTTAATTGATTTCAGGAAGTACGTGACCATATGTTCTTTAGTATTATGCTCGCCGTTGCATGCCTCTTTTATTGAGCAGACAATGGGAACTGCTGTAGTGAAGGATGCCACAGCTGTTTACTTTAACCCGGCCGCATTAACTATTGCACCTCAGCATCAATTTATTTTTTTGGACACTCTGGCAAGGGCTCAATTTGAGTTTAGCGGAAGTGCAAAAAATATACCTTCTGGGAATACCGAGTCGGGATCGACCCTCTCTCAATCCAATTTTGTCTTACCCTCCATGTATCTTAAGATCCCTATAAATAAAAGATTCGTGGCCGGTTTTGCTGTCGTTGCGAATGATTTTAATCGCGAATTGGATAACCAACCGATTCTTCGCTATATCCTCGCCCGTAATCAAACGAATAATATTGACTTTATTCCCGCGCTTGGGTTTAAAATTAATCAATTTATTTCCATAGGAGGAAACCTTAATTTTACCTATGCTCATATCATCCAGGAGCCTATTGCTGCAGGCATAGCCCGGTTGAATATTCCTGAAAGCCGTAGCTTTAATGACAGTCAAGCAAACAGTTTGGGCGGTGATTTTGGGATACTAATTAAACCTGACAAAAAAACAGCCTTGGGTTTTAATTATCGTAGTGCAGTGACTTATAATTTACAGGGTAGTAGTACGATAACTGGTTCGCAGAATATTTCTTCAGAGGATTACCATTTTAAATATTGGACACCAGCAAGAACTGTCATAACAATAAGCCATTTTGTCGATGAACAATTAGGCTTTTTAGGAACTGTTCAATACCTGCAATGGAATATCTTCAAAGAAGTTTCGGTGCATAATTTTGCAACGCAAGCTGGCTCCAATGTCTTTATTGTCCCCAAGGCTCGCATTAATTATCATTTTCACAACAGTTGGCTTCTAACCCTTGGGACAATTTATCAAGTGTCACCAAAGTGGGTTGTCCGAATAGCGGGAACATATAATCAATCTCCCTCAAATGGAAAATTTCAAATAGGCCCTGGCGACAGTTTAACTACCGGTTTTTCGATGGGATATCAATTGATGAACCATCTCACTGTTGATGGTGGTTATGCCCATGCTTTTTATAAAAAGGAATTGATTGATATTAGGCTCCCCCAGAATATTATCACTGGCATTAATGAAGGCAGCCATGATGCCGTCTCACTCAAATTAACGCTCACTGCTTAGAGAGTGAGACATAAAATTAATCTGTTCAAACCCCTTTTGGAGTATTAGATAATTCTGAATCAGGGGATTCAGAATCGATTATGGACTCTTGTGCCCCAGAGGCAGCTTCAGCTCCTGAATCATATTTTTTTACTTGTCGCCAATGGCTCGACTCTCCTTGCTGAAAAGTTCTACGGAAAAAACTTCCCTCGTATTGATTTGCAGAGCTTATATCTAAATGTAGCTTTAAAATCGATTTATATTTCACTAAAGCGGCATATTTATCAGTGCATTGCTCAATCTCTTCCACTATAGATGTTTTTATTTGTTTCCATAACTCCTTATTTTCTCCTTCGCGCGCTCTGAGCATCATATCGTTTAATTGGGCGGGATTATGAAGAGGGATATCCTCCTTTGCCAATTTAAAAGACATTTCCTTTGCTTGCGAAAAGTCTTTGTCGAAGTGGATTGCTTCCAACCTTTGTATGTCGTTCTGTAATTCATCCCATCGTTGCTTATCACCTCGTAAACGCGCCCAATTAAGCAAATAGGTCAGTTGAGATACGTTTGTGGGGATATCGCTGTAATTGACACAAGCCTCATGTGAATTTAAGTTTCCTCTTGCCACAAGACCATGGCAATTGATGAACTCACCGTATTTTCCGTTAAAATTTATACCGAAACTGAATCCTGACTCGTCTAAATTTCGGCCATTACCTCCACAAAGTTGCAAACTAGTTAACTGGAATCCTAACTCTGTGAGTTGTTGATCGAGAACGTCGAGAATTTCTTCGTCATCAAACAAGCCATTTGGATATTGAAAACTGCTAAATCCTATTACAGCTTCAATTTCAGCACCCTCAGGCGCATGAGCCACCATTGCTGCGATAACTTCTTTTCCCAGTTGGGAATCTAAAGTATAACTCGTAATACCACCTGGAAAATGGATGAACGACAGACGCTTAACTTCGTTGTTTTGCTTGATAAAAAAGGCAAATGATACGCATTCAGTCATGCCAGAAGTGAAAATTCCATGAGCTTCCCCTGAACCTATATTAATCACGTTCCTAGGATCGCACACAGCATAAAACGGCGCATATTTATAAGAAATAACATCATCATCTATCGGATCTATATACATAATTAACCTCTCCAGGATAATTATAGTACTTTATAGCAAGAGTAAAGATAGCCCGTAAGGATCGAGGTGGATTACAGGCTACACTGGCTTTAGTCCGATATAACAATTTGTGTATCCGATAGATTTTTCTATATTTATATCAAGATAAAGAAGATAAATTATGCCAGACTTAAATTTAATAAAAATGGCACACTGTATTCTGTCCTCACTGATTTGGCCATGATGGTTGGGATTAAATTAATTACATTCCTCTGACCAAGATGGTATCTGAATAGCCTGTTTCCATTCCCTTGCTGTTTTTGGTTACCGCCTTTTCATGGGACGAAACACCTGTTTTGCATATAGGATCTATTGGAGAAATTCCTAACATAGAAAAGAACGTTAACGTGCGATTGTTTTCTGCGATCTTAACAGTATTGTTTCCAACTTTTCTTTCGACGTAATGGAATTTGAGCGGGTGATAACTTCCCGAAACATAAGCCTCTAAAGCTACATCTTTAATTTTCCTACCTTTATAGGGCCCCTGATTAAAACTATTTTTTACTCCGTTTTGTCCAAAAAAATACATAGAGTTAGTTGGCACAGGAACTCTTATTCCTGAAGGCTTATTTTTGTTTATCTCAGGTTGAAATCTGCTCCTGGATAAAAAAATAGAACCATCTGTTTTTAATTTTTGTCGCTCTTTAGGTGTAAAGGGATAAATATATTCAGATGGATTTTGATTTATAACTACTCTGGACAATTTTTCTTTTAGTGGCATATTAGATGACCTTTATTACAGCAATATTAGCCCGTAAGGAGCGAAGCGGATTACGTGGCTCATTAATTAATGCCAGAATCCCTATTAGAGAATCTAAACATCCTCATACTATTGGAAATTACTCCATATTAATAGAAAAAGTTGCTCCCAAAAGCTCATTAACGAGCCATATTGTTGCCCCCCATGGACTTTAAGAAATAATCCTGTAATCCGCTGTGCTCCTTACGAACTACGCATGCTTAAGTTTACCAATCAATCGAGTCTGCCCCATTGATGATTAATTGTGTAGTACAGTTTGGGATAATCATCTAGTTTACATTGAATAATCAACACTGGCCTGCTCGGAGATAATTTCTTCTTTACTACAGGCATAATCTTTCAAGACCCATGTATAATGGACCTCATTACACACTGAGTCTTTTTTGAGCAATTTTGTACATCCAAGAATAGAGGATTTGTCTAATTCGAGGTATATTTCACCTGATTTTTAACATGAGGATTTTACCGTGAAATCAAAACTGGAATTAGCCAAGCAGCAAATTAGTGAAAACCATGCTGAAGCCAAAGAAGAAAAAAATAGAACTAATGTCTTTGGCGCATTAGAAAACTTATCAAGCATTTTAGATAAGTTTACCCCTGAGCAAATCGAACAAATTTATCAAATTGAAAAAATTGACCCAGTCTACTTTCCTGGCCTTTCGAAAGCAGCATCCAATACCATACTCAATTTGCACCAAGGAAATCCAAATCTTTCCTTAGATTTTATTATTACTACAGTATCCAAACTAGCCAGCAGAGGACGACCCTGGGAGTCTTTAAATGCGTTCTCATCTTTTGGCAAACACTGCCGTTCTGAACTAAGCGAAGTCAACATCAATTATTTAATGAAAGTAAACAGTGATATTCTTGAGATCGTCGGCTCTACAATAAGAAACGACATGAGCGAAAAGGAACAGAGCATATCTGGAAAATTTCATAACCTGTTCGGATTTTTTAATGGCCATACGCCAATGCAATACAATGAGGGGTTAATTAAATCAATAAATAAACAAATGGAATATTATTACCCTGGATCTACTTCTAAGTTGCAATATTAGAAAGCAAGTAGCCTGTAACGAGTGAAGTGGTATACAGGCTACCCCTTGAACTTAAATGGTTTAATTTCTACCAATGGGATTGTAACAACAGGTAAAATCAAACGGCTTAAGCTCGACCTGTTTATTTAAATGTACATAATAACCTTCGTTTTTAAGTAATGAATTGATATTAAGTAAATTATCTACTTCATATAAATAATCACGGTGCGGGGACTCCCAGTCAGAAATTTGAGTGAGTGCTTTTTGTTTTGCTTCAAATTCATTCGCAGCAACTACGAAAATATTCTTATGTAATTCGGTAAATTGTTTTTTATCGTAACCACCCAAGTTTACGAAAAATAATTTATTCCCCCTATCTTCTGATTGTTCCTGTGAAATTTGAATGCCATATCCATCTGCATAATTTAAAATGCCCCAGGCATCTATATGTAAACTTTTGGGTATACCCCACCAGCTTTTTCTAAGCGCATCGTAGGTATCCTCAATGGAATTAGCAACTATAAAACGGAGATCATGAAGTTCGATTAAAGAATCAGGGTGGCTACCACCAATATATATTACAAATAAATTCATTTGGTTTTCCTAATAAAACAGCAGCTTTTTGAACTTAGCCTGTAATTATTTCAGCATTAAGAATTTCTTACCACTGGCAAGATAATTTTAGATGAGACTGCTGTGTGTCCTAGGGAAACTTCTTGAATATAATTTATCTCCCATGTATAGTTTTTATCTTTTTTTATTTGTGAATATTATGAAATGTAAAGCGTATTTCGGTAACACAGGACTTATGCTCGAAGTAGAGGGTAATAATGAAACTACTTTAAGACAATATGCTAAAGCCTGTGGTATGGATAATGCCACTATAGTTACTTTCGATAAAAAGAAATATACCCTTTATCTACCACATATGAATCAAGAAACATATTCAAAATTATGTGAAGTTGCTGAGGGAGAAACACCTACATTTGAGGAATTAGAAAAACAAGCAACAGTAGAGCAAAAAGAGAAGGAACAGTATGCTCTTCGCGATAATGGATTCATTAAATCAAAACTTGCCAAAAAAGATCACGAAGTAAATTATCGAGTCGGGCTTGTCGATAAAAAAAATATTAGTATAACCGTAGTAAGCAACGATAAATTCTTGTTATCTCTATTTGAACAATATTTCGAAGGAAATACTGGCATAATCGCTACCGATAAAAAATCCTTTAAGCAATTAAATATTCCAAAAATAGGTAAAGATAAATACAACTCTTGTCTGAATATAATAAAAGATGGGCTTCCCCGCGGTTATAAAAAAGATCTACGAAGTTTTGAGCAATTAAAGCAGATAGCAGATGACTCAAATGAATATAATCCAATAAGTTCCGCTGCAAAGGGTAAATAGTTAATGGGGGCATGCCTTGTACTGTGAATTTTAATTGAGATGCACAATTCAAGGACCCCGTTAAGGGTTACGTTCTATATGATATATTCATGCCAACTTTCTAGGAATAGTAAAACTAAAAGTAGAGCCTACTCCCACTTGGCTCGTAACATTTAGAGTACCTTGATGGCTGTTAATAATGTCTTTACAAATCGAAAGCCCTATTCCCATGCCTGATATATTATCATTTGTAACACGATAAAATGGCTCAAAAATATTGTCTAAATGTTCTTCAGGTATACCTAAACCATAATCTCTGATAGTTACTTGAATCACAGAATCAATTTTTTCACTTGTTATAAAAATTTTACCTCCTTGAGGTGAATATTTTATGGCATTTGAAATGAGATTGACAATTACTTGACCAATGCGTTCTTTATCCGCCTCTATCTCATCCTCTAAGGTAAGTTGTGTTTCAAATTGATAATTTTTAGTTTCCAATTGCATATCCTGCACTTTCTCTAAAATCAATTGATTTAAATTGAAAGTTACTCGTCTTAAATGCAACTTCCCTTCTTCCAATCGTGTGGTATCGAGCATATCTCGAATGAGCGCCTGGAGAAGCTCAAGCTGTTTTTTTAATTTATTAAGAATTTCCATTTGAAAAGGCGTATTCTTTTCTAAAAATGCTTGTTCAATTATTCCCATATATAAAGTCATACATGTAAGCGGTGAATTAATTTCATGGCTCGCATAAGCGATAAACTCATCACGTAAGCGAACTTGTGCCATTAGATGCTGCTCACTTTTTTTCATGTTTATTTCTGTCTGCATTTTAGCTACTAGTTCATATTCAAAAGCAATAATGATTGAAGCAGCATTTGTGAGCACCTGAGCCATTTCTAACTCCCTTTTTGTTGGCTCTTGGGGCTCAGAAAAATATATATCTAAAGTTCCTAAAATGCGCTCCTCTGCTGTAAGAACAGGAAAAGACCAGTACGCACGGCAATTATGTTTACGAGCTAAGGGTCTTAAATCTTCCCATGCGGGATCTAATTCAATATCAGTAGTAATGATGGGTTTTCCCTTATTCATCGCAAGGAACTTATCGACAAAATGAGGCTCTTGAGGATAGGCTTTTATAATCTGGACATATTCTTCGGGTATTCCTTCTGAGCATTGAAAACACTCACTGCCTGGAGGCAATAAATAAAAAGCAGCTTTTGCCCTGCCTTTCGTTTGAAGTATTACAGTGTCAACAAGCGCTCTCAGAGAAAGTTCTAAAGGCTTTCTGCTCATGGCAGCATGAAAGGCTTCTTTTTGTCCAATAAGCCATATCTTCTCTTCCTGCAAAGCCGCTCTTGTATAAATTTGTTCCATTAAATCAGCGGATTGACGAAGTATTACATTCATTAAAGAAAGATCGCGCTCGGATGGCTCATGAACTGTATTCCAATGAGTAGAGATAACACCTAATAATTCTCCTGAGTGAGAAAAAAGGGGACTTGACAGTACAGAGCATATTCCCAATATGCGATATGTAACTAAGAGTTTGGGATTTAATAAAAACTCACAATGATCTATATCTACAAGAATGCTCCTTTTTTCCTTCATCGCAAGAGCGTAGGTGCTAACATCATGCGAAGAAATCCATTGTAGCAATTGAATAGTCGAATCTTCAAAACCTTGCCAAGCCGTTAACTCTAGACCCTTCTTCTCTGGAATATAAGTATGAAGACTTACACAATTTGATTGCATAATAGTTGTTGTAGTTTCAATAATGAGCTTATTAAGAGCATTCACTTTTTCTGCTTCGTCTAACTCCCTATTAATTAATCGAAGCAATTTTGAATCAAGTAATTGTTCTGCTTGAGCTTTATTTAAATGAGCATGTTCTGTTACTAACTCTTGCATCCCTTTATTATTAAAGGTTTGATCCATTTTTAACTGATTTTTATAAAATTGATTGTTTTGGTCTAATTGATTAAATTTCTCCAATTGTAGACAGTGCTAATAACCCGCTAGTAAATGGCGCAGGCCATCAATAAAGTTTCACCAGAAAATACCCCAAGAAGTTTACAAAAAGACCAAGACAGAAAACTCATCTAAAATAAAGGGACTAATG
>NZ_CDRUHA020000073.1:0-8856 GCF_977063405.2 Legionella stuttgartensis
CATTGCCGGGTAGCTAAGTTCGGACGGGATAACCGCTGAAAGCATCTAAGCGGGAAGCCTCCCTCAAGATGAGTTTTCCCTTGAAGCCCGTTGAAGACTACGACGTTGATAGGCAAGGTGTGGAAGCCCAGTAATGGGTGAAGCTAACTTGTACTAATTGGCTGATTGTCTTGACCATATAATCTGAGCTACTTCAGATTGATTTATACGAGATTGTGTTACCTCATGTTTAACTTATTTTTATTGAATTGTTATTCGAGTTTTTCTTCTTTAGATTTTAATTTATCTTTTTCCTGTATTTCATTTAAAATGCAAATTTCAAATTTTAACAGGAATTCGTTACGCTATATCATACATTAATAAAGATCCAAGTCGTCACGCCGAGTTTTTAAGTTTAAAATTGAGATAAATTTGCTAATTTAGGTATTATTTCTTTTTATTTTTTAATTTTATCCCCTTTTTTTTATCAGGAAAAACATCAGCTAATGAAATGGATGTTCCATGTTCTGAAACGATTCTGGCGTTTGCTCTGGTTAATTTGCGTGGTTCATCTACCCCACATGAGTGACAAATCATTTTTACCCCTTCTTCAAGGTTTTTGTGGTAGGCAAATACTCTTTGAGCTTTATTATGGGGATCCAATCCTCTCATTAACCATTTATTGTGCGTGGCGATTCCAGTGGGACAAGTATCAGTATGACATCGTAATGCTTGAATACACCCCAAGGAAAATAAGAAACCTCTGGCACTATTGACTATATCGGCTCCAACACAAAATGCCCAGGCTACTTTATCGGGTGTTATTAGTTTTTCAGAAGCAATTACTTTTATTCTGTCTCTTAAGTCATACTCAACGAGCATATCGATTAATTGAGGTAAGCTTTCATCAAGGGATAATCCCATATATCCCATTAAATTAGCTGGAGCGGCTCCTGTTCCTCCTTCTGCACCATCAAGGGTAATAAAGTCCGGTGCATAGTCGAGGCCCTTTTTAATAATTTCCTGGCATAATTCTTCTAGCCATGTGTAATCCCCTAATACGACTTTGAAACCGGTGGGTTTGCCGGTAATTTTTCTTACTTTATAAATAAAGTTAAGGAGTTGTTTCGAGTTAGATATTTCGGGGAAACGATTAGGACTCGCTGAATCTATATAAGCGGGGATTCCCCGAATCTTGGCTATTTCTGGTGTGACTTTAACTGCTGGCAATAGTCCACCTTTTCCGGGTTTGGCCCCTTGGCTTAATTTAATTTCGAACATTTTAACCTGAGGATAAGAACTTGCTTTTCTTAATTTTTCTTCAGATAAATGTCCTTTGTCATCACGATATCCATATTTCGCAGTACCAATTTGAGCAACCAAGTCACATTCCCCTGCAAGATGATATTCTGTTAATCCTCCTTCACCAGTATTTAGCCAACATCCTGCCAGTTTGGCACCATTAGACAATGCTAAAATGGCATTTTTTGAAAGAGATCCAAAACTCATAGCAGAGATATTAACAAACGCTTTTGTGGTATATGGATTAGGACATTGCGGTCCGATGGTTATCGAACTTATTTTTACTTCTTTTTCTAAAAGGGGGAACGGTGAGTCTATAAAATATATAGTCCCTATAGGCTTTCGATTTCGAGAAGATCCAAAACCCTCCATAGGATATATTCCTTTGGATGCTTCATGAGCCCAAGCTCGTTCAAATCGATTAAAGGGCAATTCTTCACGCTCATGAGTATAAAAAAATTGTCTTAAGTAAACCCCAAGCCACTCAGCAAAATACCGAACATGGCCAATTATGGGATAAGTACGAAGTATGGTGTGTTTCTTCTGAAAGATATCCCAAAAAAATAACACCAAGAGTGCGATGAAAAGTACAATCAATATGATTAATCCACCATTCTCTCGCATAGATATCCTTTCTTTATATTTTTAATTAGAGCTTAGAAAAGCATAGCAATAATTTGTAGTGTAGAACTAGACACCGATCTCATTCTTATTTATTCCAATAAGTCAGCTAAATCATTAGCATGATCTTCTTCGTCCTTAAGAATATCTTCTAAAAGACGTCTCGTTGTAGGATCGTTTGCTCCAAACCAATTTATAAGTTCACGATACATCATAATGGCTATTCGTTCAGCAATTAGATTTTCTTCTATGAGCTCGACTAGATTATTTCCAGACTTATATTCAGTAGGAGATCTCGCAAGCAGTGTTGAAGGATTAAAATCCGGTTCACCACCTAATTGGTTAATTCGTTCAGCAATTAACATCATATGTTTTTCTTCATCGATGGCATGCTCTTCAAACTCTTTTACCACTTGGGGTTTATCAATACTTTTTGCAATCACTTGGTGGAATCGATATCGTAAAACACACACAATTTCGCTGGCTAATGCATCGTTTAATAATTTGCATGCTTCTTCAACATCAAGAGAATAATCTTGAGTTAAGGCTCCTTCTTTAAACGAAATTTTTGCTTGTTCTTTTATTTTTTCAATGTTGGGGGTTGAATTCAATTTCATTTTTATTCCTTAATAAATTTTCTATTGCTTTATTATAGGCAATAAAGATAAAAATTTTTGCTATTATCAAATAAATACTAATAATGAAAAAAATTATTATGAACAATTTTAATATTGTAAAAAGTGCTGATGTAATAGGTAATGAAGTTAAATCCACTCAATTAGAGGTATTGGGCCAAATTGAAGAAATTGTTCTCGACAAATTTTCAGGAGAAGCGCGATACGTTGTCTTATCATTTAAAAGCTTGGGGGAAAAGTATTTTGCACTTCCTTGGAAAAGTATTAATTTTAATGAAAAAGAAGAATGCTTTATTTTGAACATTGAAAAATCTACATTAAAAAATGCACAAGGTTTCGACAAAAATAAGTGGCCTGATATGGCTACATGGCATACTACCATTGATAGTGTGTATGACTATACGAATGAAACTTAATAGTAATACGGAACGTTTTAAAGTAGTTATAAGTCTAGGTTTTATTTCTTAAGTGGAATCTTAGATAAGGATGGCGAATTATCTATTAATGAATAAAAATCCAAAAATTCAGCTTGTAGTTTTTTATTCATCTTTTGAATGGAAAGTCGTTTCTTCCAAATTTGTTTAATGACTAATTGAATTCTGCTCCGTGTGGCTTTCAAAGCGATCATCATAAGAAAGCAATATAAGCACATCCTCGAGTTTTACAATCAATGTCTAGAAGAGCATGGGCATCTTTAAAAAGTCGAAGTTCATCTTTTTTAAGAAAGTATGAAGTCCTGCTGTGGGGTTTTTTAAATTTCTTTTAATTAAATAGTTAGAAATCAAGTGATGAAATTGAGCAGAATCATGTCTATGTTTACCGTAATATATGTTAATGGATTTAAAGTACACTTCTAAGGGTAATTCTTCAGATTTTTCTTCTATTTTTTTAGTATTTCAATCACGTCTTTTTTAAAATTCAAAAAAATATAGATTAAAAAAAGTAATCCATCTGGGAGAGGGATTTTTATGAGCAATCCCTTTCCTTTTATTAAGTATTTTATCACTTGCATTAGAATGTTTTCATAATTTTGTATGCTCAGAACTATATCGAATTTTTATCCGGAGCATTTCATTTTATATCGCTCACTATTTTATGAGCTAAACTAATGAATCAAGGATGAATAAAAGATAAACAAGGAGAGAAAGATGGAAGATACAAACAGCCAGATAACCTCCGCGATACTTCAAACGTTCGAGGTCCCGAAGACACTTTTTTTTAACTTTGCATTTGTTCCTCTAGAAGAATGGAAAGAAATTCATTCCCCCTTTGAACTTATGGAAAAGCAAGTGAACGTTTTTATGGAAAATACCTATAATTATTTAGAGTATATGAGGCTCGTCTATTTATTTTGGCTTAATTTTCCCCAACAAATTTTTATAAACAAAGAAGAAATATCAAAATCTGCAAAAAAACTGAAAAAATCAATTAAAAATTCTAGCATTTAGAGAATTGGGAGCTACTGGAGCGGGCCCATTGATGTGTACAGAACTCCATCATCGATTGCTATAACAGAACTGAATTGAGCCAATCGATATTTATTGCCTACCTTCTCAAACAAATCATTTTGGTTTTTGAAAAATGTATTTAGCCCATAAATTGAAGTACTATCTAGAGGGAGCTGATTGTTGAGGGTGTAGAGTTCTGCAATGGCACTTTTAACATCTTCATGAAAAGAAATTCTTATGCTTGGGTCAAATAAAGATTTTACAAATGTATCTGCTGCATTGTTAAACTTCCAAAAACGTAAAAATCTTACTACCAAATGATCTTCTGGATTCATAAATATCATCTCCATTATCAGTTATAAAAATGGAGCAATGTTACATTTAATTCAAATTAAATGCATTAATTGGGTCAATGGCATTGTGTTTTGTTGGCACGTTAATTAATTTTATGCACCTGGCTCACTGGTTGAGGTGCCGGCTTGTATTGAATTTGACAATTACCTGGTCCTGTTGACTCAATAGTGATTTCATCCTTATCTGCACTTATTGTCATTGGGCCGGTGTAATACTTACTCATTCCCTTAACAAAAGCTTGTACTACGGAAGATGTGGTTGGAATTGCAGGGACAAAATGAGTCAAAACCAAATGCTTTACTTTTGCTTGCTGCGCCATTTTCGCAAGCTCTAACGAATCAGAATGGTAGTTCTTGGTTTCCAAGGAGAACGCAGCATTCAATGTATCTCCTTTTGCCATTGACTGTTGGTATATTTCTTGGTTTAAGGCATTGCTAAGCACTTCATTGATCAAAAGATCGGCGTCTTTAGCGTGATTAGCTAAAGTGGGAGTAACTTTGGTATCACCACTGATGACTATTTTACATCCCTTATAGTGTACGACATAACCTAGTGCTGGATATACGGGTTCATGAGAAACAGGAAACGCGCTAATTTTAATATTTGGCGTATCGTAAATGATTTTATCTTGCGTCATCGCATCCACTAATTTGGGAATCCCAAATCCCAGTTGTGGATCTAATCTTCCTTGACTATTTGAAGATCGAAAAATGACATCCAGTTGATAGGCTTTTGCAAATCCTTTTACAACTTGCTTTACCCCATAGGGTCCATAAACATTGATGGGCTCATTACGGCCATTATTCCAAGAGGCATTAATGACCTGGCCCAAGCCACTGAAATGGTCGGAATGCCAATGTGTTATAAATACATTATGAATTGCAGGATAGGGTAAGCCCATCGAGGCCAAGGTTTGGATTGCTCCTTCACCCGCATCAAATAGCATAAATTGCTTATCGGCAATTACAGCAAGACAGGCTGATTTGCGTATCTCTTGCATGGTAACTTCTGGATCGCCAGTTCCACAGAGATAAAGATGCATCTTCCCATCAGTCAATAATTCTTTTTGAATAGGCGTCTCTAAATATAAAGCAGCGACAGAATGGCTGGCATATGCAAATAAAGCAAAACTAAATGTTTTTAAGGATTTAATCAGCATGGGTGAAGTCCTTTAAAATTGAGAGTATGGAAAAGATTCAGTCCAGTTGGAAATCTTCCAATTTCCTAATCGCCAATTTTCAAATCCTTTCAAAATAGGTTGACAGGAAGGAACATCTAAACGAATAAATTCTACATTGATGACTGCTTTAGTCGGAATTGGTTTTCCTTTGAATGCGTCATCTTCTTTTAATTCTACTTTTAAAGTCTGTAGTGCATATAAATGGGCAATACCTTTGAGCAAGTCGATATCAATATCAATTTTGGAAACGTGAAGTGTTAATTTGCTAAAATTAGAAAAATTCTTTTGAGTGAAATTTATAATATTACTTTTACCTTTAATTGGGGTATCGGAAGAGGGGACAATTAAGCAGCTTTCTGCTTTATCTAACCATAATGCATCAATATCATTAATTTTTTGATTTTCCAATCCGTGTACATATTGCATAAACAAATGGGATACATATTTTTTTGTCTTCTCAAACTTATCAAGGTATTTTCGATAATAATCTAATGTTTCTTCAATTAAAGCGTGAGTTATAGGATTAAGCTTATTTTTTATGTGCATTAAACGTTGTTGTAATTCAGGAGATAATTTATTGGGGTATTGCTGCAACATCAGAAGTGCAGGCATCATTCGGCCTTCTTGTTTCTCATCTGCTAACCAATCGGCCTCTGGGAAAAAAGAAAAATATAATCCTACTGCCATCATATTGGTAATAAATCGTTGATCATTAATTACGGTTTGAATTTCAGGATGGGCGATGTCGTTCACCCCACTATCGATTAATGCTTGATATTTTCTGGCATTATCAAATGTCGCTAACGATGTCCCTTTACGATAAAAGGTTCCATTATCAGTAATCATTCCTTGTTTATTATCAGGAATTAACTTATCTGGATCGATTGCAATAGGTGAATAGTTCATGCTGAAAACTCCAGTAAAATCTCATCAACCATTTTTTGTAAAGTCGGAGTAAGTGTTGAATACTTTTCTTTTAATTGTTTCACAATTTCAGGAGTCACTGCTTCAGGTTGTTGTGTAAAGTAAAGCAAAATAATCATCAATCTTCCTTGATGAGCACTGTGTAACCACTCCTCCGGAGAAAAAAATCCAATGATATCCAAGGCTTTTAAAGAAGGCACAAGTTTGGATTCGGTCTCGATAATGTTCAATAGATTTTTTTCTTGGTTAATAGGGTCAAGTTGTGACAATTCATCAAAGAAATAAGCATTAATCATGCTTACACCATACGAAGCAGCACGAGTAAAAGTGCCATCTTTTTGTAATTCACCAATTTGATTATCCGGTATCCACTTTATAGTCATAGAGTGCCCTTAGGTGAGTTAGCGGAAATTACCTGTAAAGAAGAGTAATTTATAGTAATTACAATAAATTAAACTATCAGAGTAAATTTAGCTAGTCATTCTCTTTATCTGCTTTAATCAGGTAATTAAAGAACAATTCATTTTAATAGTTACGTGAGTCAAGTAATTACAAGGATACGTTGGTTGAAGAGAGATACCAACTCCATTTGGCTTTAGGAATATTAAACTAGTAGCTTAGAGTGTATTTTGACTTCCACCAATATCTAAATTGAGTTCTTTTATCAGCAAATCAAACTCAGAAGCACTATGTGGCATGGACCAAAAATGTAAGGGATTTCTTTTCATGGCGCAAACACTACGAATTTCAGTGATATATTTATTTATATCAGTATGTTGTGGATCTTCTAATTTAAGTCGATTTTCTATTTCAACGAATAAGTTTGTTTTCCATTCACTATTTCTGATGGTTTGACGACCATTTTGTTGCGTGGATATATTATTTTTAAGCGTATTTATTATCGATAATAATCGCGTGTTATTACTAACTAATTCGAGTGAGTTTTGATGTTTATTAATTTCTTCTTGGTCCTTTTTTTCCTCTTGGGGGATATCTTCATTTGTTAAGCTATTTGTTGATTCTAGAATGGCAGTAATTTGCTTTGGGATCTCATGGGTCTCTTTCAGTATTTCTCGAATCGCTGTACTTGGTTGTATTGAAATGGTTTTTTTTTCTTGAGCAGGTGAAAATTCTGAATCCATTTCTACAATTTGGTTAATGCCTACAATGCAAATTCTTCCGGGTACATGTTTATTGATAGCATTCCTCGTCGGTTGGAAACTTCCATTACAAACCGTGTTTCCAAAGCAATGATTAATAACATGTTCAATTAAGTCGAGTTTTCTAACATTAAAATACTGACCAAAATAATTTTGGCTCTGGGATGATGGAGCAGTGAGAGGAATTAACATATTCCACTCTAAAGAATAAAAAGGAGGGGTTTCAACGACAGTTAATTCTTGCTCCAGCTGACTGAAGCACTCTTCTATTTCATGCTCGTCAAAACTTAGTTTAACAGCATCTTCTCTTTCTATTTCAAAGGCCTGTTTTTCATTTTTAATTTTTTGAATAAATGATTGCAGTTTTTTAATAATAATTGTTCTAGCATTCTCTACTTGGATTTTGCTGAGACCTGGAATGTTGTCATAAAAAGAGGTGGGTATTAGTGATTCAAGATTTTCAAGATTCGCTTCAATTTTGGTTTCCATATAGGCTCCGAAAGTAATAATTGGGGGCATTCTATAGGAAATTACTATGAGGCTCTAGGAGCTGATGGTGGTACATAGAAAACAAAATAATTGCTCCGACATTTTTAGCGTACCTATTAAGATTGTTTCCAAAAACGCTTGAATTACAATGGCTTATCCAGATTGTAACAAAAACACACAAAACCCCTATTGCCAATAGAATTTAAAATGTGATTATAATGGTGAAACGGATAAATTTTATTACATGGAAGGTGCCAAATGAAGAATATATTTCAATGGTTAGTTGAGTTTCTTGATGCGATTGTTGGTGTTGAGGAAGATAGGCCGAACAAACGTTATGTAAATATTCACGAAACTCAAGAAAAATATCATGCAGGTTTAATCCGAGTACCCGAACACAAAAAATCTGAACGCAAGGATCGATTTTAAGAGACTGAATATCATATCACTGATACTGAGCCCATTCATTTGGCTATGGGATATAAAAACGGTCATTATAGGTAAGAAACTTTTTAATGAAACTTAGCTTACTTTTAAAGACCGTTCACACCAGGCCATCCTGAGGAGTTTAGGACGAAGGATCTCCTGATTTTACTGATATCCATATTCTGGAAATCTTGAGTTATCAGCCTTTATAGAGAGTGTTCATCTAACTGTGTCACCTCATTGATTATCTAAGTTTCAGGTTCATACGGTCTTCAAAATAAATATGGAGCTGAGACGCGATAAGCGCCCAATTGTGCATGGGCTGACTCCATTTTTCC
>NZ_CDRUHA020000074.1:0-5376 GCF_977063405.2 Legionella stuttgartensis
CTCAATGATGCTTATAAAACCCAACTCCTTTAATATCAGTCCACAACGTGGTTTGGTGGCAAAGGAAGCATTGATCGACACGGGCTTCATGCTCATGAGCCACTTTTTTTGAAATCATATTAAAATGTTCCATATAATGACTGGGTGGCGCTTGATGGCATTGAGCACAATCCATTGAGCGCGGGGATGGGTGTCTGAATTCAGAGATGTTCCAATGAGCCGTTTCATGACAAGCAGCACAATCGTCACCAAATAACTTAAAGTGCTTGTCTTTGCTTTGATGGCAAGAGGAACAGCGTAAGGTCAGTTCTTGAGGTGATAAATGGGGATTGACCAGTACGGTTGGCCTATTGGATTCATTCTGTGCTAAAAAGAGTGTAACCTGATTAATTAACTGTTCTTCTTCATCATTTGCCTTTGAAAAGGCATTGAGTTGCTGCAGCCCTAACGAAACCAAAGCATTATGATCCATCTGAGTCAGGCGTGCGCTCTTGCCCTGATGCTCTGTATGACACGCGACACAACCGCCTATGTTGGCATGAAATGAGGTTGGCTGGCGTTTTAAAAGAGATTCGTTGTTGGCATGACAGACGATACAGTTTACTGCCTCAACCCCTTTCACTGGGGTATGACACGCAGTGCAGTTGTGACTTAAAAACGAATGGGCCTTGGAGAGTTCTCCAGGGTTTGCCATTCTTTGCCACTCGGCCAATTGAATCAAACTGCTTGCCTCATCTCCATGATAGGACAGGTAATAGGCTACAAAAGACAGTGCTGCGATTACCATAAGGGCAGCGAGGATGGCCCGGCTAAGCTTCATTGAAACCACCTTAATCCAAAATAAATCCCAGACCACACGTGCAGACCGAGCAGAACATACAATACCAGCGCTATAATAATGTGACATGTTAACCATTTTTGAAACAGGCGCTTGAAGTGCTCGTGAAAACGAATGGCGTATTCCAGCTCAGAGATGGCATCCGCTAAGCACAAAGCGCGTACCTCTGCCGACTTGATTAACTGACCATCCAATGCGGTGTCTTCAAGCAGCCAGGAAAGAAAGCGAGCTGTCATAAGATGTAATTTCCCGATGTTCTTATTAGAGTGTGCGCTTGCTTGTAGTTCTTGAGCCACGATTTGGTATTGTTTTTGTAATCCCATCAGGATAGTCTTTTTTTCATCGATTTCCTGACTCATAAAGCCCATGAGATAACGGCCAATAAAACCACTGAGCGTGACAATGAGCGTCATGGCAGTCAAAGCAATGCCTAGCGCGCTATTAAATTTATGCCCAGTATGAATCAAGACTAAAATGGAACCAATAATGCCTGCATAAATATGCCATGACAATAGGGCATTCATGGACACATACTGCGTTACCCAATTCTTCACAAATGAAATGCGTTTAACAAAGAGGTAGAGGAGCGGAATCAGCATCAATATCGAACCACTCACGCCAAACACACCACCCCAAAAACTCCCGGCAAAACGAGAAGACGTATGGACGGCAAAGCCTAACCACGTGATAAGCATTAACAGGATTAAGCCCAAAACCACCATACGTCCTTGCGTATTCATTAAGCATCCACCTCAATGTTTTGAGTCGCCTTGGCCTGACACGCTAAGATAAGCCCTCGTTGTTTGTCTTCTTTTGAAAGAGCATCTTCACAGGCCATGGTCACTTCTCCAGACAGCAAGGGTACTTTACATAACCCACATTGACCTGTTCGACACGCATTATCAATAGTAACCCCATTGGCTTCAGCGATTTCAAGTACGGTGTGGTCTGGCAAAATCGGAACCATTTTGTTGGATTTTCTAAAAGAAACCATCGCATGAGTATCGGCTTTGATGGATTCCAAGTCTTCTTGTGCTATTTCGGGTTTCTTTTCTGGTCCAAATGCTTCCGTTAGAATCGAATTTGCGGGCACGTTAAGCTCTTTTAAGATAGCAAGGATAGCTTCCATCATCGCGGGAGGGCCACAAACATGGATGCGATGAGAAGCAATATCAGGGACAAGATGGCTGATGATATTCTTGGTAAAGAAGCCTTGTAATCCCATCCAAACAGTTCCCTCTGAACGCAGCATCGAGGCATACACATGGAGATTCAGGTATCTTTCTTGAAGTTGCTCTAATTCTTCGCGAAAGATAAATTCATCTGTAGTGCGACAACAGTACAGCAAATAAATGTCATTGTGCCATCCAATATCGGTGAGATAGCGGATGATACTCATCATTGGGGTAATACCAACCCCTCCACAAATCAGTACAATGCTTTGTGCCTCTTCACCAGTAAAAGTAAATTTACCATTAGGCCCCATCACCTCCAGTAAATCCCCTTCCTTAATTTCGTCATGCAAATAACGAGAAAATAAGCCGTGCTCTTCTCGTTTGATCGTGATGGCACAATAATGCAATTGGGTTGGGGTAGACGCCATGGTGTAACTGCGCCTGATTGTTTTATCTTGAATCACCGCGGTAAGCGTAATAAACTGACCAGGATAATAGGTAAATGGCAAAGCCACCTCATGAAGTGACGCTAAATGAAACGTTTTTATTCCTGGTGCTTCTTGGAAGATACGACAAACACGAAGTTGTCCTTCCCATTTCTCTTCCGGTTCGGTGAGCGATCTCATGACTGGAAATTGCGGGACTGGGCATTTATGAGCGGGACAGGTAGGAGGAGTAGTTGGGGCAGTTTCTGATGGCACTTTAGACACTTTAGAGGATTTACTGGGCTCTACTGGTATTAAGGAAGGGGTTGGTTCGGGTGTTTTTGAAGATTGGGGTGGTGTCTCTGAAGAACCAGCCGTATTTTGTTTTGTTAAGCGATCAAGCAATGCAGCCGCTCTTCTCATTTTGAAAAAATACATCCAAATCATGACCAAAAAAAACAAACTAAATAGAGCGATAATCGTTAAATGAAAAAAAGGACCACCTAAGACATTCTCGGCTTGGGGGCTGCTTGGAAGAAGATTCATTTCTTGTTTAAACCACTGCAAGGCGATGTCACGAGGATTTTTTCCTTCAGTCAGTGCACGAAGGGTGGCCAGGGCACTCTCGTATTGCACAATCCCTTCCCGTAATTTTTCTAATGCTTTCTGCATCTTAGCGTAATCGTTATTGTTGGATGCAGACAAAAGCTCGCTAAGTCCACTTTTCATGAGCGCAATACCTGAGGTGATGCGCTGGTGTGCCCTTTGTTGAATCTCCAGGCGTTTTTCGGGGGATAATATGGGTAAACTCATTAAAGAGGGGTAAAGTTCCTTAGAGGAGGTACCGATGCTTTTCATCATACCACTCATTCCCTCGCCTTCTTTCTCCTTTTCTCCTGGATGATGTGCGGCATGTTCATCCGCGGTGGGTTGAGCAAAGGAGACAGAAGCCACCGCCAACAGGAACGCAACGGATAATGTTTGAACCCATCGAAGTAAGGTAAACTTTTTAGTGTATTGAAACAGCATCCTTTCCCTCCAAAGCTCACTTAACCTGTCAATTCATCAAATGGTTTAAGTGGAGCAGTCCACACGAGTGTTTTCGCGCCTCATATGAGTCTATCTCATATTCTGTAACCGATTTCCAATAACTCAAAAAGGTATGACTACGAATTCATGGAATAATTCATTCCATTAGAGCTCTTGCATAACCTGCATCTTTTTCTTTATTGCTGCGTTACAAAGGGTTCTATTGATTAGAAACTCAATCTAATCAGTATATTATAGTTTACCTTGCCTTTCTATGTGGGCTCATGACCAATAATCGCTTCGGCGCTTTGTAAAATATTCTGAATTTCTTCGGTAATTTCTTCTTGGCGCAGTAAATTGAGACGATGGTTTAATGCATTTTTTTTATGTTCCAAGCGATCTAATGCCTGGTTTAAATGAAACAGTCTTTGATGATTCTCCGCAAAAAACGATTGGTAAAAGATCGAATAACACTTGGCCAGTAAATAATGCTCCACCAAGTCAGCGAAAAACTGGTCTTTGGATACATTCAAAACAGGTGGTATAGAAAACTGATGCGTAGGACGTGTATCCAATTCTTCAAAGGGCTGCCAGGTTTTTACTTGAATTTGATTTTGCTCTTCTTCATTGAAAAGAATAGTCCATTGCCAAGAATGCCATGTCTTATTTCTTTGTAATAAGGCTTTTTCTAATGCGTGTAACACGTTTGAAATCACGGCTGGGATTTCTTCAATGGCATTGGGTCCATCTATTGTGGCGATGACACGAGAGTCATTCGCCATTTTTAAGGCCAGCTTATGCCCCACAAGAACGAGCATCGGTTCTAATTCAGCATGTTGCTCTTTGCGCGCTTCTAACTGATGAAGTACATTATCATTAAAAGGGCCACAAAAGCCTCGTTCTGAGCCAATAAGAATTGAAACCAAAGGGTGATTTTCTTGTTGATTCATGGGGGGCATGGGATAGAAACTTAAAAAATCTTGGCTCACCTCACGAATGGTTTGAATGACTTGGTCCTGCATGGCAAGAAATTGAGTGATTTTGCCTGTTTCAATTAAAGAAAGATTTTTCATGGCCGTCATGATGTTGCCAATTTCTTCTAAGGAATGAACATGTTCTTTTAGTTTCGTTCGCTTGGTCATAATACATCCCAGTGGTCAATGAGACTCATTATTTTGGATAAGAAGTCCGTTCTATGCCATTAGCCATTCTTTTATCGCCTGTTTCCATTGTGCTTTTGGGCTTCCCAAGGATAAATTACTCTGTTTTATTTCTTCCTCTATTTTTTTGAGGATTTGGGGGATGTCTTCTAACTTCAATTCATCAAAGAACCCCTCGTTGTAGGCAATAAGCCATGCGAGTTGAAATTCAATAGGTAGTGGTGCGCATCGTTCTTGTTTCAGAATTTCTCTTAAAACGCGCCCCTTTTTAATCTGCTTTTGCATTTTGGTATCCAGTTTCGCCCCAAAGCGAGTGAACAGTTCCAAATCAAGAAATTGCAGGTAATCGAGTTTCATTCGACCGGCTTCTTTTTTAATTTGCGGATGCTGCGCTTTACCACCGACTCGTGAGACTGATTGGGTGATGTCAATGGCGGGAAGAAATCCAGAAGAGAATAAGGATTCATCAAAAAAGATTTGCCCATCGGTGATGGAGATGAGATTCGTTGGAATATAAGTAGCCATTTCACCTTCTTTGGTTTCAATAATAGGCAACGCGGTCATACTGCCGCCGCCCATAGCAGGGGAAAGACAGGTGGAGCGCTCTAATAAACGGGAATGCAGATAAAAAATATCCGCAGGAAACGCTTCACGTCCAGGAGGTCTACGCAGTAAAAGGGACAGTTCACGATAACTATTGGCATGAGCACTCAAATCATCATAGACCACCAGGGTATCTAAGCCCTTTT
>NZ_CDRUHA020000075.1:0-5373 GCF_977063405.2 Legionella stuttgartensis
ATATCTTTAGAGAGGAGCCCCCATTTTAGCTTTAAGGTAAATGTCAGATCAAAGTGTGTACTTTGCGCGTACTTTGATCAATTTAAGCCTGCGCCATATTTCCGCGGTTTTATACCCCTGTCAACAACTGCGCAATGTTTGAATTTTGGAATTCATCCTAAAGCTTATCGCTTAATCTGTCTTTCTACAATACGCGAATCTTTAGATAATAAACAATGGATACTTCATATAGATGGCTTAGCCTATGTTGACAAAAATAGAAAAGAAAAACCATCCACAGAGGAACGATATTCATTTCTAAAAGATAACAGTGCACCTGTAGAAACTGATAAAGATGTAGAAGAACAACTTAAGAGGGAATCATTTCTTTTCACATTACACTATGACCGTATTAAGACATTCATTTTTGAAAATAATATATTTAATAGTAAGCTTCTAATAAACAAAACTTTTCCTAATAAATCAGGGGATTGGATTGATTTAGTTCTTAGCATTTCAGAAAAATTAAAATTGAAGAAAGACACCTCTCATATTTTTGAACAAGTATATGCGGAACTCTTTTCTAAAACTGAAGATCTTCATGCAATAGTAGAACGCGCTACTGAACAGATAGAAAATATAACCTTAGAAAAAGTAAACTTACCCGAAGCACAGACTGGTTTAGAAAATTTTTTTGAAAAAGCAAGTCAAATAATAAGTGAAGTGGGTGACAGTATAGATTGTGGCAATGACCTATTTGAAGAGTTGATTGATACTGCTATAGAACAATTCCCCGCTACAGTCCAACAAGTAGCAAATAATGTTATCGATCGCATTTATAAACCTGAGCCGTTTTTTGTATTAAATCCAGAGGTAATTAAATATGTAGGACTGCCCATACATTCATTAAATGAAACAGAGCAATATAGCTTAACCGTAAGTTTAGCAAAACAATTGGCTCCCTTAAAAGCTGATTTAATGAGGAGAGTTAACGAGATTTCAACACTGAATGAATTGGAGTATCAAATATTTAAAAATAGTGTTGAAAAAGAATTAATTGCATTTTCACTAAATGAGCAAGAAGTAAGTAAAAAAGAAGCGTTAGAAAATTTTAATCTTCATTTGAGTTTTGCTCTACCTTTCTATCTTTTAAAAGACCTCTTAAGCGAAGAGCTTCCTGAAAATGGAAAAGTTAGAACTACTGAACTTTCCACGTTACTGAAAGAGTACACAGCAAAAGCGTGGCAGCAATGGAGTTCTAAGCCTCCTACTGTGTCTGAAATTGAGTATTTACTAAGACAAACTCAAAATTTTAGTACCTATTTATCATCTGACTTCCATCAGAAATTGAATGATCTTGAAGGTTATATAGAAATAAGCAAACCAGAGCGTGCGAAGAATGAAACAGAAATAAAAGATCCATACTTTCAAGTTGAACCCATTTCTCATGACGATATAGAGGATGACTCGAACGAAGAAGATTTAACTGAATTGCAAAATCAATATAACGATAAAATAGAGGGATATACGACATCGGAAGAAATAATTTTACAGGAAATTACTGAAATTGAAATCTATCGTACAGTCTCTTACCTTGCAATGGAAGATGATGTATGGAAGTGTGCAGAATTTTTTATAAATGATGACTGTAGCTCCTTAAAGGAAGAGTATGTTAAACAAATTGTTGAGATAGAACAGCGAAAGCTAAAGGAAAAAGAAGAAGCCCAAAAGAAATTAGAAGAAGATAAGCTATACGAAGAATTAGATAATAGGGATAAAGAACTAAGAAAACATAGAGAGGATATCTGGAAAACTGAAAAAAATAAATATCTTAGGCTTATAGATAATGAAATAAAAAGACTTAACAAATTTAGTCTTTTTGCTGATGAGCTTATTACTCATTTAAGGGTGGAAGCATTTGAACATTTACGAGAAAAACTAGAAAAAAGTATTACTATCAATAACTTCTGCAGTCTTTTAACGAAATTTGAAACTAATACCTTTATTTTATATGAAGGTGAAAAATATAGGGTTCTTGATTTGCTGCAAACGAATCGGTTTGGAAGACATGAGTTTTCTGAGAATACCCTAAGTAATATATTTTATAATTCCTTGAAAGAAAAAGTAAAAGCACAACAGCATGCTCTTAACGAAAAGGCAATGATAGCTCATATAGCTGATATGAATCTTCGTTTAAACAACGAAGTCTGCCCTATAGTTCGTAAGAGTTTTATCCAGAAGATTCAGGAATTCATGGAAAGAATAGTATTAATTGGAAAATATGTTATGGATGAGAATTCGAAAAAAGCTCAGGAAAAATTTTCGGAAAAAATTGAACACAATTCCCAGGTTCCTGTTACAGTTCAGAAAGAACCCGTGAAGGAGGAAAGACTTAAGCTTCATGATGATAAAGCAGTGGCTATGTATCTTACTAAAGAGTTAAATGAATTTAATAAAAATCAACCCAGTTGGTTCACCAATAACTATAAAAGGGTACAAAAGACGAACAAAGATATGGTTTCAGCGATCAAAGATTCAATTGGAGTCGAGGATACAAAAACCCAGATCGCAAAAAAGCACCAATTACTATCTGATTGTACTGACCGAAAAATAAAAGCTATTGCTAAAATAGCAAAAGAGATTAAAAAAATCGATCAAAAGAAACATCCAGAAAAAGTTAGCATTCTTTTGAGTTTTATGAAGGATTTGGGGTTGGAATGGGACCTTAAAAATAAACCTCAATTTTTACCTCAATTAATTAATGACAATGTGACTGTCACAAGTGCTAGAAATGAAAGATTTGGTAAGCCAGAGAACGTCACAATGAAAAAAGACTATTACTCTCTAGGAGTCAAAGTAACCACATTTTTTAGTGAACCTCCACTTCAAAATTTTGTTAAGGACTTGCCTAAAGTAGTTGAGGATCAATTTAGATCTAATCACGAAGATACTATGGAGGTAAGCAGTTTTTTTAAATAATTTACAAAAAATTAGTTTGTGACAGCGTGGTTCAAAAGTAAAGATCTTGGTGATAATTAAGTACATCAAGATCTTATAATATTTTGTTAAGAGTAGCATCGTTTTGGACTATTGATTTAATGTATGTACCCGTTCAAGTTCGGTTTATAAAAATTAATCAAGGAAAAATAAAAAATTATAATTTAGGGGATGAAAGACTATGTATCATTTTAGATAAATTTCTCTAGTAAAAGATGAGGATTTTCAGTTTGAACCAAAGATTATAGCTAACCCATTACACATTCTTTCTTTGAAGTTTGCTA
This sequence comes from Legionella stuttgartensis, assembly GCF_977063405.2. NCBI lineage: Bacteria > Pseudomonadati > Pseudomonadota > Gammaproteobacteria > Legionellales > Legionellaceae > Legionella > Legionella stuttgartensis. Next base: position 3,261 of record NZ_CDRUHA020000075.1, read on the forward strand.
ATATCAAGACGCTTTTACCGCTTCTTGCCTCTCACAAAAACACCCTAAAACATTAAGAAACTAGTGAATTTGATTCAGTAGTATTGAGAAATTCATTTTTTAAAAAATTTTGATGTCAAATTAGCTTTTTAAAAAAAGAGGAATATTCACAGTTGATATTTATTCGTCTGAAATGGTTCTTGATTGATTTTTCAACTTTGCTAAAAATGTATTTTTCAATTATTTTAATCATTTTGTTGTATAATTATACTACAACATAGAAATACAGCAGAACCGATTGCGTAGTTGGTATTTTAAATAACTCCTATTAGAGGCTTTTAAAAAGTGAGCGCTATTACAAATATGAAAGCATATACCTCCTTCTTGAGTGAGGCATATCGAGGCATTTTCGACAGAACATGTATCGACTTTTGGGGGTATGTGTATTTCGATTTAGAAGGAAGGTATCTACAACTGAACTCCGAAAAATATATAATTGATGAAATTCTCAATAAAGAGTTATATATAGAACAAAATCTTTGTAAAAAGAATTATGAGTATAATAACTATTATGTGTGCCATGTACCTAATGACAATGTAATTGCTTCTGGGATCAAAAAGTGTCTTCTTGAAAGGGATTATACTTTTTTTATTGATTTTTTTTATCAGGACTCCTCTCATGTGGAAATGGTAACCTTTGCCTCCAATCATCAACCCGGACTTGTAAATAACTTTGTAGTTAATAATTTGGACTACTTTAAAATGATAGCAGATAATATGGCTGCCAAGATCCGGAGATTACATACAAAAGAAAACTTTTCAACTCTCCCTAAAGAATGCATCATCCGCATGAATGAGCTCTTTAACTCGGAAAATTGCGATAATGAAACTCAACTGAAAAACTTTATTTTACAATCTTCCAATAAACAAATGACGGAACTGATAAAAGATACAGTTTTTGATTACAATACCCTTCCCTTTAGTTTTTTGGGTGCTAAAAATTTAACGCATAGGGAAAAGGAAATGATTTATTTATATTACAATAATTTTAATTTACATCGTATCGCCGCTATACTTGAGATTTCCAAAAGAACTGTAGAACGACATTTTGAGAGTATCAAGAAAAAACTCGATTGTGAGAATAATGGACAAATCATTCCAGCTTTAATAAGATTTGATGCTACATTAAAGAAAATTCTCAATGTTTAACAGAAGCTGCTGCCTTCAATTCAAAGATTAGAAAAACATTCTGCCAACTCACGTTCACCTTGTAAATACTGATTCCATTGGATACAGCTGAATAGAGAACTATATCTTTTTAAAAACAGCTTATCAGCGAACCTGTCTTATACATACGTTTAGAAGCAGAGCAGCCACACAATTTTAAGGTATTTTCAACAAGTAATGCAGAACCTTTTTTCATCAAGCCTTCTGCAACATAAATAAAAAGTGAGATAAAATGCCGAACCCGCATTAAGTAGATTTTAGGATAAATATTATGAATCAAGATTTAAAAATTAGATTTGCAACACCATATGACATCCCTTTAATTTTACAATTTATTAAAGAATTAGCTGAATATGAGCAACTGCTTCATGAAGTAGTCGCTACTGAGGAACAATTGTTGGAAACTTTATTTGGTTCTAAATCTCATGCAGAGGTAATCATTGGTTATCTTGATGAAAAACCAGTTAGCTTTGCATTGTTCTTTCATAATTATTCAACCTTTTTAGGCAAACCAGGTCTTTATTTAGAAGATTTATTTGTTAAACCCGAAGCGCGCGGCCATGGAATAGGACAAATTATGCTGGCTTACTTAGCTAAATTAGCTAAAGATAGAAATTGTGGGCGTTTTGAATGGTGGGTATTAGATTGGAATGAACCGGCTATTAAATTTTATGAACGACTCGGCGCTAAACCAATGGATGAGTGGACCGTTCATCGAGTAAGTGGTGAAGCATTGAATGAGTTAGCAGATAAATATACTCACGTTAGTTCCCTATAAAGGGGTAGTGTTTAAATAACTGTGTCATCTCTTTTAACTTGTTATAATTTCAACACTTAAAAGAGGTGCCCATGAGTAAGAATAAAAAGATAGATTTATCCAATTTTGATTTCAATGAATTTAAGGCTG
>NZ_CDRUHA020000076.1:0-5320 GCF_977063405.2 Legionella stuttgartensis
CTCAATGATGCTTATAAAACCCAACTCCTTTAATATCAGTCCACAACGTGGTTTGGTGGCAAAGGAAGCATTGATCGACACGGGCTTCATGCTCATGAGCCACTTTTTTTGAAATCATATTAAAATGCTCCATATAATGACTGGGTGGCGCTTGGTGGCATTGAGCACAATCCATTGAACTCGGAGATGGGTGCCTAAATTCAGAGAGGCTCCAATGAGCCGTTTCATGACAAGCAGAACAATCGTCGCCAAATAACTTAAAGTGCTTGTCCTTGTTTTGATGACATGAGGCGCAGCGTAAAGTCAGTTCTTGAGGTGATGAATGGGGGTTGACCCGTAATGTGGACTTATTGGATTCGTTCTGCGCTAAAAAGAGCATAACTTGATTAATAATCAACTGTTCTTCTTCATCATTTGCATTTGAAAAGGCACGAAGTTGCTGAAGTCCTAACGAAACCAAAGCATTGTGATCCATCTGGGTGATACGTGCTGTTCTGCCCTGGTGCTCTCTATGACATTCAACACAACTGCCTATGTTGGCATGAAAGGAGGTCGGCTGGCGTTTTAACAGAGATTCGTTGTTGGCATGGCAGACGTTACAGTTCGCTGCCTCAACCCCTTTCACAGGCGTATGACATGCAGTGCAGTTGTGACTTAAAAACGAGTGGGCTTTGGAAAGTTCTCCGGGGCTTGCCATTCTTTGCCACTCCGCTACGTTCGTCAAACTGCTCACCTCATCTCCATGAGAAGACAGATAATAGGCCATAAAAGACAGTGCCGCGATTACGGTAAGGGCAGCGAGGGTAGCCCAACTCAGCTTCATTGAAACCACCTTAATCCAAAATAAATTCCAGACCAAACGTGCAAACCCAGCAGAACATACAATACCAGTGCTGTAATAATGTGACAGGTTAACCATTTTTGAAACAGGCGCTTGAAGTGCTCGTGAAAACGAATGGCGTATTCCAGCTCAGAGATGGCATCTGCTAAACACAAAGCGCGTACTTCTGCTGACTTGATTAACTGACCATCCAGTGCGGTGTCTTCAAGAAGCCAGGAAAGAAAGCGAGCTGTCATAAGATGTAATTTCCCGATGTTTTGCTTGGGGTGTGCGCTTGCTTGTAATTCTTGAGCTACGATTTGGTATTGCTGTTGTAATCCCAAGAGGATTGTCTTTTTTTCATCGATTTCCTGAGTCATAAAGCCCATGAGATAACGGCCAATAAAACCACTGAGCGTGACAATGAGCGTCATAGCAGTCAAAGCAATGCCTAGCGCGCTATTAAATTTATGTCCTGTATGAATCAAGACTAAAATCGAGCCGATAATACCTGTGTAAATATGCCACGACAACAGCGTATTCATGGACACATAGTGTGTTACCCAATTTTTCAAAAATGAAATGCGTTTAACAAAGAGGTAGAGGAGCGGAATCAGCATCAATATCGAGCCACTCACCCCAAACACACCACCCCAAAAACTCCCGGCAAAACGAGAAGACGTATGGACTGCAAAGCCTAGCCATGTAATAAGCATTAGAAGTACTAACCCCAAAACCATCATACGTCCTTGCGCATTCATTAAGCATCCACCTCAATGTTTTGAGTCGCTTTGGCCTGACAGGCTAAGATAAGCCCCTGTTGTTTGTCTTCCTTGGAAAGTGCATCTTCACAAGCCATGGTCACTTCCCCCGACAGCAATTTCACTTTACATAACCCACATTGCCCGGTTCGGCACGCATTATCAATCGCTATCCCATTGGCTTCAGCGATTTCAAGAAGGGTACGGTCCGGCAGAATTGGAACCATTTTTTCGGATTTCCTAAACGAAACCATCGCACGGGTATCGGCTTTGATGAAGTCTTCTTGGACTATTTCTGGTTTCTTTTCTGGTCCAAATGCTTCTGTTAGAATCAAATCAGCGGGCACGTTAAGCTCTTTTAAGATACCAAGGATAGCTTCCATCATCGCAGGAGGACCACAAACGTGGATACGATGAGAGGCAATATCAGGGACAAGATGGCTGATGATATTCTTGGTAAATAGGCCTTGTAACCCCATCCAAACGGTTCCCTCTGAACGCAGCATCGACGCATACACATGGAGATTCAGGTATCTTTCTTGAAGTTGCTCTAATTCTTCGCGAAAGATAAACTCACTCGTCGTGCGACAACAATACAGCAAATAAATGTCATTGTGCCATCCAATATCGGTGAGATAGCGGATGATACTCATCATGGGGGTAATGCCGACCCCGCCACAAATCAGTACAATGCTCTTTGCCTCTTCCCCAGTAAAAGTAAATTTACCATTAGGTCCCATCACCTCCAGTAAATCCCCTTCCTTAATTTCGTCATGCAAATAACGGGAAAACACGCCTTGTTCTTCCCGCTTGACCGTGATGGCACAATAATGCAATTGGGTTGGGGTGGACGCCATGGTGTAACTGCGTCTTATCGTTTTACCATTAATTAAGGCGGTGAGCGTAATGAACTGGCCAGGATAATAGGTAAATGGCAAAGCCACCTCATGGGTTGATGCCAAATGATACGTTTTGATTCCTGGTGCTTCTTGAAAGATACGGCAAACACGAAGTTGTCCTTCCCATTTCTCTTCCGGTTCGGTGAGCGATCTCATGACCGGAAATTGGGGGACTGGACATTTATGCGCGGGGCAGGTAGGAGGGGTAGTTGGGGCTGTTTCTGATGGCACTTTAGAAGCTTGAGAGGATTTAATGGGCTCCACTGATGTTAAGGAAGGGGTTGGTTCAGGTGTTTTTGAGAATTGGGGTGAGGTATCCAAAGGAGCAGCCGTATTTTGTTGGATTAAGCGATCGAGCAAAGCAGCCGCTCTTCTCATTTTGAAAAAATACATCCAAATCATGACCAAAAAAAACAGAGCAAATAGCGCAATAATCGTTAAATGAAAAAAAGGCCCCCCTAAGACATTCTCGGCTTGCGGACTAGTTGGAAGAAGATTCATTTCTCGTTTAAACCACTGCAAGGCGATGTCGCTTGGATTTTTTCCTTCAGAAAGGGCGCGAAGTGCGGCCAGTGCACTCTCATATTGCGCAATCCCTTCTCGTAATTTCTCTAAAGCTTCCTGCATTTTAGCGTAATTGTTAGTGCTGGATGCCAACAAAAGCTCGTTAAGCCCACCTTTCATGAGCGCGATGCCTGAGGTGATGCGCTGGTGTGCCTTTTGTTGAATTTCAAGGCGTTTTTCAGGGGATAATGTGGGTAAACTCATTAAAGAAGGGTAAAGCTCCTTAGAGGGAGTCCCTATATTTTTCATCATGCCACTCATTCCCTCGCCTTCTTTCTCCTTTTCTCCTGGATGATGTGCGGCATGCTCATCCGCTGTGGGTTGTGCAAAGGAAACAGAGGCCATCGCCAACAGGAAAGAAATGGATAATGTTCGAACCCATCGAAGTAAGGTAAACTTTTTAGTGTATTGAAACAGCATCCTTTCTCTCCAAAAGCTCACTTAACATGACGATTCAAAAAATGGTTAAAGTGGAGCAGTCTGCACGAGTGTTTTCCCGCCTCATATGAGTTTATTCACTATTCTGTAACCGATTTCCAATCACTCGAAAGGGATGACTACGAATTTATAGAAAATTCATTTCATTGATTAGAAACCCAGTCCAATCAGTATATTATAGTTTACCTTGTCTTTCTATGTGAGCTCATGACCAATAATCGCTTCGGCGCTTTGTACAATATTCTGAATTTCTTCGGTAATTTCTTCTTGGCGCAGTAAATTGAGACGATGGTTTAATGCATTTTTTTTATTTTCTAAGCGATCTAATGCCTGGTTTAAGTGAAACAGTCTTTGATGATTCTCCGCAAAAAACGATTGATATAAAATCGAATAACACATGGCCAGTAAATAATGCTCCACCAAGTCAGCGAAAAACTGGTCTTTGGAACCATTCAAAACGGGTGGCACAGAAAAATAAGGCGCAGGACTTGTATCCAACTCTTTAAAGGGTTGCCAGGTTTTTGCTTGAATTTGATTGTGCTCTTCCTCATTGAAGAGAATAGTCCATTGCCAAGAATGCCATGTCTTATTTCTTTGCAATAAGGCTTTTTCTAATGTTTGTAACACGTTTGAAATCACGTCTGGGATTTCTTCAATGGCATTGGGTCCATCGATTGTTGCTATGACACGAGGGTCATTAGGCATTTTTAATGCCAGTTTATGCCCTACAAGAATGAGTGCTGGTTCCAATTCAGAATGGTGCTCTTTGTGCACGTCTAACTGATGAAGCACATTATCATTAAAAGAACCACAAAAGCCGCGTTCTGAGCCAATAAGAATAGAAACTAAGGGAGGATTTTCTTGTTGATTCATGGGGGGCATGGGATAGAAACTTAAAAAATCATGACTCACCTCACTAATGGTTTTAATGACGTTGTCCTGCATGGAAAGACATTGAGTGATTTTGCCCAGTTCAATTAAAGAAAGATTTTTCATGGCCGTCATAATGTGGCCAATTTCTTCTAAAGTATGAAGATGTTCTTTGAGTTTGGTTCGTTTCGTCATGATACCATCCGGGTATTAAGTGATACTCATTGCTTTGGAGTGGATAATGAGTCCGTTCTATGCCATTAGCCATTCTTTTATCGCTTTTTCCCATTGTTCTCGTGGGTTTCCCAAGGATAAAGTGCTCTGTTTTATTTCTCCCTCTATTTTTTTGAGAATTTTGGGGATGTCTTCTAAATTCAATTCGTCAAAGAAACCCTCATTGTAAGCAATTAGCCATGCGAGTTGAAATTCAATGGGTAGTGGTGAAAAACGTTCTTGTTTTAGAATTTCTCTTAAAATTCTCCCTTTTTGAATCTGCTTTTGCATTTTGGCATCCAGTTTCGCCCCAAAGCGGGTGAACAGTTCCAAATCAAGAAATTGCAGGTAATCAAGTTTCATTCGACCGGATTCTTTTTTAATTTGTGGATGCTGCGCTTTACCACCGACTCGTGAGACTGATTGGGTGATGTCAATGGCGGGAAGAAATCCAGAAGAAAATAATGATTCATCAAAGAAGATTTGACCATCGGTGATTGAGATGAGATTTGTAGGAATATAAGTGGCCATTTCACCTTCTTTGGTTTCGATAATAGGAAGTGCTGTCATACTGCCGCCGCCCATTTCAGGGGAAAGACAGGTTGAGCGCTCTAATAAACGGGAATGAAGATAAAAAATATCCGCAGGAAACGCTTCACGTCCAGGAGGTCTACGCAGTAAAAGGGACAGTTCACGATAACTATTGGCATGAGCACTCAAATCATCATAGACCACCAGGGTATCTAAGCCCTTTT
>NZ_CDRUHA020000077.1:0-5211 GCF_977063405.2 Legionella stuttgartensis
CAGCCTTAAATTCATTGAAATCAAAATTGGATAAATCTATCTTTTTATTCTTACTCATGGGCACCTCTTTTAAGTGTTGAAATTATAACAAGTTAAAAGAGATGACACAGTTATTTAAACACTACCCAACACGCACCTCCCGATACTCTTCATACGTTGATGATGCTTTTGATGAGTCATCCCATAAGAATAGATACTCTAAATTCTAATTTTCAACTACCACGCGATGGAAGTAGTCCTTCTTAAGTACTTGATTTAGGTACGAGTGGTAGAAAATTAAGTTGATTTAATTTATTCTCAAGTGTCATTACCCATTTACGTAATGATTGGCATGTTTCAATTTTACGAATCTCAAAAAACTTGCTGTTTAAACCAGTTTCCATTAATTTTGCTCTCAAATTTTCATCTATTCCTGCCAATAAACAACGCTTAGCACTATTTGCGCAATTATTAAAAACAATCGAATACTTTTGCCCACGCTCTTCTTGCATTGCCTTTATTATAGCGATTTCGTCCATATAACAAGGTAAACCACTTTCAGCCGTTGGCAAAGTTATACTGTAGTCAGCATGTCTGCCCTCAGTAAGGTCACGCCCTTTTATAAACTCTTCTTTACGGGAAGTATATTGCTTGCGGTGATGAGCTTGTTCTTGTAACCGCTTTAAATCATTTTCATTACGTCCATCGATTATAATATCTAATTTTCGCAGTTCTTCAACATGATGATTGATTGCAAGCTCAACTTGTTGCAGATTTTTCTCAGCTTTCTGCATGTCGTCATTATAGGCAAGCTCCGATTTTGAAATTAATTCGCTTACCTCAAGTTGGGACTTTATTTCAGTTTCACGCTCTTGTCTCAATTTAACTAGTTTTTCATTAAGTCGAATGGTTTGTTCTTTAGTTTTTGTATCAGGATGCTGTACTTTATTTAAATAGCTTAAAGTTCTTTCTGTAGCAGTAATTTGACCTTTTGTTTTATCTAAACCAAGTTCCATCTTGACTAATTGCTTTTTTAGATCTTTTAATTGGGCTTGGTGAGAACTTGTTAATAGCTTTTGTTGCCTTATTATATTCTCTTTTTCCAAACGTAGCTTGTTCAGTTCATTTGTAAAAATTGTACGTTTCTCTAAACTAATTTCCAAATCTGAAACTTCAAGAAAAAAATCAATATTTTTTTTCTTTTCGTCCTGAACATTATTTAAATCAGATTTGCGGTGTGAAATTTTCAGCGTGGTTAGTGAATCCTCAGAAACCATATCTTCTTCATGAGTACTAAATTCAGGCGTAACTCTTTTGCCTTTGATAGTTTCTGTTTTAGTTGGCCTATCTTCTGGCCAAAAACTGTGTGAGATCAGATCGCTCATTACCGTGATCGGTTTCAAATGAGATGATTCTGCGTTTGAATAGGTTATAGACGTTGTTTTAGTCGGAACAGCACGCAAAGTTTTTTTAACTTTAAGTGGTGCTGCATGTTGCTCAATAAAATCAAAATTTTCTTTATTGCGTTCATCAATTTCTATATTGAAATTGACATGCCCCACATTTTCTCCTTTTTTGTGGGATGCTAGAAGCGGTCCAAAAAATTTGTGCTTAATGCGCTTCTTTAACAAAGTTGCTGTCGACAACCAAATATTTACCTCAATCATATCGATACTTCTTGTAAAATTAATAAAATAAAAACACAAAAAAGCCAAGCATTAGATGAATGCCAATCATGTTAAATTATAGTGCATATTTTATTTTTTTAGAACATATCGAGAGCACTAAAACTTACTATTTTCGGTATAATATTTTTTGAGCACTCTTTCTCCAGAGACATTATGAAGACTAAAGCGTACATACCTGGAGAGTATCGCAATAATAAACCATTTAACCCACAAACAGAGCTCAAATTTGACCCAGATTAAATGCAAATGAACCGACTTTATTTGCTATTATAATGCTTACTAATTCGTTCAAAGAAAACTACCCTCATTTTCTAATTTATGTCTTTATTTAATATGAAACATGAAAATATTCATTGCATACGAATCGGGATTTTCAGGAGTTTTTAGTTCATCTTCTGTTTTAAAAACCTCGGTATAGTTTTTCATCGTAACAGCAGAAATCACTTTGCGCCAAAAATTGACCGCCTTTATATTTTCGGGCATGACGGCGACAGACCACTTTCCTGAGTATTTTTTAAATAGGTCATGAGCAACAAGAGTAGCAACTCCTTTACCTTGAAATTTTCTAAGAATAAAAAACTCCCCCATATTCCAATCAACTGCTTCAATGAGATGCTCTTTATCCAACAACACAAATCCCGCCAACTCATCATTGACTTTAACAATAAAGGCTTTTTCATTTGGAGTTTCAAAGTAGTGTTTAAAATCAATACATTCAAAAATCCCGTTTTCAGAACATGACCATCCCATATATCCAGTTCGATCATAAACATAATAGCTTGCCAGATTTTGTACAATTAGATAATCACTTATTGTTGCTAAGATTATTTCAATCTTCATTGTATGCCTTAACTTTAAAAAGTGAGAAATTTAAACTAATTCGTTGAGTCGCGTTTCTTCATCCTGTAAAGACTGATCGACATTCGTTAATGATCTTGCCTTGAATAATCCAAAGAAACTGAATATACGATGATCGCCCAATGCTTTGCGAACTTCTGCATCCTTACGAACGTCAACAATCAATGCAGAGCATTGTGCCTTCAACAAGGCTGCTTTAATAGCTTGTGCTTTTTTATGGGCGCTGTCGCTAAAAAAACCGGTTTTGCGCTCTAATCGATCAACTTCTTTAAGCACATCATTAATCCCCTTTTTTGAAAGATTCAGAACTGGTTTGCTGCTAGTAAGAGGATTTGCGAAAGGAACTTCAGATTTAGAGCTTGTTGTTGCTATCAAAGACTCTTTCCTAACCTCTGGGTTTATAAGCGGTCTTTTATCTTCATTATGTCTAACGATTTCTTCACCTTCTTCATCATTCTCGGCTTCTTCATCATTTTCGTTTTCTTCATCTTCAAGGTCTTCTAGATCTTGCTCTCTTTGATGCTGCATCCATACGTCTTCCAAATCTTCATCTTTATCCTCGTTGGAGGATTGAGAAGTTTTCGATGCTTTTTCTAGTGCACTGAGGGTGAACTTATTTCCTTCTATATAAAAGTCCTCAATACGCTGTTTGCTTAAATCCTCATCAGAAACATTGCTCAACAATTCGTAATGAGATTGCCTTATTTTTTTTATTCCCTCCACATAGTCTGTTAAGCCAGCATTTTTATAAAACAATAAAAACTCAGGTATACGAAAGTCATCGTCTAAACTATCAACCCAGTCTGGGTTATTCAAGGCAAAGCCCACAAATGCTATACTTAAGGGACCGCAAGAAACCAGCTTTGTTCCATCTTTAACAGGGCTTTGTACTGTATGAGGAGACATCACCAACTTCATATCACCTATGGCGCTCGTACTTTCTAATTGCAGCCTTTTTTTCCCTTTAATTCTGGCTTCTTCGTTTGGATAACCTAATGGATTAAATAAAAAGAACGTTACGCGATTATCTTTCTCTTTACGAAGAATACCAGCCATATAATGCGCGCCTCCTAATTCGGGCTTAAATATGATGGGCAAATAGAGTTTATTGGATTGCAATAATCTTTCTTTAGTTGCGTTCATAACTTCATTAAAAGGCGAACGGTCTGTAAAAGAACAATGGTCTATCCCATCAAAAAACACGTAGGGTTCCAAATATTTTTGTTTTAATAGAGGTGCTCTGTCCTGTTTCAAGGCCTTCTGGTAAAGGGCCCAGACCAATCGCTGAGTATCGTCGTTATGATACCAAACATTAAAGTCTCGGCTGTCCTCTTTATCACGGCTTACAAATTGTTCTTGCGCTTTAGTCATAATTTATATTGCTCTTTAATTTAATCATTCCGAATAATTTATAACACTTTAATATGAAGAATACCTTAACTAAGTAACCTTTATGCAAAATTTTGTTACATTAATTTCTAAACATTCAGGTTATTGGTTAGAACATCGTTAACTGACTGCAACGATTTTGCGTTATTCCATCCTAGTCGACCAAAAAACGTCATTGGTGACAAACGTTGAATATTTAAAGCCTTATACAATTGAGTGTTAGGATTTTTAACAATTAACTTCAACTGAGCCTCATTTATTTGAGGTGGTAATTCGTTAAGGGCACTAATAATCGCCTTTAATTTTTTAGAACTGTTCATCCAATAGGGATCATGGCTAATGGCTCCCTTTTCTAATCGTTTAATTTGCTGCGTAATTGTTAATCCAAGTAGCGCACATGCTTCTAATTTATTTTGATAGTTAATATTCTGAGTAGTGGTTACTGGTAATTCATATGAAACATCCTTTGAGGCCGCGTCCAGAGTTGGGTCTTTGATATCCTCAGCATTTATAGAATAATCTTGCTCATTGACGCCATTAGTATTTAGCCTCATAACAGTTATCTTTTTTTCCATTGGCACGTGCGATCTTGAAAATGCGTTTAATGCGAATTGTAGTGAATTAAACGACGGTCTAAAATCACCACTTTGGTGGTTAATAACACAAAGTTTGTTATTTTTATCAAAAAATGCATTTCCTGCTGAAATACATACAGCATCAAAAGGGTTCATACTAGCCATTTGGTAGTGCGCAGGAATATGTGCAAAAGGATATCCTTCTGCTGCAAACACTAACTCTCCATTAAATCGCAAAAGAAATCGCACAACTTTATAAGGTTTGTCTAAGGTTTTAATTAAACAGTCGGGTCGTGATAATAAGACGTGAAGTTGATCTGCACTAACAATAAGAGGATTATTCTTAAAAGGTCTAATTGCTCCCACCACGCCTATGGGTTGAGCCTTATCCATAATATTAAAAATATCTAAGAGTAATTTTGGCATAACACAAGCACCTAACAAACATAAGATAAGTATAGTTTTATCAAATCATTATTAACAATTTATTAAAATATGATGGCTTAAGATAAAAAAGACCCATGTGACTAATTTTAATTAAAATAATTTATATATTTTCCATATATTAATTACTTAGTTTTTTGAGTTCACATTTGGGTGAGTAGACCGGCGGAACTTCCCCGCCAGCCCCTCTCAGAACCGTACGTGAGCCTCTCGACTCATACGGCTCCCATCAAGCAAAGCTTTTCCCTATACCTATTCGCCAATGAGGAAAAAGAGTT
>NZ_CDRUHA020000078.1:0-4966 GCF_977063405.2 Legionella stuttgartensis
TTAGTCCCTTTATTTTAGATGAGTTTTCTGTCTTGGTCTTTTTGTAAACTTCTTGGGGTATTTTCTGGTGAAACTTTATTGATGGCCTGCGCCATTTACTAGCGGGTTATTAGCACTGTCTACAGCACATGCACCTTCTGATTACAATAATAATTATATTTACAAATATAATGATAATGGGCGACTAGAAAGAAGTAATTTTTTTAGCATGGGTGAAATTAGAAAGGGGAGACTAGGTAAACTCATTTATGTACCGGCTATTAGCTCAATAGATCAGTATACTAAATTAAGTAGCGCGTCTTCCTTAAGAGATATTTTGGAGATTTTACTCAGTTCTATCACATCAAATAGCGATGCTTTTAAACAACTGCATAAGTCATTCAAAGATTTTTCAGAAAACATGACTCAATACGAGAATACTAGTGAAGTCACTTTAAAGAAATTTACAAACCAAATTTCCTCTGAGTTACAACCATGGGGAGTGGGTTTCAAAATAGATTTTATTCCACCAGATTTGAAATTTATAGTAAAGAATTTAATAGATTGGCATCTTTTTGATTTAAATAGAGATGTAAATAAGCATGGAGTAGAAATGTATGGTAGTGGTTTCCAGAGACATTTTATTGCTTCACTCATTAAAACAATAGCGGAATTTCAGCATTCTTTTACACAGCAAAAACCTCAAGAGTTAACGTTAAATTTAACATTATTTTTATTTGAAGAACCAGAGGCCTATTTACATCCGCCCCAACAAATAAAACTAGCAAAGGATCTTAATGATTTAACTAATGAAACAATAATGCAAGTTATTGCTTCTACTCATAGCTCTCACTTTGTTAGCCGAAATACGGATAAACTTACAAATTTAGTGAGAATTAGACGAGACAGTCTATATACAGAAGTATACCAAATTGATGATGATAAAAAATTAAAAATTTTTTCAGCAAGACAACAGCTTGAAGCAATACTAGGGAAAAATGAACTTTTAGCTGAAGAAGATAAATTATTAATTGAAGGGATTAAATATTTTTTATGGTTAGATAATGAGCGTACAGGAATATTTTTTTCAAATTTAGTTTTATTAGTTGAAGGACTTACAGAGGCATCACTATTTAGACGTCTTATTGATGATGGTCTTTTAGATCTACCTGAGGGATGCGGAGTAATTCAATCGGAGGGTAAATTTAATACTACCAGATTTATGCTGCTATTAGAGGCATTAGGTATAAACTTTATCACAATATATGATGAAGATAGCGATAAAAATTTAAAACACAAACAGCTCAATGAGTTAATAAAAGAAATACATAAAAACAATAAATTTTCAAACGGTTTAATAGATATTACTCCGGATCTTGAAACCTATTTAGAGTGGCCTAAATTAGATAATAAATCTGGAGCCCATAAGCCTGCATTTGCAATTCTAAATTATGAAAAGAAAAGAGGAAATATCGAGCATTTAGAAATTTTATGCAAAAGAATTGAATCAGTAATTACGTCTAAGATTCAATGATATCACCATTAGGATCATTGTTCCTCGAGAAGATCTTCTTAATTGCTTAATCACCTAGCTCCTGTCTACAATTATTGACATTAAAAGAAAATAGGTTCTAATCTCCTTGTGCCAGTAATTGTCACTGAAAAATTTATGACAGTTTTTAGCCTTAAGGTTAATTTAATGTAAAATCTTCCAATATCAGCAAAGTAAAGAAAACCCCCGTTTTCAATACAGTAAAAAAACCCCAATGGGGTTGACAAATATCCCCAATGGGGTTATAGTCTTCATTATGAAAATAAAAAAAATATTACAAACTGTTGTTGAGTTGCCTGAATTTATTAAGCAATCACAATCATGTATGGATGAGGAATCTAAAAAATCTTTTATAGATTACATAGCCGAATTTCCTTTACAAGGGGATTTGATTGTCGGGACTGGAGGTGTTAGAAAAATTAGATGGACTGGAGACAGTAATAAAGGGAAGAGAGGTGGGGTAAGAGTAATTTACTATTATTACGATCAAACCATTCCCATTTTTTTATTAACAGTCTATGGAAAGAACCAAAAAGATAATCTAACACAAGAAGAGAAAAATATTATTAAATCGATTATAGGCAAAATCGTTGACGCTTATAAGGAGAATAATCATGAGTGAATTAGGAAAAAGTTTAATTCAAGGAGTTGAAGAGGCTTTAGAGTATGCAAAACAAAATAAAAATGGGGCAATAACTCATAAAATAGAGGTTCCCTCTGCAATAGATGTGTCCGCGATTCGGAAAAAGCTTCACATGAGTAGGCAGAAATTTTCAGAGGAATTTGGATTTAGCATACGAACAGTAGAAAAGTGGGAAAGAGGGGAGCGATTACCTGAAGGGCCTACTCGAGCTTATTTAACTGTTATTGATAGAAATCCGCATGCGGTAATAGAAGCATTACGGAAAGCTAGCTAGCGCTAATTGGGTAAAAAATTTCGAGTTGTTTACAATCATAATGGAAGTATCAACAGCCTAAATATAAATATTTCATTGGATAAAAATGCGGATTTGCAAATTAACTGTAGAAAATATAAAAAGTTTTTTAAATAAAGCTGAATTAATTTTGGATAGTAATATTTCTATCATTATTGGACCAAATGGTGGAGGAAAATCAAATCTGTTAGATATATTAGTTATTGTAATAAGGAAGTTTTTGTATGGCTCTCAATATCAACAAGAATCAAATACATCCCAGCAATTTGAATATCGTTTTAATGAAAAGCTTAAGGAAATGATTCTAGAGCCTCATAGCTTAGGAACAAACAGACCTCAATTTATTGAAATAGAAATTGAGTGCACCCAGGAAGATATACAAAAAATGGAGGAAATGAAGCGTAATGCAAAACGCTTAGAGGAAATTCCAGGTTATAAGTATAAAGAAGCAGGTCTATCTACCCTAACAGAAAAATGGGATTTAAATTTAATTCAACCTGGAGAAAAATTTAAATTTGAACTTAGAGATGACACGTTTATTCCTACTTCTGAAAATAAAGAAGGAGCTGGATTCTTTCACACTTATTTATCGCTTTATGAAAGATATGCGCAGATTCAGGATGAATACCATGAAAAACCTCTTGTAACTCCTTTTTTATTTTTATCAGCTAATCGAGGGTTAAATTTCAAAACTGATATAGAATTGCATCAATATGATGAATATGAATTAAATAAACAAGTTGGATCAACTACTTCCCGTTCTAATTCTCAAATCATTAATTTTGCTATTGGACAAATAATTCAAAAATATCGCCGTCTTTTAGATACCCATATAAAACCAATGGAGTATTTAAAGAAGGAAGAACATATTAAAGAACTCGATGCGTTTTTAGAGAATATGGGATATAGCTGGGATATATCTTGCATTAGTTCTAATAGAAATCATTACGATTTAAAACTTAAAAAAAATGGAATAGAGTTTCCGATAGGTTCAGCTTCTTCCGGAGAAATTGAGTTATTGACCTATTTATTCACTATTTATTTTTTAAACGTGTCTGATGCAATAATAATTATTGATGAAGCTGAACTTCACCTTCATCCACAATGGCAAAAGTCATTATTTGACCTCTTTATTAAATTGTCTAAAGACACAGGTAATCAGTTTATAATTTCCACTCATTCCCCATCCTTTATAACTCCTCATTCTATAGAATATGTATCTAGGGTTTATAATAATAAAGTTCAAAGCCAGATTGTTCGCTTAAATAAAGATGACCTACCAGAGGCCAAACAACTCTTGAAGATGATTAATAGTCAAAATAATGAAGTTATCTTTTTTGCGGATGAGGTTACTTTGGTAGAAGGACAGTCAGATCGTATATTTTTTAAGGCTCTATTTAATCATTTTAATGTAGCGAATGAGAACTCTGGATTAACTTCAAACTCTAAAATAATTGAATTTATAGACGTAGGAGGTAAATCAAGTTTTGAACATTATAGTAAACTGCTTCAACTATTGTGCATTAAAAGCAATATAATAGCAGATTTGGATTATGCTCTAAACATAGGCTCATCAGATATTAAAAAGCTTTTAACCCCAGACTATAAAAAACTTAGAGAGTCTTTGTGCCAGATTGGGAGTATGGATGGAATACAATTGATTAAAATGCTTGATGATGCGATAGATACTACAAATTTAGAAGACTTACAGAATTTTCGCGACTATTTAAATATTCGTCATCAAAAAATTAGAAAAGATTTAAACTCAGATGAAGAAAAAGTTATTGATGATTTTATAAATGAACTAAAGGAACGTAATTGTTTTATTCTACGAAAAGGTTCATTGGAAGATTATTTGCCGACAGGTTTTAAGTGTAAAGATACTAATAAAATAATCTCATTAATTAATGAAGAGCACTTTACCTCATCACTACCTGCAGAGGGACTGAAAGAGTTAGAAGAAATCCTTAAAACAATAATTGGAATTTAAGGAAAAAATTTCTAAATTTATACAATAAAGATAAAGCATATTATATTAAATAAGTTTTTATTTTGAAATCAGGAGAATGTTGGTGGGGAGGCCATCGAATTTAAACAACCCACAATGATCTATGAAAAGTCTGATTAATTCTAAAATCAGGTAGATAAAGCTCGATAGGCAAAGAATACGATATTTATCTATATTTTGATTGGAGAAATTAGTTATAAGAAATAAAGACAGGGCCACTCATCATTAACCCCACAATAAAACCAGCATAGCAATTACTTGCATCCAGGATTTTTAATTAAATTTCAGAAATTATCATTATTAAAGCAACGAACTCTAATTAATCGCATCAATAATGGCGACAAAATAATGAGGCTGCTCAAGCCGTGTAGACAGTGCTAATAACCCGCTAGTAAATGGCGCAGGCCATCAATAAAGTTTCACCAGAAAATACCCCAAGAAGTTTACAAAAAGACCAAGACAGAAAACTCATCTAAAATAAAGGGACTAATG
>NZ_CDRUHA020000079.1:0-4945 GCF_977063405.2 Legionella stuttgartensis
AGTTCTAATGAAAAAGTGGTCCAAGAGAGTTCCATTGGTTTTATCCCTGTTGCGTTACAAAATAAGACAATAATGGATTTCTAAAGAGGATAATCAAAACAATCACCAAACAATAAATGGCTAACGACTCGATCATGGCCAAACCAATAAATAAGGTTCTGGTGATGGATTTTTCGGCTTCAGGTTGCCTTGCCAAAGCATCTAAGGCGTGACTAATCGCGCGCCCCATGGCCAGAGCTGGCCCTATAGTTCCTATGGCAATGGCTATTGCTGCAATAACGGTTGACGCTAAACTAAACCAACTTATGTCATTCATAACGATTCTCCTTGGCTTTTAAGCTCATGGGCTTGAATGCCCCCAGCAATGTAAATTAAGGCCAGCATGCCAAAAATATACGCTTGGATGATGGCTTCAATAATATGTAAAATGAGTATTGGAATAGGAACTAAAAATCCGGCAATCATGAGGACAATCAGGGCGGTTAATTGCAAGCTCATGATATTACCAAACAAGCGGACGGCCAATGCTAAGGTTCGAGAGATTTCGCTGATTAAATGAAAAGGCAATAAAAAAGGAGTTGGCTTAATATAATGTTTCAAATACTCTCGCCACCCCTCGGCACGAATTCCAAACCAGTGTACCGATAAAAAAGTTATTATCGCAAGGGATGCCGTCACCGATAAATCCGCCGTTGGTGAATAAAATCCCGGGATAACACCGATTAAATTGGAAACAAGGATAAAAATCCACAAGGTGGCTACAAAAGGAAATATCAACTCAACGTGGTTGGGCAATACTTCTTTTATCGCATCGTACATGGTGCTCAAAACACCCTCCCAAAGGAGTTGGTACGTGCTTGGCTGTAGGAGAGAGCATTTGTAAGTGGTACTCCATGCCATGATGAATAAGGAGATCATAATGAACCACGTGGTTAAGACGCTTTGTGTGATGGGTAATCCACCGATTGAAAAGGCAAAATGCGCTAAGAATCCTTCTTCTCCCACGGTTAGTCCTTAATTAAAAGATACACGTTAATGGCACCAATAATCACCCCAAGGAGGATTAAATTGATGGTCCAACTCATGGAATACCCTTTTATTTTCTCATCGAGCCAAACCCCGAGATAGGCTCCTGCAATGATGGGTAACACAAAAACAAAGCCTAAAGTACCCAGGTAAACTGTTTGGGCTAATAACGTTGATTTTCCCTTTTTAGCTTTATTGATTTTGCGGACGTTTCGTTTCACTTGTTGTTCCAGTTCCTTGTTTGAATTTTTAAATTCCATAGCTGTTCTGCCGGTTTAATTCCCATAAACGCTTTAACATTTCTTCATCCAAACGATGCACGCTTTCTTTAGTGCGCAATAGATTGTTTTCTTCCCAATGTAATTCTTCCGCCAGGACCCTTTGTATGGCTTGGTATTCTTTATGGCGCACATAATGTCGTGTCGCAATATGCAATTGATTGTCAATGAAATAAACCACGGCACCTGGCAATGCTAAGTATTCCGTCTCTTGATTTTCATCACGAAACCAGGCCAAGCCGAATTTTAAGCACGTCATCATTCGGCTATGATGAGCTAAAATTCCAAATTGCCCAGAAGCATCCTCACCCACAAAACTGATGACCTTATCGATTTTTTCATATTGTGTGGCACTCTTAAGATGGATAGTAAAAAGCTCCATGTCCGTCGTTATCTCCCTTTATCCATGGCACCTCTCATGTAACACTCTTCTTCTGAAAATTCATCGTAATCGCCTCTTAGAAAGGATTCGCAATCGGTTAATGTGTGTTCTAATGAAACCGATTTCCCTTCCATTCCTGTTTGAAGCTTGGTGACATGAAAGGGTTGGCTAAGATAGCGCTGCAGTTTACGTGCTCTTAACACAATAGCACGGTCTTTAGGAGAAAGCTCTTCAATCCCCATCATAGAAATCATGTCTTCTAATTCTTGATAATGTTCAAGGTGTTCTCGTACGGCTTGTGCAATGGAATAGTGTCGCTCGCCCAATAGGATTTTATCCATAAATTGACTCTTGGAAGCTAAGGGATCTACGGCGGGATAAATGCCTTTGCCTGCTTGTGCGCGAGAGAGTACGATGATGGAATCCAAATGAGTAATAATCCCGGTCACCGCCGGATCGCTCATATCATCAGCCGGAACATAAACCGCTTGTACCGAAGTCACTGCTCCTTTGGCAGTCGATGTCATGCGCTCTTCAAGTTCCGCTATCTCAGTCATTAAGGTGGGTTGATAACCGACACTGGCCGGCATTCGGCCGAGTAGGCCTGAAATTTCACTGCCGGCTTGCACAAAACGATAAATATTATCCACAAGAAAAAGAACCTCATGGCCCAACGTATCACGCAAATATTCCGCATAAGTTAATGCCGATAACCCTGTGCGAAAACGCACTCCCGGTGATTCGTCCATTTGACCAAACACCATGAGGGTTTTATCCATTACGCCTGCGGATTTCATCTCATGCCACAATTCATGTCCCTCCCGAATACGCTCGCCAACACCAGCAAAGACGGAGGTTCCTTGATGCAATTGAATAATGGCATGCATCAATTCCATCAGGAGTACGGTTTTTCCAACTCCTGCACCACCAAACAATCCCGTTTTAGAGCCCCTGACGAAGGGACAAAGTAAATCAATGACCTTAATTCCTGTCTCAAGAATGGTTTCTTGAGTGCTCGTCATTTGAAGTGGTTCTGATTTGGCTAGAACATCACGATATTCATTGGTTTCTAATGGTGGGCCGCCGTCTAACGGCTCACCAAAAATATTTAAAAGGCGGCCCAAGCATTCTTTTGAAACGGGAATTTGTAACGAAGTGCCTTGGTCATAAACTATTAAACCTCTTTGCAATCCTGAGGCACGGTGGAGCGTGATGGCTCTCACATGATGCTCATCAAGGTGCTGACACACTTCCAAAATGTATTCATCACTGTCCGTGTAAGTTTTAAGAGATTGATGCAAAGGAGGCAGTACATCACAATGTATCCTGACAACAGGGCCATTGATTTCGATTATCCTGCCGATGGGAGTTCCATGACTTTGAGCAACAGCCGTGTTTTTATCCATCATTTTCCAATTGTATTCATGACCCATGAATTAGGTGTCGTCCTATTCTCTCTATTTTTACATCACTTTATGGAATTTTAATATAACAGAGTTTGAAAACAGAGAGCAAAATGCTAATTAATAACAGCCCGCCTCAAATCTAAAAAACAAAAGCTATGTAGGAGGTCTCATCAATCTGCACACCCATGTCACTGGGTTATATGATGATACACCAAACCATCCCTTTATAGAGTTCAATGAAATAGGTAGGCTCTGAATAGGCCAATCTTAATGGGCTACTGACAATAGGGCTCTTAGACATCTCATAAGAGCTCAGGTGATTTGAGTCAATTACCCTAGGATAGGCCTCTCTTATAGAGGAGTTATTGGTTTTTCATCATGGGACATCCCATCATTTGCCTATCCATCATCATCTGCATCATTTGCGTCATCATTTGCATCATTTTCATACGTTGATCCATCATCTCGGGTTGTTTTGCTGTATCATCGTGCATACTTTGCATCATCTTCATGCCTTTTTGCATGGTGTGCATGCCTTCTTCCATCATGGGCATTTGTGTTTGCATCAACGATTTCTTTTCTTCCGTTGTTTTTGCATTCATAAGCTTATCATGCATCTCCTGCATTTGTTTTAGTGCTTCTTGCATTTGCTTCATTTCGTCTTGCAGTTGGGTTGACTGCTGATTAGAGCTTTGCATTCCCATATTATTCATTTGAGAACCAGAAGGCATATCTTCTGCGAAGAGTGGCGTGGCAACCAAGCTGCAAGCGGCCAATAAAATGAACGCATTCCTTTTTAACATAATGAAATCTCCTTATTATTTTTTCAATGAATTGTTTGGACTGAACATCCTACTATAGCACTACATGAACAGGGGATGAAAAGCAAAAAACATACTTGTTCATGTTAATGCCAACCTATTCCTCCCGTGTTGTGTCCTTCATAAGTATGAGAAACACGGTGTGAATTATTGGTCGTTGTTGATGGGGCGCAAGAGATCAACAAAAGTATCGCGCTCATTATCCCAATAACTGCTTTAATAAGTCTCTGCTTTGGCATATCTATGCTCCTTGCAATGAAATAAAGTGAGAGAGAATCAATATAAAAACAACCCACCTCATTTTATAAATCATTTATATAATATAGCACCGTTTAGAAATACGCAGTGCCAGTCATGACTACTTGTTGAAAAAATCAGTTGTCTTTTGGAATAGGGAATCTATACCTCCCCAAGCTTAATATAAGTTCAAATTATTATTTGAATTCACTGCCAAGGATGTGAATAGATGTTGGAGTTAAGGAAGACGATAAGTAGGGTATTTAATTATTGCGAAGATTCTACCATTCTTTTATGAAGAAATTTTAAGATGATTCAAAAGGTAACATGCCAGTTAAGAAGCGATTTGGTGGCTATCATCACCACAGACATGGGCATTGACACCATTAGAAATGATCCAATGAACACTCATTATTAGTGATAATTAATGCCTGATATCGTATGAAAATATTGAGTATACGAAGACAAGTACTTTTGTTATAACTTTATTAATTTTCCTTATCCTGCAGGCATTTTTTACATGGGTTTTTATTTCAATTTTCCACTTCTTTATCAAGCATTAGATTAGCCCCTTACTCATCATGGTTTATGAGGCTGAGTTTTTAGTTATTTTCCTCTTCAAGCTCACATAAGTTGAGGGCGGGAACAACTCATTTGGTGTGACATCTAATCCTTTAAGAATTTTTAGAAGATTTAAAATGGTTATATTGGCTTCGCCACGTTCCACAGTCCCGTAGTAACCCCGATTCATTTCGATGAAATTGGCAAAACCCTCTTGAGAAAAACCTTTCTCTT